>CAVCBR010000018.1:0-36486 GCA_963600695.1 bacterium
GATATGGAATTACCGCCGTTTTCTTTCTATTTTTGTATGGAAATTAATAGAAGAATTATTTGTTGCAATGGTAAATAAATATGACTTAAAGATAGAAAAAGTACATGACTACAATGCTTTTATGGGGGTAGAAGACCAACATACATTTGTAAGCATCATACACTACGATGACTTGCTGTCTGTGCGCCATTGTCTGTGTTTGTGGGGGATATATGGAGTGTTTTTATTGGAGGATGCCGAAGAGTCTCTATTCTACGGAACGGCTCGATATAATTATTCCAAAAACTCCATTGTGTGTGTAGCTCCTTCTCAAATAGGTGGTTCACCAAACGATGGAACATATTTCAAACGTAGAGGGTGGGCTTTGTTGTTTAGTCCCGAGCTATTTCATGGTAAGTCTTTCGAAAAAACACTCCATCGCTTTGAATTCTTTAAATACCACAACAATGAGGCTTTAACCATAGACTCCAAAGAACGATTACAGATGACAAACTTGATGGAAATGTTACAAGCTGAACTTGATATGGAGTCACAAGATAGCAATCTGATAGAGAAGATTATCGAACTGGTGCTTGTCTTTTGCTCCAAACAATTCCATAAGCAATACAAACTGACGGCAAACACAAAAAGATTCCATATAGTAAGCAGGTTGGAGAATACATTAGATGATTATTACCAAGCCGAATTGCAATACCTCTTGGGATTGCCAAAAGTAAAATACTGTGCGGAACAACTGTGCGTAGCAACTAATTATCTTGGGGATCTAATAAAAGAGGAAACAGGTGAGAATGTACACATGTATATAGCAAAATATATTATCAGGCGGGCTAAAACAATGCTTATGTCAGGGAAGTCCGTAACAGAGACGGCATATTCTTTAGGGTTTGACTACCTCTCTCATTTCGGTCGCTTTTTCAAAGGTATCGAGGGTAAAACTCCCCGTGAATATGTAAGATGGAAGAAAACAAATTAATAAAAATGGCTATAATGTCAACGATACAAAGTTATAAAAATAGTCACAATTTGGGAACAGGGTAAAACCGAACAGATGCGATCGGTGAATTAAGTGGCGAAATTTAATCATAGATTTTGTGAAGTTGACTCTGAACTCGCATTTATGATATCGTCAGCCCTCTCTTGCTACAGGAGTTTGAGGGCGATGGCGGCGCAGGCTTGGGCATCGGCGAGGGCGTGGTGATGGTTGGTGAGGTCGAAGCCACAAGCCGCGGCGACGGTGTGAAGTCGGTGGTTGGGAATTGTGCCACGCAAACGACGGCGCGAGGCTTTGAGTGTGCATAGGAATTCATACTCCGGATATTCCATGTTGTATTCGGCAAACACTGCCCGCAGACAACTTTCGTCAAAGGCTTTGTTGTGGGCGACAAGTGGTAATACGCCTGCGGTCGGCGAGCGTCTGAGCTTTAACGTTGTGGCATGAGTGGCTATGCGTTGTGTGATTTGTTGCCAAACGGTGGGAAATGTCGGTGCCGTGGCGGTGTCCTTGTCTGTCAGACCGTGAACGGCGATGTTTTGATATGAATAATAGTCGGGGGTCGGGTGTATCAGGCTGTAAAAGCTGTCGACAATCTCGCCGTCTATAACCACAACAATACCCACGGAGCAAACACTTGCCCGGCAGCCGTTTGCCGTCTCAAAATCTATTGCCACAAAATCTTTCATCGTTTTTACGCAGTGCTTAAAATTTATTCACAAAATTAAGCAATAACTGTCAAATTTGGCGATACATCCGCTTTGTTTTTTATTGTGGGGGTGTGGGGTGGGGGTGTTGTTTTTGGTGTTTAAAGTTAATTAACAGGGTATTTGTTGACTGATGTTGCTTGTCTTTGAGGATATTTGACTAACTTTGTCGTTTGTAACTCGTTGGCTGTTGTCGACACTGTTTGGTGTGTGACGACTGCCGGCGTCGAACGCGCAAAATTTGGTGGCGGCGTTTGTCGTGTCGCCAATAAGGTAATAGTAAACTATTTATCCTCATCGATGAAACGTTATAACATTATTAACAACTCGCTCGGTTGGCTGTGTTTTGTGATAGCTGCGGTCACGTATTGGTTGACCATAGAGCCTACCGCCAGCTTTTGGGATTGTCCCGAATTTATTTCACAAGGTTTTAAACTTGAAGTCGGTCACCCGCCGGGCAACCCGATATTTATGCTCACGGCACGTTTCTTTGTCACCCTCTTTGGTGGCGAGGCTCAGGATGCCGCCATCGCTGTCAATTCGATGTCGGCGCTACTCTCTGCCGGTACGATATTGTTGTTGTTCTGGACAATAACGCATCTTGTGCGCCGTCTTACGGTGCGCGATGGGGAGAGCGAAGTTTCGCCGGTGAAGACCGCCATCATCATGGGTGCCGGCTTGTGTGGCGCTTTGGTTTACACGTGGAGCGACACCTTCTGGTTCTCGGCTGTCGAGGGTGAGGTTTATGCCTTCTCGTCGTTCTGCACGGCATTGGTTATATGGCTGATCTTTAAATGGGAAAATCGTGCCGACCAACCTCATAGCGATCGCTATTTGGTGCTGATAGCGTATGTCATCGGCATTTCGATAGCCGTTCACTTGCTCAACCTGTTGTGTATCCCGGCTATCGTGCTTGTGGTATATTATCGTAAGTTTAAGAAAATCAATCTCAAAGGTTCGTTGATAGCATTGGTTGTGTCGGCAGTGCTTGTGGGGTTGATACTTTACGGACTCGTTCCCGGATTTATGAAGGTGGCACAAGGCTTTGAATTGCTGTTTGTCAATGTCTTTGGCTTCTCATACAATACAGGCGTCTTTTGCTATGCAATATTGTTGATCGCAACCTTTGTGGTTACGATATATCTGTTGCATGCAAAGAAAAGTGCGGTATCGAGGGTGCTGATAAGAATTATGGTGTTCTTGTCAGTGATACTGTCGGGTATGCCTTTTATCGGTCATAGTTGGCTGATACCCACGGTGTTGATAATCGCTCTCGGCGTTTATCTGTTCGGCTTTTGCCGCCCGTTGCCGGTGCGCATACTTAAAATAGCCATACTCAGTATATTTGTGATATTTATCGGATATTCGTCGTATGCGCTTTTGTTGATACGCGCCAATGCCGACACGCCGATGAATCAAAACTCTCCCGACAATGTCTTTGCTCTCGGCTCATATCTCAATCGCGAACAATATGGAGATCGCCCGTTGTTTAACGGTCCGGTGTTTGCCGAAGAAATCAAGTGGCAAAGAGCTCAAGACGCCGAAGGGCGAGAAGTGACTGTCGCCGAAGTTGATGAGAACGGCTATCCCAAAACAAAAGTTTTTGACGGGTATCTGCGCGATGCAACCACGAACCAAGTTATAGACAAGGGTGGTGCATCATACGTCAAAATTGCTAAGACAAACCCTGCACAGCCTGATAGATACGTCGCCGAAAAGCACGAGTATGATTTGCAGACGGTGCCCGAAATGAATATGTTGTTCACGCGCATTTATAGTAATCGCGAGATGCACGTGCGCGATTACAAATCGTGGTCACAATATGAAAATCCCGATTTTGCCTCCATTCCGGCGTCAGTGCGCAAAGAGTGGGCAGAGCGCGGTTATGTCACTGCCGAAGAGATGCTCCCATATACCAACCACACCACATCGATAAATTATGGTGTTGACGAATATGGTGACCCAAGCATTGACCCACAGACCAACAAAGAAATATGGAAAGCTGATTTCGGCACAAATTTCAGATACTTTATAAACTATCAGCTCAACCACATGTATTGGCGATACTTCATGTGGAACTTTGCCGGGCGTCAGAATGACTTCCAAGGCAATGGTGAGCCTCATCTCGGAAACTGGATTTCGGGCATATCGTTCATTGACAATGCCCGTCTCGGCGACCAAAGCCTTTTGCCCGCCGAATATGGAGAAGACAATCCGGGACACAACGTATTCTTTATGTTGCCCCTGTTGCTCGGCATCTTCGGTCTGCTGTGGCAGGCGCTTGTCATACATCGCACGGCTCCGGAGCGAGGCATACAGCATTTCTGGATAGTCTTCTTCTTATTCTTTATGACCGGCATTGCCATTGTGTTATACCTAAACCAAACTCCGGGTCAGCCTCGTGAGCGTGACTATGCCTTTGCCGGCTCGTTCTATGCTTATGCCATCTGGGTCGGAATGGGTGTGCCGGCGATATTCCACGTCATACGCGGTTTGTTGGCTAAGAACAAGAAGAACCCCGACTCTGACAAGAAGTTAGGAAAACTCTCGGGAGACGAATTGCGTCAGGCGCGTCTTGAAGACGCTTGGGCGCGTCAAGACAACCTCTCGACTGCGTCAAAATGGACTGCCGCCACAATCGCCATCGTCATCGGCATTCTCGTGCCTTTGCAGATGGTGTCGCAGACATGGGACGACCATGATCGCTCGGGACGCTATACAACGCGCGACTTTGGTATGAATTACCTTAACTCGCTTGATGATAACGCCATAATATTTGTCAATGGCGATAATGACACCTTCCCCTTGTGGTATGCACAAGAAGTTGAGGGCTGCCGCACAGATGTCAAGGTTGTGAACCTCTCATACCTTGCCACCGATTGGTATGCCAACCAGATAAGATCTGCGTCATACGAAGCCAAGGGAGTACCGATGTTTGCCAACCCCGAGGACTATGCCTATGACAAGTTGCAATTTATCAATTTGCCGGCGACACAAATACCGAATTATCGCATGGATCCGGGAACTGTCACTATACAAAAAGCAATGAGTGACTTCTATGGCAAGCGTATGCCGGGTGCCACGGAACTTGCCAAGTATTATGGCAATGATATTTATCCGTTTACATACCCATCGGTCATCGTGCCCCTTGATGCGAAGGTGATAAAATCGCGCTTCGGCTGTGAACCTCAGTTTACAGACTCGTTGGGTAATGCTTATATGGAAGTCGGCAGTGCCAAGATTGGCGGCTTCTCGGGCGGTCTGAATGATTGGCTGACTTATGACATTATCACCAGCTCGATGGCAGACAACTTCAAACGTCCGGTTTATATCGCGTCGACCGTTGGCGAGAATTATTACCCCGGGTGGGTTGAAAACACCTTTGGTGTCGGCATGGCATATCAGGTATTGCCGTTTGACCGCACGGCACCGGGCTTCACCGTTTCACCTGTCGCCGCCAAGGCATACGACAATATTGTCGGCAAATTTCGTTGGGGCGGGCTTGACACGGCGACTCCCGGCTCGCTCTATCTCGACGAGACCGTGCGCCATATGGTGACATCGACACGTCGTGCAATAATCACTGCCGTAGACGACCTCATGGCATACGGCAAGACGCCGGCTCCCGCCACTTCGCGTGGTCTCTCGAAACAAAAAGGTTTGCCCGAGCCGCGAACATACCTTGACATGGCGGTTAATCTCCTTGACTTGATGCAAAAGAAACTCCCCGGCAATATATGTCCCTATGAGAGTATGCAGGATGTCAAACTTGCCGAGGGTTACATACGTTTGGGATTAAAACTAAAAAACAAACAATTGATAGCCAAGGGTCGTGAACTGTGTGATGTGTCAATCAAACACTACGCTCCGCTCGTGCGCTATGCTCTCGGTCTTGTGGAGACCGATCCTGATTTTGCCGCCAAACTCGGCACAAGCGACACATACAACGTGCGCTACAATATGGCACAAATCATAGGTCTGCTTAACACCGCAAACATTGGCGAAGCTATCATCGATAAGCCCATTGTCTCAGAACTCACCGACAACAGCGATCAAAGCAAACAACTTGACTTCTTGGCAGACATAACAGCCATCGATGCTGACTCATCGTTGCGCTCAATGGCTTATGCCTTCTACTTTGGGTTGAGTGATGACGACGTCGCAAAAGCCTTGTCACAATTTGATATGCACACCGCTCAGATGTGCAGCTCGTATGTCGTCTTCGCCAAGACTTATGGCATCGATCGCACAAAAGTGCTTAAAGACGTAGCTAAAAAGACAGGTCTCAGCGTCGATGATATCAAAAACGCATGGCTGTTTTGATGCTTTGCAGACAATAAATTAGTGCTCACGAGCACTATCGCGATATGTTAATCGAGCGCCCTCCACGTTTATACCGGCTGCTGTTTCCACAAGCCATTTGGCGGATACGGCAGCCGGTGGCGTGTCCCACCGTTTACCTGACGTTTGATGACGGACCTATTCCCGAGGTGACACCACGTGTGCTCGATATGCTCGACGAGCTGGAGGTGAAAGCAACGTTCTTTATGGTCGGCGATAACGTGCGCCGCCACCCCGAGTTGCTTGAACTTGTGCGTGAACGTGGTCACGCTGTCGGCAATCACACTATGCACCACCTGCAAGGTTTGCATACGACATCGATGCACTATTTGCGCGATATCGCTGATGCAGACAGCCTAATCAATTCACCGCTCTTTCGCCCTCCGCACGGCATTATGCGGCGCGCCCAGATGAGAGTGCTCAATCGTCGCTATCGCATCATTATGTATGACATTATAAGCCGAGACTACAACCGGCGACTTTCGCCCGACAGGGTATACCGCAATGTCATCGATAATGTTCGTGACGGATCGATAATTGTTTTCCATGATTCACTGAAAGCACGCGAGAATATGTTTGCCGCCGTGCCGCGCGTTGTCGCCGAGTTAAAAGCTCGTGGATATGAGTTCGCTGTCATTGACCTCTGACGGAATAAAACGCCTCGCGCTCGATGCCGGTGCCGAGGTCGTGGCGATAGCTCATG
Organism: bacterium; assembly: GCA_963600695.1. Lineage (GTDB taxonomy): Bacteria > Bacteroidota > Bacteroidia > Bacteroidales > Muribaculaceae > CAG-873. The sequence continues at coordinate 6,743 of CAVCBR010000018.1, forward strand.
CCGAGCCTGTCGACGCCAAGGCTGTCGCGCGCTATGACGCCTTCATATCTGACGGACGCCATGCTACCATGACCTTTTTGGAAAACTATGAGAATGTGCGCAATGACCCGCGACTGCTGCTCGATGAAGGGGCAAACTCGCTTATCGTGTGCCTGTTCAATTATCATTCAGACACCCTTGATGGCGCTGATCAACCGCGCATTAGCACCTATGCCCTCGGTCGCGACTATCACAAGGTTGTGCGTCGGCGACTTGCACCGGTGGCTCGTGCCATAGACGCCGCTCTCGGCACGACATCGCGAGTATGCGTTGACACCGCGCCATTGCGCGAGCGTTATTGGGCATCGCGTGCCGGTGCCGGTATCATCGGACTTAACAATCGTCTGATAGTGCCCGGACGTGGCTCGGACTATGTCATCGGTGTCATTGTTACGACAGCCGTACTCACGCCCGACGAGCCGTTGCGCCCTGCCGCCGCATATGGTGATGTCGCTTGTGAACGGTGTGGCAGATGTGTCGCCGCCTGTCCCACCGGAGCACTCAAAGGCGATGGCACCATCGATGCCCGTCGGTGTATATCTTACCTTACGATAGAATCGCCCGAAGATATCCCCGCCGGCTTGAATATCGGCAACCGCATCTTTGGCTGTGATGTGTGCTCGGCGGTGTGCCCTCACACTCGTCACGCCACGACGACAAACATCGATGATTTGAAACCGCGCGAAGCCTTGTCGGCACTGTCGTTTGACGATTGGGAAACTCTCGATGAAGACGCCTATCATCGCCTCTTTGACGGCACTGCCGTGCGCCGCGCCTCCCTTGTGCGTCTAAAAGCAAATCTCAAAGCCATCAAGGCAAAACAGTCAGGCGATAAAGATGATGCCGCTAAGACCAATAGAAACCATTGACTCTTGAAAGTGCACAGGGAGAAATGCCGGGAGTGTGGGGCAAATATGTTTGTACTACTTGTTGCGTTGGTTAATAATAGTTAATTTTGTGGCAATATCCCAATATTTGGGGACAAGAGTCGAAAATAATGGCTAACTTTGAGCCGATTATGTGAAGTCGGTTTTACATAATACAATTTGAATAAGTGCGTCGCTTGTGAGATGATAGTTAACAAGTTGTGCGCTTTACAGATGAAGGTAAAACTTATTATAAGTAAAATGTATTAAGACAAGAGATTATAGTAAAACAGCGACAAGCAAACAATCAATAAACAAAAAAATAAAAAATAAACAATCAATAGATTTTAATTCACCTTAAATACTTAATTATTAACTAAATCCGTAAAAGTATGAAATTATCTTTACGCAATCTTGCTCTCGCCGGTGTACTTATGGCTGCCGGTACAGCAATGGCTGCCGTTCCCACAGTCAAAATGAACTGGCAGCGCACATTTAATTCTGACGAAGTGGCTTATAACGAAAGCCGTATGGGCGCAGGTGCCAATGGCAAAGTTTACTTCTGTGACAAAGCTAACAAACGTGTTATGGTTTATGATGGCACCGAGCTTAAAGAACTTGCCAAAGTTGACGGCGTAGGTGTTGGTGTCAATACCGATGATGCCGGTAACGTTCTTGTAAACCGCAATTTCCCCGGAAACGCATCATCAACATCGTACACCATCATTTCACCCGATGGACAAACCGTAAAAAATCTTGACATAACTCTTCCCGAAGGCATCGCTGCCGGTCGTACTGACGTCGTAGGTCGTATTGTCGGCGACCTTCTCAGCGAAGAAGGCGCTATCTTCTACGTTTGCCCCAAAGATGGCACACTTCCCATTATGGTATATGTTCAAAATGGTGAACAAGCCGATGGCGATTTCTCATTCTTCGTAGGCGAAGGTAAAGATGCTGCTGCTGCATTTAGCTCAACAACCCTCGCTCAACCGCGTTATACTTTTGACGAACTTATCGAAATGGGTGACGATGCAGTATTCGGTTGCGTTATCCGCACTCGTTCAACAAAGGGTCTCTTCACATACGATGGTACACAAGCCGATGGCAAAAAATGGGTATCTACCGAGATCAAATACCCGGCAACCGGTTCTACACAAGACGGTTTTGATATATTTAATCTCGGTGGCGTAGAATATTCTGTATGCCCCACCGGTCAATATGGCTCACCCTTTGTTATCTCTGACGCCGAAGGCAACGCTATCTACAACGACGAACGTGGCGAGCTCGGCACAGGCGGTTACACCAACGGTAACTCTATCACAGCTCACAAAGTTGATGACAACACAGTTGAAATCTACACATGGTATCCCTTCAACGGCAAACACCAAGCCGCCATGTTCACTGTAACTCTTCCCTCGGAAGAACCCGCCAAAGCCCTCTATGCTTGCGGTACAATCAATGGTTGGGATCCCGAAAATGCTGTTGCTCTTGACTATGCTGACGGCAAATATACTCTCGATCTCGGCACTGTAAACAGCGCATCATTCAAACTCTCTACCGTTAAAGGTCCTTGGGACAATGCTGACGCTCCCGAAACTTCGTTCAACTATGGCGTTCTCGGTATCAACGAAGATGGTTATGACCTCGTTCTCAACCAAACCGAAACTCTCGTTGCCGGTGCCAAAGGTAACATCAACGTTTCTGCCAAAGGTACTTATAAAGTTATCGTAGACCTCGCCGCCAACACCATCGTTCTCACTGGTGAAGCTGCCGGTCCCGAAGTTCCCGAAGTTGCTGACATCTATGTACGCGGTGCGTTCACATCATGGAGTGCTCTTCCCGAATATAAACTGAATCCGGAAAGCGTAAATGGTACTTCTCGTATCTACAAACGTTACATTGGTAAAGAAAACACCATCTCAGGTGAATTCAAAATCGGTGATGACACCCCCAACTGGGTTAACGTAAACTTTGGTGCCGCTACTGCCGGTCAAGCTGTTGTCGTAGGTCCTACATTCAACCTCGTAGCCAACGGTCAAAACTTTATGCTTAACGAAATCACCGACATCACATTTGAGTTCACGCACAGTGGTGACCCCGCAGTTCCCTCAACACTGGCAATCAAAAAAGGTGATACATCAGGTGTAGAAGCTATCGAAGTTGCTGACGACGCTAACGCCGTTTACTACAACCTCCAAGGTGTAGAAGTTAACGCTGACAACCTCACCGCAGGTGTTTACGTTAAAGTTGCCGGTGGCAAAGCTTCGAAAGTTCTCGTTAAATAAATAACGTATATCCCCCGGACCGATAGGTCCCAACGATAAAGAATATTTATCCTACCCCGAGGGCGATGCTCAATAAGCACCGCCCTCGGTTTTTCTCAACTCTGCTCATATTGTCAAACAACAATAACCACAGACTCAGACAAACGTAAACATCCGAAAGAAGCCGGCTGTCAGTGGCTGTTTTGATAGTGATATGAGTTCCCGGTAATAGATATCTTATTATCGTTGAAGATAACAATAGATACAGACAACAATTAACAAAAATAATAACAATGGAATTAGCAGACATCTTTGGCTCGGCAGCCGCTATCTGTATGATACTCGGCTACACGCCCCAAGCGATTACCACCATACGCACGCGCAATACCGATGGTATCGCCATGATGACCTTCTCAATGATGGGTCTCGGAGCCTTGTTTTTTATCATTCAAGGCGTCATGCGCGGCAATTGGCCGTTGACCATCACCAACATCATCACATTTATTTGCTCGGCAATAATCTTTGGCATCAAGATTTATAACGATTATTTCAAAAAAGACAAAAAGTCATAAAGCTAATAGGTTATACCAATTTGCATAGCCTATTATGCTTATGCCCATTAGACATATTAGGCATAATAGGCTATAAACACGTGGGGGCGACAATGATTGTCGCCCCCACGTGGTTGTGGATTATCTTAGAGCCGGCTTAAAGTAGGCACAAGCCGAAAAAGCAGTGCCTTAAAATAGGCGGAAGTTGAGGCGGAATGTCAGTGTGGGGTAGACGCGCAGTGCTTTTGATATCTTGTTGAAAGCATTGTTGTCTTCGACAACAGACTCGTCAATTTCGCCATAGTCGGTGTACAATTTGGGTTTGCCCTCGAATTGCATGCCCAACTCGGTTGAAAAGTTGAGGAGCTTGCCGGGTATCACACGACCCCAACCCAAGCCCAAATATGGGCGGAAGTTTTTGACTTCGAGACCGCCTGAAACGTTGCCGTCGGGGTCACACGGGATTTTATAGTCACCGATGATGGCGCTGCGTTGTTCGGCTGAATAGGTGCCGAGTTCGGGAATGTTGCCTGAAATCTTCACTAACTTGTTGCCACCGAAGTATGCACCGGCAGCGACATAGAACGGCACTTTGGGCACGGGATAGACATTAAATATCACTTGACCTTGCAGGCGATCAAGATCGCCTTTGAGCTTTGTTTCGCCATATTGCGGGTCAGAAACTCCGGGGTTGTAGTAGGTGTATTGCACGTTGGCGTTGAATGTGAATGCCGGCATCCAAGTCACGCCTGCACGCATCTGTACAAACGAGGTTATGGGCGTTGCCACTTCAAAAGTCACACCACCGGTGCCGACACCGGCACCGACGCCAAGATGGTTGAATACGTCTAACGGTCCTGCCGATGCGGTCAATGTCGTTATGGCAATTACTGCCGAAATCAATAGCTTTTTCATCATAGGTTTTTATTGATTGGTTAAACGTAGAAAAATCAAATTGGGATATTAAATTGCAGAGGTTGTCAGATCTGTGTTGTTGCTATCAACGCACAAGGACTTTTGAGGAGCATATGTGATTGCCGGTGGCAGCAGTGACGATGTATAATCCCGAGGAGAAACCGCCGGTGTGAATGCGACTGCCGCGACCCTGAGCGAGAGCTGAACCGGTTATTTCATAAACAGTCCACCGGGTGTTGTCGTCGCCGGTGAGTATTATGTCCTCGCCACGCAAAACCGTTGCCGAGACAACTGCCGGGTTTTGATTGTCAGTGCCGATGATGTATTCAACGCCACCACCGCCTTTTATAGCCGTGTAAACGGCATCGATTTTATCGATGGTTATGGTGTGTGTCGATGATGCGGCATCGCCGAGGGTGAATTGCACGGAGGTGAAAGCCACGGGATAGCTGGCAAAGTCGGTGACATCGACAAAATCGCTGACGGGCACTTCAAATATGTTGGCAACGCCGGGAGTGAAAGCCACGTCATAGGTTTGGTCAACGGCACGCTGTGAGTTTACGCCGGCAGAGATTTTAACTTTTGAGATTGTTGCATCTCCGGGGTTGATGACGAGGCGCAACGAGTCGGGAAGAGCACGCACAGCCAAAGGTTGTGTCGCTTTGAGCGTGACAGACATGGCGCGTGTCGAGCTTATTGTGTATGTGAGAGCCAAGGCGTTGTTCTCGGTGTATTGTATAGTGCGATTTTTAGTGCCGACACCGGTATGAGACCATTTGCTGATGTCGTTGGTCGGCTCTATTGCCGAATGGCGAGCTGTCGGAATTTCTACAATCACCGGTAGTGATGCCGTGAGATCTTCGACGGTGCCGGTAACTGTCGTGCGACCATTGGCGACACCATGGATAGTGCCGGTGTCATCGACGGTGGCTATCGAGGCATCATCGCTTGACCATTTCAATGCCGAGTTGTCGATAAACATATCAGTGCCGTTTACATCGGCAACAACTTCGGCTTTGTAGTCGCGATAAGAGTCAACGATAACGCTGTCGAGGCGTGCGTGAGGTGTGCCGCCACCGATGGTTACCGGAATGACGGCAGTCAGTTCGTTGTAGTGTGCGGTCAGCGCATGGAGTCCGGTGCCGTTGGCAAATAAGACTTTATCATTGTCGACCGTGACACCGAGAGCCGGGTCACATTCGAGCGTGACATTCTGCACGTTTGTATCGATGAGCACTCCGTATTTGTTGTATCCGTAAATCACCGGAGTATAGTAAGCATAACGCGGCAAAGTGATCACCGGCGTCATAAAGCGTATTTCGGCAATGGTGTTGTCTGTCGGGGCAGCGGCAACAGCCCATACAGAGTTGGTGACGGCACGCTCGTGACCGTCGGAGGGTTTGTTGCGCACGCCAAAAGTGCGAGTGTATAGTTCTGAAGAGCCGCCGCCGTCAAAATTCATGGCATCGCTGCAACCGACTTCGCGCATGATGTCTGCAAGCACTTTTGATATGACGCCGACCGACACGCCGCGACCGTCAACGACGAGCAACACGAGCTTTGTGCGTGATGCGTCATATCCGACAGCAGTGCGCGGATTGAGGGCTGTGAGGTGTGTGAGCGCAGACTCTGTGTCGAGAGTGACGTTGTCTTTAAGGATTACCGGGCAGCCTGAGGCTAATTGCGTGACCACGCCGGTTGTCGGGATAGCTGTCGATGTGGCGATAGTAACTTCGTCACCGATATTAAGCCCGGTGATGAATGTCTTGGCGGTGCCATGACCTGACAGAACAAATCCGTCGGCAGGAATTGCCGTGTTGCCGTCGGTGGTCGGCGCCGATGCCACGCGATACTTGGCGGTGCCGCCAAAAGTCAGCGCGTCAGCCACGGGAGTCAGTATGCATTCTGCTCCATAGCTGTTTGTTTCAGTTGTGGCACCCCAGAACGAAGAGTAGAGAATAAGTTGATTTTCGCCACGACCGAGATTGACGCCGGTGAGCGTATGCTTTGTGTTGTCGGTTGTCGACACCTCTCCGCTAAAATACAGGTTGCCTATATTGGGGCGTTTGTCGGCGGTCATCCAAAAATTATCAAAACTGTTTGCCACGGCATTGCAAAACTTGCCGTCGACAATGGTGGAGCCGCAAGGTTTGCTGTCTGAAAAAAAGTCGGCATTGACACCGGCAAAATATTGTGCGCCTTCGACGGTGGCAGCATTGGATTGTGTCGACAAAGTCTGTACGGACTTTGTCTTGTTGCCGGCTTTAACCACGCGTATGTCGACATTGGGGTCGGTGAGGTCTATTGTTACATAAAAAAGATTAAGCCGTTGAGCGCCGGATAGTTCCAAAGATGTTTGCATGGTGCCGGGACCGATTTTTGCATGAAACACGGTGTCAACCTTATACTCCTTGTCTTGCAATGTCCATGTCGTAGATGCCGAGAGCGTGAGCGACAGCCATAGCATCGCCAACGACAATAATACTTTTTTAATCATAGTGTCGGTGTTTTGTAGTCAATGTTTATTGTTTTGTATTGATGTCAACAAAGGTATGCAAATTTTCAATCACTTGCAACAACCGGTTCAATCGCGTTTAAATGCAATGATGCGGATAAAAAGAAAAATGAGACAATAATTATACTAAATAGACACGATTTTTGCTTTGAGTTTTGACGACAGTGGTTTAACTTTGCAGTGATATTTAACCGAAAACATTATTCAAGTTGCTCTGTATTATGAAACATCAAGGCATATATTATCTGTTATTTGCATCGTTGGGATTTATGTTGAGTTCGTGTGGCAATGCTGAAAAGCAGGTTGATACGACTCTCAATGTACATCTTTATAAGGTTGAGACCGCCGGTGACGGTTCTGCTCAGGAATATCCGGGGCGAGTTAAGGCTGCCGAAGAAGTCAACCTCGGTTTTAAGGTTAGCGGCACATTGGCGCGTGTTTATGTCGGCGATGGCAGCAAGATCACCAAAGGACAAATTATTGCCGAGATCGACCCACGAGATTATCAGATACAATTTGATGCCACAGAGGCCGAGTATCTCAAAACAAAAGCTGAGGCAGAGCGCGTTATGGCGTTGTATGCCGACAGTGTCGTGACCTCTGACGCATACGACAAAGCGCGTTATGGATTGCGTCAGATAACAGCCAAATACAATAATGCTCAAAATCAACTTGCCGACACACGCATATATGCTCCGTTTAACGGGTCGGTGCAGAAACACCTTTTTGACCCTCCGACAGTCGTTGGCGCCGGTATGCCTGTGGTGACATTGTTGTCAGACGGGAAACAGGAGGTCGAAATCAACATCCCGGCATCTGTCGTCACCGATGATATAGCCGCCGCCACGTTTTATGCCAAATTTGACTATCTGCCGTCTCAAAAATTTAAGTTGACTCTTATCAGCATTTCGCCAAAAGCCAATGCAAATCAGCTTTATACCATACGCCTATCGTTGCCCGATGATATTAAGCCTCAACCGGCACCGGGCATGAATACCATGGTCGAAATGACAACAGCCACAGCCGGCAGCATGGTGATAACCATACCGGCAACAGCAATATATAACAAGGATAACAAAAGTTGTGTTTGGGTATATGATGCCAAAAACGAGTGTGTTAACGAGCGCAGTGTGACCGTGTCGCGTTTGCACACCGATGGCACGGCTGTGATAACCGCAGGGCTCGACACGGGAGATGTCATTGTCACGGACGGCGTGCATAAACTCAAAGACAAGCAAAAAGTCAAACCGCTGAACGATGTGTCAGACACTAACGTGGGAGGTCTGTTATGATAGATTTCGGTAAGTGGGCTTTTGCCAACAAAAAGCTGGTGTACTTTCTGATCGCCGTGTTGCTCATCGGCGGTCTGTACTCGGCATGGAATATGAGCAAACTCGAAGATCCCGAGATTAAAGTAAAGATGGCGATGGTGGTGGCTACACGTCCCGGCGCGTCGGCTCATGAAATGGAAATGGAAGTCACCGAGCCTCTCGAAAAAGCGATACGCACCATTGGCGAAGTCGACTATGTCAGCAGTTGGTCATATAATGACTTTGCCATACTGCAAGTTGAGATGAAACGCACAGTGCCAGATAATGAGATAGAGCAATGTTGGGATATGTTGCGGCGCAAGGTTAATGACACCCAAGCCACATTGCCTCAGGGCGCGAGTGTGCGCGTCGAGGACGATTTCGGTTTGGTATATGGCATGCTCTACACCATCACCGGTGATGGTCTTGACGATCGACAGCTCTCAGACTATGCCCGCCTCATACAGCGTGAGCTTACAAACCTGCCCGGCGTGGGACGTGTGACGATATATGGCGAGCGCGAAGAATGCATCAACATCGAGATGCTCCCCGAGCGCATGGCAACCCTCGGCGTGTCGCCTGCCGAAGTGCTTGCCACCCTAAACGGACAAAACGGCATATATTATACCGGCTACTATGACAACGGTGATGATCGTGTGCGTGTCACTGTCAGTGATAAATTCAAGCAGGTGGAGCAAATCAGCAATATGATTATCCAAGGTCATGAGAATGACCAGTTGAGACTGCGTGATATCGCCAAAGTCGAAGATGGATATGCCACGCCGGTGCGTAATAGTATGGCATATAACGGTGAGAAAGCCTTGGGGTTTGCCGTTGCCGCCGCATCGGGCACGGATATCGTAAAAGTCGGCAAAGAGGTGGAAACGAGGCTTGAACAACTTAAAAGCGAGCAACTGCCCGCCGGTCTCGAATATCACAAGATTTTTTATCAACCCGAGCGTGTGACAAACGCCTTGTCGACATTCTTCATCAACCTCATAGAATCTGTCGTCATAGTCGTTGCCATATTGATGTTGTGCATGGGCATAAAGAGCGGTATCATTATCGGTATCAGTCTTATCATCATTGTTATCGGCTCGTTCTTGCTGTTGGGAGCCGCCGGAGGCTCTATGCAACGTGTGTCTTTGGCATCGTTTATCTTGGCAATGGGTATGCTTGTCGACAATGCAATAGTCATCATCGATGGTATATTGGTAGACCTGAAACTCGGCAAATCGCGCATGGAAGCCATGACCGAGATAGGCAAAAAAACGGCAATGCCACTGCTTGGAGCGACACTTATTGCCATATTGGCATTCCTGCCGGTATTTATGTCGCCTGACACCGCCGGTGTTTATGTGCGCGATCTCTTTATCGTGTTGGCGGTGTCGCTGTTGTTGAGCTGGGTTCTGGCATTGGTTCATGTGCCGCTTATGGCTAATCGCATGCTCAAAAGCACACCCAAAACAGCCGGTGATGATAACGCCGCCAAGCTTTATGACGGGCGCATTTATCGTTGGTTGGCATCGATATTGAAATTCGGTCTGCGTTATCGTACATTATCCATAATTTTTGCCCTCGGGCTTGTGGCTTTGAGTTTTTGGGGGTATAAGTATATGAAACACGGATTTTTCCCCGACATGGAGTATGACCAGTTGTATATGGAGTATAAACTTCCTGAAGGGACAAATTCGACACGTGTCGCCGATGATCTCGAAAAGATAAGAACCACGCTGATGAAGCGTCCCGAGATTAAAAATGTCACCACTTCGATAGGTGGCACGCCGGCACGCTATAATCTTGTGCGCTCGATAGCGACACCCTCGTTGTCGTATGGCGAGCTTATAATAGACTTTGACTCGCCAAAATCTTTGGAGAAAAACATTGATGAGATACAAAGTCAACTCACGGCAGAATATCCCGATGCCTATGTCAAGTTGAAGCGTTATAACATTATGTATAAAAAATATCCGATCGAGGCACTGTTTACGGGACCCGACCCGGCGGTGTTGCATCAGTTGGCAGACTCGGCACGGGCGATAATGGAAAATTCGCCGGAGGTGTGTCTCGTGACTACGGATTGGGACCCGGCAATTCCGGTGCTCGACATAGATTATGACCAATCAGCCGCGCGGAGGTCAAATCTAAGTCGTCAGGATATTTCGATGTCTTTGTTGACGGCATCGGGTGGCGTGCCGGTGGGATATTTCTATGACGGCATACATCGCAATACCATATATCTTAAAGCGATGGAGGCAGATGGCACATCGGTGGATAATCTTGAGAACGTGCCCTTGTTCTCGACTGTGCCGAATATCAATGCCCTCTTGTCTGAGGAGTCGTTGCTGAAACTTAAAACCGGAACGCTTGATCGCAATGATATTATAAATGACATCATGCACACAACGCCGTTAAAACAGGTGAGTCGCGGTATAAACGTGCGTTGGGAAGATCCTGTTGTGCCACGTTACAACGGACAGCGTTCACAAACCGTGATGTGCTCGCCGGCGGTGGGTTATGAAACAGAGAAGGCGCGCACGGCAATTGCCTCGAAAATCGAAAGCATTCCGTTGCCGTCGGGCTATAACCTTCAATGGATGGGCGAGAAAGATGCCAGTGTGCAGACTATGCATTATTTGTTTGAAAATGTGCCTCTGGGCATCGTGCTTATGATCGCCATTCTCATCATGCTGTTTAAAGACTATCGCAAGCCGATCATTATGATTTGTTGTGTGCCGTTGTTGGCTATCGGTATAGTTGCCGCAATGTTGCTCACCGGACAGTCGTTTACCTTCTGTGCCATTGTTGGCGCGTTGGGTCTTGTGGGTATGATGATGAAGAATTGTATAGTGCTCATGGACGAAATCAAGGCTCAGATTGATGCCGGAGTTGAGGCATTTGATGCGTTGATTATCAGTTCGCAAAGTCGTTTGCGCCCTGTGATGATGGCATCGCTGACAACAATTCTCGGCATGATACCGTTGTTGACCGATGCGATGTTCGGGTCGATGGCAGCGACGATTATGGGCGGATTGTTGTTCTCGACACTTGCCACGCTGTTCTTTGTGCCGATACTTTATGCGGTGTTCTTCCGCGTAAAAAACAAAAAAGACTGATAATTGTCACAACGAGGGTGGTTATCGGTTTGCCGGCAATAGTTGATAGGCAAGCCGACTGCTGCCGTCGTTGAGTGTTATTGTGCCGCAATAACAAAACCCGGCAGCGATGATTGCACGCTGCATGGGGTGGTTGTCGGCGTGTGTGTCAACGCGGAGGTTGGAACAAAATTGCAAAGCATAAGCGACGGCACGAGCAAAAACACCGCTTATAGAGCCGTCTGAGGCGACACGATGGAGTGTGATGTATGGTGTGTCATTCAGCCATTGCCCTGCGATGGCGGCATAGGTGGGTTCCGGCTCAGTCATCATACAGAATGTTGCCACAATGTGTCCGGAGGCTTCCATCACCCGACTCCACCCGGCTGCAATGTCATGAGCGATGACATCGGCTGAGGGATAGCCGTCAGACCATTGTTCCATATTACCCGAAGCGCGCATAAACGACTTTGCCTTTTCAAAGATGTGCATAACCGCTGGTATGTCACCGGTGAGGGTGGGGCGGATTATTATGTCGTTTGATGTCATTGTCGGGGCCGGGGAAAGGTCGTTGAGAATTAAACTTCGTCGATGATGCCGAGATCTATGTACCACAGATAGCCTTTGACAGTTGCCTGCGGATAGCTTGCCGAAATCAGCTCGACATATTGTCTGACTTGCTCGCGGTGTTCTTGAGATGTCTCGCCGGTAAATTTGTAGTCTACGATCTCAATGATTTGATTGTCGTCATAAAACATCACACGGTCGGGTCGTCGGGTGCTGCCCTCGTCAAAGGCGTCGAGCGGATTTTTTGGCGGTATGTATATCACACATTCGTTGCGCACAAATTCAGGTTCTGTAAACCACCGGGCAATGTTGGTGGCATTGGCTGTGTCGGCGAAGGCACGTTCTAAATCTTGACGATATGTGGCGACTTGTTCATCGTTTAATGAGAAACGCCGTGAGGCGATCATAAATGCACGACTGAATGCCTCGGCAGACGTGTCTCGGTTTATCATCGACAAGACATAGTGTAGTGTTGTGCCACGAAGTTGCGAGGCTGAGTCTTCATAACTTTCGGTGTGGGTTGTTCCGGTGTCATCTATGTCGCCGTCGTTATCGCCAAGCGTGTCAACAAACATCAGTGACTGTAAAGAGCGGTTTGGCGTTGGTCTGAAAATGGGTTCGAGAGTGTTGATTATGATATGACCGTCATCTTTGTCGTTTTGTCGAGGTGAGGATTGCTCTTTTTGTGAAGACACTTTTGTCGGTTCTCCGAATGTTAGGGCATTATTGATGGTATGAGACGGAAGGTCGACCATCAGGTCGTTGTCAAATGTGACATCAGGTGGCAAGCCTTCATTAAATGCATTTGCGAGGTCTTTGCCGATGCCGGCAGAGGGATTATAGTAAACACATAGTTCACAGACGGCGCGAGTATATGCCACGTAGGTTTTGTTCATGCCATCTGTTTTGCGTTCGCGCAGGTTTGCCTCGCACGCTTTGTATAGCGGTGAGCGGTCTTTGTCAAACATCAATGCACTTGATGTTCTCACGCGAACTGCCGGTGGCAATACGTCATCGGGAATGCCAAGATTTTGGAGTCCGTTGTTTTTTTCTATCCAAATGTCATCGGCGCGTCCTTCGAGTTTCCATGAGCCGAATGGTATGTGTACGCAATCAAATTCCAATCCTTTTGACTTGTGTATCGTCATCACTGACAGCGCATTGCTCTCGGGTGGCGCAGGAACTGTGGCTTTGTTTGCAATACCCGCCCACCAGCGCAGAAATGATTTTAACGAGTTGTCATAATGTGTGGCGTATGTTGTCACCAAGTCCTGAAAGGCAGCGATATATGCCGTTTCGCCGGTTTGCAGATTGGGCGGCAGGCGTTTTGCTATTAACACTTCGACAAGGGCGGGGAGCGTTGCCGGGTTTTGAGATATGACATCGCTGATGATGTTGTCGATGTTTAGAGCGCGTGTCGACTCATCGTCTGAGATGTCTGCTTGCTTGGTGGGGTCGAGGGCAAACATCAGTGATTTTTCGGTGTTTTTTGTTGCTTGCATAAAAAACTCAAAGCGACACATCATAATTTTTATGTCTGCCGGAGTGGGGGAGACGGGGTCTCCGTCAGGCGTGGGGCGCGAAACGGTGTTGGCTTTGTCGATCAGCGTCATCAGTGATAAGATGATGCGCACCGACATCGCGTTGCGCAACAGCAGACCTTCGTCGCTGACTACCGGAATGTCATGTTTGAGTAAATAGCTGACAACGGTTTTGGCTTCGGCATTGGTGTTTACGAGAATGGCGATGCGACTCAAATCGTAACCATTGTGGAGTTGGCGTTTGATTTCGTCAAACATCTTATCAAGGGCTATGTTGTCAGCATCTGAGGAGTCATTGGGCAATGCCGGCGTCGTCGTGGCACCTTCGCCGCCCGAGCCTTTGGCATTTTTTGGCGTTTCTATAGGAAAGAATGCCACATAGCCGCGTTTGTTTTTTGTTTTTGGCGATATTTGTTGCACGACGCCGTCATATCCGTCAATCGCATGGTTTTGAGGCAGAATGGAAAATAGTGTGTTGTTAAAACGCACAATTTCAGGTGCCGACCGCCAGTTGGTGTTTTCTTTGACGGTGTTGCCGAGGGTGACGCTGTTGTTCGGGAAGTCGATCTCGGCGACCGTTTTGTGCAACATCGAGCTGTCAGAATTGCGAAAACGGTATATTGCCTGCTTGACATCGCCGATAATCAGGTTGTCGTTGTCTGTTGCGAGTGACGAAGACACCAAGGGTTTCAGGTTGTTCCACTGCATACGCGAGGTGTCTTGAAACTCGTCGATGAGAAAGTGGCTTAAAAACACGCCGATGCGTTCGTATATAAAAGGCAGGTCATCGCCATTGATGATTTTGCCCAACAGGTCGTTGGTGTCGGCGAGGAGCATTATATTGTTTTCTTGTTTAAGCTCGGCGAGGTCATGAACGACGAGATTGAGCAATTCTATTGAGTTGATGTTTTCTTTGATGGCGTTGATGGCTGCTTGTTTACAGAAGACATCAAATACGGCTTTGAAAAAATTGTGAATTGTCAATGTCTCGCCGGGGCTTATTGTGTTGACAATCTTGGCATCGCTTTTCTTAAATAAATCTTGGAGCGAAAACGGATCGGCGATTGCCTCTCTAAATTTGGGAGTGAAATTTGCCGCCGAGTGTTGTTGCGTTTCGTTGCACTCACGTTCGAGAATACCATTGAACGGACTTTTTAATGTCAACCTATGGGCATCGAGAATACTTTTGACGGCTTGTGCCGCTGTGGTATTTTGTGTGGTAAGAGTGTTGGAGACATTAGCCAACGCCGATTTGAACGCATTGATATTTTTTGGATTGTCAAGCCATTTTAAAAGGTCATCGCCAAAGACTTTAAACCGCTCGTCAAAAAGCTGTCTTACAAATGAGACAAGGTCTCTGATGATTGTCGAGTTTTGATTGAAGACATTAAAACTCAGACCTTTGTTGGCGGAGTCAGACATATATGCTTTTAGCCAAGATCTCACCGGTTTTGAACTTCTGTCTTCGGGACGCGAGTTGAAGCGGTCGAGCATAGTCGTGATGGCTTGGGCTATGGCTGAGGTCTCGTCAATTTCTATTTCGTAGTCGCTTTGGCGGTCGAGCTCGCGAGCGAATGTGCGCAAAACACTTTGAAAAAACGAGTCAATGGTTGATACATTAAAAAAGCCGTAATCGAGCAGTATCTCGTTAAGAGCTTTGGCGGCGGCAACGCGTAGGGCATCTTCACCACAATTAAACTCGGCAGTCAGAGTGTCGGCATAGGCGCTTTTGCCGGCGGCTGCCGGGTCAGCCAGATGGTGCAGCTCCGTTATTATGCGGTGCTTCATCTCATCGGTTGCCTTGTTTGTAAACGTTATTGCCAAAATGCGACGATGGCGGTTCGGCAAACGGTGTGTGTTTGTTGCCGGGTCGTCATGGTTCAATCTATATTTGTTACTTCCGGGGATTTTTACACCCAACAGCATAGTTATGTATTTAAGTGTCAGTGTGAATGTTTTCCCCGAGCCGGCAGAGGCTTTATAGATTGTCAACATAAAGTTAGGCAGATATTGGTGGTTGTAAACCGATGATTAATGATGATAAGAAGGCTAACCTTTGACTTTGAACCCTTTTTGAGAGAGTAATTTTCTTAATTGTATGCGACAGTCGCCTTGCAATAATATTTCTCCGCCCCGAGTTGCGCCACCCGTGGCAAGAGCTTTTTTCAGATCTGATGCCAATGTGGAGATGTCGGCATCATCGAGGGTTTCAAGTCCGGTAATGATTGTCGCCGGTCGTCCGCCACGTCCTTTACGTTCGTAAAACAGCGTAGCGGTGAGGTTTGTGTGATTTGGAGTCGTCACCTCGCTTTGTTCGTCTGATGTTATTTCGGCATCAGGGAGAGTGGCGCGCAGTGCCGCCAGCTTGTCGGTCCAATCAGTTGTCGCCATGTTCATCGTGCGAGGGCAAAGAGTCCATAGGCATTTCATATTCGCCATATTCGGGATCTTCGATGGCTGAGAAGTCTATGCCACGATTTTGAGTGAGCTGTTCAAGTTGTTTGATGATGGACATTTGCTCGGGAGGTACTGTGCCGAGGAATGCTTTGACAGAGTCTGACGAAATAGTATTTGCACGTTCAAACCACCGGGCGGCAACGGCGATGTTGGCATCGCGATCAAAATCATTGTCGGCGGCGAGGGCATATATCATGGCTACGTCACAATAGTCACCGGCGGTCAACGAGGCGGTGTCAGCCGATGTCATAAGATTATTGCAGATGCTGACGGCTTCGGTGAAATCTCCGGCATCGGCGGCGCGTTGAGCTTCGGTGAGAGCCGCGGTTTTATTGTCGCCGCCGGCACAAGCTGTAACGGCAAAAACGGTCAGTGTTGAGAGAATGGTTTTTATAACACGTTTCATGGTCGAATGATGTGATAATGTTTGGAGTGTGATTATATGTCAATGTTTGTTGTGACGCGGGTGGCGATTGTGGACGAGTCGCAAAACTTGTGCCGTGCGCGGTGGCAGGTATAGTTTGAGCCATTCCACACCGGCGGGAGCATATAGTTCATCGTATGCGGTCAGGTGGTCAACCGACATATCGATGTTGCCGTATCCGCCGAATTGAGGCTCGTCGCTTGACAATATGGGGTGATATTTGCCGGCGGGGGCAAGTATGCCATAGTCGTTATAAGATTGTGTCGGTGAGAAGTTGAACACAAACACAAGGTCGCCACGCATAAAGGCAAGCACTTGGTCATCGTCTTTTTCCCACAGCTTTCTTATCGGGAGAGATTGGAAGTTGTATTTGTTCTTGATGATTTGTATCATAGCTTTGTCAAAGTCGCCCAAGAAGTGGTATTTGAGATTGGGGTTGTCGACAAGGCTCCATTGGCGGCGGGCATATTTATATGACCACCCATTGCCTTCGCGCGGAAAGTCTATCCACTCGGGGTGTCCCCATTCGTTGCCCATGAAATCAAGATAGCCGCCATTTATCGTGCCGGCAGTCACCAAGCGTATCATTTTGTGCAGAGCCAAACCGCGAGCGACTGTCATATCGTCGTCGTCGACCATCATGTGCCAATACATGTGGTCATCGATGAGCCGAAAAATCACGGTTTTGTCTCCGACAAGCGCTTGGTCGTGACTCTCGACGTATGATATGGTTTTTTCGTCAGAGCGACGGTTGGTTAGCTCCCAAAAAATTGATGTCGGGTGCCAGTCTTCGTCTTTTTTCTCTTTGAGAGTCTTTATCCAATAGTCGGGGATACCCATTGCCATACGATAATCAAAGCCGATGCCACCATCTGAAAATGGCAGGGCGAGTCCCGGCATACCCGACATTTCTTCGGCAATAGTTATGGCGTGAGGTTTAATTTTGTGTATGAGTTTGTTGGCAAGAGTGAGATATGTTATGGCATTTGTGTCCTGCCCGCCATTGTAATAGTCACCATATCCGCCGAACGCCTGCCCCAAGCCATGGTTGTAATACAGCATCGATGTCACGCCGTCAAAGCGAAAGCCGTCAAAACGATATTCTTCGAGCCAGTATTTGCAGTTTGAGAGCAAGAAGTGTAGCACTTGATTTTTGCCATAGTCAAAACATAGTGAGTCCCACGCAGGGTGTTCGCGACGCCCGTCGCCATAGAAGTATAAGTCGTAAGAGCCGTCAAAGCGACCGAGACCTTCGATTTCGTTTTTCACGGCGTGTGAGTGAACGATGTCCATTATGACCGCGATGCCCAAGCCGTGAGCGGTGTCTATGAGTGATTTGAGGTCTTCGGGCGTGCCGAAGCGTGAAGAGGCGGCATAAAAGCTTGATACGTGGTAGCCGAATGAACCGTAATACGGGTGTTCTTGTATCGCCATGATTTGTATGGCATTATATCCGCCGTTGGCTATTCGAGGCAGTATGTTATCTCTAAATTCGGCATATGTGCCAACACCTTCGTTGTCTTGTGCCATGCCTATATGACATTCATAGATGAGCAAAGGACGAGTGTCGGGGATAAAGCTTTCGTTTTGCCAAGCGTAGGCGTCTTGTGGCGCCCAAACTTGAGCAGAGAATATTTTTGTGTCTGCGTCTTGCACCACGCGTGTGGCGTATGCCGGTATGCGTTCGCCTTCGCCGCCGTGCCATTCGATGAGGAGTTTGTAGAGGTCTTTGTGTTTGAGTGCATCGGGGGTGAATGTGCGTTCCCACACGCCGTCAGAGCCATCGAGTCGCGTCAAGGCATATTCGTCAGACTTCTTCCAGTCGTTGAAATCGCCGATGAGTGTTATCGCTGTGGCATTCGGGGCGTATTCCCGGAACACCCACGTGCCGTCCTCATTGCGGTGAAGACCGAAATAATTGTGGGCGTTGGCAAAGCTGTCAAGCGAGCCGTGGCTGCCGACAAGTTCGCGTTCTTTGCGCACGGCATCTTCGTGACGTCCAGTGATGGCATCGGCAAAAGGTTCAAGCCAAGGGTCGTTTTTGAGGATGTTGAGCGTTTTTGCCTTTGCTTTGCTTTGTGCCTTTGCTTTTTCCGGGGTTTGCTTGTTTTGCAATATGTCGTGGGTGGGAGTGTCTTTACGTTTCATACGGTGATAAGTAAGTGATAATCGTCTACGAGACTCATAACACAAAAGTACAACAAAAACCTCAGTGCACAATGATTATATGATATGTTTTTTATTAACAGCTAAATCAAGCTGTTAATAGATAGTGTTTTAGATGAAACTATCGTAGGGTGTGTCAAAACGAGAGGCATAATTGGTGTTTTGTTGCAATAATCGATTGCGCGTGACATCGATGAACGATTTTGGCGCGAAAAAGCGACAAAATCACAAGAAAATGAATAAAAAATTGCCAAAAAGTATAGTTGTTTCAAATAAAAATGTAACTTTGTGGCGATGGTGTTTGACACCGCGATAATATAATTTATTAATTAATCAATAAGTCAATCAGTTATTAATTATGAAAGCTAACATTACACGAACGCTGGTGGCTGCTTTGGCATTGGGCATTACGCTGTGTGCGTATGCCAAGAAAGGCGCGCCACACTCGCTGACGGCGACTGCGACGTACGACAAAGTTACGCTCAGTTGGAAATCGCCGGCAGATGCAAAGGTATTAAAATGGCACAATGATGAAGCCTACAATGGCGATGATGGTTTGGCATCAGACCCTCAAAAACCTGTGGAGTTTTATGCCGGCGCCAAATTTAAAGCCTCAGATCTGACAGCGTGGGTCGGTGAAACAATCGACTCGATAGCTTTCTATCAATATCGACCGGTTGTCAAGGCAACAGTTCTTGTTTACGAAAATGGTAAGGTTGTGTCACAGGCAACAGCCGACCCGGCAAAATTCGTCAAAGACTCTTTTTTGAGTGTGAAACTGACAGATGAGGTTGAAATCAAAGAAGGTGCCGAATATATTTTTGCCGTTAAATTCAATGCCGGACAGAATATGGATATGGTTGCCATTAAAAACCGCGCATCAAATGCTGCCGGTGAGGGCGACCTGTTGTCATACGACGGCGTTAATTGGAAACGTACCGGTGCCGGTGACTACCTGATCACCGCCATTCTCAAAAATGATGTGACCGAGCATCCCTCGGGATATGCCGTTTATGGCGATAATACCCTTCTTGCCGTTGTCAATGACGGACTCACTACTTGTGTAATTGACAATTGTTATAATGGTACGCATACGTATCGCGTAGGTCCGGCGTATGGTATTGGCGAGCCGACAGATTATCTGTCGCAACCGGTGAGCGTGAAAACAAACGCTCTCGCTAATTTTGCTCCCGCAGCATCATTTGCAAAATCATCTGTTCTCGACCTCAATGTAACATTGAACTGGACAGCTCCCGAACTCGGCGGCTCGACATTGGCTTGGGGCAAGACCCATGAACTTGGAAACAATATCGGTGGCACGGGCACAAAACCCAAAGTTTGGATACGCAACTATTATGACGCTGCCGACATCGTGGCTTTTGCCGGCGCAAAAATTAATGCCATCAATCTCTATTTGACCGAAGCCGTTGCCTCAAAGGTTGTTCTTTGGGTGATGGAAGACAATGTTATCGTCTATGACCAAACTCTTACCGACGAGCAGCTCGCAGCTCTCAAAGTTAACGATTGGTCAAAAATCGAACTTACCACTCCTTATGAAATCCAAGCGGGTCACAGCCTTGCATACGGCTACTATGTAGAGCATACCAAGAGCGCTCACCCCATAGGCATCGATAACGCTGCCACCATTGATGTTAAAGCTAACTCGTTCTCGACAACATCGGCACTTGCCGTATTTAAGAAATCAAAACCCAGCTGGAAAACTCTTGCATCGGGTGCCATCGCCGGCAACTGGATGCTGACCGCCGATGTCACAGACGCCAAGACATTTGGCGAACCGGTGACCTATGAGCTTACTCGTGACGGCAATGTCATTGCCACAGGTCTCTCGGCTCTCACATACGAAGACGTTGTCGAACAACCCGCCACATATAAATATGGTCTGACTGCTATTGCCGATGGCAAACGTTCTGCCGAGGTTACTCAAAGCGTCAAAGTTGCTCTTCCACCGGCATACGCCGCTCCCAATGCCGAGGCAATAACGATGAAAGACGGCGTTGCTTCATTCTCATGGAACTGTGACAAACTGTTGTCACACTGTGGAGATCCCGCTTATATGTTTGGCATCGGTGAAGAAGAAATTGCCGCCATGTGGGGCACACAATTCTCTGCCGCCGAACTCACGGCATACAAAGATCAAAGCATATCAAAACTCAATGTTTACTTTGGCGAAGGTGTATCAAACCTCAAAGTCGGCGTCTATACAAAAACCGGCGTTGCCAAAACCGAAGTTGACCTTGACGGTCTCGAAGCCGGAGCTTATGTTCTGACACTCAAAAATCCGGTTAAAATTACCGGTGACGAGGATCTTATCCTCGCTTATTCAGGCACACTCGCCGCAGGCTCTACACCCATCATTCTCGATGGCGGTCCTCTTGCCGAAAACGGTGCTCGCGTCAGCCTCACCGGTGGTGCAACATGGATGAACCTCGGCACACTCAATGCCTCGTATGCCAAGTTTAACGTCTACATTTCAGCATACGTTACAGACGCTCCCGAGACATCGGGTCAAAGCATTGACCTTGGCGAGAAAGCTGCTTGCCTTCCCCGTCTCGTCGGTAACATCGAATCTCGTGAACTCGGCATCGATGCCGCCATCGAACCCAAAGCAGCTACTGCCGCCAAACCCGTTGTTGACCACTTCAACGTGTATCGCAACGATGAGCTTGTCGCCTCAACAAAAGAATATTCTTATAGCGACAAACTCCCCGGCTTTGGTAAATACACCTATAATATCACGGCAGTGTTTACCACCGGTTGGGAATCTGCCAAATCTGACGACCTCGCAGTCGTTAACCGCATCGCCCAACTCGCTGCCGGTCCCTATGACCTCAAAGGCACAGCTTCGGGCAACGACCTCGCTCTCACATGGCAAGCGCCCGAAAAAGCTACCGTTCTCAGCTATATCACAGGCACAACCCGCAATGGTCTCGGTATGACATCGACCAACCCGTCGGCATACTGCCTCATAAAATTCAAAGTCGAAGACCTCGAACCCCAAGTAGGCAAAAATATTGACTATGTCGTATTTGACCTTCTCGACAACAACATCAAATCTTGCAAAGCTCTTGTAACCATTGGCGAAAACATTGTTTATTCACAAGACGTTCCCGTGTCGACACTTGTTGCCGGCGAAAACTATGTGCGCCTCAACAAACCGTTCGTCATCGAAGCCGGTAAAGAGGTGGGTGTAGGCTACTTCTGCACATACGCCAAGGGTGTTAAGCCTCACGCTACCGATGAAGGTCCCGCCGTTGTCGGTTATGGTGACATTATCAGCTCAAGCGCAAGCCCCGGATACTTCTATTCACTCAAAACGAAGTTTAAATTTGACCAAAACTTCCGCATCAAAGCTATCCTCGGAGAGGCTGACCAAGAGCTCAAAACAAACGATGCCGAAGCCATCACTTACAATGTGTATCGCGATGGCGACCTTGTTGCCGAAGGTCTCACAGCTCCTGAAACAACCATTGCTGACGCATTAAAAGGCACATATTATGTGACAGCCGTCACCGCCGCCGGCGAAACAGCTCCGTCAAACTCAGTGCTCTTCAATGTTGACGGTATCTCGACAATCACTGTTGACCAAGTGTCTGACGACAACGCCGTTTACTACAACCTCCAAGGCGTTGAAGTCAATCGCGAGTCAATCGCCCCCGGTCTCTATATCCGCAAATCGGATGCCGGCTCAACAAAAGTTATCGTCAAATAACCGATACCAAAACATAACGATGCCACTATCAACAAGTTGACACGAGCATCTGCTCAAAACAAAGGGAGCTGCGCCAACCCCGGCGCAGCTCCCTGTCTTTTAATATAAAATCTGCCGCTGTATTGCATGTGACGGGAGCCGATTTTGAAAATCATGAAATATGACTTTGATGTTTAGTGAATTAGTATTATCTTTGCGGTGAAAAACCGAAGGTAGTTTGTTTAAACACAGTTAATGTATGAGTGATATGAAAATTTGCGCCAAATGTGGAGCCGAAAACGCACCTAATGCTCGCTTTTGCACAACATGCGGTAATCCGTTTCAGGCGGCATCGCCGGCTGTGACAGTCGATGGTGATGAAACTCAAATTGTCGCCGGACGAGATGATACACGTTTGGTCAATAATACGAATGTTGCCGGACATGCGGTAGGCATACCTAATGAACCAAATCGACAGCCGATACCGCCCAAGGCTAAGCCTGTGACGCCACAGCAACGGCAGCCCCAACCGGTAGCCGGGCAGACGGGAGGAGGTGGTGCGAAAACCGCGCTGATAATCATTTTAGCCATAATTGCAGTGGGTGGTATCGCTGCTGCCACATATTTTGCATTACAGGACAAACGCAGTCATTATGACAGCGATGACGAGGACACAGACCGCGTCGAAGCTGAGGCGTCAAAGGCAGAGACGCCTGCCACTGAGGCAGTCGTTGAGGCTGCGCCCGAGACAAGTGCCGCTCCCGAAGTCGCTCCTGCTGAGACTGAATATTCTCAGGAGTATATTAAGTGGTGCAAGAATTTCTCGTCTCACGACCTTACGCTTTGTGACCTCCATGGTCATGTCAGCTATGCTCGTTTGTATGAAGATGGCGGTTTGTTAGAGTCTTATGACTTTAACGGTGACGGCAGTTTCAGTTCGGTATCATCAACGCATAATAGCGGAGCCGTGTCGCGTGACTCAAATGGTCGTGTCGTGTCTGAGGTTCTCTCCGGTAACAATTATGTTTCTTATGGCTGGTCGCGAGGACTGATTTCTGATGTGTATCACCCTTATGATGGTCATAAACATTACAATTATGACTCAAAGGGTCAGTTAAGCTCGGTGACAACGACCGACGGAGGCGTCACAACTACAGACACCTATGGCGATTATGTTTATGACCCGTTCCTGAATTGGACGAGTCGCACGCGATACAGCAACTCGGGCACGCCGTATTATCAACGTCGCGAGATAGTCTATCTGGATTATCGATGACGATGACGATTGGAAATTCGATGACGATTGGAATAATAGGCGTTAATGTTCCCCAAAAGTCGAATTTTCGGTCTGCTTTCGCATAAAATGTTTAACTTTGGATAAACTTTTGACCGCCAAAGCCGTCTAAACTATAAACAACAAGTATAAATCTCTCATAAAACAGATTGTGATATGAAATACCTTTTATTGACAAAATCAGTGGCTTTTGCGTTAATGCTCGCAATCCCGACCTTGGTCACGGCACAAGATTTTGATGACGATATTTATTACAATCCTTCAAAAACAGCCAAAACCAAGACGACAAAGACAAAGACCGTCACATATACACCGACGCCTGATTATGCTCCGGCGAGTTCATATTCGTTCAGCACAAACTCGACGCGTGATGTCGATGAGTATAATCGTCGATATACGGCTGTCGCCGACACGACGTCAACTGACTCGGTGCTTGTCGACAACTACACATACACACGACGCATCGAGCGTTTCCATAACCCCGATGTTGTTGTGTCGACAGCCGATGCCGATATCATCGACACCTATTACAACACGCCGACAACCAACGTCAATGTGTATGTAAACTATCCGAGCTATTGGGGCTATAATCCGTATTCATGGTGGTACACACCCTCGTGGCGTTGGAGCTGGGCTTATGACCCGTGGTATTGGGGTTCGTGGTATGATTGGACGTGGGGCTATGATCCCTATTGGTCATGGGGCTGGGGCTATCGTCCCTATTATCCCGGCTATCGTCCTTACTACCCCGGCTATTATCCTCCGCACCATCATCACCACTATGCGTGGGCACCATCGTCTCCCGGCTCGTCGCGTCCACACCGTCCGGTGTCATCGGGCAGCTCATCAGGCTATAATCGTCGTCCCGGTTCGGTTGTCGGCGGTGGCATAGGCAACATCTCGTCAGGCACGGGGTCGACAGCCGGCTATACACGCCCCGGAAGTCGCGGTCGCAACAGTTCGTCGGGCTACAATCCGTCATACACGGGACGTAGCAATTCGGGCTCTTACACACCCGGCTATACACGTCCCGGTTCGAGCAGCGGCTCATCGTCAGGATATAACAGCGGCAGCAGTTCTCGCGGTCGCAATTATACCGGATCGAGTGCCGGGTCTACCAACTCGCGTCGCAGCAACTATAATTCGAGCAATGACTATAACTCAAACCGCAGTTCGAATTACAACTCGGGACGCAGCAGCTCGCGCAGCTCGGGCTATTCGAGCGGCGGCAGCCGTGGCGGCGGATACTCGGGTGGCGGTCACAGTGGTGGCGGCGGTGGCGGTCGCGGACGCCGATAATGACGCTCACAATGCGTGACACTTACCACATCATGGTCTCCAAACTTTTCAAGCAAAGCAAACAAATATTCACGACAATATGAAACGTATTTTAATACCAACGTTCCTCATCATGGCAATGGGCTCAGTGTCAATGGCTCAAAGCGCCATCGATGCTCTGACTCTGTCACAAACAGACTTTAAGGGAACAGCACGATTTATGAGTATGGGTGGCGCATTCACAGCCCTTGGCGGTGACCTGTCGACGCTGACTCAAAATCCCGCCGGTCTCGGCATCTATCGCCATAGTGAAATCGGCGCCACGCTCGACATCGATATGCAGAGCAATAAATCGTCATCGCTGACGACAACCGTCAACAACAGCCAGACAAAAGCATATTGCAACAACTTCGGCTATGTCGGCGTGGTGAACCTCGACGGACCGATGAAGGCATTCCAGTGGGGCGTGACTTATGGTCGCACAGCCTCGTTTGACCGCATAGTCGGCGGCTATCAGATGCCTACATCGACATCGCTCACCAACTATATCGCCTCGTTTACGAATGGTGTGAACTCTGACGAACTTAATTTTGGCACGGGCTACAATCCTTATTCAAACAGTGACCACGATTGGATGAGTATCCTCGCCTTTAATTCATATATGATTAACAATCGTGCCGGACAAAAAGATTACTACCAAGGTCTTTATCAAAACGGCACGACGAGCGATGCTATGATGTCGGTGCGCGAAAAAGGCTATGTCGATGAGTATGCCTTTGACTTTGCCGGCAACGTCAGCGATGTCTTCTTCTGGGGTCTCGGCATCAGCATCACCGACCTCAACTATACTCGCTATGCCGTTTACAGCGAGAGCATGAACGGCGCTGCGATTTATGACAAATCGACGGGTGGCACCACCACTGGCAACGCCGAATATACGTTGACCAACTTCAAGCACATCACCGGCACGGGCTGGAACGTGAAGTTTGGCGTGATATTCAAACCTATCAACGAATTGCGCATCGGTGGCGCAATACATTCGCCGACATGGTACAGCATCGACCATGCTTATGATGCAGAGGTTAGCTATGACTACTATGCCACCGGCAAATCGATAGACCTCACAGACACGGAATATACTGACCCTGCCGGTTTCAGTTGGCGTCTGCAAACGCCGTGGCGTTTTATGCTCGGTGTTGCCGGTGTCGTTGACGGCAAGTTTATCCTCAGTGCCGACTATGAGCGTCAATCATACTCTGACATTAAGACAAAATATGCCGATTATGACGGCTATGGCGGTGTGGAATATTTTGAGAACACCGATGTTAACAATGATATCAAGAATTATACGAATGCCTCAAACATCTTCCGTGTCGGTGCCGAATATCGCGTGACGCCTCAGTTGAGTTTGCGCGCCGGCTACAACCTCACGATGTCGAGCATCAAGAAAGACTTGCGCGAGGGTTATAACAACGTTATCACCTCGGGCTCCGACCCCTCTTATAACTTTGACAAAGATCGCAATTGCGTGTCGTTCGGTCTCGGTTATCGTTTTGGCGCATGGTATATCGACGGCACATACGTGCGCACCACACGCGAAAGCACGTTGCACGCTTTCACCGACTTTGACGGCGTGACAGCTCCCCGCTTCCAAATCAAAGATAAAAACAATTCTCTCGTATTCTCATTAGGGTTCCGCTTCTGACAAGAACGAGATACGACATATCGGGGACTGTGACATACGTTATCGTGACACAGTCCCCGTTTTTTTAAGTCGTATGTCAGAATGAGAATGATTAAGTAATAAATCGGTTTTTAATGCAGTTGGAATCTATGAAGAGTCGGCAAATTAATACACACGATGAAAATCTCGTCGTGAGACGTCTGTATGAAACGGCATTTCCGCGTGAAGAACAGATACCGTGGGACGATCTTATGCGCCTTGTCGATGAGATGCCGTTGTGTTTTACGTTATATTATGATGAGGTTGGTGACTTTGTGGGCTTTACCATTGTTTTGGAGCGAGAGCCGCTAAGTTGGTTTTGGTATTTTGCCGTTGTCGCCGACAAACGCGGCAAGGGCGTCGGCGGTCAGATTTTAAACGCCTTGGCTCGCAAGTATGAGGGCAAGACATATTTTCTTGATATGGAGTCGCCCGAGCAGCAAAATTGCCCCAATCCCGAGCAACGTCACCGCCGCACGGCGTTTTATCTGCGCAACGGCTTTCACCGCACGGACATCGGTTGGAGCTATGACGGCATAGACTACACGATACTCATCAAAGGCGATGCCGCTTGCACCCAACAAGACGTCGAAAACCTCAAAAGCAAACTCTTCGCCCATTGGCAACCCAAAGAATAAGCCGATAGGCATACCAACAACAAACGTGGCGACGGGCATCAACAATTTTTGCCCGTCGCCACGTTTGTTAGGGAGGGGAGTAGTTAATATCTGACGTCAACTCCGGTGTCAATACCGCCGTTTTGCAGAGTGCGGTTTGCTCGTTGATAAGATTTGCCAAAGTTTATCCTATATATAATGTTTAGTTCAAACATATTGGCAAAATCTTTTATGTAGAAAGTGTTGTTTATGGGATGCACCTTAGATGGCGTATTGGTTTCTTGATAAAATCCTTTTTTAGTGAAAGCATTGATTACCCTTGCACCAAATGAAAAATCGCGCCATCTGTATTTTGCTCCAAAATAATCAAAACGTATATCGCGACAGAATGTGCGACCATCGAGACTGTAGCGCGGAGCTATACAATAGTTGGCATATATCGTCCAATTTCCGAAATAGGCATTTGCGCTTATGTTAGCAAACATCTTATTCAGGGTGTTTTTTTCGTTGATGTCTGATATTGTATATTTATCCCAACCGATTGAAGCTGAAATTGTAAGATGGTTAAATAGGTTTTGATAACTTAAATCGAACTGAGTGGTAATGTTGTCTGTATAATTGCCGTTCTCAGACTTGTTGATAAACATTTGATAATATTTGCTTGTCGGCTCGTTGTCATAATACCAGACTGAATTGATAGGATTGTTTGTGCGACTGTAACTGCCCCAAGCCGTAGCATATAAATTGCCGGTGTTAAACCTTATATACAAGCGATTTCGTTGATAAGTACTCGGTTTTATATATAGATTGCCCATTTGTAAAGAGATGTCGTCTATTGTATGAACATCGTCATTCATCGCTGACAGTGAAGGCATTTCGGGGCTATACATATATAGGTAATTGGCACTCCAATGTCTATCGATTTTAAGATTTAAGGTGGCTGTCGTCTTAAATTTCAAATAATGCTCTGTGCCGGATAGACCATTATTGTGAAAATATTTGCCACCGATGCTCAATGTATAACCCAATTTATTCCATTTGCCGGCAATGTCACCATAAAAATACAGGTCATTTCTTGTCAAGATGTCTGTTTCAAAAGGTAAGTTGTTTTCGGCATATTGATTTTCTGTGTGATTACGTTTGTAATACACGCCATATCGAGTTGAGACATTTTTAATTTGCAAGGCGTATACGGTTTCAAGGGCGACGACCCAACTATTGTTTTTTGTATTGTTAGTTTGATTGAATGTTGCCCCCGAATTATAATCGTAATGCATTTCGCGTGAATAATCACCATTTGACATTGCTCCCATTGCATTAAATTCCAACGATTGTGTTTGGCTGAAGTTTTTGCGAAAATATAAGTCCAATGACGGAGAATGTGATTTTGTTTTGTTTGGGTTGTATTTTGAGTATGTGTCATTTATGCCGGCTATGACTTCTTCCATTATGTTATAGTTGCGGTTGTTTATGTCTTTGAATCCAAGGCTTAAACGAGCAGCGAACATAGTATTCAAATTGTGCATATATGTGTATCCCAACGACAGCCTATTGCTGAAGTCTCTTGTAGTTGACGGCAGTCCGATTTGATTGCGATAAATAACATTTTCTCTGCCGACAAATTGTTCTTGAATGTCTGAATATTGTTTAGTGTTTTTTTGCCATGTATTGTCATATATAAGAGACCATTCGGATTTTTTGAGATAGTACGTGCCGGCTATTGAAATATTTGAGCGTAGGGAGGTTAACGCTTCATTTACTTCAGTCATTATTGAACCGCCTTCTTGTCGTGGCTTCATAATGAAGTTTATGACTCCGGCTGCTCCGCGATCGGCATATCTGATGTCGGGTGTATTGCGATATTCAATGCGAGAGATGTCACGTTGGTTGAGTGTTTGTACTTTTGTTAATGATTCTTCTTTGCCATTTATTTGAAAAATGACTGCGCCGCCATCAACAGATACTCGTTTGAGCGCTTCATTGACTTGCAGCCCGGGCATCTTAACTTTCAGTTCGCTCAGAAGATTAAGGGTTTCTGATGAACGAGTTAATTCGGTTATTGATGGGATTACTATGTATTTGTCTGCTTTCTCGGAAACACGGCTCGCAGTTATTTCAACTTCGTCCAATTGTGATATTTTCGGAGATAGTTTTATTGTTCCCAGATCGATATCGGCTGTTGCTTCGAGGGTGATTTTTTGTGTCTCATATCCGAAACAATCTAAAATGACACACACAGAGGTGTGCGTATCAAAAGACAGCGAAAACCAACCGTTGCCATTGGTCATCGTTTGAGTCAAAACTGTCGCCGAGTCTGTGGCGAGTATGGCTTGTGCGTCTGAAACAGGCGTTTTGCTTTGCTCGTCAATTATTACTCCTTGAATATTACGAGCGTTGCAGATGAATGTTAATA
>CAVCBR010000019.1:0-32828 GCA_963600695.1 bacterium
ATATAAAGTATGGCTCAACGCTATTCAGCGACAATTATACAAGCGATCAAAAAGAAGCTTTTGTAAATCGAATGGCACTGCTGTCTGAATATGATAATTGTGATAGTGATATACTTGATGATATTTTTTTAGGCATCTATGCTAATCCTGTAATATCAAAAAATCAAGCCACCTCAACAATATGACCAATCTGATTATCAATATATATGATTTTTTTAAGAAGCGACCGGCGTTTGGTTGGATATTATTCATAGTTCTAACCGGCGCTTTGTCACTCTCTGTGTTAACATTAAACTATAAAGAAGATATTTCAGATTTTTTACCGCTAGACGAAAACAACCAAACGGCATTGGCTGCCTATCAAGATATATCAGGTGCTAACAAAATTTATGCAATAGTCTCAGCCAAAGACACCTCTGATGTTAATCAGGACTTATTGGTATCGGGCATAGATAGTCTTGTTAAAAACATCAAAGAAGCAGACTCTTTACACCTCGTTTCCAACATTACCACACAAGTAGACTTGGAGATGATGGAGCAAACCATCGCTGAAGTTTATGATAATATTCCTATTTTTCTCACTGATGAAGATTATACTCACATTGAAGCACTTTTATCTGATAGCAGCTATATTCAAAACAAGGTTGCCGATGACAAGAAGTCTTTACTTTTTCCGACCTCAAATCTAATTGCCACCACCATTGCCAAAGACCCGTTATCGTTATTTTCGCCGGTATTGAAGCGATTGGCACAAAATGGCATAACCGTTGATTATGAGTTATATGATGATTATATAATGACCCCCGATGGCACCAAAGCCATCGCCATTATATCATCAGCATTTGGTGCAAACGAATCTGATAATAACACAAAATTATTGGAATTACTTGACACTGCCGTTCTCAACACGCTGTCAAAAAATTCCGATATAGATATTCATATAATTGGCGGACCGGCTATTGCCGTTTCAAATGCCAATCAAATAAAAACGGATAGTTTTTTGGCTATTTGTATTGCCGTAATTTTGATATCACTGCTTCTTACCTGTGTTTTTAAAAGTGCTCGCAACATAATCTTAATAGTCATATCTGTCGCGTGGGGTTGGCTGTTTGCCGTCGGTATCATAGCTGTTTTTTATGATTCCATATCAATCATTGTAATAGGCATAGCCTCTGTAATCTTAGGCATAGCTCTTAATTATCCTTTACATCTCGTAGATCATCTAAAATGTTGTACCAATCAGCGTAGTGCATTAAAAGAGGTTGTTTCGCCATTAATAATCGGCAACATAACGACCGTAGGGGCATTCTTGTGTCTTGTACCTTTAAATTCCACGGCACTTCACGACCTGGGATTGTTTTGCGCACTTTTGCTCATCGGCACAATAATCTTTGTGTTGATTTTTCTTCCTCATGCAATTAAAATTAAGTATTCTGAAACAACAGCTCCCAAATTCATCACTCGCATTTCTTCTGCTTCGTTAGATAATAAAAAGTGGATTATTTGGAGTATCGTCTCATTAACTGTTGTATTTGGATATTTTAGCTTTGACACCGAGTTTGACTCTGATCTCAGACACATCAACTATCTGACAAACGACCAGAAAGCCGACCTCGATTTTTTTGCAAAGGTCTTAAAAAAAGATACAACCACTGAAACTGTTTATGTCGTCAGTTCTTCAACCGACTGGGAGACATCTTTGACTCAAAATATGCTTATTGACAAAACAATACGTGATTTAACAAAGGACAGTCTCGTCATTCGTGGCAATGAGAGTTCTAAATTTCTTATTCCACAAAATGTGCAACGTGATCGTCTTAATCAGTGGAACTCGTTTGTCACAAAATATCAAGATTTTATTTTGAGCAAGCTTGAAAGAACGGCTGATGCTGAAGGGTTTCATCGTGATGCCTTTATTGATTTTTATAAGATTCTGTCCAAGACTTACGATGTTAAAGATTTGTCAAGGTTAAAGGCGTTGACTAATTTTATTTATTCAGGCAATATCAGTCAGGACAAAAACTCCGGGCGTAAATCGATTGTACAAACACTCACCGTCAAGAAACACAACGTTGAATTGGTGAAAAGTTTATTACTTGACAATCACAAATTTGATGGTGTTATTTTTGATGTGAATAGTATGAATAAGTCTATAACAAGTACTCTTTCAGACAACTTCAATTACATCGGAATTGCTTGTGGTTGCATTGTGTTTCTTTTCCTGTGGTTTTCTTTCGGACGATTGGAACTTGCCATCATATCATTTATCCCCATGGCTGTAAGTTGGCTGTGGATACTGGGATTGATGAGCCTGCTTGGCATCAAATTCAATATCGTAAATATTATATTGGCAACTTTTATCTTTGGTCAAGGTGATGACTATACCATATTCATAACCGAAGGGTTGTCGTATGAATACGGGCATCAGAAAAAATTATTAATGTCTTATAAGAATAGCATTGTGATGTCGGCTTTGATTATGTTTATAGGCATCGGGACATTAATATTTGCAAAACACCCGGCATTAAAATCACTCGGAGAGGTTACTGTTGTGGGTATGATATCGGTTGTATTGATGGCTTATGTATTCCCACCGCTGATTTTTAATTGGTTCACAAAATACAAAGGTATAACCAGACCTCGTCCGCTTACTATCAAAAAACTATTAAGCTGTGCTTTTTACAGAAATAAGTCTAAGTGTCATTATCTCACCGATACAACAAATCTCTCAGTATCCTCTCTGCGTCACATTATTTTTGACAAATATCGATACAAAGGCAGAGACATCGAAAAGCAAGCTAAAAAAATGTTGTCATTAATAATTTTAAGACAACATCTGTTAACCGATTTATCTGCACAGGATACAATTATTGTTATTGACAAAAGCGGACAGGGCGAATTAGCATTAATGTTGTCGGCGATGTATCCGAACAAGAAAATTTATGTAACAATATTATGTGACGAAAATCGAGAGATTTTTGTCGGATGCATTGATGACAATGTTAAAAACATTGAGTTAATCAACAACGATTGTATATCTGACTATTGTTCTCAAACAGACAACATATTTGTCATAAGCCGTGACATTGAAAAAACCTCAATGTTTTAGTATAATACAAGTACCATTACTTCAGATTGATGCATCGTCCGGTTTACACTCATCAATCGCCACGGACGATTATAGGTGTGTGAGTTTTGGCGCGAGATACCGAGCGGTGACTCCTTTGCCGAGAGCTACGATTTCTTCGGGTGTGCCGGTGGCTACGATGGTGCCGCCATTGTCTCCGGCTTCGGGCCCTATGTCGATAATATTGTCAGCGCATTTTATTACATCAATGTTATGCTCGATGATAATAATGGTGTGACCGCGAGCCATCAGTCGGTTAAATGAATCCATCAAGGTGTGTATGTCGTGAAGGTGTAGACCTGTCGTCGGTTCGTCAAAAATAAAAAGTGTGTGCACGGTCTTTTCTTGTGCGAGATAATAGGCGAGTTTGACACGTTGGTTTTCTCCACCGGATAATGACGAGGATGATTGTCCGAGTTTTATGTACCCCAAACCGACATCGTGCAATGGTTTGAGTCGTGCGACAATACGACGCTCGTTTGGTGCATCTGTTGACGAGAAAAACTCTATGGCTTCGTCTACGGTAAGCTCAAGGACATCTGTTATTGACAGTCCGCGATATTCAACCTCAAGGATTTCGGGTTTAAATCGGCGACCATGACATGATTCACACTCAACGGTTATATCTGCCATAAACTGCATTTCTATGGTGATGGTGCCTTCGCCTTTACACTCCTCACAACGTCCGCCTTCGGCGTTGAACGAGAAGTGTGTCGGTGTAAATCCCATTTGCACGGCAAGCGGTTGCTCTGCAAACAGCTTGCGTATCGCATCGTATGCTTTGAGGTATGTTGCCGGATTTGAACGTGACGACCGTCCTATGGGATTTTGATCGACAAACTCAACGGCTTTGACTCGCGAGAGATCTCCACCGATAGATGTATGTAAACCCGGAGAGTCGACTGCCTCGCCCATATGACGCATCAACGCCCGATAAAGCACATCTCTCACAAGCGTGGATTTACCCGAACCGCTGACACCGGTCACAACTGTAATGACACCAAGCGGGAAGCGCACATCGATATTTTTCAAGTTGTGTTCGCGAGCGCCAATGACTTCAATATAAGATGAAGAGTGCCGGCGCACTGTCGGCACCGGTATCGTCAGTGTGCCGGCAAGATATTTACATGTATAAGAGTTTTTTGCAGATGACAGCTTATCTACCGACCCTTGATATACTATTTCACCACCGAGGCGACCGGCTGCCGGTCCCACGTCTATGATATAGTCGGCGGCACGCATTATTTCTTCGTCATGCTCGACAACCACCACGGTGTTTCCAAGACGTTGCAAGTCTCGCAACACGCCAATCAGCCGTTCGTTGTCTCGCGGGTGTAACCCTATCGATGGTTCATCAAGGATATATAAGGAACCTACGAGCGAACTGCCAAGCGATGTTGCCAAATTTATGCGCTGGCTTTCGCCACCCGACAACGTTGATGACAAGCGATCAAGAGTTAGATAACCAAGTCCCACATTTACAAGAAAGTGCAGTCGCGATTTTATTTCAGTCAGCAGACGCGAAGCTATCTGAGTGTCATTCTCTGACATTTTGAGAGTATCAAACCATGAAACCAAGTCTGCCACAGACATAGTCACAAGCTCGGTAATCGACCGTCCGCCAATTTTGATGTACGATGCCTCGGGTCGTAATCGTGAGCCGTGACACCGTGGGCATATCGTCTTGCCTCGGTATCGCGCAAGCATAACACGAAATTGTATCTTGTGTTGTTGTGTGGCTATCCAATCAAAGAACGAGTTTATGCCTATGCCGTCAACACCGTCCCAAAGCATACGGCGTTCTTCATCTGAGAGATCGGCATACGCGCGATGTATCGGAAATCCGAGAGGCACAGCATGGCGAATAAATTCTCGCTTACATTCACTCATCTTTTCACCTCGCCAACACATCACACAATCTTCAAACAGCGATAACGATGGGTCAGGAATTACAAGATTTTCATCTATGCCCACGACACGTCCGAAGCCTTCGCAAGACGGACACGCACCATAAGGATTATTAAAGTTAAACATCTGTTCCGAAGGCTCAATAAACGTAATGCCATCGGCAACAAAGTTTTTATTAAACTCGTGCTTATAAACATCACCATCGGCAAAGACAATCAGCCATAGAGCCTCATGTCCCTCGAAAAAAGCGGTTTCGACAGAGTCTGCGAGTCGTGAAATCTCATCTTTGTCATCAGATGTTTTTGTGCGATCGATAAGCAATCCTGCATTCGGAGGCATCTTTGTGTCATCGTTGACAGTGTTTATGAGATCTTCGATGGCTTCAAATTTGTTATTGACAAACAGACGCGAATATCCCTCTTTGAGATATACGCTCAACTGTGTAGCAAAAGATCGACCTTGTGGCAAAACTATCGGAGCGACAATGGCAATGCGCGTATCAAGCGGATATTCTACAATTTTTGCCAACACATCTTCCACGCCCTGTCGTCTCACTTCTTTGCCACTCACCGGCGAATACGTGCGTCCGACACGGGCAAAAAGCAGACGCATATAGTCATAAATTTCTGTTGCCGTGCCCACGGTCGAACGAGGATTACGTGTATTGACTTTTTGCTCAATGGCTATTGCCGGCGGCAATCCTTTTATAAAATCACAATCAGGCTTTGCCATACGACCAAGGAACTGTCGGGCATATGCACTAAGGCTTTCAACATAACGACGCTGTCCCTCGGCATAAAGCGTATCAAAAGCCAAAGATGACTTACCGCTACCCGACAATCCGGTGACAACGACAAAACGATTGCGAGGTATGTCAACATTCACATTTTTAAGATTGTTGACACGTGCACCTCGCACCTCAATGTTATGAGTCACATGCTCGTTGTCTACACCTATTGTCGATTTTGCTTTATAATTCATCACCTTTGCTGTGCTTTGTTACGGAGCTACAAAGGTACAAAAGTTTTGCCACACGCCACACTGTGACATATATCGCCGTTCACACAGACGCCTTAATTTGCTTGTATCAATGTTATATAATTCTGAATTAACGTTATTTAATCAAATAAAGTCCTGAACCGATTGTCTTATATACGTAAATATTTGTAACTTTGAATATACGAAGTCTGACAGACTTGCGTTATATTTTCATATAGAGTAGTTAAGACAATTAATATTTATGGATACAAAAGACAAAGATGCCGCCGCATTTAAGAAATATCTCGAAACCGTCCACCCCGAAGACGTTCCCCAACGCAACACGCGAGGTGGTATGTCGGGATTAAAATTCATGCAAATCGGATTTGGCATTTTTATGATAATCGTATATGTCGGCATGGGTCTGTTGTTGCTCGCCCCAGAGCTTCACTTGACAGATGGCAACGATTGGATATTTCGCCTTACAGAGCTTGTCCCTTGGGATTGGATGCGCATAATGGTTGGCATCGTGCTCATCATCTATGGCATTTGGCGAGCCATTCGCGCTATATTCCACTTTGACACATATTTTTGATGTCCTTTCTCGTCTAAAAAAGTTTGCACAATGAAATTGCTATCAGCACTCACAGGCACACTCGCCACACTTATTGTGGCAACGCTAACTTCTTGCACCTATACAAAATCCAACGCAACGTCCGGCTCTATGGAAATGTTGTGTGACAACTCATTTGAAAACATTATGGAACAAGAAATTAATGTTTTTGAATATCGTTGTCCCAATGCGCACATACTGTGTCGATATGTGCCACAAGCCGAGGCGCTCGACTCACTGCTTCATGGAACCATTAAAACGATAGTCATCGGTCGTGACCTCACCGATGCCGAGAAAAAAGCCGTCACCAAGGCAAAACATCGCGTGCGCAGCGAGAAAATTGCCGTCGACGCCGTTGCTCTCATTATAAACAAGGAGAACCCGGTAGAGCACTTGTCCATGAAAGAAATCGGCGAAATCCTCGCCGGCAACATCACACGATGGGAAGACATACAGCCCGATGCTCTAAATCACAAAATAGACGTGGTCTTTGACTCACCGGGGTCGGGACTTGCCACATATATGGCTGACAGTCTGTTGAACGGACGTCCGTTTGGCAAAAATGTCGTTGCCGTAGGCTCGGTTGAAAAGGTTTTTCAAACGGTCAAAGAACATGTCGGAGCAATAGGCATCATCGGTGTCAGCTGGTTGACCGGCAGTCTCACCGAAACACCGGCAACAGCTCAACAGCTTTCAGACCAACTCAAAAACGACTCAACGGCGACAGACGGCTTTGCCATCAACGAACGCCTTAACAACTCAGGCGTAAAAACCATAGGTGTCATGCGCGACAATATCATCGCTCGCCGTCCGTATCAACAAGACATATATGATGGCACATATCCTCTTACTCGCCCCATATATATGATAACGACCGCTGCTCCCGGCAGCCTCGCCGGCAGTTTATATGCGTTCGTCTGTGGTGTTGATGGTCAGCGTCTCATAATGCGCACAGGCATTCTCCCCGCCCGCGTATCGATAAATGTTGTCGAAATTGTCGACCGTTAACACAGATTAACGACATACAAACCAACAATTATTCAACCAAAACGTCTCTTACTAATCCAATAATTAGTAACTTTACACCGTCAAACAGCGTCACAAGACACAGCGGCATCATCTCTCTATGCCGTAAGGCCTGTAAAAGCGCAAGACAACAACGAATTACGAAACAAAAACAAATCATAACGAAGAAGATGAAAAAGAAACTACTGCTCGCCATGATCGTAGGCGCCGCCACAATCACGGCATCAGCCGAAGGCTACAAAGACGGCATCGAGTATTACAAAGCCGGACAATATGAAAATGCCATCACTTTGTTGAATCGCAATCTCAACGATCCTTCAACAGACAAAGCCCTTGCTTATTACTATCTCGGACAATCATATCTCGCCGAGGACAACATAGACAAAGCTCGCGAATACTTTAATCTTGGCGTGAGTGCAAACCCCGATTGTGCATACAACTATGTCGGTATCGGCTCGCTTGCTCTGCGTGACAAAAACAAAGATATCGCCAAAGAAAACTTCAAAAAAGCCCGTTCATTGGCAAAGAAGAATGCCGAAGTTCTCGTTGACATCGCTCGCGCATATTATGATGCCGACCCCGTTGCTTTTGACAAAGACATCACCGAACTCATTGCCAAGGCTCACAAAGATTCAAAGCATAAAGAGCCTGCTATCTACATCTTTGAGGGTGACCGCAAATTCCGCGCCAAAGACTATAATGGCGCCGCCACCGAATATGAGCAAGCCATCACTTTTGACGAAGACAACCCCGAGGGTTATGTAAAATATGCCAACACATACTTCTATGTCGTTCCGGAGTATGCCATTGAGAAACTTCAAGAGCTGTTGAAACGCAATCCAAATTCGGCTCTTGCTCAGCGCGAACTTGCCGAGAAATACTATCGCAACGATCAATGGTCTCTCGCTGCCAAACAATATGGCGAATATATCAATAACCCCAACCACTTCCCCGAGGATAAAGCTCGTTACTCTATTCTCTTGTTTGCCGGTGAGAACTTTGAAAAAGCACTTGATATTGCCACCGAAGTACTTCAAAGCAAACCTGAAAATGTCACCCTCAATCGTATCGTTATCCGCTCATTGAACGCCCTTGATCGCAAAGCCGAGGCTCTCGAAAAATCACAAGCATTCTTTAGCAACACAAAGATGCAAGCTTCACTCAATGCTTCGGACTACAGCGTTCACGGACAACTTCTCGAAGCCGCCAAACAAGACACCGCCGCTTTCGAAACTTTCCAAACCGGTCTCTCAAAATTCCCGACCGACGCAGAGCTTAATTACGAAGTGGCTGAATGGTACTTTGATAAGCGCGACTATATCCCGGCTGCCGAATATTATGGCAAGTTCCTAGACAATACCAAAAATCCTCGTCGCAACGAGCGTTTTACCGGTGCCCTCTATGACTATGCTGCCGTGCTCACTGCAAACAATCAAGGTGACAAAGAGACAGCGTTGAAGTATGCCAAACATGGTGTTGAAATTATGGATCAAGCCATCGAAGGTCTCGAAGATAACACTCCTCACCAATATCTGCATCGTCGCGCACGCCTCTTGGTATTGGCTAACGCCGGTGAGCCCGATGAAAAGGCTGTTGCCGACTACTTGGCTGAGATATCAATTCTCGACAAAGACCCCACTCTTGCTGACCCCGCAACAAAGCCCAACTATCTGGCAGAATATTGCGAGGCTTATCAAAACCTCTATAAATATTACACCGCCCAGGGTGACACCGCCAAAGCAGATGAAGCGAAAGCAAAATTTGACCACTACAACACTTTGCGCAAACAAAGCAACTAATAAACTTTGTATCAAGCATAAAACGGCAGTCCACATACGCGCGGCTGCCGTTTTTTTATGATTGTCATATTTTTTTCATTTTAAAGTGTCACAAACGACATTTGTCTGCGTCTTATAAATGAACAACAAAACAAACAGCGAATAAAAATGGACGCCATCTCATTTAAACATCAAATTTTGCCACACTATACCGAGGCTTATCAAACAGCTCTCTCGATAGTACGCAATACAGATGACGCCCGCGACATAACGCAAGAACTATTCCGCCGTCTTTGGGAAAAACATGATGACACCCAAATGCCATCTTCGCCCAAAGCATTTATCATCATCGCTTCGCGCAACGCCTCTCTATCGTGGCTGAGAGCCAACAATCCGGCAAACACCGAGCCTGTCGATCAACAACTCGCCGACACCACCGCCGATGACACAGATGACAACCGCGATATTAATGCAACATTATTGCACAAAGCCATCAACCAATTGGACAGCCGCGGACAAGAGATAATAAATATGACCCTTGCCGGCGAGACAAATGAAAACATAGCTGTCTCTTTGGGACTCTCGGTGGGTAATGTCAGACAAATCATCTGTCGCGCTCGCTCTCGTTTGCGACAAAAAATATTAGACATGCAACAACAATTATAGACTAACGAACTCATTCTCCCCTACCCTCTGTTTCAAAAATCATCTTCTCTGTAACTCATATATTAATAATAAACAATGACGACAATCAATATAAACGAAGCGCGCAAATTGCTTGAAAGGTATTACAACGCCACATCGACGCCACAAGACGTCAAAGCCTTGCAAGACTTTTTTGCAAATGCCGACAACATACCCGATGATCTTCGTGTCGATGCCGTGATTTTTGCTACAGGTAAAGCCACACCGTCTGCCGATGAAATACTTGGTGCTGATTTGCTTGCCGACATTGAGCGTGCCGTCAAAGCTCAACAATCTGACAAAAAGCGTCAAAAACGACTGCCACGCATATTCTTTTGGTCAACATCTGCCGCCGCTGCCGCTGTTATGGCTTTCGTCGTACTAAACATTGATTTTTCTACCAATGACCACGAGTCAGTGCCCGGAACTGAAAGGGCTGATTTAACAGCACAAACGGTCAACGATACGCCA
This sequence comes from bacterium, assembly GCA_963600695.1. Lineage (GTDB taxonomy): Bacteria > Bacteroidota > Bacteroidia > Bacteroidales > Muribaculaceae > CAG-873. The sequence continues at coordinate 10,586 of CAVCBR010000019.1, forward strand.
CAAGATACCACGATAATCTCCGTATCTGAGATCTCAGACCAACTGCTTGCCCAATCTTCAACCGATGAAAGCGTCACAGCCGACACACACGTCAAACCTGCGCGCATAGCAAAGTCTTCGCCCATACCGCAACCGGCGACTGACATTGATGACGGATACTCTGTTATTAGTGATCCTGAGCAAGCGGCAATTATAGCTCAACGCGCTCTGCAGCGAGTATCATCATCGACAAAACAGACACAACGATTGGCTGCAAGCAACACGGCGTCACAGTTGCGTTTTGCAGGTCAAACAATATCTGCTACGAATAAAGCTGCCGAGGCATACATATCTGACAACCTGCGCACCGTTCGAATAACAGTCGCCGATGCCATCATCAGCATCAGTAATCTATAAAATATCCCGATAATATAATCAGCTGACAAATATCATCTCTCCAAAACAATTCATCAATCAGAACATCAAAAAACAACAAATTATTATGAAATCTCGTTTATTCTCTCTGCTCACTGCCATTATTTTAATTGCAACAACAAGCATCTCATGCTCGGCACAAAAAATGTTTAAAAACGTTCCCTCGGGCAAAGGTATTGAAAAAGTATTCGTCGGAAAAGGTATGTTAGCACTTGCCGGCAACGTTGCAGCCGGTCAACAATTTGGCTCTGTTGGCTTTAAAGATGCCATCAAATCAATTGATCAAATCGAAATCATCAACTGCGAAGACGTAAGTAAAATGAAAGAAGTGCAAAAAGCCTGCGAAGCTGCCGTTAAACAATCGGGGCTTATACTCGCCACCGAAGTTGAAGACGAAGACTCAAAGGTTCTCATCTATACACTGCCCGATAGTAAAAATCCGAAAATTGCATCCATCATAGTAGTTCTCAATTGCGAGGAGGATGAGTACGAGGCAGTAGCCATCCATGGTTCCATCGACCTCACAAAATTATCAGATTTGGGTATGTAAGTCACACCTTGTAAGACATCTTCTGCAATCAGACAATATCAAAAAGATGGCGACTATCGCACTCAGCGCGGTCGCCATCACTTTTGAGCCATATTGTCTACCAAAGATTGAAACGATATCCTACAGACACCTCAGTGCTAAACACACTGCTTATCAAGGCATGATCGCGATCGTACAGCAAACCGTTCTCCATATTTGCCACCAAACCGGCAAACCATGCGCGATTGTTCCAAATTATCGAAAACTTTGTTCGGTTATAAAGAGAAAATGAATTTGAAATCTTGTTAGGGTCGTTGATATAGCCATGCTTAATGCCAAATACAGGCGCCTCACTCACGCCAAGCAACCAATGGCGAGCAAACACCCAATTATATCCATAGCCGACACACAGCGAGTAATTATGGTTTGATGCCGAATAAAGATAGTCAGCGGCTTTCCATGACTCGGGCAGCTCTTTAATCATCGCTTCGGGCAACTTTGAAAAATCAAAGTCGAATTTTTGGTTCCAATATGAAAAGCCAAAAAAGAACGAGCCCTGACTGCGTTTCTGTATTTTGGAATAGTTGAATGCCGCTGCGCGCGAATAGCGTTTATTGTTCAACACATAATATGTGTCTATGCCGAATATGCTTGTGTTGATGCCGCTAAACGGCATATCATAATGTTTCATATCTCCGCGCGGACCAAAGCGAGTGATCTTGGTGCCAACATCATTTGTCACCCAATAAAGGTCGGCGCCAAAGAGCGCACAATTAAATTTGAAGTTAAATCGCTTGCGTGCCTGATCCGAGCCTCCAAAATATTTCGAGACATTGACATCATAACCCACAGACACCGCCAAATAGGTCAACCACAATCCGGTAGACGTACACCAATCAGAACGCATATCCATACGATAATGATCGGGGAGCGAAAAGCGATATGTGTCGCTCCACGTATCGGCTTTGAGTTTTAGATTAAACTTATAGCCGGTGCCTTCAACATACGCCGAGTCATAAGAATTAAAAAACTTGTCACCCCAACGATATACGTCAATGCAAAAATGCGGAAAGCGTCCCCACTCGGCAATAGAGTCAAGCGCAAGCGAGAATGCGCTCGCCCGTGATGACCATAATGTCATAACCGTAAATAATATCAATATGATAACACGTAAACGCTTGTTCACGACTATTGTCTGCTATTTTTTTCGAAGTGCAAATTTACGATTTTTTTTGGCAAACACCCACACCTCATTGGCACGTTTGAGAGATTTTGACTAAATTTGCATAAATATAGACAACTTCAAGATTAAACATGCACGAGAAAATATTAATCCTCGATTTCGGTTCACAAACGACTCAGCTCATCGGGCGACGTCTTCGTGAGTTACATACATACTGCGAAATCGTGCCTTACAATCAATTTCCCGTCAATGACCCGAGCATCATCGGTGTTATCCTCTCAGGTTCTCCATTTTCGGTTTATGATGACAACGCTTTCAAACCCGAATTGCAAGCGATAACAGACAAATATCCGGTGCTCGGTATATGTTATGGCGCGCAATATCTTGCCCACTCTGCCGGTGGCACCGTTGAGCCGGCACCATCACGCGAATATGGTAGAGCCATACTCAGTGCCGTCAGCAACGATCCTTTGCTTAAAAACGTCATCATCGGCTCTACTGTATGGATGAGCCATGGCGATACCATCACTCAGCTCCCCAATTCATTCACAATCATCGCATCGACCGACAGTGTTGCGTGCGCCGCCTTTCATATTGACGGCACTCGCACGTGGGGCGTGCAATTTCACCCCGAGGTGTTTCATAGCACTTGTGGTATGGATATTTTGCGCAACTTTGCTGTTGATATATGCGGCTCGCATCAAACATGGACACCCGACTCGTTTATCGAAACGACAATCAATGATTTACGCGCTCAACTTGGTGATGACCGCGTAGTATTGGGGCTGAGCGGTGGCGTAGATTCGTCGGTGGCTGCCGTGCTCCTCAACAGAGCCATCGGCAACAATCTCACATGTATTTTTGTCGATCATGGGTTGTTGCGCAAAAATGAATTTAACAATGTACTCAACGACTATCGCGGTTTAGGGCTGAATGTCATCGGCGTTGATGCGTCACAAAAATTCTATACAGATCTTGCCGGTGTCTCTGACCCGGAGGCAAAACGCAAAATCATAGGTCGTGATTTTATTGAAGTGTTTGACGAACAAGCACACAAGATACAAGGCGTCAAATGGCTCGCACAGGGCACCATTTATCCTGATTGCATCGAGTCATTGTCTATCACCGGCACAGTCATCAAGAGTCACCACAATGTCGGCGGTCTTCCCGAAAAGATGAATCTAAAACTCTGCGAACCGTTGCGCACTCTCTTCAAAGACGAAGTGCGAGCCGTGGGGCATAGCCTCGGTATGCCTGACCACCTTATAAAAAGACACCCGTTCCCGGGTCCCGGCTTGGCTGTGCGCATACTCGGTGACATAACGCCTCAAAAGGTAAGAATACTGCAAGAGGCAGACGATATTTTTATTTCATCGATGCGCGAAGCCGGTCTTTATGACAAAATATGGCAAGCGGGAGTCATACTCCTGCCTGTCAACTCTGTCGGTGTAATGGGTGACGAGCGCACATACGAGCAAGCTGTGGCTTTGCGAGCCGTGACATCAACAGATGCTATGACCGCCGATTGGGCACACCTTCCTTACGATTTTCTCGCCGATGTTTCAAACAAAATCATCAACAGCGTGCGCGGCATAAATCGCGTGTGCTATGACATCTCGTCAAAGCCACCGGCAACAATCGAGTGGGAATGATGTTTTTGCGTTCATAACAATTATTAAAAAACAGCACTATTGATAATATCGACATACGATGACAAGTTGCAAAAAATGTGGTGCATCGCTTCAAGATGGTGTAAGATTTTGTCCTTCTTGTGGCACTCCGACACAAAACGATGAAACTCAAATTATTCAGGCTGCGCATGATGACACTGCCATTGTGACTGACAGCACCCAAATCATAGACCGAGATGGTGATGTCGAGGAACATTCTGACGAGGCAGAACAATCTATGCAGATAGCCGCCAATACCGGCGGTAACAAACGTGTTATCATCGGTATTGTAGCCGGCGTTATCGTTGCCGCCGCCATTATTTGCTTTTTTGTCTTACGCAATCAGCATCAACAAGACCAAACACAGCCTAACAATTCTGTAACACCTGTGCCCGATGCCATTACCAAAAGTGATGGCGAAGAGGTCGATAATTATGTCACACCCGACCTCACATTGCTTGATGTTCACGGACCGGTAGAAACACTTACGACACCGGACAACCAAACGATTAAATTTGACGCTGTCGGCAATGCCGTCAATATCGATGACTTTTGTCCCGGTGCAAAACGCAACTCTCAGGGTTATATCACATCTTACTCGGTTGGCAATCGTGTCGTAACTTATTTTTTTGATGGCTCCAAATACACCGGTGTTAAAGATGAGTCAACTGAGTTCAGATTTACCCATAACGCCGATGGCACACAACGTGCGGTGCGCATAACATCTCCGAACAATCCCGGAGTTGTCGGCACAGTCAGCTATGATGAGTATGTCTTTGACACTCCTTATCACAATTGGACTAGTCGTCGCGCAATATCGTTGATAACATCAGAATATTTTGACGAGCCTATGCGTGACACCACTTACGAATATCGCACAATATTATATCGTTAACATTATACACAACGAACTCAGATGCCTGATATCATACAACTGCTTCCGGACTCCGTCGCCAACCAGATAGCCGCCGGCGAGGTCATACAACGTCCCGCCTCCGTCATCAAAGAGTTGGTCGAAAACGCCATAGATGCCGGTGCCGACAACATACGCATCACCCTCAAAGATGCCGGCAAAACATTGATTCAGGTAGTAGACAACGGTTGTGGTATGTCCACGACAGATGCGCGTATGGCATTTGAACGCCATGCGACGTCAAAGATACGCAAAGCCGATGACCTCTTCACACTCCACACCATGGGATTTCGTGGCGAGGCTCTGCCATCTATAGCTGCCGTTGCCGAGGTCGAATTGCAGACTATGCGCCGTGAGGACAAACTCGGCACACGGCTCATCATTCGCGGTTCAAAATTTGAGTCACAAGAGCCGTGTGTGTGCACACAAGGCACAAATATTATGGTCAAGCATCTGTTTTACAATTTTGTGGCTCGTCGCCGTTTTTTGAAGAAAGATGCACAAGAGATGACCCACATACTACATGAGTTTGAACGTCTCGCACTCGTTAACACCAATGTGCAATTCAGACTCACGCACAATGACACATTGTTGCACCAGTTGCCACGCTCACCGTTAAAACAGCGCATAGGCAATCTCTTTGGCAAGACCGTGGAGCAAAATATGATACCCATTGCCACGACAACATCAGTAGCAACCATTGACGGATTTGTATCACTGCCGTCAGCGGCACGCAAACGCGGTGCCCTGCAATACTTTTTTGTCAACGGTCGCAACATGCGTCACCCATACTTTCATCGCGCCGTTCTCAACTGCTTTAAAGATCTCATCGCCGCCGATGCTCAGCCAAACTATTTTATAAACTTCACCGTTGACCCATCTCGCATCGATGTCAACATACACCCACAAAAACACGAAATCAAGTTTGAAGACGAACAACTCGTCTTTCAGATACTCTCGGCGGCAATCAAAGAGTCTCTCGGCAAGTTTAACGTAGCGCCGGCAATAGATTTTAATGCCACTGACGTTCCCGACATACCGCCATGTGTCAACACCCTACAAGCTCCTGATAAACCTGTCAGCGATGATTTTGATCCGACATACGACCCATTTGCATCGACATTGCCTGAGTCTGCCGATAATAGCTTGGGGTCAGGTATCACCGTCAATGGTTTTGGCTTTGGCAACACGACACCTGAGACGTCAACACCTCATAATATCAGTTCTCGCGGCTCGGGTTATCGCACCGTAGACTCGGCTCTAAATCGTAATTGGGACAAGTTGTATGACTCATTTATGTCGGCGGCACCCAAGAACAATGACACCGGTTCAACACCCTCTCTCATCAATCGTGATGCCTTAGATTTGTCTGTTGCCGATCTCTCGACACTTGCCGAACATTATGGTTTTAACCCCACGCCTTTGCAGATAAAAGGTCGTTATATATTGCTCGACTGCAAAGATGGTGTAATGGTCATAGACCAACATCGCGCTCATACGCGCACACTCTATGAGAGCATTCTCAGTTCGCTCATATCCGGCAATCTGCATTCTCAATATCTGCTTATCGATGAACCGATAGATATAGACCCTGTCGATGCCGCAACACTCGCCGACAATATTGATAGGTTGCGAGACATAGGCTTCATTGTCAATGCCTCCGAGACACAAACTACGAGTGAATTGACGGCATATACATTGTCGGCAATCCCATCGATTTTGCAACCGTCACAAGCCCTCGCCACACTTCACGAAATCATAGGTGAAATATCAGATCAAACCGATGATGACTCGACATCACACACTTGGCAACAACGTGTGGCACTATCATTGGCGCGAGCCACGGCTATGCGCGGAGTAACCTTCTTGAACAATGAGCAAATCTCTCAGTTGCTCACCGACCTATTCCGGCTTACGACACCCAACCTCACGCCTGACAACCTGCCGACCTTTGTCATATTGCCCCTCTCCACTATCATCTCCCCATTGGGCTAGTGCGTGCGACCTTGACACACACGACTTGACGTTGGTTCACGCCTTCTATTCACTTTTGATATATTACAATCATTGTTTGCCTTCAGAGCATTGACAAAATTTCTTTGTCAGTGTTGTGCTCTGTGACGATTATTCTCAATTCAGACCGATCAAATCATCTGACGAGCCGACTTTTACGATAAAAAGGGGGCACACCGTGTGGCATGCCCCCTTTTGGGTCAGGTTTATACCTTGAATATAAACCTTAGAGTCCGGTCATATTATTTCTTCCAATTCGGGTTTTGTTCGAGTTGTGGGTTGAGGTCAAGCTGTCCGGTAGGTATAGGATCGAGGTAATATTTGTTTTCAAATACGCGATCTATGGTATAAGGACGTACATAACCATTATCCACACCTGTTGTCGGTTGCACGGCAGCATTTGCTACGTAAGCACCACGAAGGATGTCGGGATTCTTCTTCGAGTCAAGTTTGTCAAGTTGGTGCCAACGGATAAGATCCCAATAGCGGATACCTTTGTCAAACATGAGTTCGCAACGACGGCAACGACGGATTTCAAACAAGAGGCTTGAAACGTTCATGTTGTTGGCGGGGTCGTTGATAGCAGAGAGACCGGCAACGGTTTGTGTGGGAAGACCTGCACGCTCATAGAGTTTGTTGAGGGTAATGTTAAGGTCGGCGTCGGTGAGTTGACCGAGTTCGGCTTTAGCCTCAGCATAGTTAAGAGCGATGTAAGAAGTCCAATAGATAGGTGCGCTGGTGTAGTTTTGAGCTGAGTTTTGGCGGTCGTTAACGGGAAGGAGCACATTGTCAAATTTGGCAACGCCAAAGCCTGACGATGAGTTCATACCTGTTGTGCCTTGACGGCTCCAAGTCATACCCATGTAGTAAACATAGGGGTCTGTAAGTATCGACAGACGTTTGTCACGCACGTCGAGGAGGTTTTGGATAGAGTAAGCCGCACTGGTACCGGAGCCTTCGTTAACACCTTCGAGGGTGGTATTGTAAGTTGTGGTGGCGGCAGGTTTACCATCAAGGAACAAGAATGATTTGAATGCGTCAAGCGACATACCGTTGGTAGTTGTCGAAGAGCAAGTGTAAGAAATCAACGAGTGACGACCGTTAACAGCATCATAGCGACGACCGAAGATGATTTCGGGGTTAGCCGAGAAGTCTTTGATTTTTGCACCGGCAACGACTTCGCTTGTTCCACCACCCCAAACCGAGTTGTAGATTGACTGATAGTCATCGGTGAATGAGTAGCGGTCGAGGAGCTGTTTAGAAGCGTCGGCAGCAGCTTGGAGATACTTTTTGGCGCGCTCTTCGTTGGGAGCTTTACCATTATCTGCTACTGTGCGATAGCGGCAGTATGTACCTTCGTAAAGAGCGATTTCAGATTTCAATGCGAGAGCGAGGTCTTTACTCCAAGTGAGCATAGCTTTTTGGGTAGAGATACCTGCGATAGCATAGTCGAGGTCGTTCATTACAGAGTCCATAACGATGTCGCGATCAGTACGGGGACCATAGAGAATATCTTCATCAGAGGGGTCAACTACTTGTGATTCCCAAACTACATCACCATAGCGGCGAACGAGTTCATAGTACTCATTGGCGCGTACCAAGCGAGCTATACCTTCGAAGTTAGCATGGTCGGCTTTTGAAAGAGCGGGATTGGCATTACGTACACCATTGATGACATAGTTAGCACCACGGATATTTTCATACGTCCAATTACCGTCAGTACTGGGAATTGATGTTTGATGCCAGTTAGCAAAATCACTACCTACTTGGTCATCGCTCAGTGTTGAGAACAATGATGTACCGAGGCTACCACCTGATCCGTACGGATTCGAGATTGTAGTAATAAGGCGGTCAACTTGAAGTTGGCAGTTGCTGGTGTTTGACCAATACTCCGGCGTGTTCAAAATTTTTGTCGGAGGGTAGCGGTTGTCATCGAGGAAGTCATCGCAAGATGTCATCGCTACACCGATTGTAGTGGCAACTACTATTGTTAATATCTTTTTCATAAGTTCTGTAGAATTTTAGATTAGAATGTTACTTGAACACCAAACGAGAACGAACGAGAGATAGGCGTTGTACGACCATAGTATCCGTTGCCGGCAAAGATTGACGAGCTGGAAAGTGTAGTACCACTTGTACCAACGTTCATTTCAGGATCAAGAGGATATTTCTTCATACCGTTGTAAAGAAGAGCGAGGTTGTCGGCGCTGAAGTAAATACGAGCCTTTTGAATGTAAGCTTTTTTGGTGATTTCGATAGGAAGGGTATAACCTACGGTGAGGTTTTTGAGACGGAGATAAGCAGTGTTCATCAAATAACGGGTTTGAGGATAGAAGTTGTAGCGACCGTTGTTGATGCCCGAGAGTTTACCAGCACCGTCAGCACCGGGATACAAGCGAGGATAGTCATTGTTTTGGTCAACGAGGATTTCACCTGTGAGTTTGTGATTTTCCATATCAATAACTTGCTCGTTGTATGACATTTGGTTAGCATAGATAGCGTCAGTACCGCGAGTGAAAGGCATTACGAATGCAGAGCAAGCCCACATATCACGTTTGCCTACGCCTTGGAAGAACATATCGAGGTCGAAGCCTTTCCAAGCGCCACCGAGGCGGATACCATATTCATAGCGAGGTTGAGTGTTACCGATAACTTTGAGGTCACCGTGGTTGCGAACGGTACCGGTGGGAATTGCTTTGCCATTTTCATCCTTCATATCAGGATCACCAAAGTTGATAACGCCGTCACCGTTGAGGTCTTTGAACTTGATGTCACCGACACCATATTTGAAAGAACCTGATTCGAGGGCTGATTGGTCATATTTGTTGGTACCATCGGCGTTCATATCGTCTTGGGTGAAGTAGCGCTCTGTTTCGAAGCCATAGATGTCACCATAATATGTGCCGGGAGTGAAGTTACCTTGAGCGGGAGTCCAAGAGTAGAGTTTACCTGTGTCGTTACGCCATTTTTTAACTTTGGTCTTGGCATCGGCAAGTGTGAATGTTGCATATACGTCAACATCGCCAAATTGGTGATTCCAACCGAGAGCAAGTTCCCAACCTTTGGTAGCAAGTGTACCGCTGTTTTGATAGGGAGAAGTTGTACCGAGCACTGAGGGAAGGTCAACACCGGGAGCAAGCATGTTGCGTGTTTCGCGGTTGTACCAGTCAAACGATGCTGTGAGTGAGTTGTTGATGAAACCGAGATCAACACCTATGTCAGTGGTGACAACTTTTTCCCAAGTAAGAGTATTGGGCACGAGGGTCGGCATGTTGGCATATTGGGTTTGAGCACCGGCAGCAGTCAACCATGTGTTTGAATAAGGACCTGTGATTGTCGAGAGGAAGCGGTCTGTACCAACGGCTTCGTTACCGATTGAACCGTAAGAAGCGCGGATCTTACCATTTGACCACCAAGATTTGAGGGGTTTGAAGTAGTTTTCTTCTGAGAAGCGATAACCAACAGAGAATGAGGGGAAGAATGCCCATTGGTCATTTGCGGGGAAGCGGCTTGAACCATCATAACGTCCGTTGACTTCGAGGAGGTAGATGCCTTTGTAATCAAAGTTGAGACGTCCGAAGAAACCGGCAGTTGCACGGTGTGTAATAGAGTTGCTGATGGTATAACCTGTTTTGTTTTTACCACCGGTGGTAAGACCGAGCCAAGGTTTGTTAAGGTCGAGGAGCTCATCGCGTTTAGCATAGAGGTAGTTGTAATCCTCTTGTTCGGCGGTGGCACCAAGCATAACTTTGAGGTTGAAGTCTTTTGCGAATGTTTGTGCATAAGTAGCATAAACGTTCATTGACCACATATCGTCTTTTGTGTTGGTTTGACGAGCGTCAGCATAGCTGATGGGAACGATGTATGTCGGTTCTTTGATGCTACCCCATGTATTGTAACCGTAAACGGGCATATAGGGAGTAGTGTTGAGAAGGTTTTCTACGCTGTAGGTGAAGTCACCGTGGAGTGAGAGACCTTTCCAAATGTTGGCATCAAAGAAGGCAGTGATACGTGTTTGTGTTGCTGAATCGTTGATGCGACCGGCTTGTTTACGATAGGCGATATCGTTACGAGCATCGATGATTTCGCCTTCGTCACCACGGAAGTATCCGTAAGGACCAAAGTACGAACCCCAACGCCACATGTATTGGTAGTCACCACGTACGTTGTATGTGCCTTTGTAATCTTTTTCAGAGAAGCTGAAACGAACACCGGCTTTCAACCAAGAGAAGATTTCGGTTGTGATGTTGGCGGTGGCATTGTAGCGATACATCTTGGCGGGGTTGAACTCCATAAGGTCAGACTTGTTGCTGTAACCGAAAGCCAAACGATAGTTTGTTTTGCCTGATGTACCCTCAACGCTTACGTTGTGGTAGTTGCTGGGAGCAGCATTGTTGAACATGATACCGGCAACGTCCCAGTCAGCATAGTAGATACCTGTGCCGTCGGGCATAACTTTGTAGTCACCGATGCTTGAGTTAGAGGTCCAAGGAACCATTTCGCGATAACCGGCGCGTTTGCCACCGTGTTCTTTTTCCCATTGTTGGGCAAGAGGCATCATCACGAAAGGATCCATACCAAACAGACCAAGCTCACCGTTAGAAGCGAGATTAGCCTCGGTCAAAGCGTAAACTTGCTTGTAAACCGAAGGATATTCGGCAAGTTTGGTAGCTTGGCTCCAAGCAAAGTTGTTAGAATATTTTACAGATACGCGATCTTTTGTAGAAGATGTTTTGGTTGTGATGAGGATCACACCGAAAGATGCGCGAGTACCGTAAATTGAAGAAGAAGCTGCGTCTTTGAGCACTGAAATTTCAGCGATGTCATCGGGGTTGAGGAAGGAGATGTCTTCGACAACGACACCGTCAACGACGAGCAAAGGAGATGAAGCAAATCCGTTGGAGAATGTACCGGTACCACGGATTTTCATGGTAGGAGTTGAGTTGATACCACCGTCATTGTTGGTGATGGTAAGACCGGGAACAGCACCTTGGAGGGCTTTGGTAACGTCGGTGGTAGAACGGCTATCCATAACTTTTGCAACGTCAACAGTTGCAACAGCACCGGTGAGGTTAGCACGTTTTTGAGTACCGTAACCTACGACAACGAGTTGGTCGAGAAGTTCGGTATTCGGATTGATAGACACAGTTAGACCGTTGCGAGCATTTACGACTGCATTTTTGTAGCCGACCATGCTGACGGTAAGTTTTGTGCCGGGAACTACCTTGAGACTGAAGTTACCATTGATGTCAGTAGAAGCACCGCGAGTTTGACCGGCAGGTGTAACACTGGCACCCATGACAGGCTCACCGTTCTCATCGAGGACTGTACCGGTAATGGTAACAGCCGCCTGACCTTGTGTTTGAGGCTCGGGGGTTGTCAAGGCGAACATTTGTCCGCTGAAAGGCAAACCGCAAGTCAACAACAGAGTCACAAATAGATGTTTTCTCATAAGGTTGAAGTGTTGATTGTTTATTATGAGCTTCGTCATCACTTCCTTGTCGTTTAATTCGCCTCAAAATCGCTCGTAAGAGTGTCATTTTTCGGTTATTTATCGCCATTTCGGCAACGACTCTGCTCGGGTTAATTAAAATATAATTGTTTTAAGTTAGTTTGTCATTAATAAATGCTGCAATCAAATAGTATTCAGGGCTATCAGTTGTCAGATTATGTCATATAAACAGAGATTTGAGGATTGCTTATAGTTAACAATGTTTCAAAAATCAACCGCTAAATTAGCCAAGATTTTTAAAAGTTCATTACTTTATACAATTTTTAACACGGTCAAAAAGCATTTTTTTTGTCATTGCTGTTTTTTATGTTTTACAACATATTTTTATGGCATATTAGGACGATTTTTGTACTATTTCTGCGACAAATTTACAAAATTTATAGTTAGCAACCGCTGTTTGGTAGCTAAAATCTGATTATCTTTGTGGTTAGAAACTATAAGAACATCGAGTCTTTGTTTTTGAAGACTTTGGTGTGACGTAGACACCGTGGATTATGCCACACATTAATATATATCGTTACACCATACATAAACGTGACCATTCGTGACAAGACATAAGATGACGCAAACATAGTTTCGAACCATTTATGACAAAAAAAAACTCTCATTAGTTATGAAAACTATCAAACTGCTCACTCTCGTAATCGGCATTATGTTATTGGCATCGGGAATTGAAGCCTCGGCTCAGAAAAACGAAAAGACACTTGGTGTGCGCACGGGTTATGTCTCGCGCAACAAGTCGGCAATAGCAGGCATTTATTTTCAATATTCATTCAGCGACCACTTTCGCTTAGCTCCTGACGCTCAGTGTATTTTTCGCAATAATGACAAAGATGCGTTTATGTTTGATATTGATGCGCATTTTCCGTTCAGATTTACAGACACCAAACGCTTGGCATTGTATCCCATAGCCGGCATCAACTATTCGTCTTGGAACGAGCATACGCAAAATGATGCACCGGAAGACGAAGATGTATCGACGCGCACGGCACGTTTCGGTCTCAATGCCGGTGCCGGCTTCGAGCTCAAAGCCTCGCCGACGCTTAAAATTTCGATCGAGGCGCGCTACTCGTTTGTCAAGGCAAATTCGACAGTTTTAATATCAGCCGGCATAGGTTACATATTTTAACACAGCGAGCCATGTTTTCAACTATTTTTACAGCAAAAAGCAAGACAAAGACGTTAAAGCGATAGCATTATTACTATAAAACATCATTTTTAGCATCATAGCGTCACAATTAATAGCAAAATGGATTACATTTTAGGCATAGAGTCGTCGTGTGACGATACGAGTGCGGCAGTCATCGCCGACGGGATACTCAAAAGCAATGTTATAGCCTCACAGAGTGTTCATGAAGAATATGGCGGCGTGGTGCCCGAACTTGCATCACGTGCTCACCAGCAGAACATCGTGCCCATTGTGGATACGGCATTGAAACGTGCCGGCATCACAGCCGGGGATCTCACAGCGATAGCATTCACACGAGGTCCCGGGCTGTTGGGGTCATTGCTCGTGGGCACATCTTTTGCCAAGGGGTTATCGTTAGGACTTCGCAAGCCTATAATATCGGTAAATCATTTGCACGGACACATTCTCAGCCATTTCATACGTCGCGAGCCGGGAGACAGAGTGCCCGAATTTCCGTTTTTATGTTTGTTAATCTCGGGGGGCAACTCACAGCTTGTGTTGGTAAAAAACTATAACAATATGACCATCTTGGGTCAAACCATAGATGACGCCGCCGGCGAAGCCTTTGACAAATGTGCAAAAGTCATGGGGCTCCCCTACCCCGGAGGTCCGCACATCGACCGTCTCGCCGCCGAAGGCGACCCCACACGGTTTCATTTTGCTAAGCCACACATCGCCGGGCTCGATTATAGTTTCAGCGGACTGAAAACGTCTTTTCTGTATACACTCCGTGATAACGTAAAGACTGACCCAGATTTCATCAAAAAGAATATCGCCGACCTCGCCGCGTCTTTACAAAAGACTATCATAGACATACTGCTCGACAAGCTCGCCAAAGCCGTTGCACAAACAAAAGTCAAAACCGTTGCCATCGGTGGTGGCGTCTCTGCCAACTCGGGCGTGCGCACTGCCGTTGCAGATTTTTGTGCAAAACGCGGGTTGGAAGCATTCATTCCCGAGCGTCTGTTCACCACCGACAATGCCGCGATGGTGGCAATAGCCGGATATTACAAATATCTTGACAAAGACTTTTGCCGTTATGACGAAGTTCCGTTTGCCCGCGTGACGGTCTGAAGTGGGCATATTCGTTGACAGACACATATTGTGTCAGAGACTCATTTATCATTATGACAGCCAATATTATCATCATCGGTGACGAAATACTTCTCGGGCGCGTCACTGACACCAACTCCGGAGCCATAGCCCGCGGACTCGACACTCTTGCCATTAATATCGGTCACATATACACCGTAGGTGACAACGCCGAGGACATCACAAAAGCCATTAATCGCTCGCTCGCCGAAGTGCCGCTGACGATAACCACCGGCGGTCTCGGTCCCACAAAAGATGACATCACAAAAAAAGTGCTGACAACAATCTTTGGCGGCACACTCATACGCGATGACTCAGTCACTGCCAACATCAATGAGATATTTGCCCGCCGAGGGCTGACGATGAATGCGCTGACGGCAGATCAAGCACTTGTGCCGACATCGTGCCGCGTGATACAAAATCGTCTTGGCACGGCACCCATTATGTGGTTTGAGCGCGAAGACAAGGTTTTGATTTCGATGCCGGGAGTGCCGTTTGAAACCGAAGGTATGTTGCAACGTGCCGTCATCGGCGAAATTGCCCGACATTTTTGTCGCGACAGTGCCATCACTCACCGCACGGCAGTCGTTGCCGGTATCACCGAGAGTGCTCTCGCTATGCTTCTCGAAGATTTTGAAAACTCTCTACCCGACGGTTTTCATCTTGCATACCTGCCCGACTCGCCAGTAATAACATTGCGCCTTGATGCTCAAGGTAGTGACCATGACCTATTAGAAAATCGTGCAGATAGTATTTTTGAAGAACTAAAACGTGTCGTCGCCAAGTACCTCATAAGCGACCATGCGGCATCTGTTGCTCAGATACTCACCGAGCTTTTACGTTCAAAATCTTTGACCACAGCGTCAGCCGAGAGTTGCACCGGTGGCAATATCGCCAGGCAAATAACCGCCGTCGCCGGTTGCTCTGACGTTTATGTCGGCAGCGTAGTATCGTATGCCAACGAGGTGAAAATGTCTGCACTCGGCGTCAGTCAAGATACGCTGAATACTCATGGCGCCGTGAGTCGTGAGACAGTAGAACAAATGGCATCAGGCGTTATGCATCTTACAGGCGCGACAACAGCAATGGCGACATCGGGTATTGCCGGTCCTTCGGGGGGCACCGCCGATAAGCCGGTTGGAACTGTATGGATAGCAACAGCCACACCAAAAGGTATACACGCTGACGTCTATCGATTCCCCGGAGACCGCAGCCGCGTGATTGCCCGAGCAACGGCAACAGCAATGTTAAACCTGATTTTCAGGCTCAAAGACAACCTTTGATCAACGACTAAACACAAAAGCGACAGACATTGCAAAACGTGACAATGGTATTATTGTCCGCCTTTAATCTCGCCATACAACGGCAAGCGAGACAGATATTCATATCCGCCGGTAGTCATATCCACCTTGCAACAATAGTGACGCAAGCCGTTTGACACTATGAGGTATGGCGCACGTATGACCATATTGTATCGCACAATTTGATCGAATGTGCGCTGTGTGATTTTGATGTTTGGCGCTTTAAACTCGACGATGACCAACGGTCGCGAGAAGTCGTCATACACCAAGACATCGACACGCCTCAGTGTACTGTTAAGGTGTATGCCAACCTCAACCGCCATGCGATGAGGCGAAAAACCGAGACTGCCCACCATATAATGCACAAATGATTGGCGCACATATTCCTCGGGCGTCATCACCACCCATTTGGAGCGCAAAACATCATAAACCTCGGTATGCCCTTTGTCTCCCTGTCTCAATGCCAGGGACGCCGGCGGAAGATTAAGTTGTTGCATTTGCTCCATAATATACTATAAATCAATTGTTTTATAAGTTGCCATACCAAATACATACAAAGTTACATTTGTATGGTTCGGAAAAACTGCGTAAATTTACGAATTAAATCTGAAAACTTCTACTCCATCAATACAACAATGGCTCAGGCTGCAACAACATTCGCATCACTGCAAAGTGCCATACGCGCAAAAAATCTCTCTCCGGTCTATTTGCTCCACGGCGAAGAGGGGTACTTCATCGACCAACTTGTCAAAGAATTTGAAAGCATACTCCCTGACGATGAGAAAGAATTTAATCAATATGTGCTATATGCGCCACAAGTCGAAATGCTGTCAGTTGTCGATATTTGTCGCCGCTATCCTATGATGGCAGATCGTCAAGTAGTCATTCTCAAAGAGGCTCAAGCCGTGCGTGCCGACCAACTCGACCGTCTTGCCAAATATGTTGCCGACCCTTCGCCGCAAACAGTCTTTGTAATATGCTCTCGCGGAGCCACAGCAAAGGGCAAACAACTGCTCGCCGCGCTCAAAACGTCAAAAGCTGTTGTCTTCGAATCAAAAAAAATTCCCGACTATCAGATTGGCACACATATCTCGACACTCATCAAAGATCGCGGTCTCTCTGTCGCTCCCAAGGCATTGGAAATGCTTAAAGAATATGTCGGCAATGATTTGAGTCGTCTGTATAACGAAATCGACAAACTCACGACAATTCTCGGCAAGGGTGCGCAAGTGACGCCCGAGGCGATAGAGCGCAATATCGGATACTCAAAAGAATACAATGCTTTTGAACTCGTCGACGCCCTTGCAGCCAAAGACAGTGCCAAAGTTTATCGCATTGCCGACTACTTCAAAGCCAACCCCAAGGCGTCGCCTTTGGTGATGACGATAGCGTCTATATTCAACTTCTTTTCAGACCTGTTGATTGTCCATTTCACCAAAGACAAATCTGACGCATCGCTGATGCGTGCGCTAAACTTGCGCAGTCCCTTTCAGCTCAAACGCTATGCCGTCGGCCGCCAACATTATAATGCCTATCAGGTCATTGAGATCATACGTGCCATACGTCGCTTTGACACTCAAAGCAAAGGCTGTGGCTCGCGACAAAACGAACATGTGTTGTTCCGCGAGCTGATGTTTCATATACTATCGGCTCCGGGAGCCTTATGGCAACGCTAATTTCCCATCTTTCAGACGTTACTAAATTATCAACATAACATATAAACCACACGATGAAAATCGGATTTGACAACGAGCGTTATGTGCGCATACAATCAGAGCACATCAAAGAACGCATAGCAAAGTTCGGCAACAAACTGTACCTCGAATTGGGAGGCAAACTCTTTGACGACTATCACGCCTCACGCGTGTTGCCGGGATTTGCTCCTGACAGCAAACTGCGCATGCTCGCACAGCTCAAAGATCGCGCCGAGATAGTCATAGTCATCTCGGCGCGCGACATCGAAAAGAACAAGATGCGCACCGATCTCGGCATAACTTATGATATGGACGTGTTGCGACTGCGCTCCGAGTTTCAAGATCGTGGGTTTATGGTTGGCTCAGTGGTAATCACTCATTACAACGGGCAACGCTCGGCAGATGCCTACCGCGAGCGACTCGAGCGTATGGGCATACGCACATATTATCATTATACCATTGATGGCTACCCGACAAATGTTGCGCTCATCGACTCTGACGAAGGTTTTGGTCGTAACGACTATATCGAGACCACACGCGAACTTGTCATCGTCACCGCGCCCGGACCCGGCAGCGGCAAAATGGCTGTATGCCTGAGTCAACTTTACAATGAGAACAAACGCGGCGTCATCGCCGGCTATGCTAAATTCGAGACATTTCCGGTATGGAACTTACCATTGAAGCACCCGGTAAATATTGCCTACGAGGCTGCCACTGCCGACCTAAATGATGTCAATATGATTGACCCGTTCCATCTCGAAGCATATGGTCGCACTGCCGTCAACTATAATCGTGACATTGAGATATTTCCGGTGCTCAACGCATTGTTCGAGGGCATATATGGTGCAAACCCCTACAAATCGCCGACTGATATGGGCGTAAATATGGTTGGATTCTGCATAAATGATGACGAGGTGTGTTGCAAGGCATCAAAAAACGAGGTCATTCGTCGTTATTACACAGCTCTCAATCGTCTTGCTCAAGGCGAAGCCGTTGCCGGTGAAGTCAGCAAGATACAGTTGCTATTTAAGCAAGCCGGCATAGACACTTCTTATCGCAAACCGGTTGTCGCCGCCAAAGAGCGTGCCGAACGCTCCGGTCTGCCATGCTCAGCAATAGAACTTGCCGATGGCACAATAGTCACCGCCGAGACTTCGACTCTCTTGGGACCAAGCGCTGCATTAATTCTTAATGCTGTGAAGCATCTCGCCGGCATAGACCATGACATAAAACTCATACCACAGTCTCTTATTGAGCCAATACAACATACAAAAACCGCTTACCTTGCCGGACGCAATCCACGACTTCACACCGATGAAGTGCTTGTGGCTTTGTCTGTGCTCTCTCCACATGACGATAATTGTCGCCGTGCGCTCGAAGTTCTCCCCGAATTACGTGGCTGTCAAGTTCATTCAACCGTTATGCTTGGCGAGGTAGACCGCAAAATATTCCGCAAACTCGGTGTCGGACTCACGTGTGACCCGGCTAAGAAGGTTAAGCCACAAACAGCATAAATCAGATATGCTCACTTAAAAATGCACTAATGATATGCTCACTCATCGGTAGCACTCACGGTGTCAAGACGGCGACGTTCAAAGAAATAACGAGTGACAAAGAGGAACAACAGCGTACCGGCACATTGCATGGCGGCTGCCACCCAAAATGTCGCCGTAAAGCCTAAGTATTCGGCAACAAAGCCTCCGACAAGAATACCAAGCCCCATACCTAAATCCCACGAAATCAATATTGATGAATTGGCTGTGCCACGTTGGTCATGCCGCGCTACGGATATAAACATATTCAAAAATGCCGGGTACATCTGTCCGTTGCCCAAACCTATCATCAGAGCCGAAGCATAAAACGTCCACTCTCCCAAGCCGGAAGCAAACGTTGTGTATCCCAACAACGAAATCACAACTCCCGTTGCACAACTCTCGGCAAGACGACCGGAGCGCAAACGCCGGCGACCATACAATCGTGCCGAGAATAATCCTATCGCCACAAGCATAAAGAAGACACCGGTGCCATCGGTAATACCTAATTTTTGCTGACCATATAGCGCAACATAGTTGCTCATTATGCCCCAACATAATGCAAAAAATGCAATATTAACAGCCATTAGCCACGCTCGCGTGAGGAAGAAGTGGTCAAGGCTCATTTTTGTCTTGTGATGCACAAGAGCTCGTGCCGGCAACTTTACACGAGTGGTGCATATAAATCCGAACATTGCCAGTATCAACGAAATCCAAAACAACAGTTGGAAATCTCCCGTGGCACGATAAATATATATGCCTGCCGATGGAGCGACAGCCATGGCTAGATTATTGCTGAGTCCGTAAAAGCCGATGCCCTCATTGCGTCGTGATGATGGCAACACATCAATGGCAACAGTGCTGTTTGCAACAGTTGCGGCACCAAATGGTATGCCGTGAAGCGTGCGCACTATGGCAAACAGCAACAATGTTGCAGCTCCAAGATAACCGGCAAAAAAGATGAAGAAAAAGAAAAAACATATCATCAACACCTTTTTACGATTAAAACTATCGACAAAATAGCCACTGAACGGTCTAACGAGCAACGTCGCCACCACATACCCCGAAAGGACAATACCGATGGTATCCTTATCGGCATTAAAATGCTCATAGAGATAAACCGGTAACAACGGCGTCAGCAAAAAAAATGCAAAAAACAACAAAAAGTTGCTGGTCATCACCTTTAAATACTCACGATTCCACAAGCGGTCACCAACATTTGTATGCGAAACCTCAATATTCATAGTCTACAATCTTTTTTACGTTGTAAAGTGACGCGATGTAAACGTGCCACAAAAAGCACTGCAAAATTACTCATTTTCCATAACTCGCCAAATTGATAAATGCTGCCGCAGGCTCTCGCCGGCGACCGCTTTTTATTAAATATTTTTAACAACATAAAGTTACGGTGATTAAAAAGTATTGGTTAAATTTGTAATATGTGTGTTAGTCGTGCATCAATCAATACCTTATGATTGTTTTGATAATGTCTTAATATTACCTGTCAACTCTATGTCATATTTGCGATACTTGTTAACGATTTTGCTGACACTCACGACTCTTAACGGGTGGGCATCACTGAGTGTCGCCAAAAGCCGGTTCGTATGCCATGGCGTGGGGCTGACTGAACCCGAACATTCATCGCAGTGGAATTTATCAGATGTGACTGTTTTAGACAAAACCGGAATAAATCTTGCGCCGCGATATATCACAACAACTGTGCATTACGGAGATAGTGTTCATACTGTTATATCTGAAATTATAGACGGACGGCGTATGCGCTATCTTGTTGCCGGTTCCAACTTGATATGGGTTGGCGAAGAAACACCTGATATGCACATTTCGGTTGACTCTCTTTGCTATACATCAGCATTGTTGCCTTTCGGCGATGTTGCTGCATCGTTGAGCGTGTTCGGCACACATAATTGTGGGAAAAATAGTCGCGATTATTCGGCTCATGGACATTATTGTAACAATATGCATATCGTTGAGAAAGGCATTTATTGTACGACCCAACCCCAACGCGGTACAATAGTGTTGGGAACAGATAGTCTTGACGCATTGCTGACAATGGAAACTCGCCGATATATTGCCGACATCTCTGGTGATGTATTTTCATCGCTCCCTGATGCAGTTCGAGACAGTCTCGAAATCTACACGGTGACTCGTTATCGTTGGTATTTATCTGACAGCTATATACCGGTTGCCGTGCAAACAAATACGTCTTCGCGATATGTCATCGATGGCAGTGAAATTGATGCAGCGTCTTCGCTATATACTCTCGCTTCTGACGATATTAAGACGTTGGCGCGCACAAAAGACAATTTGAAGGAGATTGAGTCTGTAATTAATAACGCCCGGGCATACTATGCCGATGGTAATCTCCATATTACATTAAATTCGCGGATGGATTTGACCATCACCATCGGTGTCAGCAGTCTTGACGGCATACCATATTATAATAAGACAATTCATATTAATGGCATTGATGAGGAACAAGATATTGCGTTGGCAGATATGCCATCATTACCATCAGGTCGTTATATGGTCGGCATAAATTCCGATATATCTCCGATCGTAAACAGAATGTATATCGTTGTCCCCTGAAAGTTTTTCCCGAATAAGGTGTGAATGTAGTGTGAATAGAATTTGAATGAAGTGTGTAGGTTATGAGCGGTAGGCGATGGTTTGTGTTTGTGGCGGGTGCGGTGCTCGCGATGGCTGTCGCGCGCGGCGAGGTGGCTGTACCGTGGCAGGAGAGCGGGCTGTGGCCCGAGAGTCCGCAGGCGCGCGCCATTCGTCAGGCTGAAATGCCTCAGCCGGCTTTGCTCACGGGGGCGTGTGAGTTTGACGTGCCGCTATACACGCTGACCGTCGGCGATGTGTCTATTCCGCTGTCGCTGCATTATCGCTCAAACGGCATTCGTGTCGATGATGACCCTCAGCCTGTGGGTTATGGCTGGGTGTTGTCGCCGCCGTTGCGCGTCTCGCGACAAATCTTGGGGCGTCCCGATGAGCAGTTCCGCCCGCGCGGCACGGATAATGTTGATGATTATGACACCGATTTTCGCTCGGTGGTGATGGACGCCAAGGCTACAAACGTGGCTATGCGCGACTCTTCGGCACGTTATGATGCCGAGCATGACGTTTATACGGTTTATCTGCTCGATGCCACGCTGACTCTCATTCGCGATTGGGAGT
>CAVCBR010000020.1:0-32652 GCA_963600695.1 bacterium
TAATCCCGCGAGTTTTTTTTAATCCTACAAGTCGGCGCCTTTCGGATGGTTACAATTTGTTGACTATTATATGTTTGCTGTCGGCGTAGATGATTTTGAGGGATTGAAGTGTGACTTTTTGACTTTTGTGGCGTCTATTTAAGTGTAAATAATTTTTCAGATAAATAATGAACATACTCGAAGCTCACAACATTGTGAAGACATTCACCAACCACAAAGCCCTCGATAATGTATCAATAGAGGTGCCGACAGGTATGGTTTATGGTCTTCTCGGTCCGAATGGCGCCGGAAAAACCACTCTTATTCGCATCATTAACCATATCACAGCCCCCGATTCGGGAACGGTGACATTCGACGGACACCGGCTGACGGCTGACGATGTTGTCAATATCGGTTACCTGCCCGAAGAGCGTGGATTGTACAAGAAGATGAAAGTCGGCGAACAAGCCATATTCTTTGCTCGTCTCAAAGGTATGTCAAAAGCCGATGCCACACGCACGGTAAAACAATGGTTCGAACGTCTTGAAATTGAAAACTGGTGGGACAAAAAGGTAGAGGAACTGTCAAAGGGTATGGCTCAGAAAGTGCAATTCATCATCACCGTGCTTCATCACCCCAAATTGTTGATATTCGATGAGCCTTTCTCCGGCTTTGACCCAATAAATGCCGCAATTTTGAAACGCGAAATTCTCAAACTTCGTGACGAAGGCGCCACGGTTATATTTTCAACGCACAATATGTCATCGGTAGAGGAATTGTGCGAGCGAATAACACTTATCAACCGTTCAAAAAACGTGCTTACCGGTGATGTTGCCGAATTGAGACAACGCTTTGGCGGCAATCGTATGAGACTCTCTTATAAAGGTAATTCTGACGAACTTAAACAAAAAATTGCGCCATTTGTAACATCGTTGACAGATGAAACCATTGACAGGGATGGAAACTCACGACTGATATTGGATTTGATAGACACCGATGCACGCCGACAACTCATTGCTACGGCAAATGAGACAACGACATTGGTCGCCTTTGAACCGCTACTTCCGTCAATGGACGATATTTTTGTCGCTGCCGTTAAATCCTCATCAGAGGAGACTGTCAATCTCTAAAAACATCACGTTAAACAACAGTTTAATATATAACAAACACAATGAAAAACAATATACCGATAATAATACGTCGCGAATATCTTGAGCGTGTGAAACGCAAGAGTTTTATCATAACAACCATATTGTTTCCGATATTGATGGTCGTGTTGATGATACTGCCGGCATTGGTTATGACTATTGCCGGTCCTGAAAATAAAACCATTGCCGTCATCGACAATTCGTCACAAGTGGCAAACGCCCTCAGCAGTAGCGATGAAATTAAATTTGTAAATACAGACCTGCCCGAAGAGATCTTGCGCGCTGATGAGACCTATGATGCAATTCTCATTGTTGGCAAAGATATTGTCGACAACCCCAACGATGTGAAATTTCTGACTCGCGGTGCGGCATCGCCACAAACCGAGTCATTTGTCTCCGGACAACTCTCAGCAATAGTCGAGCAACATCGTTTGGCTCGCTATGACATAGACAATCTGCAACAAATCATGGCTGACGTCAACGTTCAGGTCGGTATGAAAACAATACGTATCGACAGTGATGAAGACAAAACAACCTCATCGGTAATGTCATCGATAGTTGGTATGGTTATGTCACTGGTATTATATATGTTTGTCCTTTTGTATGGGCAAATGGTTATGACATCGGTGATTGAAGAAAAAAACAATCGAGTGCTCGAGGTCGTGGTATCATCAACAAAGCCAACCCACTTGATGCTCGGAAAGATTTTGGGCATAGGTTCGGTGGCACTGACCCAGATACTTATATGGTGCGTGCTTATATGCTCATTTACGACATGGGTAATGCCCTCGTTGATGACGTCTATGCTGACCGGTTCGTCAGACGTAGATTTGCTCACGGCAATAACCATGATAGGTGACACGGGTTATGTGTTTAATATCTTTGCATATTTGTTACTGTTCCTTGTTGGCGGCTACCTGTTCTATTCGGCACTTTATGCTGCCATAGGTTCGGCTGTGGATAACATACAAGATGCATCACAGCTCTCATCGCTCGCTGTCTTGCCCATTATACTCGGAATGGTGTTTTCGATGACTGTGATATCAGATCCTAATTCGACGATGGCAGTGTGGTTGTCCTATATACCATTCACTTCTCCCATGGTGATGATGGCACGCGTGCCGTTTGGAATTCCCGTCGAACAAACGATAATTTCACTCGTTATACTATATATCTCGGTATTATTTATCGTGTGGCTTGCTGCCAAAATATATCGTGTCGGTATATTTATGTATGGCAAGAAGCCGACGATTGGCGAACTCATACGTTGGGCGCGCTATAAATAATAGACAAAATATGTTAATTGTAGAGGGACGATAATTCGCGTGATAAATATTTTTAGTAACTTTGCGCGATTATCCCCCAATAGTACTAAGGAGTTTAGCATAATGAGACAATTAAAAATCACAAAATCAATTACTAACCGCGAGAGCGCGTCGCTTGATAAATATCTTCAAGAGATAGGTCGTGAAGAGTTAATCACAGTCGAAGAAGAAGTCGAGCTTGCTCAACGCATAAAACAAGGCGATAATGCTGCGCTTGAAAAACTTGTTCGCGCCAATCTTCGCTTTGTCGTCTCAGTTGCAAAGCAATATCAAAACCAAGGACTTTCATTGCCCGACTTGATAAATGAGGGTAACTTGGGTTTGATTAAGGCTGCCGAAAAATTTGATGAGACACGTGGCTTTAAGTTTATATCTTATGCCGTGTGGTGGATACGTCAGTCAATCTTACAAGCACTCGCCGAGCAATCAAGAATCGTGCGTTTGCCACTGAATCAAGTAGGTTCACTCAATAAAATAACCAAAGCGCTGTCGAAGTTTGAACAGGAAAACGAACGTCGACCGTCTCCCGAAGAGTTGGCTGCCACACTTGACATACCGGTTGAGAAAGTCGCTGACACGCTTAAAGTTTCGGGTCGTCACATCTCGGTAGATGCGCCGTTTGTTGAAGGCGAAGACAATTCGTTGCTTGATGTTCTCACCAACGATGATTCTCCCATGGCAGATGCCACTCTCACACAAGAGTCTTTATCAAAAGAGGTGGATCGTGCGTTGCGTCAACTCCATGAGCGTGAACGCGACATTCTCAGAATGTTCTTTGGCATAGGTTGCCAAGAGATGACACTCGAAGAAATAGGTGCTAAATTTGACCTTACACGTGAACGTGTGCGCCAAATAAAAGAAAAAGCAATACGTCGCCTTAAAGGACAAAAAAGCCGTCTGTTAAGAGCATATCTCGGTCAATAACAGACACCAACGTCACACCATAACATAACGGCAGATGTCATTTGAAAGCCATGTTGTTTTTATTGACTTCTGCCGTTTTTATGATGATAATCGGTTGTCATATAGATACTTTTGACGATGGAATTGTCAAGGGTGATGTGGTCGGAAAAACGTGTTTGTACAAACCGATTATTATTTGTAAATTTGCAAGCCGTTTGCACAAGACGGTATTACATAAAATGCTATAAATTAAATAAAATCATATAAATACTACACCGTTATGAATGTAACGCTCGAAAAAACATCAGATGTGGCAGCAAAAATCATTGTCAACGTTGTCGAAGCAGACTATGCTGACAAAGTCACTGCCGAACTTAAAAACATCTCCAAAAAACATCAAATACCCGGTTTCAGACAAGGACATGTGCCAATGGGTCAACTCAAACGCATGTTTGGCGAACGCGCCAAAAGTGATGTCCTCAACCAAGCGGTTTATGAAGCTGTTATCACATATCTGCGCGAAAATA
The DNA here is from genome assembly GCA_963600695.1 of bacterium. GTDB lineage: Bacteria > Bacteroidota > Bacteroidia > Bacteroidales > Muribaculaceae > CAG-873. Next base: position 3,883 of record CAVCBR010000020.1, read on the forward strand.
AAGTGAGCGTGCTCGGTGAACCTCTGCCGATGAATGTCCAAAAAATCGACCTCAAAGATGCCGACTATACATTTGAGTATGAAATAGGTCTCACACCTGAAATTAATGTTGTCCTTGACAAAACCGTCAAGTTGCCATATTACGAAATTGAAGTATCAGACGAGATGGTTGCCGAGCAAGACAAAAACTTCCGTGAGCGTTTTGCCTCACAAGTTCCCGGCGAAACTGTCGAAGGTCGCGCTTTGGTTAAAGGCGTTCTCCAACAACTCAATGCCGATGGCACAGTAAACGAAAACGAAGGTGCCGTTCAAGTTAATGATGGCATCGTCGCTCCGTTCCTCTTTAAGTCAGAAGACGAGAAAGCCAAATTTATGGGCAAAACCATCAACGATAAAGTTGTATTCAATCCATACGCCACATGTGAAGGCAATGCTGCCGAATTGGCATCTATGCTCCACCTTGACAAAGAAATTGCCAAGGACGTTAAAAACGATTTCGTGATGGCGATTTCAGAAATTATAACCACCAAAGATGCCGAGCACAATCAAGAATTCTTTGACAACTGCTTTGGCAAGGACAAAGTGCACAACGAAGAGGAATATACAGCCGCCGTGCGCTCAATGATTGCCAACGAACTCAAAGGCAATAGCGTTTCATTGTTTAACCATGATGCCCAAGAATATCTTATCAACACATTTGGTAACGTCACTCTGCCTGATGAATTCTTGAAACGTTGGCTGATCTCGCGCAACGAAGAGTTGACACCCGACAACATCGACAAAGAATATGCCGATATGTTGCCCTCTCTCAAATGGCAACTTGTTAAAGAACGTGCAGCTCAGGCCCTTGATGTTAAAATCAACGAAGACGATATCCTCGGTTTTGCCAAGAGCATCGCTTACCGTCAGTTCCTCCAATATGGCATCACAAATATGGACGAAGAGACTATAACATCAACGGCAAAACGCATACTCGACGATAATAACTATCGCAATCATATTGTAGAACAAGTTTCAGATATGAAACTGTTTACAGCTATTGCCAATGCTATAAATACAGAGAACAAAGTAGTTACGCTTGACGAGTTTAAAAAGATCGTTGCTAAAATCAATGGTCAGGAAGCCGAAGAACAAGCCTGATGTGACACATCTCTGACATAATGTCACGGCTTGTGTCACACACTTGCGAGTCAAATATGACCGACTGACACAAAGACATTAAGATAATATTAAATGGTTCCACAACTTGCGATAATCATTATCGCGGTTGTGGAATTTTTTTCTGTTGCGCGACCGGACGAATGCTGACAATTTGACAGCACAAACATCATTGGCATTTGGTTTGTTAGTATATTGGTAAAAATTAAAAAAAGATTTCACTATGAATTTCAACAATTTCACTATCAAATCACAAGAAGCGATTCAGAAAGCCGTCGAAATCACTCGCGGTTCGGGTCAACAGGCAATTGAACCGGTTCACCTGCTAAAAGCCGTGATTGACGAAGGTGATTCGCTGATTAAATTCATTTTTCAAAAAATAGGTGCCAATGTTGCTCAACTGACATCATTGACAGATCGTGCCATTGCTGCCGAGCCGAAGGTCTCTGGTGGCGAACCCTACCTCAGTCATTCATCCAATGACGTATTACAAAAATCGCTTGACATCTCAAAAACGTTGGGCGATCAATATGTGACTCTTGAAGCGCTGTTGATGGCAATCTTCGAGATTAACTCGCCGGCATCGACAATCCTTAAAGACTTGGGTGTGACAGCCAAAGATTTGCAGGCTGCCGTCAACGAGTTGCGCAAAGGTAAAAAAGCTACGGATCAGAGTGCTGAAGATACATATAATGCGTTGTCTAAATATGCCGTAAATCTGTGTGAACGCGCTCGCTCGGGAAAACTTGACCCCGTTATAGGTCGAGACGATGAGATAAGACGTGTGTTGCAAATACTTAGCCGCCGCACCAAGAACAACCCTATGCTGATAGGTGAGCCGGGTACCGGTAAAACCGCTATTGCCGAGGGACTTGCACAACGAATAGTGCGCGGTGATGTTCCTGAAAATCTGCGCTCTAAACAGATATTCTCCCTTGATATGGGTGCGCTTGTCGCAGGCGCCAAGTATAAAGGCGAATTTGAAGAGCGTCTTAAAGCCATAGTCAACGAGGTCACTCAGAGTGATGGCGAGATTATCCTCTTTATTGACGAAATCCACACACTAGTGGGCGCCGGTAAAGGTGAAGGTGCGATGGACGCCGCCAACATCCTCAAACCGGCTTTGGCTCGTGGTGAACTGCGTGCGATAGGTGCGACAACTCTTGACGAATATCAAAAATATTTTGAGAAAGACAAGGCCCTTGAACGACGTTTCCAAAAAGTCATGGTCGATGAGCCTGACGAGCAAAGTGCCATAGCCATCTTGCGTGGCTTGAAAGAACGATACGAAAATCACCATAAAGTGCGTATTCGTGACGAGGCTATTATTGCCGCCGTTCAGCTTTCAGAGCGTTATATCACCGACCGTTTCTTGCCTGACAAAGCCATTGACCTTATTGATGAGGCTGCATCAAAACTCAAACTCGAAATCGACTCATTGCCACAAGTCCTCGATGACATTACGCGTCGTATTGCCCAAAAGGAAATCGAACGCGAAGCCATCAAACGTGAAGGCGACAAAGAGCAAGTTGCAGAAATAGAAAAAGAACTTGCCTCGATGCGTGAAGAGCAAAAAGAGTACACCGCAAAGTGGAAAGCCGAAAAAGAGCTTATCGAGCGCATACAGCAAAACAAAATCGATATCGAACAACTCAACTTTGAGGCAGACCGCGCCGAGCGCGAAGGAGACTATGGCAAGGTCGCCGAGATACGTTATTCGCGTATCAAACAAAAGGAAGATGAGAATAAATCGATACAAAGCCAACTCAAAGATATGCAAGGCGACAAGGCTCTTATCAAAGAGGAAGTGGATGCTGAAGACATTGCCGATATCGTTAGCCGTTGGACAGGTATCCCTGTTAACAAGATGGTGCAGAGCGAGAAAGACAAACTGCTCCACCTCGAAGAGGAGTTGCATAAACGTGTCGTAGGTCAGGAGGAAGCCATAAGTGCCATCGCCGATGCCGTGCGTCGCTCGCGTGCCGGACTTAATGATCCCAAACGACCGATTGGCTCATTCATCTTCCTTGGCACGACAGGTGTCGGTAAAACCGAACTTGCAAAAGCCCTCGCCGAGTACTTGTTTGACGATGAAAATATGATGACTCGTATTGATATGTCTGAGTATCAGGAGAAGCATTCGGTCAGCCGTCTTGTCGGTGCGCCTCCGGGATATGTGGGATATGATGAAGGCGGTCAACTCACCGAGGCTGTGCGCCGCAAACCATATTCGGTTGTGCTGTTTGATGAAATAGAGAAGGCTCACCCGGATGTTTTCAACATTTTGTTGCAGGTGCTTGACGACGGACGTTTGACCGATAACAAAGGACGTCAGGTGAACTTTAAAAACACCATCATCATTATGACCTCTAATATGGGCTCATCGCTGATACGTGAAAACTTTGCAAAACTCACCGATGCGATGAGTGACAAAGAACGTGGTGATATCATCGAGGGTACAAAAACTCAGGTTTTGGAAATGCTCAAAGAGTCAATTCGCCCCGAGTTCTTAAACCGTATTGATGAGATTATAATGTTCACACCGCTTAACCGCGCTGAAATAGAGCAAATCGTGGCACTCCAAATCGAAGGCATTAAGCGTATGCTTGCTCACAATGGTGTCACTCTCGATGTTACTCAAAAAGCTATCTCGTTGCTCGCTGATGACGGCTATGACCCCGAGTTTGGCGCACGTCCCGTGAAACGTGTCATACATCGTTTGATTCTTAACAAGCTGTCAAAAGACATTCTCGCTCAAAAAGTTGACAAGGAGCGTCCTATAATCATTGATGTAGATGATAACAACGAACTCACGTTTAAGAACTGACCCATAATCCGCAATTTATATAACAAAGGCGTCACGCATATTTCTCGATGCGTGACGTCTCTTTTGTTATGTTTACGGTCGATCGTATCAGTATGTTACGATTGACGATGAGTTGTCGGCATTGTTTAGGCGACGACGACCGGTGTTGAATATCGAACCGAAGTCGGCATTGTATGTCACAGACAATACCACCATGTTTGCATTATTTTTGATGTAACGATCGGTGTATGAAGGTGCTGTCGATGAGAGATCCCATTGGGGATATTTTGTGCCTTTGTTCTCAAACATATACCACCATTCGGCTGAAACCGTCCAATGTTTGTTGGGAGTGTATACGAAACTCAAACCATCGCCGTTTTCTTCTTTGCTGACGTATGAACCATTAAGATACTTGCATGGAATTTTACGCCAATATCTGACTGTGAACGGGCCCTTGTTCCACCACAATGAGGCGTATGCATAGAATGATGTGAGGCGTTCGTCCCATGTCGGACCGGCGGTGTGATAGTTGTCGACATCCATTCTGACGTTGGCTCCAAAACCGGCGATACCGCTAATGCGAGCTTGCAAACTGCCACCGATATGATCTTTAACATCATAGTTGATGGTTTGTCTGAGGAACATCTTATTGCCGAGATACGTCGTGGCATCTGTGCGCGGATTATTTGCAGTCTCATATTCTCCATAAACAGAAACCGAGAATTTCTTATACGAGTATGACGCCGAGAGACGATATTTAAAGTAGTCGGCAACTTTTAGATCGGGGTTGCCGTTATTGATGAGGTATGGCGTGGTCTGTTGCTTGTAATCTGTGAGTGCAGACAGACTCGGTATTGATGGTGAGTAATTGAAAGAAGCCTGCATGTTCCAGTTGTTACTGATGTTCCATGTCAGATATGCATTGCTGAGATTGCGTATGAAATGACGTTTGTTGTCGTCATTCTTCATCCAAAACAATTTGGCTCCGGTCGATAGCGACAGATTAAATTTGCCAAAGGTTTGAGATAATGACGCATAAATATAGTTGTTGTTTTCGGTCAGCACAGGACGGAAATCTGCATCAGGATATTTGTTGCGACTGTGAGATATTGTGTTTTGATAGCCGGCAGAGAAGAATGTTTTGGGGCTGAACGTGTGATTATATGACGCCTCGGTAATTAATGAGCGACGTGTGCCGTCGACACTGTATGCATAATTAACCGGGTTGGCGGGATCAATAAAATATTTGTCTTCACTATTAAATTTGTCAATTTTAAGTGTTCCCACCATTTGTATTTCAAGACTGTTGTTGTCATTGAAGTCACGATGGAAAAACAAGTCAAGCGAAGGCGTATAATACTTTTGGTGGCTCTCATAGTAGTCATCATAATTGCCGGCATAAGAGTCCTCATTTGACGCGATGTTGCGGCGATGGCTGGGTTGTATGGTGCCATATGCTTTTGCCGAGAAAATAGTCTTGCTGTCCGGACGATAATCATAGCCGAGAATTATTTGTTGGGCAAAATAATTAAAGGGATTGCGATCTTGTGTTTTGAGGTCAACTCTGAAATCGTCACCTATATATGATTGTTCCTTGAAGTCATATACTTGTTGATAATTGCGCCACGAACCATAGTAATATAGCTTGAATTGCGAAGGCCCTTGGTGATAAGACGTGCTCAAGTCGCCATCGACAAATGCTGTTGTAGGACACCCACGTCCCCAAAGTCTTATGTTGCCACCATTATCACGATGTTTCAGTGTGATTTTAATGAGACCGCTATAACCTTTGTCAATATAACGCGCCGGAGTCGTACGGCTGTATTCGATGCGATCGATGTCGCCGGGACTCAACGCGTTGACATCATTCATTGTCGACGGAGTGTTGTTGATGAGTATCATAGGAGTGCCACCATCAACACTCAACGAGCGATTTATGGGGTCAGCTGTGAGTCCGTGCAGTGGCAATATCTGAAACAGATCAATAGCAGTGTGTGAGGCTTTGATGTCTTGAGCCGAAGGATAAACAATAGAGCGACCATTGCGATGTGTCACCGCGTTAGCTTCGACTGTAACAGCCTGCAAATCGATGGCATCGGGCAGATATATGACCATATCTTTAATATCACGCCCTCCTGAGGGGATCACAACGTCAGTCACGCCATAACCCGGAGCACTTAGGGTGAGAGTAGCCTCGCTTTTACCCTCGAGGTTTATTAGAAATTTGCCATCGGCATCCGTGGCGGTTTTGGTGACCGATGTTCCATTAATTGTAACTTCGCACAGCGCGCCAATAACTTGTGTCGAGTCATTGTCAGACAAGACTTGCCCTCCGATTTGTCTTGCCTGCCCCGGTACGGCAAAAACTGTTGACAAACATAGCGCGAATAATAGTCGTTTAAATTGATACATAAGCTGATAATAAATATTAACAAAGAAGAGAAGCAACCTGCCTCCACTTATAAGACGCAACCTTTGTGCGTTTGTGACAGTACGCAAATCACAAAATTACAACGCACAAAGGTAAACAAAAATATTTACCCCCCCCAAAAAAACTTAATAGCCTATGTGTCAAATGATTGCCTATTGACGCGGAGCGTAGATGTTAATACGTGCGAGAGCGTCGCGATACGCATAATCATTTGAGAGATAGTCAAGTGATGATTCGAGATAGTAGTTGATTTCTTGTATCATGGTGATAACGTTTATTTGTCCGCCACGATATGCCATAACGAGGAGGTCGGCATACTCATCGTCAAGCACTACTTTTGAATAACCGTTCATCAAGCGACTGTATTTTTGAGCCGTGTCATAATCGCCACGCAGTGTCTGTCGGTTGGTATCGGTAGATAGCGTTGCTTGCAATTTGGCAACGTCAGATTTGGCGATATTATAATCAGATTCATAATTATGCCCCCAACGCGGCAACCCTATTGAGGCTGTGATACCGTTAAAATGGTCACCCTCTTCGTAAGCATGGCGATATCCTAATGAAAATGATGGCGCTCGCGATGCTTTGGCGGCATCGGCTTCGAGACGTGACGCGTTGGCACGTGCCATCAGAGCGACAACCGTGGGGTCGTTGTCAAGGTATGACTCATAGGTGGCATAATCAAGCAAGGGTAGGGGCATATACTCATTCAAATCGACTTCGATATCGGCGTTTCCGGCCATAGCTCGCAACTCGTTGTTCACACGTGTGATTGTCACGTTGGCATCATTGATTTCGTTGTCAAGTTTGAACATCTCGATTTTTATCTTTTTCAGGTCGAGAACAGTCAGTTCTCCATGTTCATATCCGTATGATATGGAATGTGAAACGGAGTCAAGGTTATTGTATAAATTTTTAAGAGTGTTAAGTCGCAGTGTTGCATAAACACCCTCGTTCATCAGTAATTGTGCTTTCAACGATGTCTCACGCTTAAGTGCCTCAATTTCGAGCAAGCCGGCATCTGTTGCGGCTTGCGCGGAGCGTTTGCGTGCACCGTAGGCTCCGGGCCAGTCAAATCCTTGGCTGATACCAACTGACCATTTGTTGGTGCCTCCTGATTGATTAAACATATACTCGCCATCAATTTCAAGTCCCGGCAACTGAGCGACACCCTTTGAGCCAATAGCATCAGCCATCACTCCGGCAGTCATAGTCCTAATAGTCGGATTGTTGTTTATTATCATTTCGAGTGCATCACTTTGAGATATGGCGGCATTGGCTGAAATGCCGACCACAAGCAATGCCGACACTGATATTATTTTATGCAATTTGTTCATGTTGAGTATCAGTTGTTTTGTTACGATTCATAAGATAGTACACAGCGGGTACTACAAGAATGTTTAATATGGTGGCTGATAAAAGTCCGCCGAGAATTACGACGGCGAGCGGTGATTGTATCTCATTGCCCGGCGAGTCGCCATTGACTGCCAATGGTATGAGAGCCAAAGCCGAGGTTAAAGCCGTCATCATAATTGGCAACAAACGATCTTTTGAACCGTGGATTATGCGTTCAATCAAAGGCACACCCTCGGCGGCAAGCGCGTTGTAGTGTGAAATCAACAGCATACCGTTGCGAGTGGTGATGCCGAGCAGAGAAATGAAACCGATGATTGCCGGTATGTTGAGCTCACGCCCGGTGAGCACCAAGATAAGAACGCCGCCAATCATTGCCAATGGCATATTGACAAGTATCAATAGCGATTGGCTGATATTTTTAAATTCACCATACAAGAGCATGAATATCACAAGGAGAGCACCGAGCGAAGCCCAAGCCAAAGTGCGTGAAGCGGCAGCCTCACTCTCAAATTGACCGCCATAGCTGAGATAATAGTTTTCGGGAAGTGTGACGTTAGCGTTTATGGCTGCCTGTATGTCGTTGACTGCGCCCCACAAGTCACGACCCTCAACGTTGGCAGAGATGACAATGCGACGTTTTACGTTCTCACGATTAATGGTATTGGGACCTGTCGCCGATGTGATTGTTGCCACAGAGCTTAATGGTACTTTGCCTTGGTTTGAGTCTAAAAGCAAATCGCCAACGGCGTCAAGAGTGCCACGTGCCGATGGCTCCACGATGAGGCAGATGTCATAAGGCAAGCCGTTTTCGTAAACTTGTGATACTTTGACGCCTGACAGTGATGTCTCGATGGCGCGACGGAATGCCGGTAAGGTGATGCCATAACGAGCCAAAAGTTCGCGGCGTGGTACAATTGTCAACTCGGGACGCTCAATCTGTTGTTCGATGTTGGCATCGACGACGCCGTCTATATCCTTAATAATGTTTTTTATTTGAGAACCAATGGTATATAATTTTGTCAAATCATCACCGAATAATTTAATGGCAATTTGAGATTTTGTGCCTGACAACATAGCGTCTATGCGGTGCGAGATTGGTTGACCGATTTCGACATTGACGCCGGGGAGTTCGCTGAGCTTTTCACGAAGTTCTTTGGCAACCTCACCGCGAGTGCGATCTGTGAGTTGATACGGAGCTTCAATTTCAGAAACATTCACACCAAAAGAGTGCTCGTCAAGCTCGGCGCGTCCGGTTTTGCGTGCCACATTTTTAACTTCGGGTATTGACATTATGATACGCTCGGCTTCGCGACCTATTTTATCGCTTTCATCGAGAGAGATGCCGGGGAGTGCTGAAACATTGATAGTAAACGAACCTTCGTTAAAAGATGGCAAGAATGACCTGCCGAGAGTGAAGAACAAGCCCAAACTAACAATAAACAATACGCCAACGCTGATTAGCAACATCTTGTAGTGCGAAATACACCAATTCACCAAATGAGTATAGCCGGCAAGCATTTTGCGAGTCACCCATGGGTCACGATGTTCTTTTTTCTCTTCACGCTTAGAGCCAATCAGATAGTAACACAGCACGGGAGTCAGTGTCAACGCAACGATTGTCGAGGCAATAAGAGCAACGATAAATGAGATGCCGAGAGGTATGAGCATACGTCCTTCGATACCGCTGAGGAAGAAAAGGGGTAGGAAGCTGGCGATGATTATCAATGATGAGTTAAAGATCGGCATACGCACTTCGGCTGACGCATGGTATATGACGCTGAGTGATGACTTGCGTTCACCCTCGGGTAAGGCTCGATTTTCGCGCAATCGCTTATATACATTCTCCACATCTACTATCGCATCGTCGACGAGAGAGCCAATGGCAATGGCGATGCCACCGAGAGACATTGTGTTGAGCGTGTAACCCATAAAGTGAAGAACGATCACCGTCAGAATGATGGATAGCGGTAGAGCTACGACCGAAATCACTGTCGTGCGAGCATTCATCAAGAAGAAGAACAAGACAACGACAACAAACAAAGCACCCTCGATCAAAGACTCTTGAAGGTTTGATATAGAGTTGTCGATAAAGCTGCTTTGCTTGAAAATATCTGTGTCGATATGTACGTCCTTTGGCAGTGTCTTTTGTATGTCGGCGAGATCATTCTCGATTTGTTCGGTAAGCTCGATGGTGCCCACAGCCGGTTGTTTGGTGACAGTGATAAGTACTGCCGGTTTCGCTTTTACAGAGCCGACACCGAGTCGTGGCTGAGCTCCGGCAATTTTAACATCGGCGATATCGCTGAGGGTTACGATGCCGTTTTCATCACTGCGAATAACGGCTTTTGACAAGTCTTCGACAGACGTGGTGTTGATGTCACCTTTTACGATATATTCGTTGCCATAGTCATAAACAATACTACCGGCAGCATTTTGGTTCATAGCTTCGACGGCATCGCTGACTTCGTCAATGCTGACATTCATAGCCTTCATACGATCCGGTATCAGTTGTATCTGATATTGGCGTTCGTCACCGCCGAGAACAGCTACTTGCGACACACCGCCGAGTGCGAGCAGTCGCGGGCGGATGGCTTTGTTGGCGATAGTGTTAAGGTCCATCATCGATGTCGAGTCTGCTGTGAGACCGATGATTAGGATTTCACCAAGTATCGATGATTGCGGACCGAGTGTCGGAGTTCCGACTCCCGGAGGCAGAGTGCCGGCAAGTCCCGCCATACGTTCAGAGACTATTTGTCTGGCTCGATATATGTCTGTGCCCCAATCAAACTCAACCCACACGGCAGAAAAGCCTGTTGTTGATGTCGAGCGCACACGACGCACACCGGTAGAGCCGTTAACAGAGGTCTCGATAGGATAAGTAACCAATTTTTCGACTTCTTCCGGAGCCATACCGCGAGCCTCGGTCATAACTACGACCGTCGGCGCATTGAGATCCGGAAATATATCAACCTCACTGCGTAACAACACAATGGTGCCGAAGATGAGTATTAAACCCATCATCACTAACACTGTCAGCCTGTTGTTTAGCGAAAAACGAATTATCTTGTTAAGCATATCTCTCGGTAGTATTAATGGTTATGGCTGTGACCTTCGGGGACTACGTTAGATGTCTCGGCAAGGTGCACGGTTGTTGTGCCCTCGACAACAACTTCGTCATCAGGGTGCACACCTGATGTCAGTTCGACATATTGACCATCGCGAGCACCAAGTTTTACGGGAGTTTTCACATAACCCTCTTCATCGATTTTGACATAGACGAAGTAGTCGCCTTGTTGCTCCAAAATTGCCGTCACCGGCACAGTTATTACGTTGTCTCTCTCGTTGCCCAACAGATATGCTTCAACATATGTACCCGGCACGAGAGTTCCATTGTTTGTAAGAGTGAAGTATATGGGAATGTAACCCGGTGTTGAACTTACGAGTTGTGTCGTCGTTGAGCGTTTTGCCCCCAACTCACGCAAGTCGATGACTTCTGTTGAGTAGGGCGTTTTAATTTTCACGCCTGTTATAGTTGACGCCTGAGCGTAATGCTTTTCAGGCAGATCGGCACGCAATGTCAATTTACCTGACCCTGAGAGTGTGGCAATAGGTGTGCCGGCTTCGACATATTGTCCTTGGCTGACCAACAGTTGTGTTATGGTGCCATTGACAGAGGCTGTTGCTGCGCCTGAGGCTGCGGCAGGACTATATGATGCTTTTGCTGTTTCAAGTGCAGCAACCGCGCGATTGTACTCTGCGGTTGATACTATGCCGCGTTCGTGGAGAGGTTTGAGCCGTTCCACTTCTTTTTGTGCCGCGTTCAGTTGTGCGCGAGCTGCGGCATTTGGGTCACCGCCGGTGACTGCCGTCGGGCGCACTGTGGCAATGTGGGCACCACGGCTTACTTGGTTGCCGACTGTGGCTATTGATGAGAATGATACAACTCCTGCCGTTGGGGCGACAACGACGCCGGCAGCATCCGGTGCATCTATGATTTGTCCTGAGACTTTGATGACATCATTAAATTTACCGGGCTTAATCTTTTGGGTCTTCACACCAAAACGTTTGGCTTGTGCCGGTTCAAGTACTATTTCGTCACCGGCGTGATGATGTTCCTCGCCCTCTCCGTTATGATCATGATCTTCACTTTCATGGTCGTGACCCTCGTGGCTCTCGCCATGATGGTGGTGATGGTGGGCAAGCTCGTCATTGGCATTGTTGCCACAAGCGGCAAAAACGATGGCAACAGCAAGATATAAAACACGTTTTAAATGATGTTCTTTAGAAATATGCATACTTTGTGATTGTTGAAATGTTTCTTTGTAAATGATGGTGCAAAATTCGTAAATTTTTCTGAATTATGAGCATATATGCCTAATAAAATTATTTGTAATAATTCTAAATAATATTGATGTTGCAAAAATGTAATTTTGGAGAGTGAAATAAAAGTTGTAATTTTGGGGCGGTTGATGAGCTTTTTCAGCTTAAATTGACCCTCGGGGGTGCTGTTCCATTGTGAACGGCTGAGATTATACCCTTTGCACCCATCGACGGATAATGCCGTCAGGGGAGAGTTTTTATCAGGGTCGGCAGACCATTGGCTCCCGAGACATTGTTTTTTGTAATATCGGTTTTGTGCCGTTTTGTTTATGTCAATATCTCGATGAGCAATGAATGTGAATAAGTATGACAAAGACATTTGTGACGAGCAGAATATAGCTGTTCGCCATAGGTCGCATTATAAAACAATGCTGACCATTGCCGGCAGTGACAGTGTCGGTGGAGCGGGAATACAGGCAGATATCAAAACGGCAACTGCTCTCGGAGTGTATGCTATGACTGCAATCACGGCGGTGACTGCTCAAAACACGATGCGCGTTATTGATTATGATGCGATGTCGCCATTGTTGTTGCGCTCCCAGCTTGATGCGGTGTGCGATGATGTGCAAATTGATGCCGTGAAGATTGGTATGATACCGACCGGAGAGTTAGCCGGCATTATCGCTGATGTTATCAAACAACGGAGATTGACAAATGTTGTTGTAGATCCGGTGGCGGTGGCAACTTCTCGAGATGTCCTTTCAGGTGATGATGCTGTCAGTGTTGTCGGCTCGCGTTTGTTTCCGCTTGCTGATATTATAACGCCCAATGTTGCTGAGGCGGCTCTACACCTGCATTGTAGCGAAAAAGATGTTATTGCAGATACTCGAAATGCCGCCCGGCGGTTGCTTGATACAGGTTCGCGTGCCGTGCTTATCACCGGTGGCGATACCCGCAGCGAGGGGGGATTTGTTCAAGATCTGCTGATGGTGCGTGATGTGGCTAATGATATTGTTGTGCACACGTTCAAACACCCATATATCGATACTTGTAACACTCATGGCACAGGGTGCTCGTTGTCGTCAGCCATAGCGTCATACCTCGCCAAAGGGTGTGATTTGATTGAAGCTGTAACACATGCCGAAGCGTGGATAAATCAAGCTATTGCAGCCGGTGCGGATTATGTGTTCGGACATGGTCACGGACCGATAAATCATATGTTTAATATAAAATAATTATGAATATTAAAGTGAACAACGAACTTGTTGTGGTCGAAGATGGCACAACAATATCAAAGCTTGCCGAAATGCGCAATCTTCCGGCGGCAGGCGTGGCTGTCGCTGTTAATGCACAAGTTGTGCCTCGTCGTGATTGGGCAATGAAACAGCTTGTCTCCGGTGATGAAGTTACGATTATCACGGCAGCATACGGAGGTTAAGACGTGACAGCCGTGTTAGATGACATAATATTACCGCACAACGGCTTTATGGTCGTGGCGATAACACCCACAGAGATATTTGATTCTGAGGCAACGGCTATCAAACGATTACTTGACGGCGGTGTCTCGCGAGTGCATATTCGTCACCCACACAGCTCTTGTGAATGCATAGACGAATTGTTGTCATCGATCGATGAATGTTATTATGAGCGTTTGTCATTGCATGATTGTCATACATTGGCATTGAAATATCAAGGAGTCGGCATTCATCTTAATTCTCGTAACTCTCAGCCTCCAACCGGTTTTAGCGGCATTGTCAGCAAAAGTTGTCATCAACCGGAAGATATAGAGAATATGTCAGACATGGATTATTGTTTTCTGTCACCGATATTTGACTCATTTTCAAAGCCGGGCTATAAATCACATTTTACTCTTGACGACAACTTAAAAAATATTGTTTCGCAAGCAAAAGTTATTGCTCTTGGCGGAGTGACTCCGGACAAATTTGACACTCTGTCAAATTATGGTTTTGCCGGTGGTGCTATGTTAGGGTGGATATGGCAACAATATCATAAGAGATACCAATGACAAGTAAATTACAATTTATAACTAACGGTGACACTCCGGTAGAAACAGTGCGACAAGCTGTCTGTGCAATTTTGGGAGGTTGTCACTTCGTGCAGGTCAGAATGAAAAATGCTGACGACGACATTGTTGCCACTGTGCTGAACGCAATAATGCCAATGGCAAGATTGTTTGACACAACAGTTGTTGTTGATGACCGCGTGTCACTCGTGCCACTGTGTGATGGTGTGCATCTGGGGCGCAACGATATGCCGGTCGATGAGGCGCGCGCATTGATAGGCAATGACAAACTCATAGGTGTTACCATAAACGATGAGACTGATATCACTCGTCTTGCCGAACAGAAATTTGACTCCATAGGTCTCGGACCATGGCGATTTACAAGAACAAAAAGTAATTTGGCTCCGTGTCTCGGACGTGATGGCGTCGGCTGTCTGATTGAAAAAATACGAACGCAGGGCATTGACGTGCCAATATATGTCATTGGAGGCGTAGATATCGATGATGTTGATGATATACTGGCTGTCGGAGGCTCAGGTGTGGCAATCAGTGGTGCCATTATATCGGCGACTGATCCTGTCAATATGACCAAACAATTTATTAAACGATTGGAACAAAATAATATAGACTAAAAAACAAAACAATAATCATACATTAAATTATGGATAAAGATACTTTATGTATTGGTGGGCGCACATTCACATCGCGTCTATTTGTCGGCACCGGGAAGTTCTCCTCGCCACAAACAATGCTTGACGCCATTGTTGCCTCGGGTTCTCAGATGATAACCGTCGCTATGAAACGCGTTAACATGATGAATGAGGCAACAGACGATATGTTAACTCACATAAATCGCGAGCATGTGCAACTTTTGCCTAACACTTCGGGTGTGCGCAACGCCCATGAAGCGATTTTGGCGGCACAGATGAGCCGTGAGATATTTGACACACCGTTTATCAAACTCGAAATACACCCTGATCCCAAATATTTGTTACCCGATCCGATTGAAACATTAAAGGCGGTTGAAACGCTCGCAGCCGATGGCTTTATAGTTTTGCCATACGTGCAAGCAGATCCGGTATTATGCAAACGCCTTGAAGAGGCAGGAGCCGCAGCCGTGATGCCTTTGGGCGCACCGATAGGCACAAATAAAGGATTGTTGACACGCGATTTTCTTGAAATAATAATCGAACAAAGTCGTGTGCCGGTGATTGTCGATGCAGGCTTGGGCGTGCCTTCACATGCCGCACAAGCTATGGAAATGGGCGCTGACGCCGTGCTCGTAAATACCGCGATAGCTGTCGCAGACAATCCGGTGACGATGGCACAGGCATTTGATATGGCTGTGCGTGCCGGACGTATGGCATATCTCTCGGGACCCGGCGCGACATACAATCATGCTCAGGCAACATCACCCCTGACATCATTCCTTGACTCCAAATAAACTTATTAATGATATAAACCGCCTATAAGATATGAAAGTAGAGAATATAGACGTTTCGACTTATCCCAACTCTCACAAAGTATATGTTGAGGGTAAATTGTTCCCCGAAATACGCGTGGCGATGCGTCGCGTGAGTCAATATCCCACAGTAAAAATTGTTAATGGAAAAAGGGTAGAGACCACTAATCCCGATATAACAGTTTATGACACGAGTGGCGTATATACAGACCCGGATTACACCGTTGACATTAACCGCGGAATACCTCGATTGCGGCAAGCGTGGATAGAATCGCGCAACGACACGCTATGTCTCGATGACATTACGAGTGAATACGGACGACAACGCCTTGCCGATAAATCTCTGGACGCCATACGCTTTCCGTTGAAATATAAACCGCGTGTAGCGAAAGAAGGAAAACATGTGACACAAATGGCATACGCTCGCCAAGGCATCATTACACCCGAAATGGAATATGTGGCAATTCGTGAAAATCTTGACAATGAACGTCTTGGTATCAAGTCACATATTACTCCCGAATATGTGCGCTCAGAGATTGCCTGTGGTCGCGCCATAATTCCGGCAAACGTCAATCACCCCGAGGCAGAGCCGACAATCATCGGTCGCAATTTTCTTGTGAAAATAAATACCAACATTGGCAACTCGGCGCTCTCGTCAGGCATCGAACAAGAAATAGCAAAAGCCGTGTGGAGTTGCTATTGGGGTGGTGACACTTTGATGGATCTCTCAACCGGAGACAATATACATGAAACACGCGAGTGGATAATTCGCAATTGTCCTGTGCCGGTAGGCACTGTGCCTATATATCAGGCTCTCGAAAAAGTTAATGGCGATGTCTCGAAACTTACGTGGGAAATATATCGAGACACGCTCATCGAGCAGTGTGAACAAGGTGTAGACTATTTTACAATACACGCCGGCGTATTGCGCGAGCACGCATCGCTCATCAAAGATCGCCTCACGGGGTGTGTGTCTCGTGGCGGTTCGATAATGACCGAGTGGACGGTTATTCATAACCAAGAGAGCTTCTTGTATACACATTTTGATGAAATATGCGAAATCCTCAATCGCTATGATGTTGCGGTGTCTCTGGGTGATGGTATGCGTCCGGGCTCTATCTATGATGCCAATGACCGTGCTCAGTTCCTCGAGCTTGATGTTCTGGGCGAACTATGTGCCAAGGCGTGGGAACACGATGTGCAGGTAATGATCGAAGGTCCAGGACACGTGCCAATGGATAAAATAACAGAGAATATGGAACGCGAACTGACCTCATGTCACGAAGCGCCGTTCTATACCCTCGGACCGTTGACAACAGATATTGCCCCCGGATATGACCACATAACATCTGCCATCGGCGGTGCAAACATTGCCGCGCTGGGCACGGCAATGTTATGCTATGTTACACCCAAAGAACACCTGTCATTGCCTGATCTTGACGATGTGCGCCGCGGAGTCATTACCTTTAAGATTGCAGCCCATGCCGCCGACCTTGCCAAACATCACCCCGGAGCTGATGTGCGTGACAATGCTCTGTCTAAGGCACGTTTTGAATTCCGCTGGAAGGACCAGTTCAACTTATCGCTTGATCCGGCTCATGCTCGTGATATTTATGTTGCGTCGAGACGAAATGCCCCGGACGCTGATGATAAATTCTGCACCATGTGCGGACCTAACTTCTGCGCTATGCGCATTTCTCAAAACATTAACGATAAATGTCAACAATAAATTTACATACAGATCCAGATGACCGCACGGGATTTGCCGATATCATAGACAGCTATGATTGGAATGCCACGGTTGATGCTTCGCGCAACGTCACTGCCGGCGAAGTGGAACGCGTGCTTGCGACAGCATCAGCCGACAAGCGACAACTGACACCCGAAGAGTTTATGGTGTTAATTTCGCCGGCAGCCACTTCTTATCTTGAAGATATGGCTCATTTGGCACAGCGGTTCACTCTCGAAAAATTCGGACGAACGGTCTCAATGTATATACCTATGTATGTATCAAATGCATGTGCCAATGCGTGTGTATATTGTGGCTTTAATCACAGCAATCCGCTCAAACGCACTATATTGACTATGGAGCAGGTGGCAAAAGAGTGCGAAGCCATCAAAAAGCTCGGACCGTTCGAAAATTTGCTGATTGTCAGTGGCGAGTTCCCGGCACTGTGTGGCACTGATTATTTTTGTGATGTCTTTGATACGTGTCGCCCCTATTTTCACAATTTGACGATTGAGGTGCAACCTATGCGCACGGCTCAATATCGCCGACTTGTCGAACACGGACTCAACGGCGTGGTGTGCTTTCAAGAAACATATCATCGCCAAGCATATAAAAAATACCACCCGCGTGGTATGAAATCGATATATGAGTGGCGATTAAACGGATTTGATCGCATGGGGCGTGCCGGTGTGCATAAAATAGGGCTCGGTGTGCTTATAGGTCTTGAAGATTGGCGTGCAGACATGGTGATGCTTGCTCGTCACTTACGCTATTTGCAGAAAAATTATTGGCGCACACGGTATAGTGTTAACTTTCCTCGTATGTGTCCCTCAGAATCAGGATTTCAGCCAAATGTCATTATGACAGATCGAGAGCTTGTGCAATTGACATTGGCTTTTCGCATTTTTGATCATGAGGTTGATATTTCTTATTCGACTCGTGAAGCACCTCATTTGAGAGACAATATGATGAAACTTGCAGTCACGTCATTATCTGCCGGCAGTCGCACGGATCCAGGGGGCTATTGCTCTGAGCCGGACTCACTCGAACAATTTGAAATAACCGACGGACGCACCCCGATGCAGGTTGCTGAGATGATACGGGCAAACGGTTATGAACCTGTATGGAAAGATTGGGATGCCATTTTTGATGTCACAGATAAATAGCTGTTTGTAAATAAATAGTTTGTATATTTGTGGCTGTCATTCTTGAACATGACTATGAGTGATTATATAAAAGGCATATTGAATGATGACGATCGTCGGCGATATAGCCGCACGATAGATCTTGATGACGTGGGTGTCGAAGGTCAACGGCGCTTGGCGATGACACATGTTGCCATTGTCGGTGCCGGTGCTCTTGGCTCAGCGGTCGCCGTTCAGTTGGCGGCAGCCGGGGTAGGGCGCATTTCTGTCGCCGATTTTGACAAGGTCGATATTTCAAACCTGCAACGACAACCGGCGTATAATGAAAATGCGATAGGCAAGTATAAGACCGATGAACTGACATCGCGTTTACTATCTCTAAATCACAACATTGATGTCAAAACAATGCGTTGTTTGGTTTCGCGCAAGAATATCGAAGAGTTTATAAATGATGCAGACCTGATTGTCGATGGCTCTGATAATGCTGCAACAAAACAAATGATTTGTGATGTGGCGCGCACTGTCGGCATCCCTTGTGTCGTGGGTGGCGTCTCGCGCTATGTCGGTCAGGTGATGACTTTTTTGCCGAGCGGCAAAATAAGCTATGCTGAGATTTTTGGAAATGCCACGGGGACGGAAGTCGAAGGATGCGGTATCACAGGCTGCAATGCCGGCGGCATATTCTCCCCACTGCCGACTATTGTCGCTGCAATACAGGCCTCAGAGGTTATAAAAATAATCGTCGGTATCGGTAAGTCGTTGTCAGGGAGGTTATTTGTCCTCGATACACGGACAATGACCCCGCAAGTTTTTAGCTTTGAATGAATTAAACCCAAATATTTATCTTCATGTCACCCCTTAAAACATCTGTTACAGCCGAAGACTTACGCGCCGAGTGCTTAAAAGAGCGATATAGCAACCAACTTGTGAGACCCGAGGTCTTTCCGTCAGTCGAAAACTGGCAATACATCATAGAACGCAAGATGACCGGCATCGGTGGCAGATTGTATCGCAAATATCTTGTGTCGTGGCTGATGAAAGAGCCTATGCGTACAGACTTTCATGTCGCGGCACTCGAATATTTCCCCAAATATGTCACAGCCGTAGAGCGCTCTTATGCTTTGGACGTTGTCTATAGCGATGTTGATTCATGTCCTCAAGCCACTATTGCCGTCATTGAGCAGGCTCAACTTTTTGATGCGCCAAAATTGCTCGAATTATTAAATACAGACGGTAATCGTCTCGGATTTGTCGTGGATTGTTTGGTGGCATTCCAACCAGACTATAATTATGATAATCTTGTAGATATGCGCCGACTGCTGTCAGCCGTGCGTGATCCGGAGCCTTTGGGCGAAATACGCACAACGCGCAATGTTTTTGGTCAGAGTGAAAAATATATCTGCCCTCGAGGGCATGTAAATGATGCCAACCAAAATTATTGCCAATCTGACGATTGTGGCTTAAATATCTATGGCTTGACAGCCAAACAAGACGAAGTGATTGATGATTTTGAACGCAGGATAAATGCCCTCGGCAATTTGTTAAATTCTTAACAGCTCCTGTCAAATAGATTATTTACGAGTATGTCCTATGCGGGCGTCTTGACAAAAGATTTTAGTCGAGAATGATTAAACCAAAGTCTTCGGGACGATGAAAATCGGGACGCTCCGAGTTAACCGGGTTCCAACTCAGATAATGTGGGGCTGATGTAGCCGAAGCGCATTTATAAAAGTTGGCGGTCATTGTCAAGGGTGTACCTTCATATTTGACCCCGATGAGATCGAGAGGTATGGCGACGAGCAGGTTCCAACCAAAAATACCTTCCATCTCACGGAAAGGGCGTGTGCCACATGAGCCTGAAACGCGGATGCGCGATAATTCGTCTTGGCTGAGGCGAGTCGGATTTTTGCGTTCTGAACGGTGTGATGCGTTTATCGTGCCTATGCAGTTAAATTCAAAATTCCAATAATGGTTGTCACATGTCGGTGATACAAAGAACTCTACACACGAGTCTTGGCTTACCGGCGATTGGTTTACATAATTCTCGGCACGAAGATAGTTGCAACGAACAAAGAAGTCTATATAGATCGCAGTCTGAGAATGAGCCGTAGTAAACGTTGTCAGAGGCGCATAGTCGAACAGATCAGGCCAATTCAGTGATGATATTGAGTGCCGTTTGCCTCGTGCTTCGAGCATAGAGACGACATCATCAGCCGTTTGGCAGTCGTCAAGTTCGGTTATTAGTGGCAGGTGAATAGATTTCTTTTGAATAGTCATAAGTTTATGCTAATTACACACTAATGCGGTTGGCTGTGTCAGTTGTCGGTTGGGAAAAATTGTGATTGAAGAGCCAAAACAATGCTGACCACAGCCATTATCAACAAGATACTGCCAATAATACGATTTATCAGCCACAGCGATCTCACATTAAACCTATTGCGCAGTTTGTTGACGAGAAAAGTCACCAAATACCACCACATCAATGCACCGCCGAAAATCATAACATATCCGGTTATGGTGTGATGCAGTTCATAAGTCGGCAACGTGAACTTAAACTGAGCAAACAAACCTATGATAAAGAACAATATCAAGGGATTGGAGAATGTCAGCAAAAAACCGGTCACCGTGTCTGTCCAATAACTTTTTGTCGGCGTCACTGTCGTTGGTTTTAAAGCTCGTGTGGGATTTTTACGGAAAAGATACAGACCGAATGCCGCCAAAACAATGCCTCCGAAAATTTTTAACGCAAATTGATTTTCGGTGATAAATTCTTCGATAAAACTGATGCCGAGACCGGTGAGCAAACAATAAAACAAGTCACTTAATGCCGCCCCTATGCCGGTGAAGAACGCCGGCCAACGACCTTTGGCTAAGGCTCGCTGAACGATGAGCATACCGATAGGTCCCATAGGAGCCGATATCAGAATGCCTATTGCTAAACCGCGAGGTATAATGTAGAACAAATCGTCCATTATGACTATATGTCGTTGCCGATGTTGATTGGCTTATGTGATAATTTTAGTGATAAAAATGGCGTTATGACCGGCAAAACACAATACGTGAAATGCTCTCATAGCCGACAAAATTACATAAAAAATAGCTAATGTGCAAAACGCTTTTGCACATAAAAAGGCAAAGTCTCTGAACAGCAAAGAAAAAACATTATTTTATCTGAAGTCTGCATCTCAATAGGCGAAATTTTTGTAAGTTTGCATATCTTTTAGTAGCGTCAGTGTCTGACGTGTAATAATGAATAGTTAATATAATCAACAACCGCTATATGCTCTGCTCAATGACCGGGTTCGGCAAATCGATGATACAGTTGCCGACTAAAAAAATATCAGTTGAAATTAAATCGTTAAATTCCAAACAGTTCGACCTGAGTTCGCGCGTGCCGGCTATATATCGCGAAGCCGAATTGACATTGCGTAACAATTTGGCTGCCAAACTGCAACGAGGAAAAGTCGATTTAACTGTAACCATCGAAAATTTGGGCATAGACAGTGTCGCTCATCTTAACACTGAGGCGCTGAAATTATATAAGCAACAAGTTACCGATGCGTCTGCATCTCTCGGTATTCCCGAGCCGTCTGATTGGTATTCCATACTGTTACGTTTCCCCGACACTATGCGCAATGACAATGATGCTGAGATTTCAGAACAAGAAATTGCCGCGCTGAATAAAGCGGTTGAAGAGGCGTCTGACGCTCTTATGTCATACCGACGTGTCGAGGGCAAAAAACTTGAAGATTTCTTTGCCGTCAGAATTGCCCGTATCACTGAATTGCTCGCCGAGGTGCCAAAGTTTGAAGCCGAGCGCACGGCTCACATCAAAGCTCGTTTGGCTGACAGCTTGTCAAAAATCCCCAACGTCGATTATGACAAAGGTCGACTTGAACAAGAAATGATTTTCTATATCGAAAAACTCGATGTCAACGAAGAGCGACAACGTCTCGGTCAGCATTTGAGCTATTTTACCGAAACTATGACTCTCCCAACACCGGGACAAGGCAAGAAGTTGGGCTTTATAGCCCAAGAAATGGGGCGCGAAATCAATACCCTCGGTTCTAAGTCCAATCATGCCGAAATGCAACGCATTGTTGTCATGATGAAAGACGAATTGGAGCAGATAAAGGAACAAGTGCTGAATGTGATGTGATTTTTATGTGTCAACATTCAAACATTATAAATAAATTAAATCGACACCATTATGAAAAACGGTAAAATAATAGTAATATGCGCCCCATCAGGGTGTGGCAAGTCTACAATAATCAACACTTTGCTTGACTCGGGGTACAGCGGTCTGCGTTTCTCGGTCTCGGCGACAAATCGTCAGCCGCGCGAGGGTGAAATTGATGGCGTTCACTATCACTTTCTCACCACCGATGCGTTTCGTGAAGCGATAGCCGATAATCGTTTTGTGGAGTGGGAGCAGGTTTATCCCGGGCGTTATTACGGCACGCTGAAAAGCGAATTGACAAACGCCATCGAACGTGGCGAGAACATACTCCTCGACATCGATGTCAAGGGCGCAATAAATGTGAAGAAATTATTTGGCACACAGGCATTAACCATCTTTGTCCTGCCTCCCGATATTGAGACATTGCGCCGTAGGCTTATCAATCGTGGCACCGATGCTATGGACGAAATCGATCGCCGTGTCTCAAAAGCCGAATATGAAATCTCGTTTGCCGGCGAATGTGACAAACGCATCGTGAACAACAAGCTGAGCGATGCCGTTGATGAAACTCGTCTTGTCATCGATGAGTTTCTGAATAAAGATTAGTCACGTTTCTCAGAACGGTAGCGATATGGACGTTAGACATAAAGTCATAGGTATATTGGGCGGCTCATTTAATCCCGTGCACAACGGACATATAATGGTAGCTCGCTATATCAGCTCTCATGGCTTTGTTGACGAGGTATGGCTGACACTGTCGCCTCAAAATCCGCTTAAAAACAGCCGTCTGTTGATCGATGATGATGACCGCTTGGCGATGTTGCGCTTGGCGGTGAACGGCACGCCGACATTAAAAGTCTGTGACATAGAGCTGTCTATGCCGCGACCGTCATTTACGATAGACACTCTTGAAGCATTGTCTGCCAAGCATGAGGATTGTCGTTTTAAAGTTATCATCGGCAGCGATAATTGGCAGGTCTTTGACAAGTGGCGTGACTGTCAAAACATAATAAAAAATTTCGGCGTCATCGTCTACCCGCGACCGGGGTATGATGTCTCAAACATAAATGTCGCCGGCGTGAGCTTTGCCAATGCACCGGTGTGCGAAATATCATCAACCGATATTCGTCGCCATATTGCCGAGGGTGAAAGTATTGACACATTGGTTTCGCCAAAAGTCAAACAATATATCACGGAACATAATTTGTATGCCGTCTGACATCAGTTAAACCATAATATTTTGACACATGAACACTGATAACCGAACAAATAAATTGGCACCTAATACATTGGCTTTTATCGCTCTGTGCAATGAATACTGCCATGCCCTTGAACGCGCCGACGAGACTGACCTCGCTGATTTTACGCTGACGATGACCCGCCTGTTGCCGCGCCTTTATATCTCGGCATCTGATTTGAAGGTAAGTCTGTTAGATACGCCTAATGACTATATCGCCGGCGCCCTTGATGAGGACTATTATGATATGATACGGCGCAATATCGAGGCTCTGTATGGCGAGAATGACACATATCTCGAAGTGTTTGAAGAGGATATGAAATATTCAGACACTCCGATAGGCGCGTCTATCGCCGAAAATCTTGCCGATATTTTTCAGGTGGCATACAACTTCTTGGCATCAATCAAAGATGCTCCCGATGACGTTGTCGCCGATGCCGTGGCGGCGGTGTATGATGATTTCATGCAATATTGGAGCAAGATATTGGTGAATGTTATGCGACCGCTGAACAATTTGAGATACGATAATTCAAACTATTAATACATTTCCCCTCATAAAACTATGAACAATCTCTGTGCTATAAAAGATGATCTCACTCGCTCGCGAGTCGAAGACCTCATATCATTTCTCAAAGACTCTCCCGTTAATTTTCTTGCTGCCGAGGCGGTGACAAAACGCTTGGACGCTGCCGGATTTAAACGTTTGTCGTTGGCAGAGCCGTGGTCGCTAAAACACTCAACACGATATTACGTTACTCAAAATGATTCGGCAGTCTTTGCCTTCGTCACACCGGCTGAAGGTAAGCCCGAGGCGATACATATAATATCGGCACACAGCGACTCGCCGTGCTTCCGCGTGAAACCGAATTGTGAGATGGTAAGCGATGGCAATATGCTGAGACTGAACACCGAGGTTTATGGCGGTCCGATATTGTACACATGGTTTGACAGACCTCTGTCACTCGCCGGACGTGTGATATTAAAAGGCGACAACCCCTTGCAGCCTCAAATACGCACCATTGATTTTAAACGTCCGCTGATGACAATACCACACCTTGCCATTCATTTCAATCGTGCTGTCAATGAGGGCAATCCGCTGTCAAAGCAGCGCGATATGTTGCCCATTGTCGGACGTCTCGAAGACAAAGAGCAAGCAAAGGATTGGCTTAAACGTCTTGTGGCGCAAGAATTAGACGTGGATATGTCGCAGATACTCGATTATGACCTCTCGCTGTATGATACCACTGAACCCGAGGTCGTCGGCATCAACGGCGATTTTATAACATCAGGACGTCTCGACGACCTATCTATGGCGCATGCCGCGATGACAGCCATCATCGAAGCCGCCGACAAGCCCTCGCGTGCAATACGCGTGATGGCAATCTTTGACAATGAAGAAACCGGCTCGGGCACAAAACAAGGCGCCGCCTCACCCATTCTTGACTACATCTTGCGTCGCGCATTTTATGCTCTTGGCGCCGGTGATGATGAATATATGAGAGCAGTCGCCGAGTCATTTATGATCAGTGCCGACAATGCCCACGGCGTGCATCCCAACTATGTCAGCAAACAAGACCCGACAAACCACCCGGTGCTTGGCGACGGACCGGTGATAAAGATTAACGCAAACTGCAAATATATGACCGATGCCGCCTCCGCAGCCATATATGCCGCGGTCTGTCAACAAGCCGCAGTGCCATACCAATACTTTGTCAATCACAGCGATGTCGCCGGCGGCTCGACGCTTGGCAACATACTCACCTCCCAGATACCTTTGCGCGGTGTCGATATGGGTGCCGCCATTTGGGCTATGCACTCGGCACGCGAAACGGCATCAACCCGTGACGTCGCCCTCATCATCACTTCCTTCCTCCAATTCCTCTCAATATAAAAATTACAAAATCGCTTCAACACTTCTTGTGTGTTTTTGTCACTTGTCATCACGGCAAATGCAAAAAAATGTGTACCTTTGTGACGTCAAAAGCCGTGACACAGTTCGGATTATGAGCACGACACGCTTTGACTGACTAAAACACCAACAACTAAAACAGACCACTAACCTTTGTATTCTTATACAGAACAATATGAGTATCACTCTTGACGAAATAAAAAAACTCGCCACACATAGTGAAGGCATAGACATCGAATTCAAGAAAACCACCGGTCAACTCAATCGTGGAATGGAAACCCTGTGTGGAATGCTTAACGGAGATGGCGGTATTGTCGTTTTTGGAGTCGAAGTCAAGTCGAAGTTAAGTTGAAGTTAAGTCGAAGTCAAGTTGAAGTCAAGTCTGAGTGTTTTTGATGAACTAAACCATAAAATAATAAACATACATACAGCATTAAACATGAAATATCTGTTACAAATAACATTGGCAATCGGCGTGGTTTTCGCGCTAAGTCTCGCATCTGTTGTGCCGGCACAGGCTGAGCCGTCATATATTGATAAACCTGACCCAAAGCCCACTCCTACAAAAATTCACAAGCCTGATCCGCCTATCAAACCCGGTGGTAACGGTGGTCGCGGAGGGGGTAGTAATGGCAACAATCAGCCTACTCCTCCCACGCCGGTGGTGGAGGCGGCGATTTCGTCTGAGGAGGTCGAGCAAGTGCCGCAATTTCCCGGTGGTGATGAGGCTTTGCAGGCTTGGCTGAAAAACAATGTCGTTTATCCGGCGGCTGCTGCCGAGGCGGGTGTCTCGGGTGAGATTAAAGTTAAGTTCATCGTTGAAAAAAATGGCAGCATCACTGACGTGAAGGTCGTGCGTGGCAAGCATCAGTCTCTCGATGCCGAGGCAAAACGCGTGGTGTCTACGATGCCCACGTGGACTCCCGGACGCAACAATGGCAAGACTGTGCGCGTTATCTGCTACCTCCCGATTACCATTATGCCCAAATCCAAGGCTCGCGAAACATATACAGTCAATGGCGTGTCATTCACGATGATTGAGGTGCGTGGTGGTACATTCACGATGGGAGCCACCGCCGAGCAAGGTAGCGATGCTTACGATGATGAGAAGCCGTCGCATCAGGTAACATTGTCAGACTATTACATAGGACAGACCGAGGTGACGCAAGCCCAGTGGAAAGCCGTGATGTATGGCAACAATCCGAGCGGATACATCGGCGATAATTTGCCGGTGGAGCGGGTAAGTTGGAACGATATCCAAGAGTTTATCTGGCGACTCAATGACCTCACCGGGGCTAAATTCCGTCTGCCGACAGAAGCCGAGTGGGAGTTTGCCGCTCGTGGTGGCACAAAAGCTCACGGCAACAAATATTCCGGCTCAAACAATATCGATTTTGTAGCGTGGTATTATAGTAATAATCCTGGTCAGACAACACATCCTGTTGCCACAAAGGCACCCAACGAACTCGGCATCTATGATATGTCGGGCAACGTATGGGAGTGGTGTCAGGATTGGAAAGGAGACTATTCAAGTTTGTCACAGACAGATCCTGTCGGATCGAATTCAGGGTCTGACCGCGTTGTGCGTCGCGGTGGTAGCGCGTGGTCCAATGCGAGGCTCTGCCGCGTATCGATTCGTGGCAGTAGTACTCTCAGCTCTGGCGGTAGCTTTGATATCGGTTTCCGCCTCGCCCTTTAGTTCAAAACGGCGGTTGGAGTCCGATCTTTGAAATCTTTTGAGCTAAAAAAAGCAGAGGGTTTCGGTTTTGTTTTGTAGCTTTGTAACCGGTAACAAAGCTAAGATATAGGTCGTGAATTTTAGAATTAAAGGAAATTGCAAAGCATAAAAGGACAGACTATGACAGAAGAATTGAGAAAGCTGTTGCGAGAATGCGACACTCTAAAAGCGCGTTTGGCTGCATTGCGTCCTTTGCCGGCTGAAGCTCTTAAAAAGATTGATGAGGCTTTTGCCATCGAATATACATACGAGAGCAACAGAATTGAGGGGAACACGCTCACGCTGCAGGAAACAGAACTTGTCGTTAATGAGGGTGTGACCATTGCCGGCAAATCAATGCGTGAGCATATGGAGGCGATAAACCACCGCGAAGCCATAGACTATATTAATGACGTTGCAAAGAACGATATAGAGATAAGTGAGCACACGATAAAGGAGATGCACGCTCTTATTCTTCACGGCATCGATCGTGAAAATGCCGGACGCTATCGCACGGTGCCCGTGATGATTGCCGGTAGCCGGCACGTTCCGCCACAGCCATACCTCATCGAAAAGCAGATGGAGGACTTTATGATTAAGTTCAAGGATATGGAGAAAGAAAAAGTGCACCCTGTGTTGATAGCGGCATATCTCCACGACGAACTTGTGCGCATACACCCGTTTATTGACGGCAACGGGCGCACTTCAAGACTGTTGATGAACCTTTACCTTTTGAGAAACGGCTACACGATCGTAAACCTCAAAGGCTCTAATGAGGATAAAGTGAGATATTACACGGCATTAGAAACTTCACATATAGAGAGGAACCCCGAGGCATTCCAAATGCTGATTGCGAAAGCCGAAACTGACTCGTTGAAGAACTATCTCTCTATCATGGGCGAAACCGTATAGACTTTCCGACATAGACGCATCAAATACTTTTTGGATTTTTTGTGGGTATCTTTGCATCGTCAAAAAAACAATGCTACAATAATGTTTGTTTTTGAGATTTTTTCTCAAAAATGAACATTGTGCCGAAAATAATTGTTATATTTGCAACGAATTTATAAGAAAGCAATAAATCACATTAATTATAATGATATGATACTCGATTTTACAGTTGAGAACTATAGGTCAATTTATGGCAAAAAGACATTAACTCTTGAAGCCGATAAGGCAATAAAGGAATGTAATGACTCAAATCTTTTCGAACATAATAAATTTGTTTTGCTTAAAACATTAGCTCTTTATGGTGCTAATTCAAGCGGTAAATCAAATCTTGTTAGTGCCATGTACAC
>CAVCBR010000021.1:0-20077 GCA_963600695.1 bacterium
TCCGGAAGCTAAAAAATATAAGTATCAAAACCTCTCTTTTCTGTATTATTTGACACAGCGACAAAAAGAAGCAGAAAACAGCCTGTCTGAATATAATAATGCTCTATATGACGAGTGTTTTAATATAATATCATCTTTTTCAGAAACTGAACGAGAAACATATCTGAGAAAAAATGGAGAAGAGTTGACAAGAATAAATAATATAGTATCATCCGGAAACCCTACATCTGCAATGGCAGGGTTTGACGCAAATCTATTCGCCCGCGCTATCAGCATAGCAGTTCCATTGGCATTGCATGGTAATAGTCATACAGAAAAAGATTTATGTGATATTCAACGACTTAATAAAACCAGAATGTTAGCACTAAGAGCAGGAATATCACCCGTTGAGCGAGACTCTTTATACCGTGAGGTTATAGACATTGAAAAGCACTTACTCAGGGATAATATTGAGATATCTAAATCAGTTGTAAACTATATTAGCGACTATCACAAAATACAAGATTCTATGCAAGAGGGTGAGATTGTAGTAATGTTTTGCTACGTGCCAGATGTATCAGATACATCAAATATTATTGACTATTTTGGCGCATACATAGTCTTGCCATCAGCAAAAGAACCACATCTGATAAAACTATGCAAAGTTGACTCGATTGAAAATATTTTTTACAATTCAGATCCGACAGCGGAATTTATTTCAGATCTATATTCAGACGATAAAGCTAATTGCCTTTATCGGTTATTATGGGAACCGCTCGAAAAATACACAAGTACAGCTCAGACAGTTTATTATTCCCCTTGTGGGTCTTTGAATATGCTCAATCATGAAGCCTTGATGGACAACGCAGGAAACAGACTTGGCTTCAAAACAAAAATGATATGTCTGACAAGTCCCTCTGAATTATGCAAATTTAAAACAGATAACACAAATAATAATATAACAGACATTGCTCTTTATGGAGCACCGAACTTTGACACGACATCTGACGAGTTGGCAGGAAGACCAAACTATGATTCTAAATATGACGACACAACACAACAACATGATTTGCTATCACTCAGAAAAGAATTAATGAGAGATGGGTGGTACCCACTACCGGGAGCAAAAAAAGAAATAGAGGCTATTGCAAAACTATTGAACGACTTAAACATAACAAACACCACATATATTGGGAAAAACGCCTCCGAAGAAGCAGTAAAGGCACTCAGTGGCAGATCTCCTCAGGTGATTCACTTTGCCACACATAGCTTTTTGATTGTAAATCAAGCGCAATATAACAATAGCACATTTGCACAATCAATCTTCGGCTTTACAGAAAAAGGAATCTATATGTTATGGAGTGGGCTTGTCTTGTCAGGAGGTAATAAAACGTGGCGTGGTGATAAAATTCCATATGGTGCTGAAGACGGCATACTTACTGCTGAAGAAATATCAAGACTTGATTTATCTGACACAAAATTGGTGGTACTTTCGGCTTGTAATACAGGTAGAGGGCATATTGATCCGACTGAGGGTGTATTGGGATTACAAAGAGCATTTAAACAATCAGGAGCAAAAAGTGTTTTGATGACTCTATGGAAAATACCTGATTCAACAACCGTGATGCTTATGCGAGAGTTTTACGCACAATTGCTATCAGGAAAGACGGTACGAGAATCGCTGAAAAACGCACAACTATATCTGATTAACAACGGAGCTGCCGATCCATATTATTGGGCATCATTTGTATGTATCGACTGACTCTGAACCCTACAATATACAGCCAATAGCTCTTATAACTACATACATTTACAAAATAACTCCCCATATCCCCAAAAAACACCCAAAAACCTGTTAACCTTCGCCCACCGTTCGTCATCAAGAGCAAACAAAACAAACAAAACAACATTAAAACAACCAATCAAAACGTTTACCCCCCCCAAAAAAAACTATTATTGCTATGCTCTGCATGATCTTCGCCTTTGTGATCCTCTCAATCAAAAACCGCGGCTTCGGTTACTACTTCCTCGCATTCTGTTTACCACCTATTGGGCTCATTGTCGCCCTGTGTCTGAAAAAACTCCCCGACACCGACAATCAATACAACAACCAAAACTGACAAACTCCACGCTATGATTTCAGACATATTACCTTATACCATTGGACATTTCATTGTGATGGCGATAGCCTGGGTGATCCTCTCATGCAAAAACCGCGGTGCCGGCTACTACTTCCTCGCATTCCTCCTCCCCCTTGTCGGACTCATTGTCGCCTTCTGCCTGAAATTCAAATTCGACGATGATGACGACAAAACACCCACACCCACGCCCACACAAGTCCCCTCCCCGGTCGACAACACCCCGGTAACTCAAGCTCCCACCACCACAAAAAAGAAAAAAAACAAGCTGTCGTCAACCCTCTTAGTGCTTTTGGCAATCATCACAATACCTGTGATTATATTCATCTTTATGATCAATCACTCGAAAATACAAAATATCAACCATTCGAAAAACCAAGATATTGTCCCCGAGGAAGTTAAAGTGCTTAGCGACAAACTTGTCGCCCAAATACATAGCCCTATTAAATGCACAACACTGACACAATACACCCCTCCAAAAGACTGGCGCCGATATGAGATTGACGGCTCATTCACAATCTCACTGCCGCCGACAATGGAACTGAGGACAGACGCTGACAAATACACACAGACACTCAAAAATATGAACATAAGTCTTAACAACTCAAACGTCGTCTTCCAACAACGAGGACTCGCGACACAATCGCGCGACGCTTACAAAACATATTGCAGAGTGCTCGCCATACACGCCAAAGTAACACCCGGCGACGTTGACCGCTATGACCAAACAAGCTTTACATACTATGATTGCCAAGAACTAAAAGAATTAGTCGACATCGAACTCGGTCCGAGTCAATACATTCAAACCCCGACATTCCAATACGTTGACATTGGCGGTACAAAAGCCATTCAAGCCAAATACAAAAGAACCGGCACCGAAGGGCCCATCATATGCCGATGGTACCTATTCCAAAATTACGACGAAGTCGTAAAAATCGTTACCGCCTACCGCGAGTCAGACGCAAAACGTTGGAGGCAAGACATAAATCAAATCATCAAAACCTTCAAATGGAACAACCCCAAATAACCTGTTAAAATATATCGCTCTGCCATGATAATCGCGGCGACAAGAAAAATAATGCCGATTTTTTACCCAAATCGATACTTTTGAGTGAGATTTGGGTAAAAAATCCCCACAAAAACGGGCAAAAATTATTACTGCCCTTTAAAAACAAGGTGATATCATCAATAGCCGGCAAATCAATACCATCAAACAAATGTCGACAATTGGCTAATTTTACATAAAAAAAGAACCGCAGAGTGGCGATTTTTACGAATTTAATATTAAATATAGTTGTCTCATTATCTCTCGTTCGGTTTATCCTGCATCCTGTCAAAGGAACAGGTGCAGACAATATTGTTCTACCTGCCCACTAAATAACTTTGCTCTAATTTTCCATATCTCGCCGATTATTGATAACTTTGCGGTCTATAAATCACTTAAACAACTCACACCGCATGGCTCAAAAACCGTCAATTCCAAAAGGCACCCGCGACTTCTCACCCATAGAGATGTCACGGCGCAACTACATATTCAACACCATTCGCGAAGTCTTCCGCCTACACGGCTTCTCACAAATCGAAACACCATCGATCGAAAACCTCTCAACCCTCATGGGCAAATACGGCGAAGAAGGCGACAAACTCCTATTCAAAATCCTGAACTCAGGCGACTGGCTCGCAAAAGCCGACCGCTCACTCATCGACCAAGGACAATACACACGCCTCACACCCCAAATCTGCGAAAAAGGCTTGCGCTATGACCTTACCGTTCCCTTCGCACGCTACGTCGTCATGCACCGCGGCGAAATACAATTCCCCTTCAAACGCTACCAAATACAACCCGTGTGGCGCGCCGACCGTCCGCAAAAAGGACGATACCGCGAGTTCTACCAATGCGACGCCGACATCGTAGGCTCCGACTCACTCACAAACGAAGTTCAACTCATACAACTCATCGACGAAGTCTTCGCACGACTCGGCATACGCGTCGCCATCAAACTCAACAACCGCAAAATCCTCGCCGGCATAGCCCAAGTCATCGGCGCCCCCGACAAACTCATCGACATCACCGTCGCCATCGACAAACTCGACAAAATCGGTCACGACGCCGTCGATGCCGAGCTCGCCGAGCGCGGACTCTCACCACAGGCGATACAAGCCCTGCGCCCGATACTCACAATCTCAGGCACCATCGACAGGCGACTCGAAGCGATAGCCAAAATCCTCGCCGGCAACGACACCGGCACACTCGGCGTCGCCGAACTCACAACAATCATCACCGCCACACGCGCCCTGGGACTGCGCGCCGACCTCGACCTCGACATCTCACTCGCCCGCGGACTCAACTACTATACCGGCACCATCATCGAAGTCAAAGCCCTCGACACCCAAATAGGCTCAATCAGCGGCGGCGGACGATACGACAACCTCACCGGCGTCTTCGGGCTCGACGGCGTCAGCGGCGTCGGCATATCATTCGGCGCCGACC
This sequence comes from bacterium, assembly GCA_963600695.1. GTDB lineage: Bacteria > Bacteroidota > Bacteroidia > Bacteroidales > Muribaculaceae > CAG-873. Next base: position 4,609 of record CAVCBR010000021.1, read on the forward strand.
GCATATACGACGTTCTCAACACCCTCGGTCTATGGCACGACGATGCCGACGCCACAATGACACTGATGTTCGTCAACCTCGGCGAGGCAGAAGCCCTGCGCTCGATGCAAATCATCAAAACCCTCCGCGCCCGCGGCATCGCCACCGACATATACCCCGAGACGGCAAAAATGAAAAAACAAATGACATACGCCAACGCCCTCGCCATACCCTTCGTTGCATTCGTCGGCGAAACTGAACTCGCCTCCTCGACCCTGACAATCAAAAACATGGCGACAGGCGAGCAAAAAACACTCAACATCGACGCCACCGACGACATCAACACATTCATAAACAAAAAATAACACCACCTCTCCCCCCTCCAACAAACAAAACAAGCCACTCGCAATGAAACGAATACTAACACTCATCACCATCATCACCATCACAGCCACCTGCGCCGTCAACACAAACGCCCAATTTCGCTGGGGAGCCACTGCCGGCATCAACATCAACAACCTCAGCTTCAAACAAGACATCGTCGACGTCTCCAAAACCGTCGGCTACCAAGCCGGCGTCCTCGGCGAACTAATGTTCCCCGGCATAGGCTTCGGCTTCGAATTCGGCTTGGCATACGACCAACAAGGCGCAAAAGTCGACCTCGGCTCACGCAAAATCTGGGCATCTGACGGATACGCCAACGAACAAGTCTACCTCCACAACATTCACATACCCATACACCTGAAATTTAAATACACACGCCTCAACGGAATCGAAAACAAAATCGCCCCCCTCGCATACGCCGGTCCCGAACTAAACCTCCAAGTCGCCCACGGCTCATGTGAAGCCTTCAAATACTCAGGCGGCGACCTCGGACTCACCGTCGGCATCGGCGCCGAACTCTACAAACGCTTCCAAATCTCAGGCGCATACACATGGGGTATGACATACGCCCTGAAAACACAACTCCTCGAAAACTTCAGCGCCGTCTCACGACAATGGTCAGTGCGCCTATCATACTTCTTCTAACCCCCGAATACCCCACACGTTGCCACGACGGCTATCACCAACACCGTCGCCAACCCCACCAGTATCGGTATATCAGCCACATACAAACCTCCGAGTCTCACAACCGGAGGTTTTTTTGCGTTCCCCCATCGCCGTGCCACATAACGCAACACAAACCAAATGACCAATGCCCCGAGCGAACCAACTGCCGCCCCCACAACAATGTCACCCGGATAATGCACCCCAAGATACATACGCGAATAACAAGTCATCGCCGCCCACACATATATAAACAACGTGTACCAACGCCGCCTCAACAACAACGACGTTATCAACGCCACGCCAAACGTGTTCGCCGCATGACACGACGGGAAACCATAACTCCCACCACGATAAGACTCAACGATATGAACCATCGGCGACAACGGATTATCGACATTCGCCGGACGCAAACGCTCGGCAACCGGGCGGATAACCGAAGCACAAACCTGATCGGCAAACACCACCGTCAGCGACACCGCCAACACGCACACCAAACCGCGCCTGATGCCATACATCCTCACCAACGCATAAGCCGTCGCCAAATACAACACAACCCATATCCACTTCCCCGAAAACCTGAACATAAAATCATCAGCCCACGGCGAATGCCAACTATTGATAGCCAACAACAACTGCTCGTCAAACTCATGTATGCTCTCCAATATCGATGACATAACCAAATTATCGCTTAAAACATTCGTGACTATCGCCTGTCAAGATCACTATAAACACACTGAACAAAAGCCTTGGCGCGCGCCACATCATCACCATCTGCCGACCCCTGCAACACACCGCCCGTCGCCACATCTATAAACGCCGAACCCGTCGCCGTATTCAAGCCAAACCACGTCGGCTCACACATCCACGCCCACTCAGGTGTCGACACATCGAGCAAATCACGGCTGAACACAAACGCTCCACGCCAATCAATCCCCAACAACGACGACACAGTCCCCGCTATACCACTCTGAGACCCGAGCCTGTCGACCCTCACACCACGCGCCGCCAACGCACCGCCACTTATCACCAGCGGAATATGATGACGCTCCTCAAAACCCCGCAAATCACGAGGATACGAACCCCAATGGTCAGGAACAATCACCACCAACGCATTATCCCATGCCCCACAACGCCTCAATCCGCGAACAAAATCACCCAAACACCTGTCGGCATAAGCAAAAGCATTCGCACGCTCATCATCAAGCAACGACAACGGCACATCATAAGGCTCGTGAGACGATGATGTCTGTATCACACACAAACGCGGCTTACCCCCGGCGACACCAACATCCGCCAACGCCCTGCCAAACACCACATCATCATGCGCACCCCACTTGCTCAAACGCTGTGACAACTGAAAATCCACGTCCGACACAATATGCTCAAAACCCGACGCCACAAGATAAGCCTTGAGATTGGTGAAATCAATATCACCGCCATAATAATACGACGTCTCATAACCCACAGCCCCAAGCACCGTCGCCAATGACGGTATATTCTTAAACTTATTCACATAGCGCAACAACGACGTCGTCGGCTGTGACGGATAACCCGACAATATCGCCGGCAAAGCCCTGTCAGTGCGAAAACTCTCGGCATAAAAATTCGTGAACAACACACCCTCACGCGCTATCGTGTCAAGACACAGAGCTATCGGCTCGCCACCCTGCGTCGGCAACAAATGTGACGAAAAGCTCTCCAAAATTATCACATAAACATCAGGGCGCGCAACCCTCAGCGAGACACTATCACAGCCGACACTATCCGTGACACCTTCGCCCACGGTCATCACACCCTCGCCGACGCCACGACGCTCATACAGCGAGCCGGCTATGCGCCGCGCCTCACCCTCATCAAAATAAGCAAACGTCGACCCCAGACGATCAGTGTGAGACAACGAATACATAAAATTAAACAGCGGATTTATCGCCGCATTGTTCAAATTCATATCACTTGTGAAAAACGCTCGCCCCGGCGACATCGTCGACACCGTGACACCGCCACGTATCGGCACTATCATCATACCTCCAATCGCCACAAACACCGCCGTCGCCACCACGCGCCGCCGTTGCGTCTCAAACACAATGCCACCCGAAAAACGCTTGGCGACAAACAACAGCCACCGGTACAACCCATACGACACAACAACACACCCGACAACCACCGCCAAATTGCCCCACCACGGCAGAGACGCCAACGCCGCCGCCGGCGACGTCGTCACATAAAACAACGGCGTCACATCAAGCCTGAAACCCCAATAAGGATAAAGCACACCATCGATGACACCCGCTATCGCCATCAACGCCGCCACCACACACAGATAAACATTGAGTATGCGCCTCATAACCTTATGACCAACCCACACGCGCACAATCAGCCACAACACCACCGGCGCCATAAAATACGACGCCATCGCCAAATCCATCGTAAAACCATGAGCGATAACACTGAACACCTCGCCCATGTCAGAAAGCGAATACGTCGGCTCCAAAAACATGAACAACGGCTTCTGTATCACCATAGCCAAAAGTATGGCAAACCATAGCGAGACAAACAACAACAAACTGCGCTTCATATGACCATATCAAAATTATCTATGGAGGGAACTCAAAACGTCACACTCCCCGGCTCACGGAACAACGGGGTAGAGTAGGGCACGACAACCCCCGAGCGATATAAAAGTCAATAAAAAAAAGTGTCAATAAAAAAAGTGTGTCACAACACGCCTGTGAAGACACGCCGCGACACACCCTTACTATAAAGATATGGAAAAACGTCGACTTAAAACTCGGCATTGCCGGGAGTGCGCGGGAACGGTATGACATCACGTATATTTGTCATGCCGGTCACGAACAATACAAGACGCTCAAAACCCAGACCAAAGCCCGAGTGAGGCACCGTGCCATACTTGCGCGTATCGAGATACCACCACATATCCTTCATCGGTATATTCAGCTCAGTGATACGCTGCAACAACTTCTCATACGACGCCTCACGCTCAGAACCACCGATGATTTCGCCGATTTGGGGGAACAACACGTCCATCGCCCTCACAGTCTTGCCATCATCATTCTGCTTCATATAAAACGCCTTAATCTCCTTGGGATAATCGGTGAGTATCACAGGCTTCTTGAAATGCTCCTCGACGAGATAACGCTCATGCTCGCTGGCGAGATCACAACCCCAATATACCGGGAACTCAAACTTATGTCCCGACTCTTGAAGTATCTTCACACCTTCGGTATAGGTGAGGCGCACAAACTTCTGCGCCACAACTGATTTCAGTCGCTCGACAAGCTCCTTGTCATACATCGAGGCGAGGAACGCAATATCGTCCTTACATTTGTCTAACGCAAACGACACACAATATTTTATAAACTCCTCGGCGAGATCCATATTCTCCTCGATCTCATAGAACGCCATCTCAGGCTCTATCATCCAAAACTCAGAGAGGTGGCGCGGAGTGTTAGAGTTCTCGGCGCGAAACGTCGGTCCAAACGTATAGATCGCGCCCAATGCCGTCGCCCCAAGCTCACCCTCGAGCTGTCCCGAGACCGTCAGCGCCGTGGCTTTACCGAAAAAGTCCTTGCTGTAATCCACACTGCCGTCATCATTCTTGGGCAGATTGTTCAGCGGCAACGTCGTCACTTGGAACATCGCGCCGGCGCCCTCACAGTCAGACGCCGTGATCAGCGGAGTGTTGAGATAGAAAAATCCCTTGTCCTGAAAAAACTTATGTATCGCATAAGCCAATGTCGAGCGCACGCGCAATATCGCGCCAAACGTGTTCGTGCGCGGACGAAGGTGTGCCTTCTCACGCAAAAACTCGAGCGTGTGACCCTTCTTTTGCAGAGGATAAGTCTCAGGATCTGCCGTGCCATATAACTCAAACTTCTCGGCTTGAATTTCACACGACTGACCCTTGCCCATTGATGCCACGAGATGACCCTCGACCATCAGCGACGAACCCGTGGTGATGGCTTTGAGATCCTCCTCGCTAAACTTGTCAAGGTCAAAAACTATCTGTATGGTCTTTATTGACGAGCCATCGTTGAGGGCTACGAATTGCACATGCTTGTTGCCGCGGCGTGTGCGCACCCAACCCTTGACACACACCGTGGTGTCAAGCAGTTCGGGATTGAATATATCAACAATTTTTGTACGTTTCATTTCTTGTGCTTATATTTATGTGAGCCGGTCGGCGTGTGAGTGTCACAGCGCCGACACCGCCCTGTGATAATGACAAACGGTGAAATTAATTATTCAAAACTACCCATTTTGAGATAATTGACCTCCTCCTGTGTGAGATAGCGCCAACGTCCGCGAGGCAGATTTTTCTTCGTCAGACCGGCAAAATAAACACGGTCGAGCTTGGTGACATGATAACCCAAAGACTCAAATATGCGGCGCACGATACGATTGCGTCCCGAGTGTATCTCGATGCCGATCTGATTGCGATCGGTCTCCGTGGCATAGCTGATGGCGTCGGCATGTATCTCGCCGTCTTCAAGCTCGATGCCGTCGGCGATATGCTGCATATCATCTTCATTGACATCTTTGTCTGTCCACACATGATAAATCTTCTTCTTCACATACTTGGGGTGAGTGAGTTTTGACGCCAAATCACCATCGTTAGTCAACAACAACACACCCGTCGTGTTGCGGTCAAGACGACCAACGGGATAAATGCGCTCGGTGCAAGCTCCCTTGACAAGATCCATCACCGTGAGACGACCGTTGGGATCATCTGACGTCGTCACACAATCTTTGGGCTTGTTGAGCAAAATATAACACTTGCTCTCCAATGCCACAACCTTCTCATCATACTCGACAACATCGCTGTGAGTGATTTTTGTGCCCAACTCGGTGATAACTTGCCCGTTGACCTTTACAAGCCCCTGTTGGATAAATTCGTCAGCCTCTCGACGCGAGCAAATGCCGGCATTTGCCATAAACTTATTCAAACGTATTTGCTCGTTAGGATCGGGTATGGGCATTTCATACTCTATGCGCTTGGGACGCGGAGTGAAGCTCTTGCCACGACCCAGCGGATTGGCATTATTACCGCCGCGACGATTATAATTATTCTTGCCGTTATAGCCGCCCTGACGATTGTTATTATAGCCGCCTTGGCGATTGTTGTTATAACCGCCCTGACGATTGTTATTATAGCCACCGCCTTGGCGATTGTTGTTGTAACCGCCCTGACGATTGTTATTATAGCCGCCACCTTGGCGATTGTTGTTGTAACCGCCCTGGCGATTATTATTGTAGCCGCCCTGGCGATTGTTGTTGTAACCGCCTTGGCGATTATTATTGTAGCCACCCTGACGATTATTATTATAACCGCCCTGGTTGCGATAATTATTATTCTGATCGAGACTCTCACCCGTCGCCGTATACTCACCCTGTGTTTGATAGGGACGATTGTAACCGCCGGTGGGACGTTGATTATTATAGCCGCCCTGGCGATTATAGTTGTTATAGGGACGTGGCTGATAAGGACGCTGCTGATAAGGGTGTTGCTCTTGATTGTTGTCATGCAATACCTCAGCGCTGCTGATGAATTGAGGACGATCTGTGTCTTCTACCTGCTGGCGCAATTCGCCGATGCGCGGTCTCTTGGGTTTCTTTTCGTTGTTGTCCATGATAAACTATCCTATTGGAAAAGCATTACTTAAAATAAAACAAAAATGTTATGAAAAATGTTGTTGGTGTCACCAGGTTGGCTTTTGGTGTTAAACCTCGCGGTTCTCATTTGTGAGTTGCTTAGTGACTTAGGTGCCGCAAAACTATTGCCTCCCCGTCGGTGACCATTGATTGTTGTTAATACTTGTTGTCTGTTAATAATATTATTTGGTTGAGTAAAAAAATTAATAATCAGGTGTATAATCAGTGTTTTTATCTTTCGCCGAGCCAACGGCTCGAACGATTGCCTTATTCTCACTGCAAAGATACTAACTTTAATCATCTTTTGCACAAATTTTTGAAAAAATAAAGACTAAAAAAAACAAAAACACCAACCCTCCCTTTCACCCTTGTTCACGTCATTTACCCGAGCAGCAAAAAAAAAGCAAACACCCACCCTCACGGGCTGTGTTTGCATATTAACCATAAAAATTATTATTATGAAAAATTGTTACGAATAACCGATTTATTTCTCGGCAGCCTGTGCCTCGGCTTGCTGGATCATCTGCTCATTGGCAGTGATATAGATCTCAACACGACGATTCATGGCACGACCCTCGGCTGTGTTGTTGTCAGCGATATAGCCTGTCATCGGCAGACCCTGAGCCATGAGGCGTGAAGACGTCACACCGCTGTTTATGAGATAATCGCGAACACTGTTGGCACGCTGATTTGACAACTTCTCATTGACAGCCATAGACCCGGTGTTATCGGTGAAACCGAGTATCTGCACGTTAGTCTGAGGATTTTCGTTGAGATTGACGGCAAATTTTGTCAACGACGCCTTTGCCGAATTGTTGAGAGTGTACTTGCCCGTGGGGAAGAGGATGCCGCCGTCAAACGTCACCTTGATGGCTTGAAGACCGTTTTGGTCTGTCGTTTGCTCGACTTTTGCCTGCTCGGCGAGCTGAGCTTCGAGTTCTTTCTGTTGCTTGTCCATCTTGTTGCCGATGAGAGCGCCAGCACCCGCGCCAACGGCTGCTCCTATAGCAGAACCGATGCCGGCACCCTTGCCGCCGTTAATGAGAGCGCCGATACCGGCACCGACAGCTGCGCCGCCGCCACCACCGATGAGAGCGCCCTTACCGGTGTTGGTCATAGAACCGCATGATGTTTCGCCAAAAAGCAAGGCTGATGCTATGGCAACAATGCCAAGACTGTGTAAAATTTTCATAAATGTCTCTGTTTATTGTTATACTATATGTTAATGCTTTAATAACACGTTAAAAATCAAACACTGACAACACCGCCCGAGCGTGATGCCAACACGTTGTTTGGGCAAAGTTACACATTTTTCAACAATAATCATAGCCTCGGGGTTTGTTATTGACTGCTATTTTGATTAATTTTGTGGTCGCGATTGGAATTTTAAACACTTTTCACCCAATCACACCTTATTTATTTACCGATACTGCCATGTATGAATTTTAACATCCTGAAACTCGCGCCCGTCGGCGGCAAAAATGTCGGCAAACTCAAATGGCTCGGTCACCTCGCGGCTCTCGTCTCGGTGACAATGTGGGGTCTCTCGTTCGTCTCCACAAAAGTCTTGTTAGACAAAAACGGTCCCGCAATGGGTCCGGTCGAAATATACATATACCGTTTCACCATAGCCTACCTGCTGATACTCCTTGTCAGCCACAAACACTTCAAATCATACTCGTGGCGCGACGAACTGCTCTTCATGATATGCGGCTTCTGTGCCGGCTCTATATACTTCATCGCCGAGAACACCGCCCTCGAACACACCACGACAACAAACGTCTCACTGCTGACATCGATTTCGCCACTGTTCACGGCGATACTCATGAGCTTCTTCTATAAAACCGAAAAACCCTCGAGCGGTATGTATGTCGGCTCGGCAGTAGCATTCATCGGCGTTGGATTTGTTATATTCAACTCGGCGTCGGCAGTCAGCGTCGAAGTCAACCCCCTTGGCGACATACTCTCACTCGGCGCCGCCGTCAGCTGGGCGATATACTCGCTGGTGTTGCGACGCCTGTCGACAAACTATGACGCATGGACGATAACACGCAAAACATTCTTCTATGGCGTCGTCACATCGATACCCTTCCTCGCCCTCTCGCCAAACCTTGGCAACCCGGTAGAATTGCTCACCAACCCCGACGTGCTCATAAACCTCGGCTTCCTCGCCGTCGGAGCCTCGGTCATCGCCTACGCCCTATGGTCTGTCGCCACCCGTGACCTCGGCGCCGTCACCGCCAACAACTACATGTACTTCCAATCCATAATCACGATGATTGCCGCCTTCTTCATCATCAACGAAGGCATAACAATCATCGGTATCATAGGCTGCGCACTGATTATCGGCGGATTGTGGATGGGCGAAAAACTCTCAAAATAACAACATCTCAACCGACGTCGAGCCGGTAACAAGTCGCGATGTCTACTGTTGTCGCCGTCCGACTCGTGACAAAATCACGACTAAGGCACGTCGTCACCCCTCAAAAAGCTAACCTCTTCGAGCGTCTCCGCGGCAAGACGTCGTGTCAGCTCACACTCCCGCGACAACTCGCCCTTAGCAACATCATAAGCGAGGTCAAGATGTGTCGCCATGATGTTACGCGCCAAACGCAGAGCGGCATAACGCCTCATATCATCGCCACCCTCGGCATACTCGCCGACCAACACCGGTGCATAATCCAGCTTGCGCAACAAGCGATGACACAAAACATCACACTCCTCGACACCTTTTAGCGACTCTATCCACGCCCACGCATGGGCGATGTCAAACGACGAGCGATCGACAACCATCGGTGCCAACAAACGACTCTCGCGCGTGGTGTCATTCGCCCACAAACGCTCGGCAAGCTCCGAGTCCATGCCCACGGCATCGGCAACCTCAACAATTTGAGGCAGTTGCAAGCCGAAAATTATGCGATACGGCGACCCCGCACGCCTATAAACATCGGCTATATCACCATTGCGCAACGCAAAAAAACGCCGCTTGACATTCTGCATTTTATTAAAAGTCGGATCCTCCTCAGCTATAACCATTTTTACAGAAAACTTATTATACGTGAGACATACAGCACAAGAAGCGGCGGCGACAAGCAAAAACAAGTTCGGCTTATGTCTCGTGCCAAACGACACGCGCCGCTATTGCTATGCAAAGATACACTCTCACAACCTCATTTCAAAATATATCCACACACAAAAACAATGACAACTCCGCCATATCCGTAAAAATGGTGATTATTTCCGCAATTTTGGTTATAACTATTGCCGGTGTTCTCGTATCTTTGCACTATGAAAAGCTGTCAGCACCGATGAGCGAAACATCATCACCGACAACAACGCGACAGACAACAAAACAACCAACCGATAAAAACAACCCCCCAAAAAAATCATAATATGATGAAGAAAATATTTTTAGCCCTCGCCCTGTGCGCACCGCTGATGATGAGTGCCGCCGAGACCGATAACAACACAACAGCTACCACTCCGGTCGTCTACTTCACCACAGACATCACCCCCGAAGCCCTGGTCAAAGTTTACAAAGCCCTCGGCGTTCCCGCCACCGGACGCGTCGCCGTTAAAATCTCAACCGGCGAGTCAACAATGACCCACCACCTGACACCGGCACTCATTGCCCCACTGGTACACGAAGTCAACGGCACACTTGTCGAATGCAACACCGCCTACCGCGGCAGCCGCTTTAACACCGCCGACCACCGCCGCGCCATAGCCCAACGCGGATACAACGACATCGCTAACGTTGACATTATGGACGAATTCGGCTCAATCGACATACCTATGGCTGACACCACCCACATGAAATTTGACCGCGTGGGAGCACACCTCGCCAACTACGACTTTATGATCAACCTCGCACACTTCAAAGGCCACGCCATGGGTGGCTTTGGCGGCGTGCTCAAAAATCAAAGCATCGGCGTCGCCTCGTCCGAAGGCAAAGCCCTGATACACACATCGGGCACACACCTGTCGACAGACAAAGTTTTTGACAACCCCAAAGGTCAAGACGCATTTCTCGAATCAATGGCAGGCGCCGCACAAGCCGTTCACAACTACCTCCACGGCAACGTCCTATACATAAACGTTATGAACAACCTCTCGGTAGACTGTGACTGCAACGCCCACCCCGAAGCACCACATATGAAAGATGTCGGCATCCTCGCATCGACAGACCCCGTGGCTCTGGACAAAGCATGCCTCGACTTAGTCTTCACCCACGTATCCACCGATGGCGACAACAGCGCCCCGCTGATACAGCGCATAAACCGCCAACACGGCACACACATCGTCGACTATGCCCAACAAATAGGACTCGGCTCAAAATCATACCGCCTCGTTGACATCACAGCCACCACTGACGACAACATCACCGCCGGTGTCGAAAAATACAACGTTTATGACGGCGAAGGCAACCGCGTGCTCACCGATGCCGACAACCTCCTGTCACTGCCCGCCGGCACATACATCGTCAACGGTCGCAAAATCATCTTTGAATAATTCACCGAACTTAACACCAACCTCACATGACAATATTTAAACATTGCCGTGCGGCAGCGCTCGCGGCAACGGTGATTGTCACCCTGTCAGCCATCGCCGCCGACACCATCGTCCCGGACACCACCGACGTCAACACCCTCGGCGAAGTCGTGGTCACCGGCACCCACCAAACACTCCCCTCATCACTGCTGCCATACACCGTGACCGTTGTCGGCGGTCGCCAACTCGACGCCGCCGGCAACACGCAAGTGCTCTCAGTGCTTTCAGGCATGGTGCCCGGCGTCTTCGTCTCACAACGCAGCGTCTTCGGATTTGGCGTCAGCAACGGCGGCTCGGGACACATCAAAATGAGAGGCGTCGGTGGCGACCGCGCATCAGGCGTGCTGATGATGGTCGACGGGCGTCCGCAATTTGCCGGCATATACTCACACCACATCGCCGACTTCTATGACAAAGAATACGTCGACCGCGTCGAAGTCCTGCGCGGTCCCGGCTCGGTGTTATACGGCTCAAACGCCATGGCAGGCGTCATCAACATCATCACACGCAAACCACAAAACGACGGCGTGCAAACGGTGATAACATCACAATACGGCTCATACAACACATGGCTGTCATCAGCGACAAACACCGTCAAATACGGTCGTTTCTCATCTCTGGCATCAATATCATACAACCGAACAGACGGCACCGTCGACAACTTTGACTTCAAACAAGCCGACGGATACATCAAAGCCTCATACGACTTCTCTCGCCGATGGAGCGGCGCCATAGACTACACGCTGATGAACTTCAAAGGCAGCGACCCCATATACCCCACGCTCTCAGACCCCACGTCAACCGACATATACAAACAGAGCGTCACTCGTGGCGAAGTCGCCGCCACCATCACCAACACATACACCGCGACAAGCGGAGTAGGGCGCATATACTACCACTACGGCAACCACTTTGTCGACGACCCGCGACACTTCCACAGCAAAGACAGCCGCCTCGGCATCATGCTATACCAAAACTTCGCCCCATGGCGCGGCGCCACCGCCTCACTCGGATTTGACTTCGACACCTATGCCGGCGAAATACCCGTCTCCGGAGGCAAAACCCACGACCAAAACCCAATGGCGACACTCGAACGCAAAACCATCACCGAATACTCGCCATACCTCACCATCGCACAATCACTGGCAGGCGACCGCCTCAACCTCAACGCCGGAGTGCGAGTCGCCGCCTCCGACATGTTTGACACACACCTCGTGCCACAATTCGGCTTCGCCATCAACCCCTCACACGGCTTCACCATCAAAGGCAACCTCGCCATGGGATACCGCAACCCCTCGTTCCGCGAACTATACCTATACAAACCGGCAAACCCCGACCTCAAACCCGAGCAGATGATGAACTACGAACTCTCACTCGCCAAAAACTTCTCACGATACTTTGCCGGCGAACTCACAGCCTACTTCTCACAAGGCTCAGACATGATACAAACCGTCGACGGCAAAAACCTCAACACCGGCAGCTTCATCAACAAAGGCATCGAAATCGCCGCCCGCTCTCACCCCCTTGACAACCTGTGGCTCACAGCATCATACAGCTACCTCCACACCTCACTCTCAAACCTCGTCGGCGCTCCCAAAAACCAATACTACATCGGCGTACAATGGCGACCATGGAAGGTGCTCGACATCGCCGCCGACCTCCGCGGCATAGGCTCACTATACGTCGCCGACAATATCAAACACCAAAACTATGCCCTGCTAAACCTCAAAATCTCGTGGTACGTATGCCGATACCTCACGATTTTTACACGCTTGGAAAATATTACCGACGCCCGATACGTTATAAACCGTGGATACGACATGCCCGGATTTACAGCCATGGGCGGTTTTAAAGTCAAATTTTAACACAAATACAAACCCCAATCACCAAACTCAAACAATTCAAACAACAAGAATATGAAACTATTAAAATCACTCGTTACCGCGCTGTCACTGTGCACACTGTGCACGACCGCAGCCTCGTGCCAATCATCAGACAAATCACAAACACAAAACGTCAAAGATATGAAAGCCGTCATCGTTTACTTCAGCTACTCAGGCAACACCAAACGCGCCGCCGAACAAATCGCCGCCGTCACCGGTGCCCCGACATACCGCATCGAACCCGTTGAACCATACACCGACGCCGACGTTGATTGGACAGTCGAAACCGCGCGCAACGTCATCGAACACAAAGACCGCAAGGCTCGCCCCGCAATCAAACCCCTCGACATCGACTTCACACAATACGACACCGTCTTCATCGGCTTCCCTATATGGTGGTACGAAGAACCGGCAGTGATACGAACATTCCTCGACACATACGACCTCAGTGGCAAAACACTATACCCATTCTGCACATCAGGCGGCTCACCAATGTCACAAGGCGACGACTCACTCAAAAAAGGCTATCCCACACTCAACTGGCACAAAGGGCTGAAACTCCCCGCCGACCCCAAAACCATCACAGAATGGATTAACAAATAACCATACCCTCAGCCCCCCAATCCCACTCATCTCCCCTCCTCAGGCAGACACATCGTCCGACACATCGTCCGACACTTAGTCTGGTCTGACACATAGTCCGACAAACCCTCACTCCTCATCCCTCACTCTGAAAAAACTCTCCCCGACATATCGCGAATTACAAAAGCCCGTGAGGTCACCGATGCCAACCATCGATGACCTCACATTTTTTTCAGCTTGTCCCCCCTTACCCCCATACACCGCACCATCTTTTCGCCTTGTGCCATAAATTCTTGGTGTCACAAATATTCAGTTGATTTATTGCTCCCAAAATATACTGATAGTTTATTTTGGTCAATTAAATGCAACTATTCTAAATTGTTCTCGGATAATTGCCCACTTATCTTACCCCCCATGCACCGACATTTCGCCTTGTGCCCCTTCTTTCTGTCTGATGTCGATTCGGAATCGGCACTCCTAAGCACTAAAAAAAACGCAGAACTGATTGAAATTCTGCGGTTTGTCTTTATTTGTCTTGCTTTGGTCGGATGGTGTCCGACCTACTTAGTGGAGTTGGAGGGATTCGAACCCTCGTCCAAACGTGGAACTAATGTGACTTCTACGTGCGTAGTCTCCGCTTGTTTTTCGTGCGCCGCCAGGCCGGGACGACCAAACGACACCTTAGCCTCTTAATTTTCGCTCACGACACAAGGCTCTTCGCGAGCTATCACCGATATTATTAGCACCACCTTATCGACACGCCTCGGCGAGAGGGCAGTCGGGTGATGTCTCGTCTCTCTAACTGTTAGAGAGATAAAGCCGATCTACTATGCTTCAATCAGGCAGCGAGAGCGTAGTTGTTTTCGCCATTTAAAAGTATGCGATGCCGGAGATTTGAGAGCATCTGACATCATAGCTCTGCACGCTTACACACCACCTCGACACGCTGTCAAAACCGGTCAACCCCATTGTCGTTACGAGCCATAGAGGTTACGAGTGGCTTAGTAATCGCCTGCAAAGTTAGCTCATTTTGTCCATTGTGACAAATATAAATATTGTTATAAAATCACCCACGATATAATACGGTTGATTACCAGTGCGTTATAGCGTTAATGTAACCATCCGAAAGCACCGACTTTCACATAGCTTTTGTGTCAATCTGTCGGCAACGCCATCGCGGCGATTGATCTGATTGTAGCGATGATGTTATTTCTACCGTCTTATAATGAAAAAGTCACCTCAACCATTGACTGAGGCGACTTTTCACGCTACGTTGGTCGTAGCCTATAAGGAAGATTTACAATCTTTCTTGTTGTGTGAGCGAAATCAAGCGTTTTTCACTTTCTCAACGATAGCTTTGAAAGCTGCGGGATTGTTGAGAGCGAGGTCAGCAAGGACTTTGCGATTGATTTCGATACCGCTTTTGTGGATAAGTCCCATAAGTTTCGAGTATGAGAGGTTCTCCAAACGAGCGGCGGCGTTGATACGTTGTATCCAAAGTGCGCGGAAGTTGCGTTTTTTGTCTTTACGATCACGATAGGCATAGGTCAAACCTTTTTCCCATGTGTTTTTAGCGACTGTCCAGACATTGCGACGGCAACCAAAGTAACCGCGAGTAAGTTTCAGAATTTTTTTACGACGAGCGCGTGAAGCGACGTGGTTGACTGATCTTGGCATTTGTTTCTTTAAGATTTTGAATGACAGCGGCGTTGTTTGCTCTTTGGGCTGTGCATTCGGTTAATAAAAAGAAGTTT
>CAVCBR010000021.1:20087-32448 GCA_963600695.1 bacterium
TTGTTTTTGACTTGCAGGCTTGATTATTTGAGAGCGAGCAGAGCTTTAACGTTGGCTTCGTCAACTTTGGCGATGAGACCGAAGTGGGTGAGGTTACGTTTTTGCTTTTTAGTCTTCTTTGTCAGAATGTGGCTTTTGTAAGCATGTTTTCTTTTGATTTTTCCTGATCCGGTAAGGGCGAACCTCTTTTTGGCACCGGAATTAGTTTTAATCTTGGGCATTGTTTAAAAAGTTTAATTAAATCGTGTTATCTAAATGTGTCGCTTGTGGCGACGATGTTATTTCTTTTTGGGTGACAGCATTATTATCATGCGTTTGCCTTCGAGCAACGGCATCTGCTCCACTTTGCCATAGTTTTCGAGGTCGTTGGCAAATCTCAGCAACAAGACTTCGCCTTGCTCTTTGAAGAGTATCGAGCGTCCTTTGAAGAACACATAGGCTTTGACTTTTGCACCTTCTTGAAGAAAGCCCATGGCATGTTTGAGTTTGAAGTTGTAGTCGTGATCATCGGTCTGGGGTCCAAATCTGATCTCCTTGATGACAATCTTTGTCGCCTTGGCTTTTATCTCTTTTTGTTTTTTCTTTTGTTGATAGAGATATTTTTGATAGTCAAGAACTTTACATACCGGCGGCTCTGCTGTGGGCGAGATTTCAACAAGGTCGAGTTCAAGCTCATCGGCGATTTTGCGAGCCTCGTGAATGGAATATATGCCGGCGGTGACATTGTCACCTACCAAACGAACTTCGCGAGCGCGTATCTGCTCGTTGATGAGATTTGGGTTTGCCGGTTTCTCGCCACGTCTCTGCGGTTGGCGATTGTTTGTGGGGCGCGGTGGGCGCGGTCCCGGGTTATAGGGCTTTTTCTCCATTCAGTGGGGTGGGGTTAGTTTGTCATTTTTTTGACTTCATCGGTCAAATATTCTGCAAAGGTAGTAATTTTCATCGTACCTTTATCACCTTCGCCTTGTTTTCTTACAGAAATTTCACCATTTTGTGCTTCTTTCTCGCCAACGATGAGCAAATAGGGTATGCGTTTGAGCTCGTTGTCGCGAATTTTCTTGCCGATTTTCTCATTGCGGTCATCAACGATGGTGCGAACATCGGCAGCGTTAAGCTGACGGCTGACCTCATAAGCATAGTCGTTAAACTTCTCTGATATCGGGAGCACGACTGCCTGGTCGGGAGCGAGCCACAAGGGGAATTTGCCGGCGGTGTGCTCGAGAAGTACGGCGACGAAGCGTTCCATCGAGCCGAACGGTGCGCGGTGTATCATCACCGGACGATGTTTGAGGTTGTCGGCGCCGGTATATTCGAGTTGGAAACGCTCGGGAAGGTTATAGTCGACCTGTATTGTGCCCAACTGCCAACGACGACCGATGGCGTCTTTGACCATAAAGTCAAGTTTTGGCCCATAGAAGGCTGCTTCGCCAAGTTCTTTGCGTGCGGTGAGCCCTTTTTCTTCACAAGCCTCGATGATGGCTTGCTCGGCGAGATGCCAATTCTCGTCACTGCCGATGTATTTTTGCTTGTTTTTGGGGTCGCGCAACGAAATCTGTGCTTCAAAGTTATCAAATTTCAAGGCTTTGAAGATATAGAAAATGATGTCCATAACTTTGAGGAACTCATCTTTGATTTGGTCGGGAGCACAGAAAATATGCGCATCATCTTGCGTGAAACCGCGAACACGCGTGAGTCCGTGAAGCTCACCTGACTGTTCATAGCGATAAACGGTGCCAAACTCTGCAAGACGCATGGGCAGATCGCGGTATGAACGCGGCGACACCTTAAATATCTCACAGTGGTGAGGGCAGTTCATTGGTTTGAGCAGGTATTCCTCGCCTTCTTCGGGCGTATGAATGGGTTGGAACGAGTCTTTGCCATATTTTGCATAGTGACCCGAGGTGACATACAGGTTCTTATTGCCGATATGCGGAGTGATGACTTGCAGGTAGCCGTATTGTTTCTGTATCTTGCGCAGGAATTGCTCGAGACGATCTCGCAGGGCGGCACCTTTGGGCAACCACAGTGGCAGACCGGCACCGACATTCTGAGAGAATGCAAAAAGCTCCATCTCCTTGCCGAGTTTGCGGTGATCACGCTTCTTGGCTTCTTCGAGCATCACGAGATACTCATCGAGCATCTTTTGTTTGGGGAACGTGATGCCATAGACGCGCAACAGCTGATTGCGCTTCTCGTCACCGCGCCAATATGCGCCGGCGAGCGATGTGATCTTGACGGCCTTGATCGGAGCGGTGTTGATGAGGTGCGGACCGCGACACAAGTCGGTGAAGTTGCCCTGCGTGTATGTGGATATTGTGCCGTCTTCAAGCTCCGAGATAAGTTCGCACTTATACGTCTCGCCTCTGTCGCCGAAGAGCTTGAGTGCATCGGCTTTTGAAATGTCGTGGCGAACGATGTCTTGTTTTAGTCGTGCCAACTCGAGCATCTTTTTCTCTATGCGCGAAAAATCGGCGGCTGTTATGGTGTTTTCTCCCGGGTCGATGTCATAATAGAAACCGTTTTCTATTGCCGGACCGATGCCGAATTTCACTCCGGGATACAATTCTTGGAGCGCTTCTGCCAAGAGGTGTGCCGATGAGTGCCAAAAGGCATGTTTACCTTCGTTATCGTCCCATTTGTGGAGGGCGATGGTGGCGTCGGTGGTTATGGGGCGATTGAGATCCCATGCTTGTTCGTTGACTGTTGCCACAAGCACATCTTGTGCAAGTCGCTGGCTGATAGAGTTGGCGATGTCGAGTGGAGTTACGCCTGATTCAAATTCTTTGACTGATTTGTCGGGAAAAGTAATTTTTATCATGATTTACTTAGTTTTACATAAGACTGCCGCCTACAACACGGCAGCCAAACTTAATAGCGTGCAAAGGTACGCTTTTTTTCTCGTCCCGACAATAATATGACTGAAAATCACAAAAAAACCGCGAATTTTTGACCTCGAACATCGCCAATTCACGGTTTTTTGAGATTGATTGTGTTATGAAAATGCTTTATCGCATATGTGGCGATGAGTTCGGGCTATCAGCGAATGATGATTTTTTGAGCCTTGGCACCACAGGTCTTGATATAGACGCCGGGCGTGAGGTTTGACGGATTTACGCGCACCCCCTGCATATTGTAATACATCACGGGACTATCATCGCCGGCATCGGCGTCTGCTATCGGCAGGCTTACTGAGGCAAAGTTGTTATAATGAGCCACGAGATCGTTGATCGTCAGTTTCTGCGCGCCCTTGTATGACGTGTTGACATCTGTCGTGAAGGCGATTTTGTTTATCGTCAGAGGATATGTGCCAAGGTCAAGAGCGTCTGCCGGGAACGGTATCTCTATCTCGTGAGTGTCGTTTGCCGTCCAAGTGTCGCCTTCGTCGGGTGTTATCGTGATGTTGTTTTGCGTCTTGTTGAAGCGAGTGCGTATGTCGACTTCTATTTTGGCTACCGGTATCGTTGACGTGAAGTTCATCGTTATGCGATCGGGCAGACTGTAAAAAGCCGTCTGCGGCGTGTTTGTCGCGGTGAGTTTGGGTGAGCGCGGCGAGTTATATGTGTACTCGAAACAGCCGTTTTGCCACGTGTTGACTTTCATGCCGCTCGCTCCGGTGCCTTTCCATTCGTTAAATGTATCGGCAACGCTGATTTTGGCATCGGGTGCAATCTCAACGTTGATTGTCGCTTGGTCCGTAAAGTCGCCTATCGTGCCGGTGATGGTT
Organism: bacterium; assembly: GCA_963600695.1. Taxonomy (GTDB): domain Bacteria; phylum Bacteroidota; class Bacteroidia; order Bacteroidales; family Muribaculaceae; genus CAG-873. The sequence goes on from CAVCBR010000021.1 coordinate 23,812, forward strand.
GTCGTGCCGTTTTTCAGTCCGTGGAGCATGCCGTGAGGGTCTACCATCGCTATTGTCGGGTCGTCCACAGTCCAAGCAACGTCGGTAGGCTCATATTTGTATGTCTTGCCATCGAGTTCGGCATTGACCTCGATGAGGTATTCGCGTGTGGCGTCAATCAATATCGGATTAAGGCGAAGTGTGATGTCGCTGTCGACAATCTCAATTTCTTTTGACACCGAGATGCCGTTGTAAGTTGCGGTGAGAGTGCCTTTTTGCCCCCCTTTGCCGGCAATGAATGTCGAGCCTTCACATATGCCGAGCGTTTTGTCACACGAAAGCTCAAAGTCCATAAAGTAGTCATCGACGATGTCGCCATATTTGTTATAGGCGATGACGCGAGGCATCGACGATGAGAACGGCGGCACACGCAGGGTGACATCGTCAAACGCGAGGCGGGTGATGTCGGCATCGTTGGGGGCGGTCGAGAACACCATCCAGCCATTGGCGATGGCTCTGGGTGTCGCCTCGGTGGTTTTGTTTATAACCTTGCCCTCGACAAGCATTTGTGACGAACCGCCACCATCGAGAGGAGCAAGATTGGCACAACCCACGGCGAGAGCTATGTCACACATTACCGATGCTGTGCAACCTGCCGATGCTCCATAAACCGGGTCGGTAGATTTGTCAAAGACCATCATATAGAGCGTGCGCTTGTCGGCTGACGAGCCATATGCCGTGCGCGCATAAACGGTGCTGTTATAGCTGTTGTTGATGCTTTCTTCTATTTTGACACCATCTTTAAGACAAAGAGCGAGACCCTGCAACATGTTCTCGATGATTGGCGTCTGTCCGCTCTCATACGAAGTCCAACCGTGGTTGATGGTTATTGTCTCGCCAACGGTGAGTTTGTTTAAGAAGTCGGCATATCCGCCACGACCCACGAGGGCGATGTCATAGTCACCGAGATGACCGGTGCCGGCATTTTTGTTTATGGCTTCGATTTTGGCGGTGAAGTTGGTGGCTACGCGCCAATCCTGACCATCAAGGAGTTTGAGATACACCTCGGTGGCGTCACCGGGAGTGACAACAAAGTGTCCGTCAACCTCGTTCACCGGTTGGAATGTCTTATCTGTCGGATAGAACGAGTTATAGAGTCCCAATTCATTGGAGCGCACAACTTTGTTTACCTGTATAAATTCGATAGCGCCGGCAGTCTCTGAGGATATGGTGCCACGCCAGTGCATCGACTCGAGCCACAGACGTTTATATGAGTCAATTCCGACAACACATGACTGTGTGGGACCGCCGACCCATTGGTCTGAATAGGCGTTGGTCTCGCAAATGATTTTACCGTTGCGCACACTGCCGCCGAACGTCGTGCCGATGAGCAGGTCTGACCATGGTGCCTGTCCCGACACACACCAAAAGTTACCATTCACGCCTCCGAGTGACTTGTGCATCGCGCCATCGAGACGCTCCGAGGCGTGCTCGTAACGCTCGGTCGAGCCGAGTCGCTCGTTTGCCTGCATCGTCTCGATACGGTTATAAGGATTGTCAAGATCAACAGTCATAACATTGACATTGAGCGGAAAATCGGGAATGCGCCAACGGGTGTATGTGGTGCCGGGACCGATTTCGCGTTGAATTAACTTGTCAGCTTGATACTCTTTGCCATTGATGGTCATCGTCTCGGCAGACGCAATGCCGGTCAAAGCGCAAATTGCTAATGCCGTGAGAGAGAGGCGTAATTTTAACGTCATGGTAATATTTAGGACTTTAATTGAGTGAATTTTAGTACGCCCGTGGGGAGTCGAACCCCAATCGACGGAACCGGAATCCGTAATTCTATCCATTGAACTACGGGCGCGAATAATGATGCAAAAGTAAGCAAAAGTTCGTATATTTGCAAAAAACTATCAGCTATGGAAGTGAAAATCGAAACCGGGTGGAAAAAGGCGCTTGCCTCGGAGTGGCAAAAACCTTATTTTGAACGTCTGACCGCGTTTGTAAGACACGAATACAGCGTCGGCACGATCTTTCCGCCGGCATCAAAGATATTCGCGGCGTTTGACGCTTGCCCTTATGACAAGACGCGCGTGGTGATACTCGGACAAGACCCATACCACGACACCGGACAGGCAAACGGCTTGTGCTTCTCGGTGGCAGACGGCGTTGTCAAACCGCCATCGCTGGTCAACATCATGCGCGAGGTCAGCGAGGATACCGGTGCTCCGATACCCGCGTCCGGCGACCTCAGCCGCTGGGCAACACAGGGCGTTCTGCTTTTGAACTCCGTGCTGACGGTCAGAGCTCACGCCGCCGCCTCTCATCAGGGCTGTGGCTGGGAGACATTCACCGATGCCGTCATCGAAACTCTCTCTCACCAACGCCAAGGATTGGTGTTTATGCTCTGGGGCAGCTATGCCATACGCAAAGGAGCTTTTATCGACCGCGAGAAACATCTCGTGCTGACATCGCCTCACCCCTCACCATTGTCTGCCTATCGAGGCTTCTTCGGCAACCATCACTTCTCAAAGGCAAACCAATGGATAATTGACCACGGCGGAGAACCGATAGCGTGGTAAACATAACTCAAACTCAACTCAAACACTTATCAGAATACCTACTTGTCATCACACCATAAATAATGATAAAGCAAAACCGAACAGTTCGCAGTGCTATCGTGTCGTTAGCCGTGTTACTCGGCATCATAAACACGATGCGCGCCGGCGAAACATCAACCGAGACAATGATATTTGACGAGCGCGTGAAAACCCTCGAGGTCTATCGCTCGTGTGATGCGCGCGGCACAACTGGCATGCCGGTGCTGACTCTCGGCGACAACACCGTCTGCATAGTCATCGAGTTTGACAAACTTGCCGACGACCGTGACTACCTGCGCTATTCGCTTACACATTGCGACGCCATGTGGCGCGAAGACCAACTCTCATACTCTGAATATCTTGACGGTTTCAACGAGGGCACCATCAACGATTATGAGTTTTCACAGGCGACAACCGTCCATTATGTCCACTATCGCCTTTCACTTCCCAATGAACAGACAATGCCCACGGTGTCAGGGAACTATCTGCTTAAAATATATCCGGAGGGTGCCGAAGACGAGGTGTGGCTGCAATGTCGCTTTGCCATAAGCGAGCAGACGGCATCTTTGGGCGTGTCAGTCTCGGGGCGCACAGACGTGGACTATAATCGTGCCCACCAGCAACTCGCGATTGTCGCCAATGTCGACCGAGCCGATGTGCGCGACATCTTTAACGACCTCATCTTGACTGTCGAGCAAAATGCGCGCACCGACAACCGTGTGACACTCACCAAACCTCTGCGCGTCTCAGCCTCGGGCATACACTATGAGCATCAAAACGAACTGATATTTGAAGGCGGCAACGAGTATCGCCGCTTTGAGACCGTGTCAAAACGCTTTGCGCCGATGGGCGTCGATGTCGTGGACTGGAAAGCTCCGTACTATCGCTATGTCCTCGCCACTGACAAACCCCGCAGCGCACAACAATATCTCTATGACCGCACCCTCGGCGGCGGCTTCCTGATACGTGATGCCGACAGCGAGAATGGCTTTGGCGGCGATGACCCGGCGACTGCCGCCGACTATTCGGTGACATATTTTTCGCTCGAAATGTCCGAGATGCCACAAACAACAATATTTCTCGACGGAGATTTTGTGCAACGCCGCCTCTCGCCTGAATCGGCAATGACATACAACAATGCCACCGGCTGTTACGAAAAAGCCATACTCTTAAAACAAGGCGCCTATTCATATCAATATCTGACTGTCGGCGCCGGCAAAAAAGATTTGACGGCTCACACCGGCTTTGTCGAAGGCGACCATTATGAAACCGTCAACCGCTATACAATATATCTTTATAACCGCCGACAGGGTGAGAGATACGATCGCCTTGTCGGATACACAACAATCACCACGCGATGAGCGACGAAACAACAGAGACCGTTATGCTTGAAATACAAAATACGCTTGTCTCACTCGACTTGATAGAACGCTTTTTTTGTTGCGACCTTGACAAATGTCTCGGCACATGCTGCATCGATGGCGATGCCGGCGCACCATTAACCGACAACGAACGTGACGAGATCGAAAAACTGCTGCCACAAATATATGATGACCTCTCCCCGGCGGCACAACGACAAATAGACCGAAACGGCGTGTCATATATCGACGAAGAGGGCGACCTCGTCACACAAATCGTCGATGGACGAGATTGTGTGTTCACATGTTACGAACCCGGAGGCAAGTGTATGTGTGCCATCGAGCGCGCCTATCGCCAAGGCAAAGTCTCAATGCGCAAACCCATATCGTGCTATCTCTATCCGGTGCGCATCACCGAGTATGAAAAGTTTACAGCCGTGAACTACCACCGCTGGAAAATATGCAAATGCGCCGAAGTCCTCGGACGCAAATTGGGCTTGCGTGCATACGTATTCCTTAAAGAACCGTTGATAGCTCGCTTCGGCGCCGAATGGTATGACGAATTGTGTGAGGCTGCCGCTGCCTATCTCGAAGAGTATGGCGATTGCGCTATCGAGTCGCCGACATAATTGCGCCCCGCCGGCGGCGTGTACACTCCGACACCCGTCCGCGACTTACCCTTGCTCCGGCGTTTGTCAGATGTTGTTGTGTCATTAGATTGACTCTTTGACTTTTGCGGCTTTTGAGAAACATCGATTTTTTGCTGCGGATGCTCTGAAATGATACGTACAAGCGCCGAGTCATGAGATGCGGTGCCCGATTCTTCAACGGCGTGTCCCGAAGATCGGAAAACGGTGTATAGCCCGGCGGTCAACGCTATGACCACAAGCAACAAAAGCGAAATTCGCTCGATTAACGTGAGCCGTTTATGTTTACATGCCATATACGAAAACAGAGTTTTGACCTATTGTTGCCACAAAGGTATTATTTTTTTTAACAACTATATCGTATGTCTGAAAACAAAGATGCCGCGATTATTTGTTATATGCACAGATAACTTACAAGAAAACAAACTATGATGAAAAATATATCCGTACTTGACTTCCTCAAATGGTGGTGGCCGTCGATGTTAACGTTGAGCGTGGTTCTGTGGCTGACATTGGCGCCTGACCCGGTGCCGACCGAAGGCACAATGTGGTTTGAGGGAGCCGACAAATTGGTTCACATGGTGATGATGGGCGGCTTGGCATCGGCAGTCATGTTTGATTACAGACGCAAAAAAACCGCCGACAAGAGAAACACGTTGTCTTGTCGGGCGGTAGTGATTATATGCTGCGCTGTCGCCGTGTTCAGCCTCGCCGACGAATTTGCACAAGATCAAATGAACTTGGGGCGCACAGGTGACGCTTGGGATCTGTTGGCAGACTGTGTCGGCATATTATTGTCGGCGCTCACGGCTCCGCGTGTGATCAATTGGATTTTTCGAGAGCGGCACGCACATCAGCCTTGAGCTCCTCATCTTGCTTATCGCGAGAGAGTATCGTGCCATCGGGACCAAAGAGAATGATGCACGGAATACCCGAAATGCCATAAACATCGGTGGGCACGTTTTGCGCGTTCAACCACGACTCCCATTCGAGACCGTGGGTGGAAATCGCCTGACGAGTATTATCAGGCTCGTCCCACACGGCAACACCCAACACCTTCAGTCCCTTGTCCTTATACTCGTTGTATAACTCCTTGATAACCTTGGTTTGACGTATGCAGGGACCACACCAGCTTGCCCAAAAGTCGACAAGCACATACTGACCCTTGCCTACAACATCACTCAGGCGATATGTCACGCCATCGTATGTATATTCAAAATCGGCAAACTTGGCGCCGGGCTGTGTCGCGGCTTTATTGCGATTGGCGGCGAGCAATTTGTTTACACGCTGATATGATTTCATAACCGGGTGTTTCTCAACGAGAGCAATGACGTCAGACGCCTCCATCTCGTATGCCTGCTGCAAGAAAAGATAATACCCCACGACATTCTCGATATTATCGTCCATAACCTTGTTGGTATAAGACGAATATTCGCCATATATGGCTTCACGCTCGGCGTCATCTTTTGCCGCGCGATAACGAGTGGCGATTTCTCCGGCTTTCTTCTCAAAATCGTTCATGATTGTGGTGAGAACGCCTCCTGATACGGAATGTTGAGGCAGATTGACAGTGACAACGCCCTCTTCAACGATAAACACACTGCCCATGCGCTGCCCATCGATGATGAGGCGTGCCATAAACGGCGTCTCGGCATTGCCGGTAAACGACGCCAGCTCATCGGCGACAGTCACAGAGTCGACTTTGGCTCCGGTATCATAATTCACGAGATATGCCATAGCTCCGTTTTCGTCATCGGTGAGCATGACTTTTGCCTGATAGTCAAATGCCGAGGCAAACAACGATGTTGCCAGCATAGCGACACTGACAGACAATACTTTTTTTGTCGAATTGAAAAACATATTGCAAAGTTTTATGGTTTGACACTTATAAGTGACAGACTGCACACATACCACAGTCGTTGTCACTGCAAATATACAAACACAATGTCTAATTATCCAACAATTTGACACAAAAACTGTTTTACAAATTAACGTATGTCATAAAATATGACACATAAAGCCACGTTTCGATATTTGCAAATTGTTGTATGTTAAACAAATGTGACATTTTGTGTGAATGTGATAGGCTGATTGTATCACGAAAAAGCACTTTGTTTAAATATTTTTTATTAGCTTTGCAAAGTGACAACGATAAATCCCGATGACAGGCTGATGCCGTTACAGGCTCGGCACACGTTGTATGTGTTTCATCGGGCGATAAATAACAAATATAAATTGTACACAAAAATCTTAGACCAAGTAGCATGGATAATCGAGATTCTTTAAACTCATACCTGCAAGATGCCATTCGCATCAATTGGGAACTGCAAGCACTGACCGATTTTCACGGACAATCCTTCACTTATCGCGATGTTGCCCGCAAAGTGGCAAAACTACACATCCTATTCAAAGCCGCCGGTGTCGAGCATGGCGATAAAATCGCTCTTTGCGGACGCAACAGTGCACAATGGGCAATAGCCCTGCTCGCAACCATAACATACGGTGCGGTCGCAGTGCCAATCCTCCACGAGTTCAAGCCCGACAACATACACCACCTCGTCAACCATTCAGAGGCAAAACTGCTGTTTGTCGGTGCCAACAACTGGGAAAACCTTGACCCGGAGGCAATGTTGCAACTACACGCCGCATTCCTCATTAACGACTACTCACTGTTGATGTCACGAGATGACCGGGTGACAGACGCCCGCGCCCACCTCAACGAATATTTCGGCAAGGCTTATCCCGAGCGATTTACACGCGATGACGTCAACTTCTTCGAACCGGCACCCGACGAGGTTGTCCTTATAAACTACACCTCAGGGTCGACAGGCTTCTCAAAAGGAGTCATGCTCACTGCCACAAACCTGTGGTCAAACATACAATTCTGTCTCGACCATCTCAAATTCCTCGTCCCCGGAGACAAACTCATATCGATGCTCCCCATGGCACACATGTTCGGGCTTATGGTTGAGTTTTTCAACCCCTTTGTGCGCGGTTGTCACGTGTACTTCCTGACACGCACGCCATCGCCAAAAGTTATTATGGACGCATTCGCAACCTTGCGCCCCAAACTCATTGTCACCGTGCCGTTGATTATAGAGAAAATTATACGCACGCGCGTGTTCCCGCTGCTTGACAAACCGATGATGAAGATGCTGTTACACGTGCCATACGTCGACGACCACCTCTTGGGAAAAATCAAAGACAAACTCTATCAGACATTTGGCGGCAATTTGTTGCAACTCATCATTGGCGGTGCCGGATTGAACAAAGACGTCGAAGACTTCCTGCGTCGCATAAAATTCCCCTTTACCGTCGGCTATGGTATGACCGAATGCGCCCCACTGATAGCCTATTGTCCACCCGAAACACAACGCCCGCAGTCATGCGGCAAATGCGTGGATCGTATGGAGGTGCGCATCGACAGCCCCGACCCGGCAGAAACTCCCGGCTTGCTGTGGGTTAGGGGAGACAATGTGATGGCAGGATATTACAAAAATCCCGAAGCCACGACTGCCGTCTTCAAAGACGGTTGGATGAACACCGGCGACATCTGCAACCTCGATGATGACGGATACATCTACATACGCGGTCGTGACAAAAATATGATTTTGGGTCCCTCGGGTCAAAATATCTATCCCGAAGAAATTGAACAACGCCTCAACAATATGCCCTATGTCAGCGAGTCATTGGTTATTGATGCCGGCGAAGGTAAACTCGAAGCATTGGTATATCCCGACTTTGATAACGCCGAGCGTCAAAACATTCCGGTCTCAGAGCTTGACAAGATTATGGCTGATAACGTGGCTCAACTCAACACGGAGCTGCCGGCTTACAGCCGCATATCTTCAACGCGCGTATTACATGAGGAGTTTGAAAAAACACCCAAACGCTCCATCAAACGCTATCTCTATCAGCCGATGGCAAAATAATCGACAACAAACAATTAAGCACAGAGATTGCGTGTCATTCTCTCGCTTAACAAATAAAACAAGAGGGTGTGTCGTAATTGAGTTTTACGGCACGCCCTCTGCTTTTTTGTCCCGT
>CAVCBR010000022.1:0-31078 GCA_963600695.1 bacterium
TATGTGCAACTTTTTCATTATAAATATTTTAAAAATTTAATTCAACCAACAGGTAACCATTAGTATTTGTCAACCCTGTTCATCATCAATCGTCGGAGACACAATGATACTGCGCAACCTCAACCTCACCAACTTTAAAAACATTGCCTCGGCAAATCTTGTGATGTCGCCAAAACTCAACTGCTTTGTCGGCAACAACGGCATGGGCAAATCAAATATCCTCGACGCCATTTATTACCTCAGCTTCTGCAAGAGTTTCAGTGGCGTCGGCGATGCCATGCTCATACGTCGCGGTGAGGACTTTGCCATTATCAGCGGTGCTTATACTCGGCGTGGCATTGACGAACAGATAGTTGCCGGACTTGGCGGTCGCCGCAAATCATTCAAACGCGGAGGCAAAGACTACCGCAAACTCTCGGCACACATCGGAGCATTTCCCGCCGTTCTCGTCTCCCCCTCCGATATGGCTCTCGTCACCGGTAACGGTGACGACCGCCGCCGTTTTCTTGATATGCTGATAAGCCAGAGTGATGCCCGCTATCTCGACTCCCTGATACGCTATACTCGCGCCCTCGAACAACGCAACCGCATGTTACACGAAGGCGTCACCGACCACACCCTGTTTCAAGCCGTCGAAGCCGCTATGGACGCAGCCGCCAAATATGTCGATACCGCCCGTCACCGACAAGTTGACACTCTCTCCACGCTACACAACCAATATTACCATGCCATCGCCGGAGACGGCAGCGAAGAGACAGCATTATCATTGCGCACATCTTTTGACGAACAACCCGGAACAACTCTCATCGACATTCTTGACCGCAATCGCGACCGCGACCGCATACTGCGATACACCTCAGCCGGTCCTCATCGTGACGACCTGATAATGACCCTTGATGGCATGCCTCTGAGACGCACCGCCTCACAAGGGCAAATCAAGACATTCACCATCGCCCTGCGATTTGCCCAATACTCACAGCTTGATCAAAGCAGCGAGACCACGCCCCTGTTACTGCTCGATGATATCTTCGATAAACTTGATGCCTCGCGCGTCGAGAATATCATCTCGGTCGTAGCATCGCCGACATTCGGACAAATATTCATCACCGACACCAATCGTAAGCATCTTGATGAAATCCTGCGCCGCATAACAGCTACCGCTCCTCACCGTCTGTGGACTGTCTCCGGCGGTAATGCAACACCGACGTCTCTTGATGTGCACAATAAACACCTTTGAACTATGAAACGCCATAATCCCGAACTCGTCGGCGACATCATAAAGCAAGCCATCGAAAAATCCGATGCCGCCGAAACCTTTCAACAACAGCGAGCCTGCTTCCTGTGGAGCGAAATCGTCGGTCCGGCAGTTAACCGCATGACCACACGCCGATGGATAGATCGTGACACCCTCCATGTCGTTATCGCCTCCGGCGCAATAAAAAACGAACTGTCATTCATGACCTCACACCTCATAACACTCATCAATCAAGCCATAGGCAAAGACGTCATCGCTCGCATCGTAATCCACTAAGCCACCAAATTAAATTCATCATAAATATATCAAACCCTTTAAACCACACTCTATTATGAAAAAAATCATCACCACACTGACAGCCGCAATCATCTCGCTGTCAACCCTCACCGCCACAGCCCAACGCACCACTGCCACACCGACAACCGATGCCAATGGCAACACTTACTTGGTATACAAGCCTCAAAACAAGACCTTCGTTGTCAACGGCGTCTCCTTCACAATGGTCGAAGTCCGCGGCGGCACTTTCACCATGGGAGCCACCCGCGAGCAAGGCAGCGATGCCGAAAGTGATGAGATGCCAACACACAAAGTGACATTATCACCATACTACATTGGACAAACCGAAGTGACGCAAGAATTATGGAAAGCCGTGATGAGTATTAATCCGAGTTATCATCAAGGGAATAATTATCCGGTAGAGAATGTTAGTTGGAATGAAGTGCAAACATTCATTTCAAAACTAAACAATATAACCGGACTAAAATTTCGCTTGCCGACCGAAGCCGAGTGGGAGTTTGCCGCTCGCGGCGGAACAATGTCCAATAATGGATATAAATATTCCGGAGATCGATTTGCCGTTTGCGTTGCTTGGTATGACGACTTCTCAGAAGGCAAAACTCACCCTGTCGCCACAAATGGGAAAAACAGACTTGGCATATATGATATGTCAGGCAACGTATGGGAATGGTGTCAAGATTGGTATGATGATTATAGCCGCACCTCGCAAACCAATCCCACCGGACCAAGCTCAGGCTCTTGTCGCGTATTTCGTGGTGGCGGCTATGGTAGTCCTGAAAGAGATTGCCGGGTGTCTTGTCGCAGCACCAACTATCCCTATTATCGTCATCGTAGTCTCGGCTTTCGTATTGCTATTAGCAATATATCAGACAAGGACGTTTCTCGTAGATATGGAGTATCGACAGATTTGAAAAACAAAAAAACTCAGAATTTTTATACGCCACTCAACAAAACAATTACAGTCAATGGTGTGTCTTTCTCTATGGTTGAAGTTCGTGGCGGCACCTTCAATATGGGAGCGCCCATAGATCAAGGCAATGATGCTTCCCCGGTACACAAAGTGACACTGTCATCATACTACATCGGACAAACAGAAGTAACACAGGCTCTTTGGCAAGCCGTGATGGGGAATAACCCGAGTTATCATCAAGGGAATAATTATCCGGTAGAGAATGTGAGTTGGAAAACAGTACAAACGTTCATCTCAAAGCTCAACAGCATAACCGGATTAAACTTCCGCCTACCGACCGAAGCCGAATGGGAGTTTGCCGCTCGCGGGGGCATAATGTCAAAAGGCTATAAATACTCCGGTGATGATATCATCAGTTTTGTTGCTTGGTATGATGATAACTCAGGAGACGAGACCCACATCGTTGGCACAAAGACGCCCAACGAACTTGGCATTTATGACATGTCAGGAAACGTTCTCGAATGGTGTCAAGACTGGTGTGATGTTTATACAAGTGCAGCACAGACTAATCCAACCGGGCCAAGTTCCGGTTATGGTCGCGTGGTTCGTGGTGGCAGCTATGGTAGCCCCACATATTACTGTCGTGTGCCGGATCGTGGCTACAATCGCGGGGGCGACAAACATCTCGGTTTTCGCCTTGCATTATAATGGTTTTTATGCGCACGGCAGAATAGTTTATAGCCGGACTCTTTTGATTGATAGGAATATAACAACGGGCGTCGCCATTTTGAGATGACGACGCTCGTGTGTTTATAGGTTGGTCTATCTGTTATTTAACAATGACTTTGTGTGCTGTTGCACCGGTTTTGACGATGTATGCTCCGGGAGCCACTTGAATTGTGGCATCGGCAGCATCTGCCGAGGTGTAAACTATGCGACCGTCAACACCATAGACACCGAGAACTTGTGAAGCATTTCCGGTGACAATGATTGCGCCGGGAGCGGTGGTAACTTTAACAGCGCTGTCATCTGTGATGTCACTAACACCAAGGTTAGGCTCAAAGAGAATGGCAACATCGGGCATAATCTTGCTGCCGCTCGAGCCAATAGCTTCGAGGTCAAGTTGTCCGTCGGGGAAGTCGTAATTAGAGTCAAAACGTGAGCATTCGGGATCGTCGGTAGCACCGTATGTGCCTCGGAACGTTACACCATAGTTGCCTGTACCGGCTGCGCGTTTATAGGTCATAATGACGAGGTTGCCACCCTTATATTCATACTTTGTCGTGGTGGGTATTACAAGGCTCTCGGCTCCGGCTTTGAGGTCAATCGTACCGTCAAATACTTTGGTGAGTTTTGAGGCGGGAATTGAGGCTGTAGACAAATTGTCGCTTTCAGTCTCGCCAACCCATACTTGGATAGGCACGTTGAGATATGTCGTTGAGCAATCGGAAAGCGGATAAGAGATCATCTCGACAAGCGTGCCGGTCGGAGCATCGAGACGTGATGCCGGGTACACCGTCTGACCGGCAAACTCCTCAGACATAAATGATGTCGGCAAGATGTAAAGTTGTGTGGGAGTTGCGGCATTGACTTCGACAAATTTGCTGCCAAGAGGGATAATGCGTTGTGTCAACTCATCAGAAGTATTGTTGGAGAGATCCATATCTACATCATAGTTAACATAGGCACGTGCAACAATCTGACCGACTTGATCGGGGGTGTATGTAACCTGAACGACAGCTTTTGCCATAGACTCAATTTTACCGCCGGCGGTTTGTGCAAGGATATTGCTGTCGGCATCAAGAATTTTGACTTTATAGCCGTCGGCAGCGTTTGTGCCCTTGTTGAGAATTTCAACATTATACGTAACAGTGCTGTTGACACGCGGATACAGATCGGCAGTTATGCCGGTGACAGCGAGGTCATAAGCTTTGCGCTCAACGGTCTCGATGGTTGCTGCCCAACCTTTGTCACGTCCCATAACATCGCTTGTGAACACGAATGTCAGTGCGCCGTCAGCGTTATTGGCTTCGACAAGTTGTAACTCGACCGGAACGCTCTCGGCGGTATAACGACCGATAAGCGGTGCTGTAACATCTTTGCCATTGAATATTGCCAGCGAGTCACCATATGTGTCAAGAGCAAATTCAGTGAAAGACGCCGTGATATATGAGCCGGCAGTTGCCGGGGCTATGGTTATCGTATCTTTGGCATTGTTATAATAGTAACCGTTAGGACCGGCGGCATCATAGAAGTAATATTTCTTACCGTTTTCAACAACAGCGGTTTTACCTTGTCCCATAACAATCCAGTCGGCGGGTTTGATGATAAGTTGCGGAGCTGTGGTCACGTCTCCTTCACCGACGCTGTTGATGGCGGCTATCGAATATGTATAGCGACCAAAAGTCACGGCGTCTGTATATGATGTTTGATCGCCGGGAACTTTAATTTCGGTTGCGGTGGCACTACCTTGTGGCAGGCGGCGAACGATGTATTCGGTAATCGATGCAGGGTCAAACTTGCCACCCGTGGCGCCGACTGTCGGTTTTGTCCATGACAAGAGTGCGGTATTGTCTCCGCTCACGACATTGAAGTCACCCACGGCGCCCGGAGCATCGGCGCCCACCATCACTTGAACACCCTCGCTGTCTACACCGCCATCACCTTTATCATTAAATGGCACAAGCGAATAAACGTGTGTTCCGTCAGCGACATTAACGTCAACATAAGAGGCTTCTTTTGCGACATCGGCTGTCGTGGCGTTGACAACGCCTATTTGCACACCGTCACGCAACACTTTGACTCCGGAGAGAGCCGTGAGAGCGTCACCTTGTGCTGTGATTGCCGGGTTCGTCCATGAGAGTGTAACACTATTGCCGGCGATTGTCGCCTTACGTGATGTCACCCGATCGGGAGCGCCCTTGGCTACATTGATATACGGCACCATCAATCCGCCTATCGAACTGGGGTATGAGTCGTGTTTCAGAGCACCGAGGATTGTAGCCTTACCGGTAGCAGTGTCAACGGTGTATAGATAATAATCACCATTATTGACCCAATAAAGAGTGCCGGTGTTATAGTCAAAAGCCATAGTTTGGTCATAGGCGGCGTTTATACCTGTCGAACCGATAAGAGTACATGCTGCCGTGGCTTTGTCGACAGAGTAGAAATTATCGTTAGTGGCAATAGCATACAGCTGACCTTTAAGGTCGGCGGCAAGAGCTATGACATACAGAGGGTCGGCTGTGCCGTCAGAGAATTTTGCCACACGTGTGACCGCACCGGTAGCGATATCAAGAGTGGCAAGATATTCGTTACCGGATTGCACGCCATAGACTTTGTCGGTGGAATAGTCGTATGTCATATCAACCATTTTTGACCCTTGCGTGGCAACGAGCGTGCGCTCTCCGGTCTGTTGGTTTATGGTGTACAAGCCTTCAAATGTAGATTGGGTGCCGGCTTGCATTCCCTGAGCATACCATTTGTAGTTGTAATAGAAACCGCTATAGCACACGCCTTTTGTCGATTGATCACTGAGGAGTGTGATATCGCCGGGGTTTGACGGGTCAATTTTTACCGGACCACGTTTTGCGCTCGACGTTTGAGGCTGCCACGTTTGATAAGCATAAATAGTGGCAGTGGCGTTTGCCGATAGCATTCCGGCTGTGGCAAACGCTAAAATCAAGTAAAGCTTTTTCATAAAGCAAGTGTAATGATGTAATAAAAATAAATTGTACCTTGTCGATAATGACATCGCAAAAGTACAATTATTTTTATAGCCAACAAACTTTTTGTGCCGGGTTAACACAAAAGAATTGCTTTTTGCTTAAATATTCAAACCGGAGACATCGAAATGCTTAAAAGCGTGACAAGTGTAACGTCTTTAAAAAATCTTTGAGCTCGGGGCGTTTTTTCAACATATAGTCAAGGACTTCGGCGTCATTCCATGTTGCCGGAGACGAAGGACCGTCAGACACGCTGATATTGAATGTTATATTGTCATTATCAAGAGCATTGCATAGTGCTTGGCGTATTTCAGGCATACGTTCCTGCAACTCACTGACTTGTATGGAGTTTGCAACAACAATATTATATGTGCGTGCAGTATGTGCCATTTCAGGCGCATCATTATCATCGGCATGAGGCACAGCCGAACGCATAGTATTAACGAGGAACACCTCTGCATGATGATCGTCAATATATCGCTGCCACGCCGCGAGCATAGCGGCATCGGTGAATTGAGACGCGCGGTGTTGCTCGACCGGTGTCACCGGTTTTGCGTCTTCTTTCTTTTTGCCAAATTGTCGCATTGACAGCGAGGGTGCGTGAATTGTGGTACGCCCACCGCCAATAGTCACCTTTTGCTCGACAGGTGTTGCATATTGAGGCGCAACTTGTGTTGTCGGGGCAGTGGCCGGCTGTGCTGTCGTTTGTTTGGCGGCAACAGACTGTGGTGTCGCCGATTTTGTGGCGACAGACGGAGCAGAAACATTGCGGAATGCGGCGATAGGTTTTAACTGCCCCTCGGCGTCATCGCCGTGGTCGAGGGGCTGAGTAGTTGGCACAGTTTTATGAGCGTAAGCTCGACAAGAAACTGTTTATTGGAGGCTGCGCGAAAGTTCAGGTCGGCATCTCCGAGTATCGCCATAGCGCGATAGTAGAACTGAGGCGGCAGTTTGGCGGCACGTTGTGTCATCGCGGCACGCACGTCATCTGTGGCTTCGAGCAACTTGACGGTTGACGGATCGCGAGCTACCATGAGGTCTCGTATGTATTGAGCCACACCATTAATGAAAAACAGTGAGTCAAAACCATGATCGCGCACCTCGGCATACACAAGTAAAGCTGAGGTTATATCACCGGCAGCAAAAGCATCGATAAGCCGCTCGAAATATGAGTTGTCAAGAACGTTAAGGTTTTCGATGGTTGAGGCATAGGTGATATTGCCGCGTGATGAGGCTGCCACTTGGTCAAAAATCGACAAGGCATCACGCATAGCGCCATCAGCATGGCGAGCAATGACTCCGAGCGCAGCATCTTCGGCAGTGATACCTTCGGAGTCGGCAACGTATTTCAGATGCGACACCATATCGGCAATCGTTATGCGATTGAAGTCATATATCTGGCAACGCGAGAGAATGGTGGGGATAATCTTATGCTTCTCGGTGGTTGCGAGTATAAAGATGACGTATGATGGTGGCTCTTCGAGGGTTTTTAGAAAAGCATTAAACGCCTGTGTCGTGAGCATGTGAACCTCATCGATGATGAACACACGATAACGACCGTCAGTCGGTGGCACCATAACTTGTTCTATCAGCGCCTTCATGTCGTCTATACCGTTGTGTGAGGCAGCGTCAAGTTCGATAATGTTCATCGAGCGACCTTCGTTAAAGTTGAGACATGACGGACATTGATTACAAGCCTCACCATCGGCTGTGCGATGTTGACAGTTTATCGTCTTGGCAAAAATGCGTGCACATGATGTCTTACCGACGCCTCGCGAGCCGCAAAATAAATAAGCGTGGGCGAGACGGTCGGCGGCTATGGCATTTTTGAGCGTGGCGGTCAGCGCTTTTTGTCCGACAACAGAGGCGAATGTCGAGGGACGATATTTGCGAGCCGATACTATATATTGATCCAATGTTTCAGAGGGGTATTATGTTTGAGATATATTGATAACAAAATCAGAGTTCAAGGTCTTCGCCAATAATTTCGTGCCATGGCAAACCTTGCACGTTGAGTTGTTCCAAGAACGGATCGGGATCAAACTCCTCGACGTTATGCACGCCGGGCTTGTTCCATTTGCCGGTGATGAACATCATCGCACCGGTCATTGCCGGCACGCCGGTAGTGTAGCTCACGGCTTGCATGCCGGTTTCTTTATAAGCAGCTTCGTGAGAGCAGTTGTTGTATATATAATAAGTCAATGGTTTGCCGTCTTTGTCGAGACCTGAAATGCGACAACCGATAGAAGTCTCTCCGTGATAGTTTTCGCCAAGGTCTTGGGGATTTGGCAGCACGGCTTTGAGAAATTGCAACGGCACAATTTTAACACCATTATATTCTACCTCGTCTATACGCGCCATACCGATGTTTTGTATCACACGCAGGTGTGTGAGATATTCCTGACCGAATGTCATCCAGAAGCGTGCACGGCGTATTGTCGGGAAGTTAAGCACGAGCGATTCGAGTTCTTCGTGATAGAGCAGATAAGACTCACGCGCACCGATATTGGGATATGTCAATGGTTTGTGATGTTCGAGCGGTTTGGTGGTTATCCATTTGCCATTCTCATAATAGCGTCCGTTTTGAGTGATTTCGCGGATATTTATCTCGGGGTTAAAGTTGGTGGCAAATGCTTTGCCGTGGTCACCGGCATTACAATCGACGATATCAAGAGTTTCCATACTCTTGAAGTGATGTTTGGCGGCATAAGCGGTGAACACACCTGACACTCCGGGGTCAAAGCCACAGCCGAGAATTGCTGTGAGTCCGGCTTTTTCAAATCGTTCACGATAAGCCCATTGCCACGAATATTCAAAGTGGGCAACATCTTTCGGTTCATAATTGGCGGTATCCAAATAGTTGACGCCACATTTGAGACAAGCCTCCATAATTGTGAGGTCTTGATAAGGCAGGGCAACGTTAATAACCATCAAAGGTTTGTGACGATTGAACAGCGCGGTGAGATCTTCGACAGAGTCAGCATCGACACGGTCGGTCGTTATCCACGGTTTGTTGAGTTTTGCGGCTATGGCGTCGCATTTTGATTTTGTGCGCGAAGCTATAACGATTTCAGTAAAAACATCGTGGTTTTGTGCGCATTTGTGAGCCACGACTGTGCCAACGCCACCGGCGCCGATGATGATAACTTTTGCCATTTTATGATATGAATAAAGTGTTGTTTGTTTTTTGATTTTTATTTATTTAGACGGTCTGTCGCACGCCGTTTTTCAAGAGCAATACACACAAAGGTGAATATGCCAAGGATAATCAGAAGCAAGGTTTGCGACCCCATGACGAGATTGGCAAATGCCGTTGCCGGTGACTTGGCGAGACCATAGATGCCGAGGGCAAGTATTACCGACCATTGCCACGGTCCTATACCACCATTTGATGGCACGCCCATGGATATTGATGAGAGCACAAAGGTGACGAGCGCGGCGAGTATGCCATATTGAGCAAGGATGTCGGCTGTGAAGTCAAAGGCATAGAATGCCACATAGAGCTGAGTGAAGTAGCAGCCCCAAATACACAGCGTCAACAACAGCCAACGTCCCCATCCGGGCATTGTTGCCACAGCGGCAAATCCGCTCCACAGATTTTTTGTAAACGTTTGTATTTTATTGACAAGCGGGTTCGATGTGTGGCGTGTCAAAAACCACCATATCACAGCAATAAAGGCAACGACAGCTAACCACAGCCATGGCGAGGTCAGAAGATTAATAATGCCTTGGTATGAGTCGGCATGCTCTTTGAGATATCCGCCAAGTTCGGCTGTCGCAAGTATGAAGGTCACGATTGTCAGCAGTAGCACAGTGATGGTGTCTGCGAGACGATCTGCGACCATCGAGCCGAATACTTTTGAGAACTCGGCATCTTGCCGACGGGCGATGTAGCCGGTGCGCCAAATCTCGCCCAAGCGAGGTAACACAAGGTTGACGGCATACGTGCCAAAAATGCTCAGCACCAACGCAAACAGCGGAGCGTCAACGCCTATGGCTCTCAGCTGTATGCGCCAACGCATAGCGCGGAATATGTGCGAGAACACACTTATGATCAATGCCAATGCTATCCATTGAAACGAGCACCCATGCTTAATGATGTCTACCATCTCGCCAAAGTTGGTGTCTTTGAACAGCAAGACACACAGCAACACTGTGATCAACAGAGGCACACCATATTTCAATAAATATGAAAAGCAGAGTCGCACCGACTGTTGTCGGCGAGTGGCGACCTTATCGTTTGGAGTCTCAGTCATTGCTTGTTGTCTGTTTTTTGATCTTTGTAACGAGTGTCGTTGGGATTGATGCCGGCTTTTGAACAGTCCAAATCACGGAAGTGGTCGCCCTGCTCGTTGACAATGGAACGGAAATATCGTTCATCGTAGCCGCCATATATGGGTGTTACCGGCATACCCTCGGGCGTGCGTTTGAAAGTGCCGTCCTCAGCTTCGCGCTTTATGTTGCCGTCAAGATATTTCACGAGCAGTCGGTCGCCGAGAGCTTTATAGTCGGTGGTGACTTTCTTTGACCAATAGCATGTCAGGTCAAATAATATGGCTTGTTGCGCCGCGTCATCTTTACCGGAAAGTTGTCCTTCAATATCAGTGACAGCAGTCTCCATGGCTGTTTCGAGTTCACTTTGCACGCGACGTATGTCGCCAATCATCTGCGAATAACGATTATAAGCTTGGTTTGCGACATAGTTGTTTGTCCAAAACATTGCGTCCCACGAGAGAGTCAGCATATCACCATTGCCGTGAGCGACTTCATGTGGCGGTTCGGGGGTGGAGTTGAACACCGGGAAATATGCACAAGTGTTGGCATCATCGACACCAAACCACAAGATGCCGCGCATTGCCGCCGGGCGATTTTTGTTCATGTCGGCGACAAACGAGAAGCCGGTCTGCTGCGTAGCTATGGCACGCTCGTGAAAATATTTCACACCATCAACGGTATAGTTCATCGGACGCCAACGATAAGGCACACTGTATGGTCCGGCGCCAATGTCTTTTGTCATATCCATAGGTGTACCCTCAAAGTGGTCACGCATCATGTTTTTGAGGTCAGCAGCATTAAGTTTGGCTTCTGGTTTTACCCACAGGGGCATCACTTCGCCTTCGCCACGCATAGCCCATGGCAGATATTGCTCCATAGAGCCTTTTGGTGCAAAGCGATTGAAGTAGCTCCAAACACGCGCGTCACAACCTCGCAGCGCGCCCATATCATAGACGGCGTATGCTCGCGAAAAATCAAAATCTTTGTCAGCTCCGGCATAATAACCTTTTTTGCGGGCAAAGCTGATGACATCTTTCGAATATAGGGTTTCTTTATCTTTGAGTGGGAACGTGTGTATGCGAGAGTGGTTTGCATGTCCCGATATATATCCGTCGGGCACACGGCGAGCAACCCACACGGCACCCGGGTCGTCTTTTCCCTTGCCAATCAGTTCCATAATCCAAACCTCATCGGCATCGGCAATAGAGAACGACTCGCCCTCTGAGGCATATCCGTATTTTTCGACCAATGCGGTCATTGTCTTGATGGCTTGACGTGCGGTGCGAGCGCGTTGCAAAGTGATGTATATCAACGAGCCATAGTCTATGAGACCCGAGCCGGCGAGTTCTTCGCGACCGCCCCACGTGCTCTCGGCGATAGTGAGTCCGTGCTCGTTCATATTTCCGATGGTGGCGTATGTGTGAGCCACTTCGTCGATTTCGCCCAAAGGTTTGCCGGTGTCCCATTCGACGATTTTGCGCTTGGCTCCTGCCGGGTGATCAGCAGCCGGCTGGTGATACAACTCGCCATACAATACGTGGGCATCTGCGGCATAAGTTATCATCGAACTGCCGGTGGCAGTAGCTCCGGGTGTGGCTATTAACGATGTGCAAGCCTCGGCATCAAGCGCCGGCAACAAAGCCATTGATAATATCAAAGCAAGATTGAGTTTTTTGATATGCAATGTATTCAAATTTTCTAAACTGATTTAATTGTAAATAATTTTATAAACCGCTAATTGTAAATGGTTTTGCCTTTGAAAGCAAGATTTATTTTGACGGCGTTCTATGTGGCTGACAAAGCAAATTGTGACCACAACAGCAACTGCCGTTCTCACAGTAGTCGCAAAGTTACGATTTTTTCTCCAATCTCCGAAATACTTAATTACACCGATCCCTGAACAACAAACCACAAAATTTGAGACACAAACAATAAGCAGGGGCTGCGTTGCGTTATTAGTATGTGAAAATGTCTATAACCGCGAACCGCAAATTGTTGTTCGCCGTGGTTGCCGTGACCATGGCGGTTGTTTTGTGTGCATGCAACGCTCGCAAAAAGAACACTGCCGCCGCGCGTCAATACACAGCGTTCATTACTCGTTATAACATTTATTACAATGGCGACAAGCACTATGTCGAGACACTCAAAGACATGGAGCGCAACTATGAGGACGATTACACGTCTCAAATATTTATGCACCCCGCCGAGGCTCGTGCCAACGAAAAAGCGCCACAGCCATCGGGCGACTTTAATCGCTCGATAGAGAAAGCTCAGAAAGCGATACAGTTGCGCTCAATCACAAAAAAACCGCCTCGCAAAAGAGGACGCGCATCAGACCCGGAATATAAAGCATGGATGAAGCGTGACGAGTATAACCCCTTTCTCCACAATGCATGGCTGATGATGGGTCGCTCGCAATATATGAATGGTGACTTCTCGGGCGCAGCAGCGACGTTCTTCTACACCTATCGCCATTTCTCATGGCTACCTGCGACCGTCACTGAGGCAAAGTTATGGCAGGCACGTTCTTATCTCGCTATGGATTGGTTGTTCGAAGCCGAAACAATCATAAACCGCATAAAAACCGACGAACTGACAACCAAAGAGTTGCGCCGACTTTACAATTTTGACTACGCCGACTTGCGTTTGCGCGAAAAGAATTATGCCGAGGCTGTGCCCTATCTCGAAGAGTCAGTGAGACTTGCCTCGGGAGTTCAAAAGACACGTCTATGGTTCTTGCTCGGTCAGGTGTATGCTCGCCTCGGACGCAAAGCCGAAGCCTATCAGGCATTTAAAAAAGTTGGTGGCGCCGGCAACGCTACATATCGCACACAATTCAACGCCCGCATCAAGCAGTCAGAAGTATATGACGGCGCCGACATCACCCCCGAAGTCAAGTCGCTGAAACGTATGGCTCGCTATGACCGCAACAAGGAGTATCTCGACCAAATATATTATGCCATCGGCAACCTGTATCTTTCGCGCGGCGACACGACACACGCCATCGAAAACTATAAGCTTTCTGTCGAAAAATCAACACGCAACGCCGTTGACAAAGCAATAGCGCAGGTGACACTCGGCGGTCTGTATTATCAGCGCCATCGATATGAATCGGCTCAGCCTTGCTATTCCGAGGGCGTACCTCAGTTACCGGCAGACTATCCCGGGCTTGACACGCTAAAACGTCGTTCTGATGTGCTTGACGAACTCGCCGTATATTCTCAAAACGTAAACCTGCAAGACTCTTTGCTCCACCTGTCAACTTTGCCCGAAAATGAACTAAACCTCATCATCAACGACATCATCGAGCAACTCAAAAAGAAGGAAAAGGAAGACGCCGAGGCTGCACGCCGCGAAGCCTTTAACGCCGAGCGTGATGCTCAGGGCACAAACCTGAATAATAATACAAACAACCCCTCGTCATTCCAAATCAACAGCGACGACTCATGGTATTTCTACAACACGGCGACACGCAATGCCGGCAAGACCGAGTTTCAACGCAAATGGGGCTCGCGCAAACTCGAAGACAACTGGCGACGACGCAACAAGTCTTCATTCTCGCTCGACGACTTCGGCGGCGGTGAAAAGGCTGCCGATGATGAAGAGAATGCCGACGAAACCGCCGACAATGACACCACGTCAACGACTCCCGAACAAGCCGAAGCCGCCAAACGCGCCGAAGACCCACATTATCCGGAATTCTACTTGAAACAGATACCGCGCACAGATGCCGAGAAAGCCACTGCCCACGATGTAATACAAGAGGGGCTCTACAATATGGGCGTAATTCTCAAAGACAAGCTTGACGACCCGCAAGCGGCGATGAGCGAGTTTGACCGCCTGCTGAACGACTATCCCGACAATATATATCGTCTCGATGTTTATTATAACATTTACTTGATATTCATGCGCTCGGGTGAACAAGACAAAGCAGATAGATTCAGA
Source organism: bacterium (assembly GCA_963600695.1). Classification (GTDB taxonomy): domain Bacteria; phylum Bacteroidota; class Bacteroidia; order Bacteroidales; family Muribaculaceae; genus CAG-873. Next base: position 14,408 of record CAVCBR010000022.1, read on the forward strand.
CAGCGCATAATCACCGACTTCCCAGACTCAAAATACGGGCAGGCTTTGCGTAATCCCGATTATATCGAAAACCTGCGCCGTATGGACGCGGAACAGGAAGCCCTTTACGAACAAGCCTATGCAGCATATCTTGATAATGACAACAATCAAGTGCATAAGGCTTATGACGATGTTGCCGAGCGTTATCCGATGTCAAAACTTATGCCCAAGTTTATGTTCCTCCATGCCCTGGCATACGCCACCGAGGGCAATAGCGACGACTTCAAAGCGACATTGACCCAGATGCTCGAGCGTTACCCTGATGCCGATGTCTCACCGATAGCCTCGGCGTGGGTTAAGGGCCTCAATATGGGACGCGTTTTACGTGCCGGAGATTCGGGCAAAAATATGCGCGGCATGCTTTGGGAGATAAATCTCTCATCATCAGATTCCACTCAAAACGCCTCAGGCGTGGGACCTCAATTCGAACTTAACGAAGAAGACCCGCAATATCTCGTCTTTGTCTTCCCGACAGACCAAGTGTCGTCAAACGCTCTGCTTTACGAGATAGCGCGCCACAACTTCACCTCGTTTGTTGTCAAAGATTTTGATCTCGAGCCGATGAACTTCGGGCGTCTCGGCATGATTGTCGTCAAACAGTTTGCCGACTTGCGCGAGCTGAACCATTATCGTCAGGTAATGGCAGCATCAGAGGTCTTCAAACTGCCGCGCGGCGTGATGCCCGTGGTGATCTCGGCGCGTAACTTTGACGAACTTATCCGCTCGGGAGCTTCGCTTGACGACTACTTCAAATTCCTCGATGAGCAAAACTACCACGATGCACAATCAAAACTCTTGCCATACGAGGCTATTGAAGAATTACCACCCGAAGTCGCACCGGTTGCCACACCCGAAACATCACCCGAGTCTGTGCCCGAGGCAAAGACTGAGACTGAGACAGAACCAAAGCCCGAGACGGAACCCGAATCACATCCAAACGTGCCGGCTGACACTGACACAACGACTACGGTAACGCCCCAACCCACACCTTCTGTCGCTCCGACTCAACAACCGGCAGCCAAACCCACACAGACACAGACACCGGCACAATCGGCAACAAAGCCCCAACAACCGGCGACAAAACCTGTCGACAAGCCGGCAAACAAGCCCGCTTCCAAGCCAATAGCCAAACCGGTTGCAAAACCCGCACCCCTGCCCGACTACGAGCCGGGTAGCGAAGGTGACGATGACCCTCTCCTGCAATAACCAACCCTCAAAAACCGCAAATATATATGCCACAGCAATTCAGCATACTCTGGGCGGACGATGAAATCGACCTCCTCAAACCACACATAATGTTCCTGCGCAAGAAGGGTTATGATGTCACAACCGCCAATAATGGTCACGACACCCTCGAACTCGTCGACAAGAACCATTTTGACATCATTATCCTCGATGAAAATATGCCCGGTCTCACCGGTCTGGAAACTCTCGCCCGCATAAAGCAAACCGCACCTCACATCCCGGTGATTATGATCACCAAGAGCGAAGAGGAGAACATCATGAACCAAGCTGTCGGCAACAAAATCGCCGACTACCTCATCAAGCCGGTAAACCCCAACCAAATACTCATCGCCCTGAAAAAGCATTTGCACGCCGATCGCCTTGTCTCGGAGCAAGCGTCGCGTGACTATCGCGAAGAGTTTTTACGCCTGTCACAAATGATTGGCGATGCCTCAACTCTCGACGAATGGAAAGAGCTGTACTCCAAACTCGTTTATTGGGATATGGAACTGGCTGCCACAGACACCAATATGAACGAGATGCTTGAAATGCAGATGGTCGAAGCCGACACCGCGTTTGCAAAATACGTCTCTCGCAATTATGAATCGTGGGCACAGGCTTTAAGCAACGCCGAGCCGGTGCCCTCACTAATGTCGCCTCAGATTTTCCCGAAAACGGTATTTCCACTGCTTGATGCCGGCAAAAAGGTTTTCTTTGTGCTCATCGACAACTTCCGCCTCGACCAATGGCGAGCCATAAAACCATTGCTCTCAGACTCTTTTACGTTCGAAGAGCAGCTATACACATCGATACTCCCGACCGCCACTCAATATGCTCGCAACGCCATATTCTCCGGGCTTATGCCCGAGACCATCGAACAGATGTTCCCTGAATTATGGGTAGATGAAGAGTCTGACGAGGGTAAAAACCTCAATGAGTCGCCTTTAATAAAAACTATGTTTGAACGCTATCGCCGTCACTGTAACTTCTCATATAATAAAATCAACGACTCGGCGGGTGGCGAGCGATTGTTGCGTGAGTTCAAGACGCTGACGCAAAATGAGCTTAACGTCATTGTTTTCAACTTTATAGATATGCTGTCGCATGCCCGCACCGAGTCCAAGATGATACGCGAACTCGCGTCGAACTCTGCCGCCTATCGCTCGCTGACCGAATCATGGTTCAAACACTCGTCGGCACACGACTTCTTCCGTCGCATCGCCGACATTGGCGCTACCATCGTGCTCACCACCGACCACGGCACCATCAAGGTGACAAACCCCATAAAAATCGTCGGCGACAAAAACACCAACACAAACCTGCGCTACAAACTCGGCAAAAACCTCAGCTACAATCCGCGCCAAGTCTATGAAATCAAGCAGCCGAAACGCTTTGGCTTACCCCAGCCCAATGTCTCAACGACATACGTCTTTGCTCGCGGACGCGACTTTTTTGCCTATCCCAACAATTACAACCACTACGTTCAGTATTATACCGACACATTCCAACATGGCGGCATCTCAATGGAAGAGATGCTCGTGCCGCTGATAACCCTCACTCCAAAATGAAACCCCTCCACCTCCCCTCTTCTACAGCCAAAGACGCTACGCCGCTCAACAACTGCGGACGCCGCTTGGTTATCATCGGCGCCAACGGTGCCGGCAAAACGCGGTTCACCGAAAGCGCTTGTCGTTTGTCTGCCCCCGACGCGGTGCTACTCAGCGCATTAAACGGCATATACAAGACCTCTGTGGCATCTGCCGACGGCGATTATTATGACCGCCTGTTTGTCAACTCTTATGTCAGCGAAGCCGAGAAACAACGCTCACAAACACGCCTTGAACGTCTGTTGGCATTGTTAATGCACGATGAGCTTATAAACCTGCTCAAGCAGAAAATTGCCAAACATGCCGACGCCATCGACAAAAAGCTCGCCTCTGACATTAAACCGCTGAGCAAAACGCGCCTTGACTCCATAATCGAAATCTTTCAGGAGATATTTCCCACAAACACCATACTCATAGACAACGGTCGTTTCCGCTTTCGTTCGTCAAACTCAGAGAGCGTATTCCCGGCGTTGCGCCTGTCTGACGGTGAGCGCACGGTGTTATACTACATAGCCTCAGTGCTTTATGCTCCGCCACAAGTCAACATCTTTGTAGAGTCACCCGAAATCTTTCTACACCCCACGACGATACAAGCCCTGTGGAATCGTCTCGAACGCCTGCGCCGCGATTGTCGCTTCATATACGCAACTCACGATCTCGATTTTGCCGCATCGCGACAAGGGGCACAGGTGATATGGGTGCGCGGACGCAATTTTGACAACGACACTTATGACTATGTCACGATACCCCCTGACTCGGTGCTCGGCGAGGGCATTTATATGGCAATCATCGGTGCGCGTCGCAATGTTCTCTTCATCGAGGGCGACAGCACCCATTCGTTAGACGCCAAATTGTACCCCCTGTTGTTCCCGAATTATACCGTGAAATCAGTCGGCAGCTGTGATCGCGTCATCGAAGCCACGCGCACATTTAACTCGCTGACAGACTTTCACCACACACAAGCTATGGGCATCGTCGACCGCGATCGGCGCACGGACTCCGAGGTGTCATACCTGCGCCGGCGCAACGTCCTTGTGCCCGAAGTCGCCGAGATCGAAAACATTTTTATGCTCCCCGAGGTCATCGATGCTGTGGCTGTGACCATGGGTTGCGACGACAAACGCGTAACATTAAAAGTCAAAAATAATATCATCGCCGAGTTTTCTCGCGACCTCAAAGCTCAGGCGCTCGAACATACGCGCCACACCGTCAAGGGCACCGTCGAACACCGCATCGACGGACGATTCGCTTCGATAGGACAATTTGAAGAGCATCTCACGGCACTGACTGCCGAGCTCGACCCACGCCGCGTCTACGAGCAGCTGTGCCGCCAATTTCACACCTATGTCGACGAGCACGACTACCGAGCCATCTTGCGCGTCTATAACCACAAATCGATGATTGCCGCCTCGGGCGTCGCACAAATGTGCTCCCTCGGCAACAAAAACGGCTACATCAACAAAGTCCTCGACATCCTCGCGAGCAACGGCGAGGCTGCAGACAAAATCCGCACCGCCGCCCTCCGCGCCCTTATGCCTCCCCAAGCCCCCGACAGCAATAATGTGTAACCCTCACTGAAAATTTTTGTGACATATCACAGCTATTTTTCAGCGCAAAAAACACTATCAGCTACCACACAACCATTTAGCCCTCCAAGCATACGTCTCCATAAAGACGTTAAGGACATTAAAGACATTAGGGTCTTCACAGCCCTTCCACGCCAATAAGATCTCAAAAGATTTCAATGATTGACCGCCACCAACAGTTTTGCTCACAGCGCGAGGCGAAAGCCGAGAAGATTGTGACCGGCATCAGGTGTTTCATCGTAATACCAACGAGATGCCACAAAACAATAACCTTCATAATTTTTGACACAACCTCCGCGGTACACGTGACTGACTCCTGATGATGGTCCTTTGGGATTGCGAACAGCTTTTGATGAGTACTTACCATACCAATCTTGACACCATTCCCAGACATTGCCAGACATATCATAAATGCCAAGTTCGTTTGGCAACAATGTTCCTACCGGCTGCATTTTCTCATTGGAGTTCCTATCATACCAACCAACTTCATACAGATTATTCGAACCCGAAAACTTATATCCTTTTGACATTGTGCCGCCGCGAGCGGCAAATTCCCATTCGGCTTCGGTCAGCAAACGAAATTTCAGACCGGTCATTCGATTTAATTTTATGATGAAGTTTTGAGCCTCATACCAACCAACATTTACAACCGGCAAATCATCTCCCTGCTGATCACTTGGATTATCGCCCATCACGGCTTCCCAAAGAGCCTGCGTGACCACTGTCTGTCCTATATAATAAGCGGACAACGTCACTTTATGCACCGGTTTTGACTCACCACGAAATTCATCTTGCTCAGAAGTTGCACCCATGGTGAACGTGCCGCCTCGAACTTCTACCATCGAAAAAGAGACGCCATTAACAGTATAGGTATTCACTATTGGCGTATATTTCAGTCGTGTATTTCCGTTTGATCCTCCGTTCGGCGGTTTTGGAGGATCAGGTTTTCGGATTTGAGATGGGGTCGGTTCTGCCAGCGTAGGCACGGCGGTGGTGGCGACAAGCGCGAGGGTGAGGATGCCGGCGAGGGCGATACGAATTTGTTTTTTCATAAAAAGATATTTTGTTCTATAATCAGCGAGAGACCAAAATTTTGCTTTACAGCCTCAGCCAATGCGTAATTTATTTTACAAGAATAGTGAACTTTGGGCAATTATTGAGAATATTTTAACGATCAGGCTTTATCTAAGGTTATAATCTCCCAATAACCGCCAAAATCAGCACCATTGCGTTTGACAACGCCTGCATCTCGAAGTTTTTTGATTTGTTTTTCTACTCCTCGGGAAGACATACCTATTTTTGCCGCAATTTCAGCCACGGATATTGTAGGTTTACTTTTCATCAAAGCAACAATTTTCTCCGAACTTTTTACCTTTCTCTCCGAACTTGTCTCCGAACTTGTCTCCGAACTTTTTACCTTTCTCTCCGAACTTATCTCGATAGCTGCTGCGCTTTCATTACATCCCTCATGAGCGGGAATGGTAACGAGGAATGTCAAGCGATCATCTGTTGTCTCAAAGATTGCACGAGGCGATCCATTTCCTGCCAATTTAGCTTGAATTGTTGGAACTCCTGTTGAACGTCCTTCTGTAAGGTCAAGTTCTTTTAAAAAATCTCCCAAACGGCGATTTCGATAACGACGGCTTTTCAACATATCCCCCCTTGCAATATCTTCCAAGGCGATACTTCTATCCGGTCCGGGGCAGTTTAGTATTGAGATCTCACTTGGTTCTATGGTTATTTCTATTGGCTCATGTTGTAAAAAATCTCTATGATAAACAGAGTTCACAACGGCTTCTTCAATTGCATCATATGGGTAGTTCCAAAAACGTTCAGCTTCTTGCCTGCCTGAGATCTTGCGTACATACTCTTTGAGAACATTACTCTTGACATAGTCCATTGTCTGCTTTATCATCTGTGGGACACTACCTTTAAATGTGACTTCTGTAAAATTATTCGGGTCTTTCATCTTCCCTTGAGGGAATGTTACCACATCAATCTGGGTATATGGAAAGAACTTATCGGGGGTTTCACAGAACATCATAGCTGCAACATTGCGGAGCAAACGATTCTCTTTTGGTCCGGTGTATAGCTCCATTTGGTCAAGGATAGTAGATAGCGGTGTTGTTATTATATCTTTTGCCAACCTGCTATCCACCTTAACAAGATAATCACGGATAAGCACTAATGAAATATCCTCCAACTGTATTTCCCTATTTCCTCGCTCATCAAAAGGTACACGATTTGCCAACTCTCGCAGTTCTATGAGTGTTTCACCTCTTGCTTCAATACTGCTTGTCCCACTACGAATATAGAAATATTCTTTTGTACCTCTGGCTGTCACATTGACAGGTACGGAATATGGTCGAGAGTTGCCGGCAGGGCACCAAATCACTATCAATCGTTTTCCATCTACTTCCTCCACAGACGTTCGAGGTAAATAATATGGAGCTATTTTGTTATTATATCCCACCATCTCTCTTAAAATACCATCCACCTTTTCAGCCGGCACTCCTTCTACCGGTCGAATTGCCATACTCGTTTTATCATCGGTATCTACGCCAACAATTATATATCCACCTCCAAGGTCATCAAAATCGTTAGCAAAAGCACATATACTGTGATATATACTTTCAGGATTCCATCCTTTCTTGAACTCAATTCGATTGGATTCTATTTTCTGCTTATTTAGCAAATCATTTATGTTTATTGCCAATGCCATACAATGTTTTTGGATATAATGTGACCTTTGCTTTATTCATATTCATTTGATGTCGCAAATATAATATTTTGCATTGACAATTTCTCATTATAACATATTTTTTTGCCACTCACTTTCTCTGTTTTTGAACATTTATGCGACTATTACCATCTGCAAAAAACAAAAAAGTAAGTACACAATCTCCAAAAGATAGAAGTGTACCTACTTTTATTTTAACCTATAGTAATTGTTTTTCTTCAAAGATCTTACTCCGCCAACTATTTTGTTTACAGCGCAAGGCGAAAGCCGAGGTATTCAGCGCCGGCATCCTGCCCATCATCATAATGTCTACGAGAGGACGCACAACAATATCCTTCATGATTCGATGTACAACCACCGCGATACACGTGACTGACTCCTGTTGATGGTCCTTTGGGATTGCGAACAGCTTTTGATGAGTACTCACCATACCAATCTTGACACCATTCCCATACATTGCCCGACATATCATAGATACCAAGTTCGTTTGGCAACAATGTTCCTACCGGTTGCATTTTCTCATTGGAGTTCCTGTTATACCAGCCCACTTCATATAGATTATTCGAACCCGAGAACTTATATCCTTTTGACATTGTGCCTCCGCGAGCAGCAAATTCCCACTCCGCTTCGGTTGGCAAACGAAATTTCATTCCGGTCATTCGATTTAATTTTATGATGAAGTTTTGAGCCTCATACCAACCAACATTTACAACAGGCAAATCGTCTCCCTGCTGATCACTTGGATTATCGCCCATCACGGCTTTCCAAAGAGCCTGCGTGACTACTGTCTGTCCTATGTAATAGGCTGACAACGTCACCTTATGTTTCGGTTTTGGAGTGCCTTTAACATATTCTCCCTGTTCGGTTGTTTGACCCATAGTGAATGTGCCACCTCTAACTTCTACCATCGAGAAAGAGACGCCATTAACAGTATAAGTATTCACTATTGGCGTGTATTTCAGTTGTGTATTGCCGGTTCCTCCTATCGGCGGCTTTGGATCGGGTCTTCTGATTTGAGCCGGAGTCGGTTCTGCCTGCGTGGGCACGGCAGTAGTGAGGGTCAGCGCGAAGACCACGCCAAGTGCCAATGTTATACGTGACAGATGATTCATATTGTTTTTTATTCTTGTTGTTCGTTTTTACTAAAAATAAAAATTTAGTTCTGCGCTTTATTACAGGGCGAGACGAAAACCGTTGTGCCATTCGCCGCCGCCGGGATAACCGAGTCCACGAGAAGATATGTAGCAGTCTCCGCCCCACGCACTACCGCCACGCGTCACGCGATCATCTCCTGTCGACCTTCCGGTGGGATTTGTTTGTGGTGCGCTTGAATAGTTGCCATACCAATCTTGGCACCATTCCATAGCGTTGCCCGACATATCATAGATGCCAAGCTCATTGGGTGACTTTGTGCCCACCGGCTGTGTTTCCGACGGCGAGTTATCCATACACCATGCTACTTCATCGATATTGTTCGAGCCGGAGTATTTATAGCCACGCGACTTTGTGCCGCCACGAGCTGCAAACTCCCACTCAGCTTCGGTTGGCAGACGAAATTTCAGCCCGGTTATACGATTGAGTTTGGCAATAAACTTTTGTGCCATATTCCAACTCACTTGTTCTACCGGATAGTTTTTATTACCCTTATGGTAACTCGGATTATTACCCATCACGGCTTTCCACAAAGCCTGTGTCACTTCTGTTTGCCCGATGTAGTATGTTGACAATGTCACTTCGTGCAGCGGCACTTCATTGAAGGCATCGCTTTCTTGCTCGGGAGTCGCTCCCATGGTGAAAGTGCCGCCGACGACTTCGATCATGGTGAACGAAACGCCATTGACGGTGAAGGTGTTGCCATCGCGCGTAAAAGTATTGCGAGGCTTGGCTTTTGCCTTGGTCTTCGGTTTGGTTTTGGTTGTCCGGGTTGTTTTTTTGCTTTGTGTTGTGGCGGTCGGGCCTGCCAGTGTGGGCACGGCGGTGGTGGCGACAAGGGCGAGGGTGAAGATGCCGGCGAGGGCGATGCGAATTTGTTTTTTCATAACTGTTGGTCAGATGTTTGCAACCCTCAAACTTTGTTTTGTTTTAAAAGAAACGTGGGTTGACTTCACCACATCTCTCGCTGAGGGTCGTAGGAAAACCTAAAGATGAAGATGCAATAAAAGAACAGCCCACGCTATAAGCGTGAGAACCGCTTGTTATCTTCTCATCTTTGTGAAAATTTCCTACGTTTTCAGCGATGAATGATAGCAAAACGTTTCGTTTGTTTCGATATGTACCTGCAAATTTAGAAAAAGTTGGTCAATCAAGCAAATGCGCCGACTTATACACATTTCTACATCTTACGTCCAACATTTTGGGCAAAAAGGCAACAGTCGTCGTAAAACCGCTCAATCTTCACAAAAAAACGTTCTTTGTCATAACTGCATACAACAGCCCATAAATCAAATAATTACAACACATATCTTTTTATCCTCTTTATCAGGGATTTGGCAAAGTGATTAAAAATTACTACCTTAGAGGCAAAATTTAATCAGACTATTACAACCCATGAAAAGATTTTTTACCTTTTTGCTCGCCGCCGCCATGGTCATCGCCATGAGTGCGCGCCCCATTCTCGTCGGTCACCGTGGTAGTGGCACGGGACTCGAAAATTCAGTAGAATCGTTTACGTATGGCGCACAGCGCGGCTATGATTATCTTGAAACCGACTTCAAACTCACCAAAGATAAGCAGTTTGTATGCTCTCACGATGACAACACCACACGTTTGGGGGGCACACTTGAACTTGCCACATCAACGCTCGCCGAGCTGCAAAGTGAGACGCTGACGCAAACCCGCTCGGGAGTCACATACACCGGACGGCTGTGTTCGGGTCAGGAATACCTCGATGTGTGCAAGCAATATAACTGCCTGCCACTGATAGAGCTCAAATGGACAACCGGCATCAACAGCAATGACCAGTCAAACATCCCTCTGTTGATAAAATTTATTGAGGACAATGGTTTCCGCAACAAGTGCATAATTCTGACTTCGATGAAACCGTGCCTCGAATACATACGCAAAAATTATCCCGACATCACCATACAATTCCTCACCGGACAGTATTGGGCAAACCATTTTGATTGGTGCGTAGAACTCGGCATAGACGTCGACATTCAAAAAGGCTATTTTGACAAAGCCACCGTCGACAAGTTTCATGACGCCGGACTTAAAGTCAACATGTGGACAACGAACGACAAAACCGAATACAAGAAGTTTGGCGATTGGGGCTGTGACTTCATCACCACCGACAACCTTGACCCCAATGATCTTCCCGAGCTTGACCCCTTGTCATCTGTAACACCCAACAAGGTAGATTATCCCGAGATTGCCGCCACCAACCGCGGTTGGTATCTGCCGACAATAACACAAACCGCGACTTGGAACTCGGAAATTGCTCAGAGCGAAGTCGTTGATGTTGTCTATAACGTCTCTGACAACACGTGGGTTATCCTCGGTGCCAACGGCAACACAATATACACCGTTGACGCCCGTTCGGGACAACTTGACAGAAGCGTAACCACACCTGAGGCTTTATCTTCGATAGCCGTCACCATAGACAATCGTCTGTTGGGTATCAGTCAAAAAGGGACAACTCTTTACGCATACACCGGAGGCACGACGCCGACAGTCATTTACAGCGATAGTGAGACCGCGACATACGACGGTTGTCACCGGCTCGCCGTCAGTGGCAAACTTGCCGATCGTTGGTATGCGTACATCACCACGGCGGCGTCCGCCGACCAACCGCTAAGCCTGATGGTCATCGATGGCCAAGGTGGCAACGGACAACTCTTTGCCACCATCCCTTTTGGCTCGGGGGTGACAGCCAAAGAGCTTGACAATTACAGACTCACCGTCACCCCCACGGCTCGCGAGAATTTTATTGTCGAAACGACATCAAAAGGGGCGCCAATCACCGAATATCGCATAGAACGTCTCGGCACGCCGCGAGTAAATGTCTTCGCCACCAACACCGCTGAGATTTGTTCCCTCGCCGGTTGGTCGTTTGCTCGTCGCGGCAAAAAAGTATATGCCATGCAGCCCGTGGGCACGGAGAAATATGGCGCAATCGTTGTCGACATGTCATCAGGCTTTGCCGCCACCAGCGATGTCACCGACCCGATAGAGACCTCCCTGCCTTGCAACACCGCAGCTATTGCCCGCACGGCAATGAGCAACGACAACACCCTCCAATTCATCGTCGTTGGCGAAGGGTGCGCAACGGCGACTTTTGACACCTCAAAACCTGCCGAAGACCCGGCGCCGGACTCGGATGTTCGCATCGAGCGTCTGTGGATAAACTCGGTGTCAACCTCAAATGCCCCCGACCACATCGACGGCACAAATGCCAAACAGGGCACCGGCATCGGTGAGCGCATATATGTCAATGACTGCGCAGACAAACTCGTCTATGTATTTGACAAAACAGGTTGCATCGGCTCGATGCCCGGCGGAGCCGGCTGGGGCATAGCTCGTGACGATGCCGGCAACATCATCATACGCGATGACAAACTTACCGGCACATCTCACTCATATATCATATACCCCGCCGGTGTGGATTTTGCAAATCCCGGCGAACCGGTGCGCTTTGACGCCGAAATGCCTTTGGACGGACAAACTGACTTCATCAACGCCTCCGGCGATGTTTTGGGCGAACTCGGCTACTTGTACCTATTCTCAAAAAATCAGACTGCCGTCAACATCATGCGTATGAAAAACGGCAAGGTGATGTCAGCGACAAAATCAGGTGACATCACTATGACCGCCACCGCCGCCGGATATGTCGTGCCCATTGACAATAATGCTGAAAACTGGCTATACAATGTGCGCTCCGTGGGTATCGCCGAGTATAATGGCGGCGAGACGACAAATGTTGCCACAGACCGCGCTTCGACGACAGCTCCGGCACGCAATGCCACCGGCGGCTGTGCTCGCTTTGTAATTCGCGGCAACGTGCTCCTCGCCCACAATTCCGGCAAGAACTATGTCGGCGGCTTCACATTGCGCAATCTCACTACATCGACAGTAATCGGTTCGTTTGACCCTATCGGTGACAAAGGATATTCCACGGGAGGCAACTATTCGACATTCAACTGGCTGATAGCCGAGCCTATCGATGAATCATCATTCTACCTCTACCAATACTGTCCGGCAAACGGTATGGCTCTATACCGCGTGTGGGACAACAATGCCGGCGTGCAAAATATCACCATCGATGATCCTAAATCATACACCCTCGACATTGATGGCGACACGCTGACCGTTAACGGCGCCGGCAGTGCTGACAATCTGGCGATATATACCACGACCGGCGTCCTCGCCACAAGCGTCACCGGCAACACCGCAGACATCGCGACACTCGCTCCCGGCGTGTATATTGTCAGCATAAACGGCTGCCGCGCAAATCTCAAATTCATAAAACGATAACAACCCCACAGATTAAGACTATTATTAATGGCACTGCCTCCCTGTCTGACTCTCGGCATCAGTGAAGCCGGCTGTGATGAAGCCGGTCGCGGCTGTCTCGCCGGTCCGGTATTCGCCGCCGCCGTGATACTTCCCGATGACTTCACTCACCCCTTGCTCAATGACTCAAAACAGCTCACCGAGCATCAGCGCGACATCCTCGAGCCGATAATTCGCGAGCAATCAGTGGCGTGGGCTGTCGCCTCTGTGTCTGCCGCCGAAATCGACAAAATCAACATACTCAACGCGTCAATTTTGGCTATGCACCGCGCACTCGATATGCTCGCCGCCGCCGGGCACGCCCCCGGTGCCATCGTCGTCGACGGCAACCGCTTCAAGCCGTGGCGCGAAGTGCCGTGGCAAACGATAGTCAAGGGCGATGGCAAATATGCCAACATCGCTGCGGCATCGATACTCGCCAAGACACACCGTGACGCCTGCATGACACAACTCGCCGCGCAATACCCCCAATATCATTGGGAAGTCAACAAAGGATATCCCACTCGCGAGCACCGGCGGGCAATAGCCGAATATGGTCCTTGTGTCGAACATCGCAAAAGTTTTCGTCTCCTCGAAGCGCCACGCCTCCCCGGACTCGAATAAGACACAAGCAGAATAATAACAAATCGCCGCGACATTCCACATGCCACGGCGATTTGACATTAAGGTATTATACCTATTCAAAACTGTTGCCTGGATTGCTTGTCACGATGTTACATACGTTCTCGCTGTTCTTTTCCGGCACCGGTGCCGCGATATTTGCTTCTCGCCTCGTTAAACTTCCATGTCACCGTCAATGAAAAATATCGCCGTGCCGGATTAAAAGATGTCAACTCTCTGATACCGAACATTGTTATCTCACTCTTGTTAGTGTTGAAAATATCATAGCAACGCACGTCGGCTGTGAGTTTACCCATGGCTTTCAGGTCAAAATCGCGTTGCAGTCCAACACCGACATTACATGAAACGGCATCTGCGCGGCGGTTGTCATAATCGCCCTTGGTCCTAAACTGCACAAACGCATTAAGTCTGAAATTCACAGGCAACTCAATATCATTATTCCAAACAAGCAACCAAAGAGGGTGGTTCATTGTCTTTTCAGTCCCATCAGCCGTCAATGTCTTGTAATTTTGCATAACCCAACTTACACTTGCCATTGGATGCCACACCCCTATCACCGGACGATATGAAGCATTGAGCACCATTTTGTCATAGCCCTTTGACGTATTCACAGGGTGAATGATGCTCAACAATGGGTCGTCAGAGCCGGGATATGGCTCGGTAACCAACGTCACAACATCCTTTGTGTGAGAATAATTGACGGCAAAATTAAAATCTCTGTAAGCAGCATTCAACAACAATGTGTGCGAATATGTCGGTTTAAGATAAGGGTTGCCGGTTTGATAAGCATACTTATTGACATATATTGTCGAACTTGTCAAATCACCATAATCAGGTCGCTTTATATCTCGGCGATATGAAAGACTCAGCTGAGCAATGCCCACCGGCATATTAAGCGTTAGCGTCGGAAACCAATTGCCATACGAGCGACTTGTGTCATCTTGCTTTATGCCAAATTCATAATAACCGGTTGAAAGATATTCGTATCTCACGCCGACTTTTGCATTGACACGCCCCAACTGTCGGTCATATTCCAAAAATCCCGATACCACAGACTCATTGATGCGCGTGTCTGTATTGACCATAGGAAGGCTTTCTTTACTCACCACCGAATAGACATCGGTGCGATTGTTGCGACTATACTCACCACCAAACAAAAGGTTGCCTTTCCACACAGGGTGCACAAACACCAGCTTTGTCGCCCAAAACCGGTTTTTGCTCTGTGTGTAATTATCTACACCACGAAACTTTGTTATGCCCGAAGCGTCTGTTATTGTTTCGTTTGTGGCGTTGGTGTCATCATTTACATCAAACAGCCCGTCAAAATTAAAATTGATACCAAAATTGCCAATGATGCCATTATAGTATGCGTTAAATATATGTTTGCTAAAGGTTATTTTTTGTGCTATATCGCTTTCTAATAGTTCTGTATATGCACCGTCCTCGTAAGAGTTCGTGTTCAGCCAGCCAATGGTAGTCTGACTCGGTCTGCGGTCAAATTTATAATATGCTCCAAACGAGTGCTTGTCATCAGCCGTATAATTGACTGAAAGCTGAGGAGACCACCCTGACCATTTAAATGGCGCGTGTTGTTTGCTTTTGCCAAGATAATTATGCTCACCGACCTTATATACAAGAGCGTTTTCTTGAAAATATTCCTGAGTGTGATCTACACCTGCCCAAAACGAACCGGTGACATCAAGTCCTCCCACACGATAGTTTAAATCAAGGTTGTTATTCGCAGCAAAGCCATAACGATAAGCAGCACCGGCTTTGTCAACAAAACTCAAGCCTTCACCCTTTGGCTTTTTCAATGTAATGCGCACCACAGCCTTGACCGAAGCCGCATATTGGGCACCCGGATTTTGTACAACATCAATCGTTTTGATTTGCTCGGATTGTAATCGCGAGAGTTCTTGCAAGTCTTGTACTTTGCGCCCATTGATATACACCTCGGCAGTGCCTCGTCCCAAAACTTCGACCACGCCATCATCGTCTGTTTTTAGCGAGGGAATACGATTGAGGACATCGACACATGAACCTGCCTGCGCGAGCATCGAGCCGACAACAACCGTGCGTATGGCATCGCCTTTAACCTTGCTGCGCGGTGTCAGATCTTTTATTGTAAACTCGGGCAGAACGATGGCAGTGTCATCAAAATCCGTGCGCGTCGTGTCATTTTGTGCGATGGCTACACCCGGCATCAAAGCAGCGTGTATGCCAATGAGGCAAAAAATTTTTGTTTGTTTCGTCATTATGCGTTTTGTCTTTAAAATCATTTATCCTTCACAATTTGCGGCAGCAAAGGAACATTGATCGCGCATAATGAGCAATAGTCGGGGATATATGCCGGGCAGGTTGGGACAGAACGTATGTCATTCGTCCCAAACTCTGCATTTCGTCCCAAAACAAACACTCATAGCTGTAGCCTGTTTGGAAGTCAATAATGCAATACATACCTTTGCACTCACGTAATAAATCGAGCAAAATGACCACAAACAACAAAAGAGCCAATTCCGCAATCAAATCGTTTTTCAGTCAAAGTCGCAACATACGCATAGTGCGTGAGAGCGTCATTGCCGGTTTAATGACCTTCCTGATGATGGGGCTTATTTCTCCTTTTAACGTCGAGATGTTGGGAGATAAACGTTTGTCATATTTCATAGCCGTCAGCATTGCCACCTTTGTTACCGGTATTTTGGTGGGGTTGTTCACAACGTATGTCCTCAAAATGCCCTTAGACGCCAAATTGCCTTTATTGACCGTGCATCGCAACTCAGTTGTTCTGTTTCTTGTCAACACACCGGTGTTGGCTGTTGTGCTCACCACGCTCAATGGCGCCTATAATTGCAATCACACTTGCGATATATGGTATAATAACGGACATTTCACTTTGGTCCCATACACGTACTTTTTATACTACATCGGGTCGAGCACAATCTTCCTGTATATCGGCACGTATATACGCAACAAAAATTGGCAGCTGCGTGAGTCGCTACAAGAAGTGCGCACTATCAACAAGCTATTGGAAAAACGTCAAATGATGCTTACCGAGAACGTAGGAACAAAAAATACGCATGAGCCGCCAAACCTTGGTTCTTCCACACCTCTAATTGGCGACAAGCATATATGCCACCTTCTCGGCAACACCAACGACTCGAGGTTAGATATTGCCGCCGAAGACATCATTTATGTCGAGTCAATGGCTAACTATGCTTCAATAAGATATTTGCAAGACGGAGTCCCTACACAAAAGACTTTGCGCATTACACTCAAACAAATCCGCGAAGGGGCTGTGTCAAAATAGGCGCAGCCCCTTTCTACAACCTGTTGTAAAACATAAAAC
>CAVCBR010000023.1:0-29921 GCA_963600695.1 bacterium
GCCTGCGCGTGTTCACCTCACTCGACATCGATGTTGTCTACACTCCCGGCGTCTCAGTCCAAAGCACAACCGCCAACCGCTCGGCGGCATTCAACTCATACACCAATCGCACACTAAATAGCATCCTCGGCGATGACTATGTCACCAACCCTGCCACCGAAAGCAACGAAAATGATGTCGCAACACAAGCCGGCATCGTCGGCGATGTCACTATCGTTCCGTTTGGTTTTGATGAAACGGAGGATTATCTGATTGTTACATACGGCAGTAGCTTTGATGTTGCGGTCGACAGTCTGCGAGAGTGGAAGAAAAATCTTGGTTATCGTGTGCATTCTGTCGGTAGTTGGAGCTGGACTCAACAACAAGTTCAAGACACGATTAAATATTTCTATAACACACTCCCCAATCTCACAAATGTACTTATTATTGGAACAGACGCATGCGTCCCCGGTAATTCTGTTGCGGAAAAGTTATGGCAACCCAAAAAGGCCGCAGACTCAACCACGGACTTTTATTATATGTGTATGGATGGCGACAGTGATATGATGCCGGATGTGGCATACGGACGCATCCCTGTCTATTGTACACCCGATGCGATGTCTGCCGTCCAAAAAATAATCAAATATGAAAAAGGTTTATACAACGATTTCGCTTCTTATGGCAGGGCTTTTGTCGGTGGTGAATATGGAGCCAATAAAAATACCGGAATAAAAGATCCGGATAGATTTATCCCAACATTAGAAGAAGTACGAGACATTTTACAAGCATCTGATATTACGACACAACGTATTTATAATGCGAATCATACTCCAAACCCCAGTATTTGGTACCTTAATTTTGACAATAATAATGCTTATTATGCCACCGAGTTGCCGGCATATCTCAAAAAACCGAATTTCATGTGGGATGGTACAAAACAAATGATGATAGATGCGTTCAATAATGGCATCAATTTTGGTGTGTATAATGGTCATGGTAGCGTTAAAGGTTGGGCTGAATATGATTTTGATTATTTTGCTTGCCAACACCTTAACTCTGACAAATCTGCACCTCTTGTTTTTAGCATCTCCTGTTCCACCGCCAATCATTACTACTACAATAATTGCCTTGTTGCCGAACTTGTCAGACGTCAGTATGGTCCTATTGCCGTGATTGCCTCTTCAAATGTAACATATTTAGGCTGGAGTGACGCACTGCTATTGGGTATGACCGATGCAATTTGGCCGAATAAATACACTTATAATGGTTGGACAGACCCGGTGACAAGAAAACCAATTTACCGCCTTTATGATATTTTGAGCGCCGGAAATAAACGTTTGTTGGAAACCCAAGGCGGGGGATATTGGGATATCGCAGAGTTGCAATTTGTTAGTCAATATCATGTTTTTCAACGTGTAAACTTCCATGTATATGGTGATCCTTCGTTAAACTATAACGCGTATTGCCCGACAGAATACAATACGGTTTCTCTTGAATTAGGAAACTATTCAACTACAATTTCCATTGGTGAGGCTGAACTTCCGGCAAAGGTGGTGTTGAGAAACTTAACAACAGATGAGATAATAACTCGCACTATCACCTCTCTCTCGTTACCAATTGAACGACGTTTCTCTTTACCTGAAAACGACACTTGTCAGATTATCGTATCGGGGTCGAACAAAATTCCATATATCACAACTATGATAGGTTGTGACAACCATCCGATTGTCACTCCGCCAAATGGAAGTATTACGGACGTTACATACGATCGCACGACTCAAACGGCAGTCGTCACGTATTCAAGTGACAAAGTGCCGATGTTTGAGGTTTATGATTTCAACAACAACAAATACATTGTGAACACCGAGCGCATACTTGGCGCAAAGAAGGTCAGATTATATCTGAGTGAGGTGCCGAGCGGTATGTGTGTTATCGCGATGATGATTGACGGAGTTAAAACAGACACATATAAATTTGTAAAATGACGATTATGAAAACGATATATAAAATAGCAGCAATCCTTGTTGCCGGTGTGTTCGGCTATGCAAGCATGAGTGCCGAAGAAGATGTTTATGATATTGATGGCGTGAAATACATGCTGTTTAGCAAAAAAGACCCCAATTATGGCGGTGGTGCCTATGTCGTGGCAAACAGAGACGAAGCAAAGGTTTATTCCGGAAAAATTACAATCCCCTCTGAGGTAACAATAAATGATACCATATACCCTGTTTGGGGGTTTGAAAAATTGTCTTTTTATCATGAGAATGAAACAAGTGACCTCGAAATAGTCTTGCCCGAAGGATTGAAAGTCTTTAAAGGGTGGCAAACATATCTACAATCCAATATTAAACATATCAATGTACCATCAACTGTTGTTGAAATAGATTTTTGGAATTACCAAGATCTTGATTATTTCTATCTTCGTGCCAATATTAATCTGGGCAGTTATTGCAATTTTGCCGTCAAATATGCTGAAATAGAAGATGGCTTTAGCACCTTCTGTTCCGGCTCCTTCTTTTGTGAAAATGACACCTTGGTGTTGCCCGGTAGTGTCGATTGCGGACGTTTTGCCATTGGCGATAAGAATTTGAAGTGTCTGCATATTACAAAATCAAAAACCGGCAAATCACCATCGTTTGAGTGGTGTTCTTTTAGAGACTGCTTTAAAATAGAGAGTGTGATTTGTGAATATGAGGTGCCGCCGACTGCCGCGACCAATGCCTTCCAAAACGAGGGTGATAATGAGGAATTGGGCATCACCGGGCGCGCCACGCTCTATGTGCCGGCAGAGGCTATCGAGGCTTATCGTGCCCACCCCGAGTGGGGCAAGTTTAAAGAGATATTGCCCATAACCAACGGCGTCACCGATGTCACCGCCGATGAGGCTGCCGAGGTCATCGCCACCGAATACTACGACCTGTCGGGACGACGCCTGCAAGCCCCGGCTGAGAGCGGCATCACCATCGTCGCCACCCGATACAGCGACGGCTCGCACCGCACGACCAAGATTGTGAAGTAAAGCATACATATAAATAAATAATGAACATCTCATACGAGAGGCTGCATCAAGCAGGGTGTAGCCTCTCGTGTTTTGTTGATTGGAGTGCACTACGGGTACTGCTTTTGAGGCTTATGCTATCAAAAATGTACCGGGAATGACACAAAACGGCATTTAGCGTGTTTTGCAATAGTTTACGTTTGCGCGCTAAAAATAGTATTAAATTAACCTATATTTGCCAAAACGCTACTTCGTTATGTAAATTTAACAAAATGGGGTTCATTTTTTGACGCTTTTTCTGCCGCTGTATCAAAAACTATATGTACTTTTACACGCTCTTTTGAAGCACCCCAAAAAATTCTCTCTGCCGATGGTTTCGGTTTATGGGGCGACTCTTGCCAAGGGGCACATTAATTTAGAATAAATCAAAACTCAACTTACTAAAAAATGAGCAAAACTAACGTTAAACCCGCCGATGGCAAACTCGGCGTTATGGTTGTCGGCCTCGGCGCCGTCACAACAACTTTTATGACAGGTGTGCTTATGACCCGCAAAGGTCTTGCAAAACCCGTAGGTTCGATGACACAGTATGACCGCATTCGCGTAGGTGAAGGCGAGAACAAAAAGTATCTCAAATATGACGAAATCGTGCCTATGGCACAACTCAAAGACATCGTCTTTGGTGCTTGGGACGTTTATCCCGCCAACGCATACGAGTCAGCCATCAACGCCGAAGTGCTCAAAGAAAAAGATATCGAACCCGTAAAAGACGAGCTCGTAAACATCAAACCTCTCCGTGCCGCTTTTGACCACAACTATGCAAAACGTCTCGATGGCGACAATATCATGGTCGGCAAAACACGTTGGGAAATGGCAGAACAAATACGCCAAGACATTCGCGACTTTAAAGCCGCCAACGGCGTTAACCGCGTGGTTGTACTTTGGGCTGCTTCTACCGAAGTATATGTACCTGTAGACGAAAAAGTACACGGCACACTCGCTGCTCTCGAAGCCGCTATGAAAGCCGACGATAAAGAGCACGTGGCACCCTCAATGTGCTATGCTTATGCCGCTCTCAACGAAGGTTGCCCCTTCATCATGGGTGCTCCCAACACCACCGTTGATATTCCCGCAATGTGGGAACTCGCCGAGAAGACTCATATGCCTATCGCCGGCAAAGACTTCAAAACAGGTCAAACCCTCGTTAAATCAGGCTTCGCTCCCATCATCGGCACACGTTGCCTCGGTCTCTCGGGCTGGTTCTCAACAAATATCCTCGGCAACCGCGACGGTCTCGTGCTCGACGAGCCTGCAAACTTCCGCACAAAAGAGGTTTCAAAACTCTCGACACTCGAGTCTATCCTCGTTCCCGAAAAACAACCCGACCTTTACACCAACTACTACCACAAAGTGCGCATCAACTACTATCCCCCGCGCAACGACAACAAAGAAGGTTGGGACAACATCGACATCTTTGGTTGGATGGGCTACCCCATGCAGATAAAGATCAACTTCCTCTGCCGCGACTCAATCCTCGCTGCTCCTCTTTGCCTTGACCTCGTGCTCCTGAGTGACCTTGCAGCACGCGCCGGACGCTATGGCATCCAACGCTTCCTGTCGTTCTTCCTCAAATCACCGATGCACGATTACACCAAAGACGAAGTTCCCGTCAACCACCTCTTCCAACAGTATGTTATGCTCAAAAACGCCATTCGCGAAATGGGCGGATATGCTGCCGATGAAGCCATCGACTAAGCATTCTATCAATGTAAGTATAAGTGTTTCATAATGTTGCAGAGCGTCACTCCCGTGAAGGGAACGACGCTCTGTTTTTTTGTCTGCTAATGCTGATATGGCTGAATGTCACAAAGCCTTGGAGATCGGCGATGGCATCTACCTCGGATTATAACAAATAAGATTTCAGATTTGTGTCGGCAAACTTTGTGGGCGTGAACTCAATAATCTTATAATCGGCGATTTCCTGCACATAGAACGGATCTTGCGCCACCAATCGTTCGGCAGCCTCTCTGTCGGTCGTGCGCAGCATATATATGCCGCCGGTGCGTGGCACCTGAGGTCCCGATGTGATGATGACGCCTGTGGCAAAGTGACGGTCGAGAAACTCGCGATGAGCGGCGAGATATTGCTCGACGACGCTCATAGGCTTTTTATAGTTGACTATTACGATAAACATTTGATATTGTGGATTAATGGTTGGATAAAATTAGCATAATGTTAAATGGTTTGCATGAGCTTGATGGCATCGATATATTTGGCAATACCCTCGGCGACACGCTTGGCATCTTGCATGGCGTGAACGACTGTCGCCGGACGGTTGGAGACGTCACCGCCGGCAAACACTCCGCGACGCGTGGTCATGCCATATGGATCGGTGTCGCGCACGAGCACATAGCCGTGCTCATCGACTTCGACACCCTCGGTGGTTGAGACGATGCGTGATGCCGGAGCCGAGCCCACGGCGAGTATAAGCCTGTCGAGAGGCATAACAGAAGTCTCTCCGTCACACTCAATGGTGATTGAACGCAGGCGGTTACCCTCGCCACCCTCGACAGATGTCACCGAGGCGTTCCACATAAAATGCACGCCCTCGTTGACGGCTTCATCATACTCGGCACGCAATGCCGACATATGACTGATGTCACGATGATATATGACGGTGACCTCGGTGGCACCCATGCGCACTGCCGTGCGTGCCGCATCGATGCCCGTGTTGCCACAGCCGATTACCGCCACCTTGTCACCATCGCCGACAACGACTTCCTCACGACTGATGGCTCCGCTTTGATACAAGCTCACTCGGCGTAAAAACCATATTGCCTGACGCACGCCCATATGATTTATGCCCGGTATGTCGAGTTTCTTGGGGCGACCCGAGCCGGTGCCCATGAATATGGCGTCAAAACCTTGTGCGAAAAGGTCGTCGATGGTAAACTTATGCCCGATGACTGTGCCGAGATGTATGGTGACACCGAGATTTTCGATTTTTTTGATTTCTCTGCGCACAACCTCTTTGGGCAGGCGATATTCGGGAATGCCGAAAGTGAGCACACCTCCGGGCTCGGGTTGCATCTCGAAGATCTCGACACGAAAACCCTGTCGTGCGAGATCGCCGGCAATGGTGAGACCGGCAGGACCGCTGCCAATGACAGCGACAGCACCGCGACTCTTCTCGGGGATAGACTCGTGTGACAAGCCCGCCTCCCAGTCAAAATCGGCGACAAAACGTTCGAGCTTGCCGATATTGATGTGACAACCTTTTTTGCCGAGCACGCAACTGCCCTCGCACTGACGCTCGTGACCGCACACGCGACCACAGACTGCCGGCAGGTTGCTGCGCGTGTTGATGATCGACATGGCATTGCCAAAATTGCCCTTTGCCACCTGTGCTATCCACTGAGGTATGTCGTTAGAGATAGGACACCCGCGGCGACATGCCGGAACCTTACATTGCAAGCAACGCTGAGCCTCACGCACAGCTTCGGCAAGCGTATAATTATCGTTAACTTCTTTAAAATCAGTCATACTTTCAAAATTGCCAATGTCTGAAACCGACACCTAATCAGGCTATGGTCTCAACCTTAAAAACTCGGCAAAGGTAGCCAATATCTCCCAACACCCCACTCCCGACAGTGTCAAAAAAAACAAACGGGGCAGTAACAGACGATGTGTCACAGCCCCGAATTGTGGCATTACCCTTTTGCCGGTATAAAGTCCGACATCTGCCGAGGCAGAGCTAAGGGAAGATTATAGTGGAGGGAGAGGAGATGAGCTTGTCAGAAGGGGCGACCGCCGCCACCGGGAGGGGGACCCGAAGGACGTCTGCCGGGGGGCGGACCACCGGGACCGCCGCGACGATCGTCGTTGCGTGACGAGGGTTCGTTGCCCTTGCCAAAGGTGTTGAAGCGATAGGCAACGGTCACCATAAAGTATCTGCCGAGTGAGTTGTAGCGCGTGTCGTCGATATAGTTGGCGGTGACAGTGCGACGCACATTCTTGCGCTGTGCCAACAGGTCGTAGGCTTTGAGCGTAAGCGTCAGCGAGCGGTCACGCAAGAATTGATAGGCGATGCCGGCATTCCACATCCATTGTTTGGTGTCATAGCCGTCAGAATATCCCGAGGTTGCCGAATAGTTCAAGTCCGAATTGATAACCAAGCCGAATGGCGAATTATAGGCGGCATAGAACATTCCGCCGTATGTGTGAACCGTGCGGTTGGAGCCTGCTTGCAGTGAGTTGTGGGTGGACTGTATGGCATAGCGCGGACGCAGCTCCAATTCGATGTAGTCGGGACGCCATGCCAATGCCGGACCGATGTCATAGTTGAGTGATGACGAAGTGTTGCGCAAGCCGTTGTTAAAGCCCACATCGTGTTGATAGCGTATGCCGGTGTGAACGTTAAATTGCAGGGTTTTAAGCCCCGAGAACGGCATGGAGAACATAAACATACCAAAGGCATTCCACACGCCGTTGACATTGTTGTATGTTGTTGTCTGCCCACCGGTGGTTTTGTCAAAAACGGTGTTGGAGACTATTGAGTTTTGCACCACAGATGCCATTGCCATTGCCATTATCGAACGTTGTGCTTCAGAGCTGAAGTCTTGGAAACGGAAGCGCAGGTTGTGAGTGAACGTCGGCGATAAGTCGGGATTTCCGACAACGATGTGCAATGGGTCAGATTTGTCTTCCACGGGTTGCAACTGCGACATCGAAGGCTGTGACGAGCGACCGCGATAATCAATGTTCATGGACCGCGATTTTGAGATTTTCCAGCGATAGCGCAGGAAGGGGGCGATGTTGAAAGTCGTGCGCACGGGTATGTCGCGTGCTGAGTTTATCAAGTCGTGTGACGATGAACGTTGTGGCACGAGTGAGATGCCGGCATTGATGTTTTGCGTGCGTGTCACATGCTTAAAGCCGAGGCGTATGTCCTGACTCATATAGTTGTTGCGGAACGAATTTGAGAGGTCTTCGTTGAATATGAGGTTATCCATACCCACGAGACCGCCATAGATTGTGCCCTCGGGGTCGGGATTGGGGTTGTCGTATGTCAGACGGTCGGCATTGTTCCAACGATAGCGTATGTTGTAGGCGAGAGTCAGATAATTGCCCTTCTTGGGGTTGCCGAGAGGCTCGGTCCATGTCAGACGTGCCGACATTGTGTTTGACCATGTGTGGTTGGTGTTATATTGGTCATACAATTCGGTCTGATCTGCCAACAGATAGTAGAGGTTGCGTGACCAAGTGTCTTCATACTCATGGATGTTTGACGTGTTGATTGAGGCATGCACCGAGAACGAACGTCCGGGGCGCGAGGCAAATTTGTGGTTATAAATAAGTGAGGCACCAAATTCCCACGAATTGCCGTTTGATGTCGCCGTGTTGCGAGACTGGGTGACGGCGGTGCGCGCAGCATCACCGGCAGAGGTCAGTGAGTTTTCAAACGAATAAGAGTCAGAACTGTTATATGAAAAGTTGGGACGGAACTCAAAGGTGTTGAGCGAGTCGGGTTTCCATTGCAGGCGGAAGTCGCCGCGCACGTTGTGACCCTTGTCGCGAGCGATTTTATCGGCATTGAAGTATGATGTGGAGTCGGTGAACAGATATTGTCGGTCGCGTGTCGTCGTCGTGCGAGCATCGGTGTATGAATACATCACATCGCCGCCAATGCGGAATATCTCACCATTGCCGACATTAAAGTTGAGACCGAGAGCCTTTGATGTCGTCACGCCGTCGGCACCGCCAAATCGGCGGAAACGTCCGCCGCCATCGGTAAATCCCGGCTCGTTGATATTATTAATGCCACCGAGCAATGTCAGCTGATTGTCATTCCAAAAGCGATTGACGGTGAACGAACCTTTGTAGCGAGAGTCTGTGCCATATCCTGCCTCGGCATTGCCAAACCAGCCGTTTTTCATGCCCTTTTTGACCGTGAGGTTGATCACCGTTTCTTCCTCGCCGTCATCGACACCGGTGATGCGTGCGAGGTCGCTCTTGCGATCCACCACTTGCAGCTTGTCAATCATATTTACCGGCAGATTTTTTGATGCCACCTTGGGGTCATCGCTGAAAAATTCCTTGCCGTCGACGAGTATCTTTGTTACCTCCTTGCCGTTTGACGTTATCTTGCCATCACTGCCGACTTCGACGCCCGGCAGGCGTTTCAACAGATCTTCGACGACGGCATTGGGTGCGGTCTTGTAAGCATCGGCGGCAAACTCTATGGTATCTTCCATAACCTTCACCGGAGTGCGCACGCCAACGACAACGGCATCACGCAATACGTAAGTGTCAGGATTGAGTCGCAGGGTATCAAGCGTGATATTGCGGTCGCTGACATCGACATTGTTGTAACGCGGCATGTAGCCCACGTATGACGCTTCGACGATATAACGTCCGCGAGAGACATCACGCAGCGTGAAGCCGCCGGCATTGTCGGCGACGGCAGTCTTTATCGCCACACTGTCACGAGCGCGCAACAAGCGCACGGACGCTCCGATCAGTGGCTCGCCGTCATCATCGACGGCTGTACCCTTGATGTTGTATGCCATAGTGGCGAACAATGTGCCACAGACGGCAAGAGTCGTTATAATATAACGCGGTTTTAATTTCATCTTCAATTGATAATTATACGCTTATATTGCAGAGATAATGATGATAATATGTTGAAAAATACGTGCATACGCAACCATAGAGATATGCCCGTGACGCAACCGGCAATACGGCATAAAGCCCAACGCTGAGCAACGTCGCTTATAATGACACCCCAAAAACACCAATGTTTAGTCTTCGGCTGTCAAAACCGCCGCTATTTAACAATATATAACGACAACCGCCCCTCTCTGTTAACTTTACTTGCAAAACCGCCGGTCATTTAGATTTGTCTTCAAAATCAAAATCGACATTAAAATCGACATCAAATGGGGCTGGACACCCCTGGAGGAATTCACCTTCCAAAGGCAATTCCTTTATTCCTTCCTCTGTATTACAAACTAGTGTGTACTTTGCTTTTGTAGGTGGCTTGATCACATATTCAAATTCGTCAAAGTTTTCAAATCCTAAGTCTTTTAGAAATCGGCGACTGTGATTTCGGTCTTCCGTGGTGTTGAACTGCGGAATGAGTGGAAGGCGGATGATGATTTTGTCTTTGCACTTGGCGTGAGTGGAGAGCCAAACAAGGTTGTCAATAACTTGTCGGTTGCTTTTGCCGGTGTAGGCTTGATATATGTCAGGGTTCATGTCCTTGATATCAATGATGAAGGCGTCGATGAAGGGAGTGACGTCCTCCAAGTGATGGCGAGGGGCGTTTAGACTCGTTTCCATCGTAAATTGCCATCCGTCAGGGCACTGCTTGCAAAAATCTTTGATGAATGAACTATGCAAGAGCGGTTCGCCTCCACCAAAACAGATGCCTCCGCCTGTCGCCAAGAAGTAGAGGTTGTCCATCTCAATATTCTTCAACAATTGCTCTGTGTCCATCTCCTGCCATATACCGTCGGCTTCAAGACATTGAGGATTGAGGCAGTGTTTGCAATGCAGAGGACAACCGTGGAATGCCACGAGTGTGGTGACC
Source organism: bacterium (assembly GCA_963600695.1). Classification (GTDB taxonomy): domain Bacteria; phylum Bacteroidota; class Bacteroidia; order Bacteroidales; family Muribaculaceae; genus CAG-873. The sequence goes on from CAVCBR010000023.1 coordinate 10,569, forward strand.
CCTTCACCATCTATTGAAAGACGATGGCGGTCGATGCAGATGAGAGGGGCAAGGCGTTTCATCGCTTTATTTTTTTGATGATTTATCCTTTTTATCCTTTTTATCATTTTTGATAATAATGACATCCCCTAATAAAGCTTTACCTTCTGTCAAACTGATGATATTGATCTTTTCCAGATTCATTTCTGAAAGTTTAATAGTGCGTTCTTGCATGCCAACACAGTACACCGTTATTACGTCTCCTTGCTTCACCTCGAGGGTGAAATTTCCATCCAAATCTGTTGCTGTTTTCTTTTTTGAAAGTTTAGCCTCAACCGGGGCAAACGCAATAGGTTCTTTACATTCGTTGTCAATCAGATGCCCTTGCACGACAAGCGCACCTTTTTTGCTTAACATTTCTTTTTCTCTGAGTAGTATGGAGTCGCCGGGGGCGTAGTCTTGGAAACGGATCGGAATAATTTCCGCTGCCGAGTCGTTATATCCTTTTTGTGTGGAACACGCCGGCATAGATGTGGCGAGCGCGGCAATTCCCAATGCTACGCCTGCGACCTTTATGGCTTTTCCGGCTTTCTGCCTATGGCGCAGCTCTTGTTCCAAGTCTCTTACTTCTTGTTCGCATTTGGGACATGTGCCCCGACATTCACCCTTAAAGTGACATTCTGTGGGCAAATATTCTATCTCGTTGGCATCTGCTATCTGTTTGCGTACAGCCTTGAGCGTGTCGCAAATATTGCGTCCTTTGGTTTTCATAAATTGATATGTTTTGTCATTGTGCCACAAAGTTAGTCAATTATCTTCGTTATCACAATAGGCGCGAGTGGCGTTGTTTAATCTTCAACTCTGTCTGATTAAACGCGTTGTCGGCGTATAAGTGTATTATTGGCGGGAGGCGAAGTCTGCAGCGATGAACTCGGGCACGGGAGCATCACTCGCGTTGAGGACGATGTCGGCTTTGGCTTTGACTTGGTCGAGGGCGCCGGGGGCAGCGACGGCGAGGTCTGCCACAGCCATCATCGGCAGGTCGTTGAGGTTGTCGCCAAAGACCACGAGGCGGTCGACGCCGAGGCGGTGGCGCAGGCGTGCTATCGCCGCGGCTTTCGATACGCCGGGCGCAAAGACTTCGAGCAACTGCACTCCGCGATTATAATTGTCGGGATAGCACGAGTAGGCACAATCTGTCTCTGTGGCGATTTTGTCGGCGAGAGTCTTGATACGGATGCTATCACCGAGCGCAAAATACAGCACGCGATCGTCTCTTCTTGGTGGCAATAAACCGGGATTAAAGTGCTTTAACGGTAAATCGCGGCGAGGTCTGAGAAACGCTTCTTCAAATCGCGATAATGAAGTTCCGGTATGGTATAGCTCGATGAGTGGAGCAGGCTGAGTGTGGGGTAGGGTGTAGATAAAAGCAGAGACTTCGGATTCTGTGAACAGACGGTCGAGCGTCCGAGCTTCGCTCTCCGACATATAGTGGGCACATTCAAAATGAGGTCGTTCATCGTTGATTGTCCATAATGCTGCGCCGGTCATTACAATGGCGGGCACCGACAACCGCGCCGGTGTCATTAGTGGCTGCACAGTTGCCGGTGTGCGTGCCGTGGCACAGGTGATGAGTGCACCACGCGCAGTCAGCGAGGCGAGCAACGTTGCAGCCTCGACAGATAGCGTGGCATCTGTGCTCAACAATGTGCCATCAAGATCGGTGACATAAAGCGTTTTTGTCATATACGTTATTGTTTAGATTGCAAAGTTCGCAAAATCCTCACATTTCGCCAAATGCCGAGCCTCAGAGCGCGACTTTTGTCGTCGAGTGTTTGGCTGTTTGGCAACATAGAGGTATATTTGCATAAAAATTATATAAAACATTAAACGAAACCATTACGATTATGACTGCTGACAATAAAATGCGTATAGAACCCGGTAAATATGTAGAACTCGGATATGACCTTTATCAGGTGGCTGCCGACGGCACAAAGAAACTCGTTCATCAAACAGATCCCGAAGACCCCGAGCGCATCGTATTCGGCGTGACACAGGGACTCATAGAGTCTTTTGCCAAAGCCATCGAGGGCTTAACCGAGGGTGATACTTTTGAGGTGGGCGTCAAGGCAGATGAGGCGTTTGGCGAGCGCAATCCCGAGCACGTTGTCGAACTTGACCGCAACATATTTCTCGTTGACGGCAAATTTGATGACGAAATGATCAAGAAAGGCAATGCCGTGCCTATGATGACAGCCGATGGCTTCCGTATGATGGGTATGGTCGTCGATGTCACTCCCAAGAAAGTCATTATGGACTTCAATCACCCTCTTGCCGGCAAAGACATATTCTTCAGCGGCAAGGTGTTGCTCGTGCGCGATGCCACCGAAGACGAACTTCACCCCCAAGCCGGCTGTGGCTGTGGTGGCGGTTGCAACTGTGGCGAAGGTTGTGATTGTGGCGAAGGTTGCTCCAACGATGGCTCGGGTTGTGGAGGTTGCAAATAACCGGTCAACACATTCGCGCAATAAACATCTTGTTGTTAAATAAAATTTCCTATTATAATGCCTGCAAGAACCATTAAAAACATTGCAATGGCACTTACTGTTGCCCTCCTCGGCATCTCCCTGACGAGCCGGGCAGCGACGCCATCGTCAATTCAAGGTTGTCGTGCCAACATTGTCAAACAGACTGCCGCATTGGCGCCATCAAAACGTCAGACAAAACCTGTCGCCACAAAGCGATACTTCAAAAAGGTGACCTACTTTACTGCCAACTCTGCCGACTACCGTGGCAGCGTAACCTTTGACACTAAAGGTAACTGTCGTGAAGAGGGATATGTGTATTACGAAGGCGGATGGACGCGTGGTGACGCCTACGGACGCTATTATATCAAAGGCAGCTATCTATACATCAGATGGGAGGGCTGTGGCACCGAGCGCTACCGACTCCAAAACGGCACTTATCGCACCTCCTCAACTCTCTACCGCCAGCAACCATAATTCCTTTCCTTCTTATGCCAAGTCAGTGAAATCTTCATTATGACCCCATAACATAACGACAAAGGAGATGATATTAAAATGGCGAAGGCTGCACGGTGGGTGAAATCAAGAATAAGGACTATTCGTTGTCGAGAGTCACAACAGCGAAACCGAAATCCTCGCCGGCGCGACACTCTCAACTTTAGCAAACACTAATTATGGCAAAAGAAATCCAGTTCATTCTTTACAACCTCCCCAATGGTAGCGGAGCAGTACAGGCATACGTTCAAGACGAAACACTTTGGCTTACGCAAAAAGCTATGGCTGAACTGTTTGGCGTCTCTGTTTCGGCTATCAATCAACATCTTAAAAATATCTACGACAGCAACGAGCTGACGGCAGAGGCAACTATTCGAAAAATTCGAATAGTTCAACAGGAGGGCAACCGCCAAGTGGAGCGTGAGCGTATCTTCTATAATCTCGACCATAGCCTCTAAATTGCGATTTAGAGATGGGATAGGAGGGGTGAAAATGGCGAAGGCTGCACGGTGGGGTGCAGCCTTCGTCGGTATTTAGGGTTGGGTGGAGATCAGTCTTTACATTTGGCTTTAATAAACTCGCGGTTGAGGCGTGCGATGTTTGACAGCGGAATGTTTTTTGGACATTCGGCGGCGCAAGCTCCGGTGTTTGTACAGTTGCCAAATCCGAGTTCGTCCATCTTTTTGACCATAGCGCGAGCACGGCGTGCGCGTTCGACTTGTCCTTGGGGAAGGAGTGCGAACTGGCTGACTTTTGCTGACACGAAGAGCATGGCAGAGCCGTTTTTACATGCTGCGACGCAGGCACCACAACCGATACATGTTGCCGAGTCCATAGCCATGTCGGCAACCTCTTTTGAGATGGGTGTCGAATTGGCATCGGGTGCGCCGCCGCAGTTGAACGATACATAGCCGCCGGCTTGTTGTATTTTGTCAAAAGCGTTGCGGTCTACCATAAGGTCGCGCACCACGGGGAATGCTGCCGAGCGCCACGGCTCGATGGTGATGACGTCGTTGTCGTTAAATTTGCGCATGTGGAGTTGGCATGTGGTGATGCCTTGCACGGGACCGTGGGGGTGTCCGTTGATGTAAAGTGAGCACATGCCACAGATGCCTTCGCGGCAGTCAGAGTCGAAGACCACGGGCTCTTCGCCACGCTCAACAAGAAGTTGGTTGAGCATGTCGAGCATTTCGAGGAATGAGCTGCCGGTCGACACTCCGTCGAGGTGATATTTGACGAAATGACCCTGTTCTTTGGGACCATGTTGACGCCAAATCTTCAGGTTTACGCTGATAGTTTTTTCCATTTTGTAAATGTCGTATTAATGGGTTAAAGAACGGGGATTATGATTTGTAGTTGCGGGTTTGCACTTTGATAGCCTCATATTTGAGGGGCTCTTTGAGAAGAATGGGTTTTTGACCTTCGCCGGCATATTTCCAGCAGCTGACATACATATAGTCGTCGTCGTTGCGTGCGGCTTCGCCGTCGGCGGTTTGATATTCTTCGCGGAAGTGTGCGCCACAGCTTTCGTTGCGGTTGAGAGCATCGATAGCCATCATCTTGGCGATGACGAGGAAGTCTTCGAGACGCAGGGCTTTTTCAAGCTCGGTGTTGAGGTCGTCGGCTTTGCCCACGATGCGCAGGTCAGAGTAGAACTCTTTGCGTACTTCTTCGATTTCTTTTGTGGCTTGAACGAGACCTTGGAGTGTGCGACCCATACCCACGAGGTTCCACATGACGTGTCCGAGGCGTTTGTGGATTTCGTCGGGAGATTTTGTGCCACGTATTGACATAAGTTTTTCGATGCGCTCGCGCACGTCTTTTTCGGCTTTGTCAAATTCGGGAGCTGTGGTCTCGGGACAAGCGACTTTGATTTGGTCTGAGAGGTAGTTTTGCATCGTGTAGGGGAGCACGAAGTAACCGTCGGCGAGGCCTTGCATAAGCGCTGAGGCACCGAGGCGGTTTGCACCGTGATCCGAGAAGTTGCATTCGCCGATGGCAAATAGACCTTTGATTGATGTTTGCAACTCATAGTCAACCCAAATGCCGCCCATTGTGTAGTGGCTGGCGGGGAAGATCATCATAGGTGTCTCATAGGGGTTGTCGTCAGAGATCATTTGATACATGTCAAAGAGGTTGCCATAGCGGTCGCGAACGACGTCTTCGCCAAGGCGCTCGATGGCATATTTAAAGTCGAGGTACACGGCGTTGCCGGTGCCGACACCATAACCGGCGTCACAACGCTCTTTGGCGGCGCGGCTGGCGATGTCGCGGGGACAGAGGTTGCCGAATGCCGGATAGCGACGTTCGAGATAGAAGTCGCGGTCTTCGTCGGGAATGTCGGTGGGTTTGAGCTTGCCGGCGCGGATAGCTTCGGCGTCTTCTTTTTTCTTGGGCACCCAGATGCGTCCGTCGTTACGCAGAGACTCCGACATAAGGGTCAGTTTTGATTGGTCTTCGCCGTGAACGGGGATACATGTGGGGTGGATTTGTGTGAAGGCGAGGTTGGCGAGGTAGGCACCTTTTTTGAATGCCTGCACTGCTGCCGAGCCGTTGCAACCCATAGCGTTTGTCGAGAGGAAGAATGCACGACCGTAACCGCCGGTGGCGAGAACCACGGCGTGTGCCGAGTAGCGCTCGATTTCGCCGGTGATGAGGTTGCGCACGATGATACCGCGAGCGCGACCGTCGATGATGACAATGTCGAGCATTTCGCGACGGTTATAGCTCTTGACGGTGCCTTTGTTGATTTGGCGGTTGAGAGAGGCATATGCGCCGAGCAACAGTTGCTGTCCGGTTTGTCCTTTGGCATAGAATGTGCGGCTCACCTGAGCACCGCCAAATGAGCGGTTGGCGAGGAGACCGCCGTATTCGCGAGCGAAAGGCACGCCTTGTGCCACGCATTGGTCGATGATGTTGTTTGACACCTCGGCAAGACGATAAACATTGGCTTCGCGTGAACGGAAGTCGCCGCCTTTCACCGTGTCATAGAACAGACGATAAACCGAGTCACCGTCGTTTTGGTAGTTTTTGGCTGCATTGATACCACCCTGTGCGGCGATAGAGTGAGCGCGACGAGGGCTGTCTTGGATGCAGAAGTTTTTAACATTGAAGCCCATTTCGCCAAGTGTCGAGGCTGCCGAAGCGCCGGCGAGACCTGTGCCAACAACGATAATGTCGAGGTGACGTTTGTTGGCGGGGTTGACGAGTTTTTGATGAGCTTTATAGTTGGTCCATTTCTCAGCGACGGGACCTTCGGGGATTTTTGAGTCTATTTGGTACTCAGGGAGTTTCGACGATTCGATGTCGGCGAATTCCTGCATTATGGGGGTAGAGTCGATCATACCCTCAAGGTTTTTAAGATCTGCCATATCTCTGAGTTATTTAATGTTGGGGTTGTGTTTGAGGTTGTTGTTCAGATTGAGGGGTGAGCTGTTCTACTGCCTTTTTGATCTGACCTTGCATCATTTCGAGCTGTTGTATGGGTGACTGATCTTTTGCTATTTTTGAGCATTGAGCGTCGTATGCTTTGACAATGGCACCCATTTGGTCGATATATTTTTGACCATTGGCTTTGAGAAAGTCGTTCTGAGTTTTCTCGGCTTTTTCTTGGAATTCCATACGTGCAGCCAAATCCATTGAGTATGGGTCGGCGTTGATAAACTCAGCCATAGCTGTTTGAATGTCTTTTTGGAAGGCTTTGAGTTCGGCTTCGGCAGCTTTGTTCCAAGCCTCGGCATATTGCTCTTGAAGCTCAACGTTCTCGGTATAGTATTTTGTGTATGAGCGATATGTGAACACAAATACTTGTACAACGAAGAGGGCGATGACGATTGTTGTCCATGCTTTGGCGATGCATTTGAGGCGGGGCAACCATGTATTGTTGTTCCAACCTACTGTTTGGAACATCGACCAGAAACCATGGTTCATGTGGAACCAGAGGGCGATGAAGCCGACAATGTAGAGGGCTGAGATCCACCATTGGCTGAATGTCATTTGCAGGAAGAGGGTCCCCATAGTGGGTTGCACGGCAACGCCATCGAGTTTGGGCAGCGATGAGGCGTCAGCGCCGAGAAGCTCTTGCAGTTGCATTTTTGCCCAGAAGTTCCAAAGGTGAAGACCGATGAACACAACGACAACGATGCCGAGCACGAACATGTTTTTCGACGACCATTCAACTTGGGGTTGGATGGCGGTCACGGCATAACGATCCGTGCCACGAGCTGCACGATTTTGAACGGTCAGCACCAAGGCATAGATGATGTGGATGATGAACAGCAATGCCAAGCCGGCAGAGGCGATCAGAGCATACCAGTTGGCACCGAGAAACTCGCAAACGGCGTTGTAAGCTGTCGGCCAGATGATAGCCACTGAGTTCATCAACACGTGAAAGGTCACAAAGAGGACGAGGCAAGCTCCGGTGATTGACATCACGAACTTACGTCCTACTGATGAATTGGTTAACCACATAAGAAGATGAATTAGGGTTGATTAATTGTTAATTATTTTGTTGTTTGTTATTTGTCTTAGTGATCGGGGCTTCATATGCCGCCACACGCAAAAACTCGCACTCACGAGCTCTCTGTCGTGAGTTGAGTTGCCATATCTTTTGCAAAGATAGTCAATTTTGAGTGTTTGCCAATCAATTATTGCTTTTTTTCTTTAATCGGATTTTTTATCTGTGGCGCAGAGAGGGGTGTCGATGTCTATGAATTGTAAAAGTTGCGCGTCACAATGCGGCGTATCGCCAATATGTTGAGCGCGGTGACAACGGCGATTATACCGACGCCAACGGCAATGGCTGTCAGCGGTGATGCCTGGGGTATGCCTATCTCAGAGAGACGCTCTGCCCACATCGTCGATGCAAGCAACGCGGTGGCAACGGCTGCTATGAGAACGGCAATATTGACACCGGCGATGAGTCGGCAATAGGGCATTGCCACTTGTCGCGGTGTGTATCCCAAGAGCATAAGGTCGTGGAGCTTTTGACGATTTTTTTGTAGCAGTAGGAATATCGACAGCGTAAGGATAAAGAAAGCGAGTATTGATATCACTGCACCAACAGAGATGACGATGGTGGTGACAATGGTCAGAAAGTAGGCGGCTTTTGAATTGTCGTTCTTGTCGCCGGCGACTTCATAACCGTTTTTGTCAAAATATTTCTGGATTTTCGGGTCGCCGGGGGTATTTGCTTCGATGATCAGGCGAGAGGGGTTTGGCGTCGGTGATGATGAATATCGCTCGTTTGCCCACGTCAGGAATTCATCGGGAACGGCGATGGTGTTCAGGCGTGACGAGAAACCCACGATGCGGGCTTTAAACCGTTCGTCATGCCCATTGCCGGTGAGGCGCATAGTCATCGGCACACTACCCATCAGCGACTCGGAGAGCTGTGGCATGTTGCGCGTGGCGGCAAAACCGAAGTTGTATAGCGTGAGGTAATCTTTTGACATGATGATGGGTATCACCGGACGCTGTGGGTCAAACTTCCAGTCCTCGGGCTTAATGTCAAGGAATTCGTCGGGTATTGACTCAAAAAAGATGTATGTTGACATACGGCGGTCTTGAATGGCAATCTCTGCCATAACGTTAAAGTTCGCCGAGGTGAATTTGCCGACTTTTCTTACCCAAGGTTGTCGCTCGATGTCGCCGATGTCGTCTTTGTCAAAATCGGTGGATTTTTTCGAAACGCCTATCGTGTTGAGCGTAGACACTTTCTTGGAGATGATAAGGAAATCTTTTTTGATGAATGAGTCTTCGCTGTTCCATGTCGAGGATACGTCACCATAAAATTTTACGGCGCCGATGACGATGGCAAGACCGATGAAGTTGGCGAGGGCATAGCCGATGATTTGTCCTGCCGATATGTTTTTTCTGAGGAGTTTCCAAACCATGATTTATATGGGCAAAGTTATGGATTATAGTTGTTAAAGTTTGATGTGTGTGATAGTCGCCGGGTCGAGGACGAGGTCGAGTAGCAGCGGATTGCCGACCGATGTCGTGATTATCGCGGCATTGTTCTCGCGAGCGTGCGTGGCAATAAGCTGTGCGGCAGCGAGATTGTTACGGGTGTCGAGGTGACTCACCGGTTCGTCAAGAATGATGACGTCAAATGGCTGACAGAGAGTGCGCACGATGGCAACGCGCTGTTGCTGTCCTATCGATAGCCGAGCCGCCGGTTGGTGGGCTTTATGGGCTATTTCGAGGGCGTCGAGCATTGCCAAAATCTCTTTTTCGCTGTAACGGTTTGTAAGTCGGTTTTTTATCTGTATGTTTTCGAGAGCGGTGAGCTCGGGGAATATGCGCATCTCCTGTGGCAACAGTGCCAATGATGTGCGTCGCAGTTGTGACCACTGTGCGATGCCGAATGTCGCTATATCGCTGTCGTTAAAGTATATGTTGCCGACATAATCGCGGCGATTGCCATAGATGTATGAGCATAATGACGATTTGCCGGTGCCTGATTCGGCTTCGATGAGATAGACGCCGGGTGCCGAGAGCGTTACATTGTGCAACCATAATGCCGAGTCTTTGACCGGTGAGTCGTTTTCGGCGCCGACAAATACTCGCGGCAGTGTTTTGTTGAGAGTTATTTCTTTGATTTTCATCGTGTGAGATGAGAGTTGTGTATGATGTTTTACAAGTCATCGTCTGTTGACGATGCGTGTTGGTCGGCTATTTGGGTGAGAATTGTCCGAATGAGAGCCGCCGCTTGTCGGCGCGACATGGTTATATGTGCCTTGTCGGCGGTGGCTGTGAGCTTTATCTCATCGAGAATTTCTTCTGAAACCGTTGCTACGCGTGCAAATATACAAACTTTGTCGTTAATTGCCGAGGCAAAGTCATCTGCCGGCGACAGATTTAGATCGTTGTGTTTGTCGATGTATGTGAATACCAAATCGTTGCCAACCGAGGTGAGGTCGATTTCAGAGAGATAGTCGCCGGCGAGTTCTTTTATGCGTTTGGAGAGAGATTGAGCCAAGCTCGGAGGATATGCTATGCGCAGAGTCCAGACGGCATTTTCTCCCGAGGGGTACATGGTGAACATTATGTCACCCGAGGCTTTTGATAAAAGGGTGGTTATGCCGAGACGCATTGTGATAGGCAGATTGTCGGTCAGTGATGATAGCAAAGCGGCGAGCGCACCCTGTTTAAATGAACCGGCGATAAACACCGGTGCGTCGGTGTGTTGGGCGTTGGCGATTTTTACCGGTTGTAAGCCTGAATATAAAAGCACGATGGCGCCGTTCTCATCGTGACGTTGCACATCGATGCTTAACGTACCGGCGACCTTGGTAACATTCACCGTAAACAGAGCGTCATCGATTGTAAGACGACCGTTTGCGACTTGTGGCTTCTTGGTGATAATATCATTTGTTATTGATGTCGCTGTGCCTGTGTCGCTCGTGCTTTTGTCATTTTTTGCCGCGCGGTCAAGAAGTCCGCTGATAATGGTTATGGCATCTGACAGCGATTTTGTGTAGGGCACAAACCACACTTGACGTGTTGTGGCTATCAACGCTTTACCTTGTGCATATCGCCCATGGGCTTTCAGCCCTTCCTTGCCGAGGGTGACGTCGCTCCAAGCATCGATGATGTCATCGATTTTCCCGGGGTCGGTCACGGGCCACGTGCACACGAGGTTATCGTCATCGGCAATGGCTACCACGTGTGTGATGTCGTCCGTAATCAACGACTGTGCCCAATTAAAACCGTCAATGGCAGAGTCATTGTTTTTGAGTTCGTCGATATTTATGGCACCGACAAACGTTGCATCATCGGGCACGGTTTTGGCGACACTGTCCCAATCACCGGGCTGTTGTGAGCATCCGGTGGCAATAATCATTAGCAGTAGCGAGACGACAATACCGAGATTTTTGGAGCGCATATATAAATCAAGTGTTTGGTTGTCAATAAAATTTGAGAGGAGAGAGGCATTATGGTAACTTGCCACACAGCGATCTGTTATCAATCGCTGTGTGGCAAGATTATACCTTTGATGAATTATCACGCGAGGTGATTAGTAAGCATAGTCAGGTTCCGGATATGCTTCTTCTGCCGTAGCTTCAGTTGCCGGATAGTCATAATAATCTGCAGATTCAACCGCTACAGAGTCACTATCTAATGGCACCTCGTAAGCTCTGCCATGAGGTAGAATGTCTGAGCCGGCAATAGAGAAAATTGCTTTGAGGAATTTGTCTTTGGTGCCGGTGAGTGACAGAGAGAATGTCGATTGACTTTGCTCGGCGGTCAGCAGGGCTTTGATGCCAAAGGGTACTTCGACAACCGAATTGAGTAATTTGTCGCCTTTTTCTATGGCAGCAAGGATGCCACAAGTCTTACCGTTAAGTTCGGTGAGATTTAGGCGGCAAGCGCCACCAACGTTAGGCATATTTGTAAACACGATGGTGCTGCCGTCGAGTTTGGCATAAACGTTCATGTATTCGGTGATGTATTCCCACATATCGTAATCATAATGACCGCCACAAGGTATGCGCAGCGTAAACGTGTTGCCGGCAGTCGGCATGGCAGCTACGCTGTCTGTTGTCATCATCGACAGTTCGCGGAGTGTGCCGAACAGTTCGTTGGCTTTGCCGGTATCGGCGCATTTGATGCCGACAACGATATGCCAGTTGGTGAGTGAGGGATTGGTGAAAGAGTTCAAACCGTCAGCAGGACCGGCAGCGGCAAATATGGTGCTGTTTGACAGAGTTTTTGCATATTGGCGAGCCATAGCTAAATCTCCATTGTGACCAAAGGTTTTTTCTAATTGGTCGAGGTATTTTGAGACATCACCCAAGCCTGTGGCGCCAAAAATAATGTCTTTTGATGTGGCATATTTATAAACTTCGTTGTCGAGCGGTTTGACTATGTCGTTTTTGACATCTTTGCCGTTTTTATCAAAGATTTTGGCTGAGAGTGATGCTGTAGCACCATCGAGATCCATAGAATAGAGCACTTTGCAATCCTTGTATTGTTCGAGGAGTTTAAGCGCAGCACCCTCAGAGTTATCACCGTAACGGCTGTAAGATTCAATTTGGTTTTTGAGAAGATCAAAGAACGGAGCTGCGTCAAAGAAAACGTTGACGATTTTAGGAGCAGTGAGTTCTTTGAGTTTCCAATCGGCAAGAGGTTTGTCAGAAGCGCGTTTTTTCCAGTTGTCAATCATATCGATTGTAGATGATGACTTGCAGACGCCCTTGTGGGTGAACGCGATAAAGCCGAGCTTGCCTTTAACTACCGTGCAGAAGTATTTGCTCCGAGTGATAACGGTGTACCCATCTTCATTGTCAGACTCAAAGCTGTCATCGGCATCTTCGAGTGATTTGGCAAGATCTCCGGCATCTGTCACCGAGTAGATGAGTAGCATTTCGGCTTTCTCTTTTTTGATGTTGCCATCAACGGCAAATACGGCTGTTGACCAATCTATGCCTTTAAATTCGAGGAATTCGTCAAAAGCATTTCTCTCGCGTTTTGAGAGCATATTGGCAAGCATATCGTCGAGATAGTCTGGCAACACGAGTTTGCCGTCTTTTTTCTCTATGTCGGCGGCATCGAGAGCGCGAGCAAAGTCGGCAGTGACGATGACGGCGGCGTCATCTGAAACATAGGTTTTGAGTTTGCCTTCGATTGTGGCATCACCTTTTGAAAATAAGGCAATGGCGCCCCAAACGAGTCCGGCAAGGAGCACGACGCCACCGGCGATGCAGCCCCATAGGATTTTTTTATTTTTCATGTTTGTGCAGTTGATATGTTATTAATTTTGTTTTGTGCAAAGATATGGTTTTTAGCCGTTATATATGTTAATATCGAGGCTTTTTTGATGTATTATACCGATTAACTGACAAAACACCGTCTATTGGTCGTCATCAGTCATCAGATCGTCATACTTCTGATACAGAAAATCGTTGTAGGGGAAGCGTTGTTGATGTATGATTTTTGCTTTCTCGTAGATTTTTGCTTTGAGCTCGTCAATATTTATGCCGCGGCGAGCCGAGATAAACACACAGTTGTCATTCATCTTTGCCATATATGTTGAGCGCAAGTCATCGAGTGTGAGGTTTTCGCGTGTCACCGGGGTGAGGTCGTCGGGGTCTTTTGGTGTGTGAGTGTAGGCATCGATTTTGTTGAAAACGAGTATCAGGGGCTTGTCGCTGCCGTTACACAGTTCGCCGAGGGTTTTGTTGACGACATCTATTTGCTCTTCAAAGTTGGGGTGGGAGATGTCGACAACATGCACAAGGAGGTCGGCTTCGCGCACTTCGTCAAGGGTTGACTTGAATGAGTCGACAAGATGTGTGGGCAGTTTGCGTATAAAGCCGACGGTGTCTGTCAGCAGTATCGGCAGGTTGTCAATGGCGATTTTGCGCACGGTCGTGTCGAGCGTGGCAAAAAGTTTGTTTTCGGCAAAGACATCGCTTTTTGCCAACAGGTTCATAATTGTGGATTTACCGACGTTGGTATAGCCCACGAGAGCTACGCGCGTGAGTTTGCCGCGATTTTTGCGCTGTATGGCTTTTTGCTTGTCAATGGCGACAAGTTGTTGTTTGAGCCGAGAAATTTTGTCGAGGATAATACGTCGGTCAGTTTCAATTTGTGTTTCGCCGGGACCGCGCATACCGATGCCGCCGCGCTGACGTTCGAGGTGAGTCCACATGCGCGTGAGTCGTGGCAGCAGGTATTGATATTGTGCCAACTCTACTTGTGTCTTGGCGTTGGCTGTCTGTGCCCGACGAGCAAAGATGTCGAGAATTAACGATGTGCGGTCGAGCACTTTGATATGCAGGGCGTTCTCGATGTTGACGACTTGTTTTGTCGAAAGGTCATCGTCAAAAATTGCCATAGAAATGTCGTTGTCATCGACATATTGCTTTATCTCTTCGAGCTTGCCTTTGCCGACAAATGTGCGCGGATTTGGATATTCCACTTGCTGAATGAATGTCTTGACGGTCATCGCACCGGCAGTGTCGGCGAGAAATGCAAGCTCATCAAGATATTCGAGCGTCTTGCTTTCGGGTTGGTTGCGAGTTACGAGCGCGACAAGAATGGCGCGTTCGAGAGTGGTATCATTGTTTTTGTTGTCCATTAACAATCGTTGTGTAGTGGTCGTGTGATGAGGACGATGTGGTGAGAATTATTGAATATCCGGTTGGCGGTGTCGACAATGTCGTCTGCTGTTAGCGCGAGATAACGTTTGAGCTGGGTGTCAGGGTCTTCATTGTGTGCTTCAGCCATAGCAATGGTCTGTGTGCACGAGAGATAGTCGATGTTGCCAAGGGTGAATAGTGAGGATTGACGATTTTTGAGTCGTTCGACTTCGCGTGGTGTCGGAGGTTCGATATTGGCGAGACGGCGTGCTTGTGACGTCAGCAAGTCTATGGTCGTGGCGATGTCGATGTCTTCACTCGCAAGTCGGGCATTAATCATCAGCAGACCTCGCAACTCGCTGCCGACAATCGAAGCATCGACATCGGCAAAGCGTCCGTCGCCTTCAACTATGAGTCGACGATAGAAGCGTGAAGCGTTTCCGGCAGACAATATGTCTGTAATGGCATCGGCGGCAGTGTATGCCGGTGTGCCGTAGCTGTCCATAAGCCATGCCATAGTTATGAGCGTCGACGGCACATTGTCTTCGATGACGATTTGTCGGTCGGCGGTGAGGTCGGGAATGGCGGGATAGATATGGCGTGGCGGTGTGCGAAAGGCGATGTCGCCAAAATATTTTTCGGCGAGGGCTACTGCCTTGTCAAAGGTGATGTTACCGCCAACGGCAAGCACGGCGTTAGCCGGAGCATAATTACGCTGCCACCATTGCCTGAGGTCGGCGGGTGTGGCTTTGGCAACGTGATCGGGCGTCTTGCCGAGAGTTTGCCATGAGTATGGGTGATCTGTGGGGTAAGCGGCGGCACTGAGCGTTGGCATTGTCTGCCCGTACGGGCGATTAAGACATTGTTGTTTGAACTCTTCGATAACAACTGATTTTTGAGTGTCGACGGTTGTCTGCGAAAGTGTCGGGCACAACATTCTGTCGCTTTCGAGATAGAACAGTGTCTCAATATTTTGTGCCGGTACTATATTCCAGAACGAAGTGAAGTCTTTTGATGTCCATGCATTATTCGTGCCACCGGCAGCCGACATAACGGCATCAAAATCAGTTACGTGTTGCGAGCCGCCAAACATCACATGCTCCATAAGGTGGGCGATGCCTGTCAGTTCGGGAGTCTCATCACGACCGCCGGTGAGGTATAGCACGTTGACGGCAGCCATAGCCGTCGTCGGGTCATAGTTGTGCACAAGACGCAAGCCGTTGGCAAGAGTGTGACGATTGACTTGTAACATTGTCAGATATGGATAATCGCCTCGCTATTATTACATTTCGACAACACGAGTCGAAATGATATGAACATCTTTGACCGGTCGGTCGGCGGCGCCGGTTTCGACTTTCTCGATTTTGTCGACAACGTCCATACCTTTTACAACTTCGCCAAAGACGGTGTAGTTGTTGTCGAGGAATGGCGTTCCTCCCACAGTGGTGTAGGCTTTGAGCACCTCGGGGTCGATGGTGACTTCTTTGTTCGCAAATTTTGCTTCGACTTGAGCTATTAGCTCGTCTTGGAGACGTTGCAATCCGGCTTGGTCGCCGGCTTGTTGCATAGCTTGGATTTGTGGCATACGTTGTTGGGCGAGACGGTTGAACTCTGCTTGCATAGCGCCCATATCTGCCTGTTTTGCCATAGACTCTACTTCGGCGGCAGTGTACTTCTTGCCGGTGACAATATAGAATTGTGAGCCTGATGAACGACGTTCGGGGTTAACCTCGTCACCGGTGCGGGCGGCGGCGAGAGCTCCGCGTTTGTGGAAATGGTGAGGATAGTCTATCTCGGCAGGCAGTGTATAGCCGGGGTCGCCCGAGCCGAGCATCTGACCGGGTTTTGCCGTGCGGCTGTCGGGGTCGCCGGCTTGTATCATAAACTCGTTGATGACGCGGTGGAAGAGTGTGCCGTCATAAAACTTGTCGCCAACAAGCTTGAGAAAGTTTGCCTGATGTCCCGGAGTGTCGCCATAGAGTTTGATGGTGATGTCGCCGAGGTCTGTTTTGATTTCTACGTATTTGTCTGTTGTGGTTTTCATTTTTATTGCTTTTATTGCTTTTTGAGCTTTTGTTGAATCGCCGGCGGTAGAGTCAATGCCGGTATTATTATCTGAGCCCGAGCCTGCACATGCTGTCATTGTCGTGGCTATGGCAAAGACTGTTAAGAGTTGCTTAATCATTGTTGTGAATATATGTGTTGTATTATATTGCAGATGTGGGATATATGCGTTTATACATACGACGAAAGTTGTTGTCGGTTGAAGACAATTCTTCGGCACGTTGCTGATAGTCTTCACCATACAGCGATTGCAACAGGTCACCGATATAGCGATGCTCCCGATCGCGGTCAATGGTCAATGCCACCATACGTTTTACAGGCTCTGCGTATGTCTCGGCATCTATGGCATGGAGATATCGTGCTGCCGAGGCGAGATACTGACCGGTGAGATCGGCACGGCGCAAGTTGTCGATGATAAAATCAATGTCACAATCTTCTTCGCCGATATGATTGGCGAGATATTCGTAATTCACGAGACCTTCGGTGTCACCGGCAAGGGTTTTTCTGTCGTTTTCGGTCATGATCAGGCTGATTGTAAGAGGAGTTGTATATATCAATATATGAAAAACGGAGTCACCCGGATAGGGGTGACTCCGGGGTCGGGGGTATGTTACCCGGTTGTGATCCGGCCGCGATTCGAACGCGGGACCGTCTGCTTAGAAGGCAGATGCTCTATCCAGCTGAGCTACCGGACCGACCATTGTGTCGGCAGAACCCCATAGCGGGTGCCAACCTTTCGAGAGGCAAAGGTAATGCTTTTTGTTGAGCTGACCAAATATCAATTTTTTATCACGTTGCAGGCAGATTAATTGAGAAAGTCGGTGGATTTGGCGATGTGGTGGGGATTGTTTACCTTTGCAGGCGTAAGGCTTGCAGCATAGTCACGATTTGTACGCCAATGGGTGTGACTCGGATTGTGTTGCGACAAAAATTTAATTATTAGGCATTTTAACTTCTGATTTTTATTCACTATGATTTTTCACCATTTAAAGTTTTTTGCTTTGTCTATGTCATTTGTTTTGGGTGGAGCTGTTATGACGACACGTGCTGCGGCAGGTTTTGATGATATTTATGCGTCATATCCCACATATACCGGCGATGATCTTGGCGTCACGGTCACCGACAACACCACACGCTTTGCGCTGTGGGCACCGAGTGCTGATGCCGTGACATTGTTTATTTATGATCACGACCGATGTACGGCGGCTGTCGATACGCTGACAATGATTGCCGAACCTGAAACCGGTGTGTGGCGCGGTGAGATTGCCGGAAAGCTGTATGGCAAATTTTACACTTTTCGTGTCAAACACAATGGCAAGTGGCTTGCCGAGACTCCGGGGATTTGGGTACGTGCCGTGGGCACAAACGGAGAGCGTGCCGCCATTATAGATTTCTCCGCCACCAATCCACAAGGGTGGGGAGATGATAGAGGTCCTCAGACACGGTCGATAACAGACGCTGTGATATATGAGATGCATCATCGCGACTTTTCGATACACCCTGCGAGCGGCATTGTCAACAAGGGTAAATTTCTCGCCCTCACCGAACCGGGTACGACAAACCCTGACGGACTTGCCACGGGCATAGATCACTTGCGCGAATTGGGTGTCACACACGTACATATACTTCCGTCGTTTGACTATAATTCGGTCGATGAGTCAAATCTTGCGTCAAACGGATATAATTGGGGCTATGACCCTTTGAATTATAATGCTCCCGAAGGGTCTTATTCGACAAATCCCGCTGACCCTATGGCTCGTGTGCGTGAGATGAAACAAATGGTAAAAGCTCTTCATGATGCCGGCATCGGTGTGGTTATGGACGTTGTGTATAATCACACGGCATCGGGTGACGGGTCAAACTTCTCACTCACTGTCCCCGGATATTATTATCGCCATCGCGAAGATGGCTCATACAGCGATGCTTCGGGCTGTGGCAACGAGACGGCTTCGGAACGCGAGATGATGCGTCGGTTTATCGTCAATTCGGTGTCATATTGGGCGCGTGAATACCATATTGACGGCTTTCGCTTTGACCTTATGGCAATCCACGACATAGAGACGATGAATGCCGTTTCAGATGCACTACATGCCATAAATCCCTCGATAATCATTTATGGAGAGGGGTGGACGGCAGGCGACTCGCCACTGCCTGTCGAACAGCGTGCACTTAAAGAGAATGTTGCAAAAATGCACGGCGTGGCTGTTTTTTCAGATGACATTCGCGATGCCGTCAAGGGGCATTATTCAAATGCCGCCGACAGAGGTTTTGCCACCGGCAAGCCTGGGAATGAAGAGACGGTGAAAATCGGCATTGTGGCATCAACGGCACACCCACAAGTAGATTATTCGCGAGGGAATAATTCACGTTTTGCATACGCCTCATCGCCACAACAAATCATCAATTATGTGTCGTGTCACGATGATCTTATGCTTACAGATAAACTTGCATGCTCTATGCCCGGGTCGACGGTTGAGGAGCGTCAGCGAGCCGCACGTTTGGCTCAAACGATAGTGTTCACCTCACAAGGTGCACCCTTTATGTTTGCCGGCGAAGAAGTGTTTCGTGACAAACACGGCGTCCACAATTCATACAAGTCTCCCGACACGATAAATGGCATAGATTGGAGTCTTAAAACCGCCAACAATGAGCAATATCAATATTATCGCAATCTTGTGGCTTTGCGCCGTGCTCACCCGGCATTTCGCATGACGTCAGCCGAGGATATCGCGCGCAACATCACTTTTGACCGTGAGGAACGTCCGTGTGTCATCTCTTATTCGATAAACAACCATGCCAATGGTGATGAGTGGCGCGAGATAAAAGTTATCTTTAACGGTAACACGACGCCGGTCGAAGTCAAAGTGCCGCGAGGCAATTGGATAGTTGTTGCGCGTGACGGCAAACTCAATCCCGAGGGCTTGGACACATCACGTGGCGGACGTGTCACAGTGGCTCAGACATCGGCATTGATACTCGCTCGCCGATAGTTGTTTAGCCTTTTTGCAATTTGTCTTTTAACAGAGAAGTGTAGGTGCGCGACACCGGTATTTGTTTATCGGCTCCGAATATTTGGAGCTGATAACCGTTGTTGCGGTTGGTCATAGCCACCACAAAGTTAAGGTTTATGATAAATGCGCGATGACATTGAGAGGGTGTGTCGTAATTGAGTTTTACGGCACGCCCTCTGCTTTTTTGTTCCG
>CAVCBR010000024.1:0-9601 GCA_963600695.1 bacterium
GGTGTTTGGGGTTACTGTGGCAAAGGTAACTAATTCCCGTGTTATTGAAGCCGTATGGCTCCCTTTTCATTCCCTTTGGCGAATGCCGTTCATGTACATTTCATAATTGAAATTCGTAACAATATGTCTAACAAAACAGATTTGTCATACATATTATCACAAACATAGGCGAACAATTTATTTGCCTTGTCATATTCTTCAAGATCAGCTAAAACCTGACCGAGCCGCCAGCAGCAATACCACTTTGTTGAGATCTCCGGAAGATTGATGAAAATATCATACATCTCTAAACAAGTTTCACGATTGTTTGAGTGATAAGGCAATAAAAAATCTGACACTATATACAGAAATCTGTTACTGCAAGGACCGAATGTCTCGTTTGCCAAACGCATAGCACCATTGATAAACATCAATGCCGTGTCTTGACTGTTTGAACAATTTTGATAGTGCTTGGCAATATAGAGCATAGAGTCAATCTTGGCATCAGCAGCCTTATTGCGTGCCAAAATATTGTCAAACTCAGACGCATAACAAACGTGGCAACAAGCCACGAGCATAATTATGGCTATTGCCGCACGCCGCATCTTAGCGCTGATTGTATTGGTTACTTCCATGTGAAGAGACAAAAATTCAATGGGCTTAGATCATTTTCAAAACTAATGGTCAAAAATCGTGCCAAACCGACCTAATCCATCACTCCCCATATTATACCAACACCCTCCACTCGGTAAACACAAAAAACGATTATGTTAATATGTTCAACGGACGGCATCATCATCAAATAGTGATTATAGTGCTGCGTGCAGATGTATCAATGACTGCCGATAGTGTGGCTGGCGATGGTTAAAAGAAGTCGGGTGATGGCTAAGGACGTTTGTTGCGTTTGCGCGAGGGGAGTTCTTGGCGAAGGAAGACTGCCGTCGGCGAGTCGGTTTTGGCTATTCGTTCGGGGCGACCTTCGGCGACGACTTGTCCTCCGTTGCGACCGCCACCGGGTCCCATGTCAATGATGTAGTCGGCTGATTTGATGATGTCGAGATTGTGCTCGATGACAATCACTGTGTTACCACGGTCTACGAGGCGGTTGAGAAGTGTCAACAGGGTGTTGATGTCCTCGAAATGTAGTCCGGTGGTGGGTTCGTCGAGTATGAAGAGCGTGCGCCCGGTGTCGCGTTTTGACAGCTCGGTTGCGAGTTTTACGCGCTGGTTTTCGCCACCCGAGAGTGTTGATGATGGCTGTCCCAATTTGATATATCCCAAGCCTATTTCTTGCAATACTTTTATCTTGTTAAGGATATTGGGGACGGCGGCAAAAAATTCCACAGCTTGGTTAATGGTCATATCAAGGACGTCGGCAATGGATTTGCCTTTAAAGCGCACTTCGAGTGTTTCTCGGTTATACCTCTTACCGTTGCACACTTCGCATGGCACAAGCACATCGGGAAGAAAGTTCATCTCTATGGTGCGATGTCCGTTTCCGCCACAAGCCTCACAGCGTCCTCCGGCGACATTAAAAGAGAAACGTCCCGGACGATAGCCACGTATTTGAGCTTCGGGGAGAGAAACAAACAGATTGCGTATGTCGGCAAAGACGCCGGTATAAGTTGCCGGATTTGAGCGCGGTGTGCGTCCCAATGGTGATTGATCGACGGTGACCACTTTGTCTATCTCGTTGACACCCAATATGTATTCAAACGGCAAAGGCGGTTGCGTTGCTCGATAGAACACTTGTTTTAAATGAGCTTGGAGTGTGCCGAGGATAAGAGAGGACTTGCCACTGCCCGAAACACCCGATACAACGGTGAGCGTGCCGAGAGGTATCGAGGCATCGACATCTTTGAGATTATGCCCGGTACAGCCTTTAATTGTAAGGTATTTGCCGGTGCCTTCACGACGCTTTGCGGGCACATCAATCTTTTTTGTGCCGTTAAGATAATCGGCGGTCAGCGTGTGGGTTTTCAAAAGCTCTTGTGGCGTACCTTGGAAGACTACTTCACCGCCTTTGCGCCCGGCTTTCGGACCTATATCAACGATATAATCGGCTTCGAGCATAATGTCTTTGTCATGCTCGACAACGATTATTGAGTTTGACGCATCTCGCAAGTGTTTAAGGGCAGATATGAGTCGATGATTGTCGCGTTGATGCAGACCTATTGATGGCTCATCGAGTATGTATAGCACATTGACAAGTTCAGAACCGAGTTGAGTCGCCAAACGTATGCGTTGACTTTCGCCACCGGACAATGTCGCCGACGGACGATCAAGTTGCAGATAATCAAGCCCCACCTCGTTTAGAAATTGCAGTCGATGTCGTATCTCTTTGAGTATCTCTTGGGCGACAGCCTTCTCTTTGGCGTTCATGTCGTCAGTCGCAGTGTCGCACCATGCCAATAACTCGGCGATGTCCATGCGAGTGAGCTGAGCGATATTTTTGTTTGCAATGAAGAAGTGTAGCGCTTCGCGATTTAGTCGCTGTCCGTGACACTCGGGACACTCTTTGTGTGAATAAAACTGTCCCGACCATTTTCGTGCTGCGCTTGTCGCGTCATCGTCTTGTTGCATCTCTACATACTTGATGACGCCTTCAAAAGTGGTGTTATATTTTGATATGGACAGAACCTCATTGTTGATAGTTATTCGCTCGGTTGTGCCGTTGAGAATGATATTTATCACATCATCACTGATGTCCTTGATGGGAGTGTTGAGCGTATATCCGTGGTTTTGCAAGATGGCATCAATTTGCCAAAATATCATCGAGTTCTTATATTTTCCAAGTGGAGCTATTCCGCCACTATGTATGGACATCGAGCTGTCGGGTATTACTTTTTCTCTGTCGATGATATTAATTGTGCCCAAACCATTACATACCGGGCATGCACCCTGGGGTGAATTGAACGAGAAGTTGTGTGGGGCAGGTTCACGATAAGACATACCGGTCTCCGGGTCCATCAGATGTTGGCTGTAATGTGATATCTCGCCACTGTCAACATCAAATATCATCAATTGTTTGTCACCTTGTTTTAGTGCAAGGTCTATTGTAGAACGCAGGCGGTCAAGGTCTTTGTCAGAAACTTTCAGTCTGTCGACAACAAGCTCGATAGAGTGATTTTTATACCTGTCGAGTTTCATGCCATAAGTGATTTCGCATATATTACCATCAACGCGCACATTGACATAACCTTTTTTGCGCAGGTTTTCAAACAACTCTTTGTAGTGTCCTTTGCGATTTTTGATCAATGGTGCGAGAATGTAAATCTTATGACCTTGGAATTTGTCGAGTATCAGAGAGACAATTTGGTCACGCGAATATTTAATCATAGGTTTGCCCGATATGTAGCTGATGGCACGTGATGCCCGAGCATATAGCAAGCGCAGGTAGTCATAAATCTCGGTGACAGTGCCGACTGTTGAGCGAGGATTGCGGTTAACGGTCTTTTGTTCGATGGCAATAACGGGCGAAAGACCGGATATTTTGTCTACATCAGGACGTTCGAGCGAACCCAAAAGATTGCGAGCGTATGCCGAGAATGTTTCGATATAACGGCGTTGTCCTTCGGCAAAAATAGTGTCAAAAGCGAGAGATGACTTACCGCTGCCGGATAAGCCGGTGATTACTGTCAGAGAATTGCGAGGTATAAAAACATCGATGTTTTTGAGGTTGTTGACGCGGGCACCGATAACGCTCAATGTCGTGACACCATCGTCAGAAATGAAATTGTCGTCCACAAAAATGTCGTTGTTATAGCTGTTTTCAAGCGTTTTATTGCTGTCGGTTATTTGCTTATCCATTTGTCTGAGAAAACCTTGATTTTAGCGGTAGAGCGTTTGAGAGAACTGTCTTTGGGAATGCGCACGTTGTAGGTTTTACTATCTTTGTTGGTTAGCTTAGTCGCTCGAATCCACGGATTTGCTTCACGCAGCAACAAATACGTCGTGTCATGCTCGATTGCCCATGTCGCCCAATTGTCTACCGGTGTGGATACCTCGATTTCGTCATATTCAAGAGGCTGATAAAGTTGCTCGGCGGTTATATGAAAACCAAAGTTTGGCAGGTTTTCCATTATCGCTTTCATCGCCATTATTCGAAATACATACCTCGACGTTTCTTCATTGAGGTACAAATCAAACGACGATGAGACTTGTTGCTTATCGAGTTCAGAAGAAATACGCCCCATGCCGGCGTTATACGAAGCCATCACCGAAGCCCAATCTCCATACTTGCGCAGCGCACTTTTGAGATAGCGACATGCGGCGGCTGTGGCTTTTGTGAGATTGTAGCGCTCGTCAACTTCATCGTTTACTTCGAGTCCGTATTGTTTTGCTGTCGAAGCGATAAATTGCCATATACCGGCGGCTTTTGCCGGCGAATAGGCTCGCGGTGAGAGATAGCTTTCGACGCACGCAAGATATAGGACGTCATCTGGTACACCATTGGCTCTGAGTATGGGAAGCATTTCGGGGAAGTACTTATTGGCTCGTTTGACAGTCAGCAACGTGTTGCCATGACCATAAATCAACGATGTCAGCTCGCGATCAAAACGCTCAAACATATCTACGCGATCAAGATCGATGGTCTTGTCACAAAAAAGCATCTTCGATGGAATTTGTGGATTTACCACCACCGAAAAGTTCTTATTATCATTGTGTTTGTGTCCGGAATGTGTCGAGGAGGCAAATGCACCGGTCAGACACAGTGTTGAGCATAGTGTCAGAATTAATCTGATAGAATATTTGGTATGCATTATTTTTAATGTCAAATTGTAATTACTCGTCAGAAGATGTGCCGGGTGTCGGATTGTTACGTGAGTTAATAATGTTGATATCACCACTTAAATCATAGTCTTTGCCATCGGCGCCACGAGCCTTGATGACATAAAAATACACGCCCGAAGGTACAAATTTATTGCCCACGCGACCGTCCCAACCTTGTGAAGGGTGTGTAAGTGTCGCTAACTTTTTGCCCCAACGATTAAAAATATGGCATTCAAACGATACTATCGATTTGTATGATACTTTCCATAAATCATTAACGCCATCTTGATTTGCCGGAGAGAACGCATTTGGACATTCGAGGCGAGACTCACCAATGTCTATGGTATAAACTTCGCTCTCATATGTGCAGTCGCCGGCGGCATTTGCACATACAAATCTTACGTAAGTTGTGCCATTCTCGTCAAAGGTATGATCAAGAACATCACTATTATATCGATCATAAACATCTTCAAATTCGGCAGTCTTTGAGAATTGCCATTCCCGAAAAACCACGGCATCGCTTACAACCGCCGTAAATGTAATCTCGCAAGGAGCAGAACCACCCAAGCCGCTGACTTCTGATTTTTGTTCATTGTCATATTCTGTCGTTTTTTGCTCGGCTGAGGTTTCGGCTGCAACTGCCGGAGTTGTATAAAAAGATGATGTTACAGATTGTTCTTGCCCCCAAGTTGATAAAAATCTATCACCGGAGAGTGTGAAATCTGTGTTACACAAAGGTGCTTGGCATGAAATAGTTTCACCAATATTATTGACAGATACAATTTCAACTTTTTCACGATATACGGCTGCATCCCGATCATATTCCAACGTTTTGTATGACAGAGAAAGCTCACGTGACAATTCGAGCGGTCGACCATTAATTGTATAGTATGCGATGCGTCCACCTGATCCGATAACGTTCAAAAAAGTGCGGTCACAACCGGATTCGTCAGATATTTCAAGATTGTCAAGCGACAGTCGGTGATTGTTATAGTTGACAACCCAATAATAGTGCCGCCGATCGCCATCTTCGACAATATACCCCATATCGCTGTCTCCAAGAGCGATTGTTGATACGTTGCCAACAACGGAAATTGTTGATACCGGCTCAGCATACGCACCGCCGAGAGACGAAAAACGATACCAAGAGGCAGTGCCATTGGTTGAGGTGTAAGACATTGTTACACCCGCTGTTGTGTTTATGACATAGATGGCGTCAAGCCCGGTTGATGTTGCCGGTTCGATGCTTATTGCTTGTAGCGGGTTATTGTTAAACGATATTTGGGCGTTACCGTGTAGGCAGCAAACTACTGCCACGGCACATGATATAATGATTTTTTTTGTTGTGAAACTATTCATTGTATGTACTTTTTGCCAATACTACCTTAAAATGTAAACGACGAATATACATTGTTATTATGTCAGATAAAGATGAAAGTTTTCAACACAATGGTAAGTGTATCCTCAAAATGCATTAAATTTGCATCAATGAAGACAAAACAACGTATTGTTCACATAAATACCACAATCGGAACCGGCTCCACGGTTGGCTCCTTGATTGATGTTTTGTCAGTCGGAGCCTTAGATCACGGTTATGAAACATACGTTGCAGCCGGTAGACGGGTAGGGGATACAACCCTTGACAATTTCGCCCTAAAACCATTTTTGTTTGGTACGAAGTATGGCAGATATTTGAATGTCGCTCATGCAAGACTATTTGATGATGATGGCTTTATTGACGATAGGGCAACCGACAACCTATGTGAATGGCTAAAAAAAATCCGTCCGCACATAGTACATCTGCATAATCTTCATGGCTATTACATTAATATTTGCAGACTTGGCGATACTTTGCGACAACTTAACACAAAAGTGGTGGTTACAATGCATGATAGCTGGCTGATGACCGGACATTGTGCATCAATACCATCAACCTGTGATGGCTATAAAACCGGTTGTATGCAGTGTCGTCACAAACAAATGTACCCTCGCGCATGGTTTTCCGGTGATACTAATGCGCACCTTGTCAAGAAGGTCGCTTTTTTAAGAAGCCTTGACGATGTCACGATAGTCACGCCGACAAAAATCTTATCTGATATTTGTGCACAATCCTTGATTGGCGAATGCAAAAGATGTGTTATTAATCATGGTGTTAACACAACGATTTTTAATTCATTGCAAAAGAAATATTATGATAAAGAAAGCTTAAAGTTGTTATCAGTTGCGCGACAATGGAGTGAAAATAAGAATTTTGAGGCATTATTGTCATTAGTCAAACAAATGCCTGACGAATGGTCATTGACGATCGTCGGTGATATAAAACATCGATACTTATCTGATCGTATTAATTACATTGGCAACGTAAAAACAGGTGCAAGAATGGCGCAATTATACACTGAGAGTGATGTCTTATTGTGTCCATCTTTGAACGAAAGTTTTGGATTAACGGTTATCGAGAGCTTGGCGTGTGGCACACCAGTCGTTGTTAATAAGATGGTGTCAAGTAATGAATTGTTGACACCATCAGATGGTGCCGTATGTGATTTTACAAATACATCGGCAGTGATAGACGCAATTAAGAGAGTGTCCGTGTTGAGACCCACATCAATACATAGCCAGCGAGAAATGGTCGGCAAATACTTAAATTTGTATGCTGATATATGTTCGTTGCTATGCTAATTTATGTGATATATGTTGGTTTTGCCTTAAATGAAGACTGTTTGAGAAAAAAAGACTAACTTTGCACACAGTTATGAAACACATGTTATTGCTTATAGTATTAGCGTTGCTGACATCGTTGAGTGCCGGAGCATTGTGTGCAGATAGCTGTATAAGCGTTTCTGACACTATGATAGTGTCAAAGATTGACAATGATATAACAGTTGACACTATTGCAGAAATACCGTCAGATAGTATCAGCTTAACGAAATCGACAAAACAAAACTTTATACAAAAAATCATCAATTATTTTACGGACGCCAATAAAGAACATCCTGACAAGGCTTTTGATATTAGTTTTATTGGCGGACCTCATTATTCTTCTGAGAGTGGTTTTGGAATAGGGCTTGCCGGTTCCGGGCGTTATCGAGCCGGAAGATGTTGGCGCACCGACACAATCACGCCGTGGTCAAATATAACCTTAAAGGTTGACGTGACTACCGGACAATTATATAAGGTTGGTGTGTCAGGTTATCACATTTTCCCCGGAGATAAGTATCGCATCAATTATGATACATACTTCTATTCGTTTGCCGATAAATTTTGGGGTATTGGATATGATAACAATAAGGAGGACGACAATGAGACCAAATACAAAAGACTGCAATCAGAGATTAAGGTCGATTTTGTGTTCAAATTGCGCCAAGGAGTGTTTCTTGGCCCAATGGCATCATTCAGCTACATTAATGCACGAGATTTTGATAATATAAGCCTTCTTGATGATCAGGCAACACGTACGTTTACAACCGGATTGGGGCTCACATTTATGGTTGATACACGAGATATTCCGACCGGAGCCACAAAGGGTGTGTATGTGCGTTTAGATCAACTGTTTAACCCTGGCTGTTTTGCTAATAAATATTCGTTCTCGTCAACTGAAGCAATGGCATCGACATACGTTCGCGTCTGGAAAGGTGGTATTATTGCTCCGATGGCACACGCCAGATTTACATATGGCAATACGCCATGGGGATTAATGTCAACATTTGGAGGAAGCCATTATATGCGTGGGTATTACGAAGGGCGATATCGTGATAAATGCGCTATGGATTTCACGGTAGAGTTGCGTCAACACGTGTGGCGTAGAAACGGAGTTGTACTTTGGGTGGGTGCCGGCACGGTATTTCCAAAGTTCTCAGCACTGAGGTTAGATAAAGTGTTGCCCAACTTTGGCATAGGCTATCGTTGGGAATTTAAAAAAGGTGTGAATGTCAGACTCGATGTCGGATTTGGCAAAAATGACAAAGGTATCAATTTTAGTTTGAATGAAGCTTTCTGATGTTGTCAAAGATAAGAAAAATTAATGTTAGAACAGTATTGCGGTTAATTACAAGCCCTAACTATTGGATATTTATAGTCCCAATTTTGTTGTTGGTGCCAAATGTCGGACTTGCTGTCACTGAATTTAATTCGGTGTTGGCGAAGATTACGAATATTTTGTTGCCACTTGGTGGATACATACTATTGTATTCGATGTCAATAAAACTCGGACGTACTATATTGTGGAGTATACCATTGATGATTTTGGCGGCATTTCAAATAGTTCTCTTATATTTATATGGTGAGAGCATTATCGCAATAGATATGTTCGTGAATGTTATGACAACAAACGTTTCAGAGGCAACCGAGCTTTTAGCCAATCTGAAAATAGCTATAATAACGGTATGTGTTATATATATACCGGCAATAGCGACAGGTATCTATTTGGTGATAAAAAAAGGGCGAGCAACCCCCGGAGGTGTTAAACTCGGACGCAAGGTAGGCACAGCAATCACTACGTGTGGCATTGTTATGCTGATAGTGACGTGGGCTGTTGTTGATGATTTTAAGGCGCGTCGCGAGATATTTCCGTATAATGTATGTGAAAATCTTGTTACATCAATAAAACGTACATACGAGTCACAACACTATTACCAAACATCAATAAAATTCACATATTCACCACGACTCACTCGTGATAAAGAGATGAAAGAAATATATGTCGTGGTGTTAGGCGAAACGTCAAGAGCTGATAATTGGCAATTGTTCGGGTATAATCGTCCGACAAATCCGCTATTGGCAAAAGAGTCAAATCTGATTAGTTTTAAAAAAGTGCTCTCCGAAATCAATACCACACATAAGAGTGTACCAA
>CAVCBR010000024.1:9643-29829 GCA_963600695.1 bacterium
GAACCAAAGGCGCAATCATTCATATATAGATTATTATGGTGGAGAGGCGCGTACGGTAACTTTTATTTCAGACAGAGGTGGACCACAACTTGATATTTATTTGGTAGATCCGCTTAGACATATTATTGAAACCACACCTTCGCATAAAATCTTTGTTGTGTTGCATACATACGGCTCACATTTTGAGTATAATAAACGATACACTCCCGATTTGGCATATTTTACCCCCGAGCATAATTCTGCGGCTTCTTTTGAAAATCGCAAAGAGTTGATCAATGCTTATGACAATACAATCCGATATACGGATATGCTACTCTCAAGGGTTATTGATGTATTGAAACAAACAGGCGAAGTGGCATCAATGATTTACGTTTCAGATCATGGTGAAGATATTTACGATGACGAGCGTCATAGATTTTTACATGCTTCGCCGGTTGCCACATATTATCAATTGCACGTGCCTATGGTCGTATGGACATCTGATAAGTATAACGAAATGTACCCTGAAAAGGTGGCAGCATTAAAAGCCAATTCGGCACGTAATGTGTCGTCAACCGCCAGTCTGTTTCATACCATTCTCGATATGTCAGGAGTGTCGTCACCATTCTATGACAAAGCAAGTTCATTGTCATCTGCCGAATACCATGAGCCTCGGCGATACTACCTAAACGATTATAATGAGGCAGTGCAACTCGATAAGTCGGGACTGCGTGATTATGATTTGGATATGTTGAAGAAAAATAAAATCTCGACATACTGATTAATTGATAAAGTTGTCCAAAATGGATTATTAAGCACCTGAATTTTAGGTGCTTGTTTTTTTTGTGCTGTCGTAAAGTTGCCCAAAAAGAAATTTTGTTGAAAAATATATTTGCAAAAAGTGTTCCGGTGAGGAAAATATTTTGTAGCTTTGTGCCGTTCAAAAATCTGTAAAATTCATAATCCTCAATAACCCTCAAACAATGATACAGACAGTAGTCAAACGCGATGGTCGCATCGTCGGATACAATGAAGAAAAAATCAAAGCTGCTATTCGCAAGGCGATGTTGACAACTGAATTAGGTGAAGATGAAACGTTAATCCAAAAGATTGCCGACCGCGTCGGTATGACCGGAGAAGAACGAATGACTGTTGAGCAAATTCAAGATCGTGTGGAACTTGAACTGATGAATAGCCCACGCAAAGAGGTGGCAAAGCGATATATCGCATATCGTGATCAACGCTCTATTGCACGTCGCGCAAAAACGCGAGAAATGTTCCTCGAAATCATAGAGACAAAAAACACCGATATCACGCGCGAGAACGCAAATATGAATACAGATTCTCCGGCGGGAATGATGATGAAATTTGCGTCAGAGACTACAAAGCCGTTTGTTGATGACTATTTAATCTCGGCAGATGTCAGAGACGCAATGCGCTCTGGTTATATCCATATACACGATAAGGATTATTACCCCACAAAATCTTTGACCTGTGTTCAACATCCACTCGATAATATTCTTGAGCATGGTTTTGTTGCAGGGCATGGAGAGTCTCGTCCGGCAAAACGTATTGAAACTGCGAGTGTGATTGCTTGTATTTCGCTTGAAACGGCACAAAATGAAATGCATGGCGGGCAAGCCATTCCTGCATTTGATTTTTATCTTGCGCCATTTGTTCGGTCGTCTTTTATTGAGGAAATAAAAAACCTTGAATTATTGTATGGTGAAGATTTAAAAGATTTGTACCATGCCGACATTAAGGAATATGAAAAGAAAGACCTTGATGGATTAAAGGGAAAGGATCGCATCTTACAACATGCAATCAATCGCACGGTCGGACGTGTACATCAAGCGATGGAGGCATTTATACACAATATGAATACTATCCACTCGCGTGGTGGCAATCAGGTGGTGTTCAGTTCTATTAACTATGGCACGGATACATCAGCCGAAGGTCGTTGTGTAGTTAGAGAACTTCTCCATTCAACATACGAAGGTGTCGGCAACGGAGCAACAGCAATCTTTCCGATACAGATATGGAAAAAGAAAAGAGGCGTCAATTATCTACCTGAAGATCCAAACTATGATCTGTATAAACTCGCTTGTAAGGTGACGGCTCGCAGATTTTTTCCAAATTT
Organism: bacterium; assembly: GCA_963600695.1. Lineage (GTDB taxonomy): Bacteria > Bacteroidota > Bacteroidia > Bacteroidales > Muribaculaceae > CAG-873. Next base: position 11,763 of record CAVCBR010000024.1, read on the forward strand.
CGTTAATCTTGATGCAACATTTAATGTTCATGAAAAATGGAATGCCTCAGATCCAAAGCGCTATTTGTATGAAGTGGCAACTATGGGATGTCGCACGCGCGTTTTTGAAAATCGCTTTGGTGAAAAAACTTCTATCGGTCGTGGAAACCTCAGCTTTACAACGATAAATATTGTTCGTTTGGCAATTGAATGTATGCCAATAAAAGATAAAGAAGAACGAATCGAGCGCTTTTTCAAAAAACTTGATGGCGTACTCGAAATTACAGCTAAGCAACTTTGCGAACGCTATGAGTTCCAACGCACGGCTCTTGTAAAGCAATTCCCATTGCTTATGTCGCGCCTTTGGGTCGGTAGCGAAAACCTCAAACCGGATGAAACAATAGAGTCGGTGATTAATCAAGGCACGCTTGGCATTGGTTTTATCGGCTTGGCAGAATGTCTTATTGCTCTCGTTGGCAAACACCATGGGGAGAGCGAAGAGGCACAAGCTTTGGGCTTGAAAATTGTAGGTCGCATGAGATCTCGTGCTAATGAGTTCTCTGAACGTTACAATCACAACTTCTCTGTGTTGGCAACGCCTGCCGAAGGGTTATCTGGCAAATTTACTGTTAAGGACCGTAAGAGTTTTGGTATTATTCCCGGTGTTACTGATAAGATATACTATACCAATTCTAACCATGTGCCTGTTTATTATCATTGCTCACCGCGACACAAAGCTGAGGTAGAAGCGCCATATCACGAATTGACACGAGGCGGACATATATTCTATGTTGAGATTGATGGTGACGCTACACATAATCCACAAGCCATAGCAGATATTGTGGATTTAATGGATCGCAATAATATGGGGTATTGTTCTGTAAATCATAACCGTAATCGTTGTATGTCATGTGGCTATGAAGATGCGACAGACAATCTTAAAGAATGCCCCAAATGCGGCAGCCATGCCATAGATAAATTGCAACGCATCACCGGTTATCTTGTGGGTACTACAGATCGTTGGAACAACGCCAAACTTGCCGAACTCAATGATCGCGTTGTCCATAAATAAGGAGTTGTAAGATAATTGCCGATATGTCTCTTCATGAAAAATCGTTGAATTTCAACGACAGCAGTTGTCTTGCGCAAAAATTGCGAGTCCTCGACATAGTTCCCGGAACGACCGTTGATGGACCGGGGATGAGAACATCAATTTATTTTGCAGGGTGTAAGCACCATTGTCCGGGCTGTCATAATCCACAAAGTTGGGATTTAAACGGAGGCGAAGAGATGACTGTGCGAGAAATATTGGAGGTCGTCAAATTAAATGATTTTAATGTGACATTTTCGGGTGGAGATCCTTTTTTTCAACCCACATCATCTCTTGTTGCCCTTGCTAAGGCAATTATATCACTTGGTTATTCTATATGGTGTTATACCGGATACTTATATGACGACATCCGTCAACACCCATTGATACCCTATCTGGAAGTGTTGGTTGACGGCAGATTTATAGAGGCGCAAAGGGATATCTCGTTGTTATTTCGCGGAAGTGCTAACCAAAGGCTCATAGATGTACATCGTTCCACACCCGAGAAAGTCGTCTTTTGGAAATCTTTGTTCTGAGCTATTGGGAACGCGGTACCGATATATTGTGTTCGTTGAATATTTTAAGAGCAGAGTCAATAAAGGTACGACAATTATTTTCAAGTGCGCCTGCCACTGATTTGATGTCAGTGTCTTCATCAATAGGCACCAAGCGGAAATTGCGATTTTTTTTATCCGGCGTGAGCGTAAAGACGAGTCGATAAGAAGAGCTGTCGATTTGAGCCTTGCCGTCACCGTTGCGCACAAGCTTTGTTTTTATAAGCATTCCTCCACGACACTTGTTGACGGTCATGTTTGATATAAAGTTACCGAGAGAATAAACAAGTAGCACATTGCGTCCTTTTTTGTTTTTGACAATTTTTGCAGGTTGTATGACATGTGGATGTCCTCCGATAATCATATCGACATCTTGTTCAATTAAAAAATCAGCAAGGCTCTTTTGTGTAGCATTTGGTAAAAGTCTATACTCATCGCCCCAATGCATACACACAACGACAATCTCAGCTCCGGCATCACGCGTAGCCTTAATGTCAGAGGCTATCTGTTTGCGATCGATATAGTCTACAACGGCATCTGTTGAGACTTTGAAGCCGTTGGTGCCATATGTGTAGTTAAGAAATCCGATTTTAAACGAATTGACATCTTTTATAAATGGAATAGCTCGTTTGCGGTTTGCTTGGTTTAAATAGGTTCCTATATGATCTAAGTGCCGTTCTTCAAGATGCTTGATGGTTTGACGCAAACCATTGTCACGCCTGTCGAGAGTATGATTGTTGGCAGTGAGAAACAAGTCAAAGCCGGCATTAGCAAGTGCGTCAACATACGATTGAGGTGCATTGAAACAGGGATAGCCCGAGTATTTTGAATCGGCAATGGGAGTTTCAAGGTTTACAACCGAGTAATCGGCTTGTGATATATATGGTTTTATGGCAGTAAAACAGTTACTATAATCATACGAGCCATCAGATCTGCGCGCTGCATCAATTTGTGCTTGATGTTGCATTGCATCTCCCGCAAAAACAAGTGTAGCCTCCTGTGGCTGAAACAGACTTGTGAATATTGACAGTAATAATGGAACAAATGTCATAGCTAACAGATTAAATGTTTTTTTAATCAGTCAAACAGATGAGACAAATCAAAGGCTGTCTCCGAACGGTTACTAAATCTGATTGTTTAGCTCGGCAGCGACGAGTGTGTTTTTCATCAATTGAACTATTGTCATTGGACCCACACCACCCGGCACAGGTGTTATAAAGCTGCACTTTGGAGCTACGTTTTCAAAATCGACATCACCACACAGGCGATACCCGCTTTTGCGCGAATCATCAACAATGCGAGTTGTTCCCACATCGATAACAACAGCACCTTCACGCACCATATCGGCTGTCAGAAATTTTGGTTTACCTAATGCACAAATTACAATATCTGCACGGCTCGTTATATCCTTTATATTCTGAGAATGTGAGTGACATACTGTCACGGTGGCATCGCCATAAGCTGTTTTTTGCATTAATAGCATAGCCAAAGGCTTACCTACGATATTAGAACGTCCGATAATTACGACATTCTTACCGCGCGTAGATATATTATAACGCTCAAACAAGTCTATTATGCCGGCAGGGGTGGCTGGTGGAAATGCCGGCAGACCAATCGCAACTTTACCTACATTTATGGGATGAAAACCATCAACATCTTTACGTGGATCTATAGCTTCAACGATGGCTTGTTCGTTGATATGTTTCGGAAGTGGAAGTTGAACGATAAAGCCGTCTACCGTTGTATCGTCATTTAATTGTCTGACGGTCTCTAAAAGTTGTTGTTGTGAAACAGTCTCCTCAAAGCGTATCAGAGAGGATTTAAAACCACAATCTTCACATGCTTTAATTTTATGCGCCACATAGGTCTCAGAGCCGCCATCATGACCAACAAGCACCGCTGCCAGATGCGGTGGACGACAACCTCTCGCTGTTAATTGTTTAACACTGTCAGCGATTTGTTTGCGAATCTCGGTCGCGGTCTGTTTTCCGTCAATAATTGTCATATATTGAATGATATTATAAAGATGAGTATTACCAAGCTAAACCGTGACCGGTGTGCATAAACGCCTGAGAGATTATCGGGGCATATTTTTTTGCATCTTGCGCATTTGTCTCATTTGAGACATCATTTTGGCAGGATTACGCATTGATGAACTTGCTTGTCGCATCATTTTGCGCATATCTTCAAATTGTTTCAGCAGGCGATTTACTTCTTGAATAGAAGTGCCGGAGCCGGCGGCAATTCTGCGACGACGAGAGGTGTTGATAATATCCGGATTTTCACGCTCTTGGGGAGTCATTGAGTCTATAATCGCTTCAACACCCTTAAATGCGTTATTGTCAATGTCTATATCTTTTATAGCTTTGCCGACACCGGGAATCATTGATGCGAGATCCTTGATGTTACCCATTTTCTTGATTTGGGCGATTTGCTTTTTAAAATCATTGAAGTCAAATCGATTTTTGCGTAACTTCTCTTCGAGATCGCGAGCTTGTTTTTCGTCAAATTGCTGTTGGGCTCTTTCGACAAGGGTGACAATGTCACCCATACCAAGTATGCGATCAGCCATACGCTCGGGGTAGAAAACATCAATGCCTTCGAGCGTTTCTGACGTGCCGATAAATTTGATCGGCTTTGTGACAACCGTGCGTATTGATAACGCTGCACCGCCTCTGGTGTCGCCATCAAGTTTGGTGAGTACTACGCCGTTGAAATCAAGACGATCGTTAAAAGCTTTGGCTGTGTTGACCGCATCTTGACCGGTCATGGCATCGACAACAAACAAGATTTCGGTTGGTTTGACAGCGTTTTTAATCGCTTGAATTTCGTTCATCATATCCTCGTCCACCGCGAGGCGACCAGCGGTATCTATTATGACGAGGTCATTATTATTAACGCGTGCATACTCTATCGATTTGCGAGCAATATCCACCGGATCCTTAGACTCGGGGATAGAAAATACCGGCACTTCGATTTTCTCGGCGAGAACCTTTAATTGATCAATGGCTGCCGGACGATAGACGTCACAAGCCACTAATAATGGACGTTTTGCTTTTTCTGATTTAAGTTTTTTTGCAAGTTTTGCTGAAAAGGTTGTTTTTCCTGAACCTTGCAATCCTGACATTAATATTATCGCCGGACGTCCGTCTATATTCAGCGGAGCAGCTCCACCGCCCATAAGTGTTGCCATCTCATCGTGCACAATTTTCACCATCAATTCAGATGGTTTTACAGCCGTGAGAACATTCTGCCCCAAAGCCTTTTGTTTAACGGTATCAACAAAAGACTTTGCAACTTTATAGTTGACATCGGCTTCGATCAGCGCTTTGCGAACGTCTTTTAACGTTTCGGCAACATTTATTTCGGTGATGCGACCTTGACCTTTTAGTATTTTAAAACTGCGCTCAAGGCGCTCGCTGAGTTTTTGGAACATAATATGAAGGGTAGTGTGATTGTTGTTTTATTATTCTGTTGTATCAATAAGTCGATTGGTGGCAGTATCTGGAAAAATCACCATCGGTTTGAATTTGCGAGCTTCTTCTAATGGCATTGAGGCATAGCTCATAATTATGACAATGTCTCCGGGCTGTACTTTGCGAGCAGCGGCACCGTTGAGACAAATCACTCCGGATCCCGGAGCACCCGGAATGGCGTATGTGTCAAGACGTTCACCATTGTTATTGTCAACGATGTACACGCGCTCGCCGGGTATAATGCCGGCGGCATCCATTAAGGCGGAATCTATTGTGATAGAGCCGATGTAATCAAGACACGCTTCGGTTACTGTTACACGATGTATTTTGCTTTTAATGACTTCGACGTTCATAATTAAAGCTGGTTTGTCTGCCTGATTTTATTCGTTAGAGTGATGAATATGTAATATTATCGATGAGTCTTACGTCGCCACAATATACAGTGATGCAACCGGCAGGATTTTTAGCATCTTTCCAATTGCTGATAGACTGCATGGTTTCCGGATCCACTATACTGAAGTATTCAACATCGAGGCAGTCAAATGCATTTAATCTGTCTGTGACGTAAGTGATGGTTTGTTCAACAGTGTGGTTTTTGGCAAAGTCAAGGCTGTCGACGAGTGCACGATGTATCTCGGGAGCAACTTTGCGGTTTTGCGGTGTCAGACGCACGTTGCGTGACGATAGAGCCAAGCCATCATTTTCACGTACTATCGGACATGCAATAATCTCAATATCGTTAAACCCGGATATTTTTGCCATACGGCGTATCACAGCAATCTGTTGAAAATCTTTTTCACCAAAGTATGCGCGAGTAGGGTGTGTCCATGCAAAAAGCTTGCTGACAATTTGTGCCACACCATTAAAATGCCCGGGGCGCATAGCACCTTCCATTACTGCTGCCACGCTACCAAGATCAAACACACGCGTGTCCGGCTCCGGGTATATCTCATCTGCCGTAGGGATAAAAGCAAAATCCACACCTGCTTTTTCCAATAAGGCACAATCGGCTTCTTCGGTACGAGGATAAGTTTTTAGGTCATTCTGATTGTTAAATTGTGTGGGGTTCACAAACACACTGACAAATACGATGTCATTTTGTTTGCGAGCGAGATTAATTAATGAGAGATGACCGTCATGTAATGCGCCCATCGTTGGCACAAGACCGATACTCTGTCCCTGTTTTTGGGCTTCATCGGCTAATGTTTTAAGTCTGTTGACTGTTCTGACAATTATCATTTTAATGTGTCTTGTTTATCAGGGGGCAAAATTACAAAAAATAGTGATAATGGCAAAAAACAGTGTTGCCGTGAAAGTTCACACTGTCAAAATTTAATTAGCCCGAAACTGTTGGCGACCCCTGCAATAAGGCAGGTGTGGCATAAGTTGTGAAAGCACAACTAAAAATGCCAGATTGGATATTTGAAAATTTGGGTGTTGTTGCGCTTTTTGTGCCATATAGTGATGATGATAGCTAGCAGTATGCTAATCAAACGTATTATGTTGGATAGCAATCCGCCGGCTGCGACTTCGGTGCCTTCCATATCGAACAGAACCCAAGAGGCATTCATCAATGTGTGTAGTCCGATTGGAATCCATAAATTGAAATTCCATTCAACATACATCCAACTGAAATAAATTGCACCTAAAAAGGTAATACCAAATGCTGCAAGTGCTGAAATAATATCGTGTCCCTGATATAGATGTGCCATACCAAAATATAAAGCGGGTAAAATGACTGCCCAAATAAAACCGGTTTTTGCATATCGGAAAAGTAATCCAAACATAAATGCACGAAAAATCACCTCTTCTTTAAATCCCGCAAGTATACATTTTTTCAAAATCACGGAGAATGTTATATCGGTATTGAAAGAGCCGAAGATAAGAAATCCGATAAAAAGCGGTATTATGCATAAAAATGCTATTCCGAAGCCTTTTAAGATGTTTTTATCTAGCCCGAGTAACGAAAAAACGTGTTTTGGCTTAACAACAACAGCGGTAAACGCCAAAGAGGCAAGTATACAAATTAAGTCCCCAATCAATCTATAACCGAGTGAGGTTGATGGAATATTTAACGCGTCAGGGACGATATTGACGTTTTTCCATATGAGGATTATAAGGATACTCGCCACAAATGAATATATTACTTTGGCGATTTTGGATGTAAGTGAAATCATTGGCATAATACTTGATTGTTTCAGTTTGATTCTTATTTTCAACGACAAAGTTAACACTTTTCCGTCGGATTATTTCAGGCTTTTTTCGAAGAGTGATTTTCGGGGGCGGAGTTTATTTATTATCTTTGTAGAGTCGTTTAATTATTGATTGATATTGTAATGAAAAGATTTTTAGTTGTACTTGTGTGCTTGCATGTATTGGTGATGTTGCCGGTAACAACCGTTGCTCAAAACATAGTGAATTGTAAGTATAAAAAGGCGCTTGTGATTGGCGCTCACCCTGATGATCCAGAGACGATTGCCGGAGGAACGATGCTCGTGCTCAAAAATCTTGGTTGTGAGGTGGTGAGTGTGTATCTCACCGGTGGCGAAGCCGGCATAAATGGAATGTCTCATGATGAGGCTGCCAAGGTGCGCCATCAAGAGAGCGCCGAGGCTTGTAAGGTTATGGGCGTACGCCATATTTTTCTGGATCAAGTCGATGGTAATGCCGAGGTGAATAAGGAGCGGTATGCTCAGATGAAGGAGGTTATAGAACGAGAAAAGCCTGATGTGGTGTTTACGCATTGGCCTATTGACTCACACAGAGATCATCGTGTATGTTCTATATTGGTTTATGATGCATGGCGCCAACTTGGTCATAGCTTTGATTTATATTACGCCGAAGCGATGTCCGGATTGCAGTCTCAAAATTTTATCCCTACAGATTATGTCAATATAGATGCTTTTGTGGAGTTGAAACATAAGGCGTGTATGTGCCATGAGAGTCAAGGTATGCCCGAAATTATCGATGGGTGGCATAGTATTATGGAACAATTCCGTGGAATAGAGTTTCATTGTAAAGCTGCGGAAGCATTTGTTAAGCAATTATGGACTTCGAGTGACATCGTGGGTAACTAAATGCTATTTATTATTGTTGACCGATGTATAAAGAAACGTATAGAGACTTGATTGAAAGCCTGAAACAAAGAGAGATAGTCAGAGTTTTGTTTGTGTGTCTCGGCAATATATGTCGGTCGCCGGCGGCAGAAGGAGTTATGCAGTCGGTTGTCCGGAGTCATAATGATGATGACTTTTGGATTATAGATTCTGCCGGTACCGGGGGCTGGCATGTAGGGGATTTGCCTGACAGGCGTATGAGAATACACGCTCAGCGTCGTGGTTATAATTTGACTCATATTTGCCGACAAGTGAGAGTTAGTGATTTTGATGAGTTTGATATTATCATAGGTATGGATTCGGCAAATGTTGACGACCTTAGAGATATGGCTCCAACAGTTGATGATGCCGCAAAAGTGGTGCCGATGGCAATATTTGTGGATATGGCGATGAAATGTCAATCTATTCCCGACCCATATTATGAGGGCGCTGATGGATTTGAGTTGGTGCTTGATTTGTTGGAGTCCGGATGCGAAGGGCTTTGGCTCGCAGTCAGACGCTAATTACAATCTCGATAATATCATAGTGTCGTTTATGACGACTCTTTGATGACATCAAGAATTTGGTTGCCAAATTGAGATATTTTGGTCTTGCCCATACCGGGAATGTTTGTGAGCGCAAAGAGGGTTGTCGGGACGGCGTTGGCGATGGCAATGAGAGTTTTGTTTGGCAGTATGGCAAAAGCCGGGACGTTGTGCGTTGCCATCATTTTGCGTCGCCATGTCACCAATGCGGTATAAATGTCCTTGTTCCGAACATCGGGAGGTGTGCGGAGCTTGCGTTTGTTTTCAGAAGAGCGCATTGTTGATTTGCGCGCATCGTTGATGGTTAACGTTGCTTTGGATTGTGTCGCAAGGAATGTTTTTACCGTGAATTGTTCCAACGCAAAAGTGGCGAGTAATTGAGATTTTATATATAATGTATCTGTTGTGTCTGTGATGGCAGATGTTAGACGTTTTGTGATCACCTTGTTGTCAACTGCTACCGGAGTGTTTGCGATCAGTTCGGAAAGAAGGTTTATATGCTTGCAAAAATATATGCAGGCAGATTTTATGCGTTCGTCCAAATGCACATCATTGCTATAATCGGCAGATTGCATAATAATTGAGCGACAGATGTTTTTAAATTTGAATGCCACAGATTCTATATTATGCTCCAATGCGCCGTCAGCATCATTATAGCGAGTTGACAACAACGGATATGTGGTGCTCAAAAATTCTTGTACCAGTCTGTTGAGAGTGTTGAAATGCCTGCGTATATCTTCGAAGTCAAAAAGTGAGAACAGCGTAGTAAAATAGTACTCATCGGTGAGTGTCTTTAATTTATGATCATCATAGTTGACAGCTTGGCAATGATGAGTGAAAGCGGCAATGCTACGATCGCTGATTATAGCTGATGGTGATAATGGTGAATCAAGAACCAATCCCTCGAGTGTGCGACATCTGCTTAGTGCAACGTATGTTTGCCCGTGGGCAAAAGAATTGGCTGCGTCAATTATGGCATGCTCAAATGTTAATCCTTGACTTTTGTGTATCGTAATAGCCCAAGCCGTGCGCAGTGGTATTTGTTTGAAGTCTCCGATAACAACTTCGGTAATTTTACCTGTTTTTTCTTCAAGAGCATAACGAGTATTTTGCCACATTACCGGCTCGACCGGTATGGTTTTTGTGCTATTGAGTGGCACAACTTCAACTTGTGATGATGTTAATCGTGTGACATGACCAATCAATCCGTTAAAATAGTTGCCGGCAGGATCGTTGCGTAAGAACATCACTTGCGCGCCGACTTTTAACCTCAATTCTTTATCGGCAGGATATGAAGATTCTAAAAAATCACCTGTAATCGTGGCGTTGTATATTTGTGTTGGAGTATCAAGTAGAGCCAAACGTCTTTCGTTTATTGTGTCGGCTTGGGCATTATGAGTCGTGAGTCGTATATAGCCGAGGCTGTCATCAGGATTGAAGTTTTTGATATATCTGCTGTTTAGAGCGGAAAAAACCATCTTATTAGCAGTGTTGTCACGCACACTATTCAACAGTCTGACAAAATAGTCATCGTTTTGACGGTAGACTTTTGTCAGTTCAATCATTTCGTATCCGGCTTGTTTTAGGGCATTACTTGAGAAGAAGTATGGCGTCTTGTAGTCTTTTGCCAACAATGCACGCTCGGCATCTTTTACAACCGGGGGTAGTTGACCAAGGTCACCAATAATGAGCAGTTGTATGCCACCGAATGGTTTCCATGAATTGCGATGACGGCGCAACGAAGCGTCAATTCGGTCAAGCAAATCGGCACGAACCATCGAAATCTCGTCAATGACAATCAAATCAAGTGTACGTATTATGCGCAATTTCTCTTTGGAGAAGTGATCATAATGCTCTTGTTTGTCAATATTGGGGACGTATAAGCCCGGGGTAAACTGAAAAAAAGAATGTATAGTGACACCATTGGCATTAATGGCAGCTATTCCGGTCGGTGCAAGGACTACCATTCGCTTTGAAGAATGTTCTCGTAAATATTTGAGAAAAGTGGTCTTGCCGGTGCCGGCTTTACCGGTCAGAAAAACATTGACACCGGTGTTTTCTACCAATTGCCACGCTAAATTAAAGTTGTCGTTGTCACTAAGATTCATTTTGTAGCGATGAACAAAAGTACCATCGTTTTCACGTGATTAAAATGGTGAAAAACGATGGTGCTTTTAGATGATGTGAATGATGCTTTTAACGTCCTGATTGTTTGATCTTATCGCGTAAGTTGTTGTTGAAATTATCAGCATTTAACAGTTGCTCGATAGTCAGGTGCATGCGATAACGCCAATAGTGGCGCGGGTTGGCAGGTACATTGATAATCTCATCATTGGGATTATTGCGACGCAAATCTCCGTCAATAGCAAGATAGTCTTGCAGTGGGAGGATGCACAGCATAGAAGGCGATTTGAGATGTAAATCGATTACTTTGTCACAAATCCATGGTTCGGCAAAGTAAGGTGCAACACCATTTTCTCCAAGGATGTTATTATAATAATGTTGAGTTTTCTCACGATCAGATTCCCACCATTGTCTAATGCCACCCATATCGTGGGTTGATGTTGTGCATACTGAATAATAAGGATAGTGCCACGTGTCTCCAAATTCGGCTTTGGGATCTTTGGGCATACGTTGTATTTCAAGAGATAAAATCTCAAGGGCGTGCATAACTGCCGGAACACAATCCGGGATCATACCAAGGTCTTCGGCACAAGTCAGCATATCTGTCGCTTCGGTAAGAGCCGGCAGTTTCCACATCGCTTTACCATACCAAAAATCATTGTGACGACGATAATAAAAATCGTTATACAAGCGATCAAAACACCAACGCTCATAATCGGTGAGCGATCTGTATATGTAGGTGAATTGGGCAGAAATACGAGGATGATATTTCCCTTTTTGATATGGGTCTTCGATAAATAGAACTTGATCTATAAGACCGAGAAGAGCATCACAGATATGTTTGTTCTTGTCTGTGTTTTCGAGCGTGGCAAAATAGTCGACGACTTTGCGTTGATTGTCAAATTGTTTTTTGAGACGATAACGACCATACCCGGCGTCTTCAAGAAATCTTTCACGTACCTCATCTGTCATCTCACCGAAGAAGTCATGCAAGAAATAGTCCATTATAAACGGAGTGGTGTGAAGATCGGTGTCAAGCCAAAAATCATAATTATAGCGAAGTTCGTCTGTCGTAAAGGGTAGTGCGGGGTTGAACACTCCGAGCAAACCATGAACAGCATTCATTGGTATTTGCCAAATGCGGAAAAAGCCAAGAACATGATCTATGCGATAAGCATCAAAATACTCTGACATTTTGGTAAAGCGAGCTTTCCACCAGGCAAATCCGTCTTTATTCATCTCTTCCCAATTATATGTCGGGAAACCCCAATTTTGTCCGAGCACAGAGAAGTCATCAGGTGGAGCTCCCGCTTGACAATCCATATTAAATAAGCGTGCATCAGTCCAAGCGTCCACACTTGTGCGCGAGATGCCGATAGGGATGTCGCCCTTTATGGCAACACCTTTTGAGTGTGCATATTGACGCACATAACTCATCTGCTTCGCAAGGTGATACTGCACATAATAAACAAGATTTATATCATCGAGATGTTCTGTGACGAATTTGTCAATCTTACTCTTGTCATATTGGGCATACTCTCCCCAAGCATTGAAATCGGCAGTATGGTATGTGTCGCGCAGAACGCAAAATGCAGCATAATTTGTTAACCATGTTGCGTTGTCTTTGACAAACTTTTTGAACGAAGCCGAGCGTAGCGTTTTTGCTCCTTGCTGAGCAAAAATCTCTTTTACATATTCTGCTTTTGCCTTGGTGACTCTTTCATAATCAACGGTTTTGAGAGCATTAAGCTCACGAGCCAACGACAGGTAATGGTTATTTCGCTCAGGGTCTTTAAGTGTGCCGAGTTCTTGTAATCTCAGATACATCGGGTGGAGAGCGAACGTCGAGTTTGCATTATAGGGATAAGAATCTGTCCACGTCCCGGTCATTGTGGTGTCATTAATGGGCAATAACTGCAAAACATTCTGTCCGGTAAGCTGAAGCCAGTCTATAACTTTCAATAAATCAAAGAAATCACCAACGCCAAAATCATCATCAGACCGCACTGAAAATACCGGAATTGCCATGCCGGCTCCACGCCAAGGCGATAGGGGATTGCGCAACCGCAAGCCGTCAACCACCGTTGTTCGATCGTCTTTGGGTATGAAATCTAAAGAACGATTGTCGCCGAGTTCCCAACTGATAAGGTCATGAGAAGCTTTATCAACAATCATAAATTTAAACTCGGTGGCAGCACTTAAATCCTTTGCCGGAATGTTAACTGTCCAAATCGGGAAGTTGGCATCATTCATAACGATAGCTTTTGTGACATCCCATCCGCCGAGGATTGGGGCTGCACCACATATAGCGACGGCTTGTGCTGGCTTAACCATTGGCGCAGTAACACGAATGGTAACAAAGCCCGGGGCGCAGGAGAGTTCATCTTGACGATTTGTGCGGTTGCAGATACAATCGACAAAAGCCGATGAGTAGTAGGGTTTATCCCACGGCTGATCTTGCCAACGATCATAAATGTCAATACGCGTTGAAGTCGTTGACGAGGGAGTAAAACGATGAGGCTTGCCCCATTCGTTTTTTATTGCCCCATTATCATTTTTGACAAAATAACTATAATTAAAACACTTGACGTTTGCCGGTAAATCAATTTCGGCAACCCAACGTTGTTCGCCATGTAATGTCATGGATTTCGCTGCGTTAATATTGTCAGAGCCAAGTTTGGCAATGTTTCCGACAATAAATAAACTTTCGCCCCATTTTGTGCGATAATCAATATTGAAAGTTATTTTCATGATTGTTAGAAAATTAACATGATTATATATGACAAATCTTTAGAATTTTAAAATACGAATAAGGCGCGAATGACACAACAAATGGCAACGCCCCTGAAATTCACAGCTAAGTTACGCAATATAATCTCAAAGATGTGTAATAAAACACATTTTAACACAATATAATCATCAAGACAAAAACCTTTCAGATTAAACCATTGTGTGCCGACTATTGCATACTCAATGTCAAATTGGGAATGTAGATGAATTGCTCGGACTGACATTTAGTCATATATTTGTTATTATCGATAAAAAGAGGCGTGCGATATTGTTGTTATGAGACGAAAATTTTGTAACTTCGTGCCAAATAAAAGCGACTTGTCGCTTTATGCGCCCGACACTCACAAAATGGGAGACTGATGGCTATCACTAAATATTGAATAATCAAATAAATATAATATGCTTATCATCGGAATCGCCGGTGGCACCGGCTCTGGTAAAACCACAGTTGTAAATAAAATTATAGATAGCTTTCCCGCCGGCGAAGTTGCGGTAATTCCACAGGATTCATACTACAAGGATTCAAGCCACATTCCGCCCGAAGAACGATCAAAAATAAATTTTGACGAGCCTGATGCCATTGAATGGCCGTTGTTGGTTGAGCATCTTAATCAACTAAAAGCCGGCAAAACCATAGAAATGCCAACCTATTCATATATAACGTGTACACGACAGCCGGAGACTGTTTTGGTAGAGCCGCGTGAAGTGGTGATTGTCGAAGGTATTCTTGTGCTGTGTGAACCTGAGTTGCGAGATATGATGGATGTTAAGGTCTTTGTCGACGCAGACCCTGATGACAGACTGATAAGGGTTATCGCTCGCGATTGTATACAGCGCGGACGCACACCACAAATGGTGATAGATCGTTATCAAGAAGTATTGAAACCGATGCACTGTCAACATATAGAACCATCAAAACGCTTTGCAGACCTTATTGTTCCGCAAGGGGGCAGTAATACTGTGGCAATACGCTTGTTGACAGACTATATTGAAAGTCGGTTGCGTCGTTAACTCATTGATTATCGGTATGCCTTTTAACATTAAATTCGGCTTCGGACACCGGCATAATCATACGACAGCCATTGTCGATGATACAGATTCACAACCATTGCAAGACGCAGAAGACAAACAAACTATTGAGAGCGCATCAGATAATGATCTCAATAATGATGAGCAGACTTCGATGGTATTGCGAACAGACGGGCTTGTGAAAATATATGGTAAGCGCACGGTTGTAGACCACGTTTCAATAGACGTGACACAAGGAGAAATTGTCGGTTTGCTTGGACCCAACGGTGCCGGCAAGACGACAACATTTTATATGACAACCGGATTGATACGTCCGAATGCCGGTCGTATATTTCTCAATAATCTTGATATTACAGGGTATCCTGTCTATAAGCGTGCACAGAATGGCATAGGCTATCTCGCACAAGATGCATCAGTTTTTAGAAAACTTTCGGTCGAAGATAATATAAAGGCAGTGCTTGAAATGACGGGTATGCCCAAAGATTATCAACGTGATAAGCTGGAAACATTAATCTCTGAGTTTAATCTTCAAAAAGTGCGTAAAAACTTTGGTGACAGATTGTCAGGTGGCGAAAGACGACGCACTGAAATCGCTCGGTGTCTTGCCATCAATCCCAAATTTATAATGCTTGATGAACCGTTTGCCGGCGTTGACCCTATTTCGGTCGAAGACATACAGTCTGTTGTTTATAAGCTGAAAGAAAAAAATATCGGCATTTTGATAACAGACCATAATGCACCTGAAACACTGTCTATCACCGATCGTGCATACTTGTTGTTTGATGGACGCATATTGTTTCAAGGCACATCTGAGCAACTTGCCGAGAATGAAGTCGTAAGAGAAAAATATCTGGGACGTAATTTTGTTTTTCGTCGCAAGCAATTTGATTAATTGATATCCCAATCGTCATGCCTTTTTATTTTATGACCATTAGGCATACGATGAGAGATAATACACATTGGTGAATATGCAAACAAGAGGATTTTTGAGAGTTGCATCTGTTGTTCCGGCGGTGGCTGTCGCAGATGTCAAAAAAAACGCCGAGGCGATATATAAAGAATTGGTAGAACTTGACGGAGCCGGTGTGGAGCTTGCCGTTTTCCCGGAGCTATGTATAACCTCGTATACTTGTGGTGATTTGTTCCATTCGACAACACTGCTCTATAATGCAGAGAGTGCGCTTCAAGATCTGCTTTTAAGAACAGCAAAATTCAACTTGACATTTATCGTCGGCGTGCCGGTATGTGTTGGCACATTGCTATACAATTGTGCGGCTGTTTGTGCCGGCGGAAGATTATTGGCACTGATTCCCAAGACCTATATTCCAAATTACAATGAATTTTATGAAAAGCGTTGGTGGGCATCGGCTTCTGCCGAAAACCAATCAATAACGTTTGCCGGACAGTCGGTGATGTTTGGTGTGCGTCAATTAATTAAAGTGGGACAGGCAAGCATAGCTGCGGAAATATGTGAAGATGTATGGTCTCCAATTCCTCCTTCAATATTTGCGTCAATGGCTGGCGCAGATGTTATCTGTAATCTCTCGGCGAGTGATGCTCTTATCGGCAAATACGGATATCTCAAAGAGTTGGTGATAAATCAATCTGCGAGGACAATGTCTGCCTATGTTTATGCTGCTGCCGGTTTTGGTGAATCGACAACAGATTTGGTTTACGATGGCATCAGTTTGATTGCCGAAAACGGACGTCTTTTGCAAAGTAACAAACGATGGAACACCTCGCCTCAATATAAGGTCGCAGATATTGATTTAGATGCACTTGCTCACGACCGTATGCTTGTAACATCGTTTGGGGATTGTGCAAGACGCAATAATGTTGCTCCACAAGATTATAATACAGTCATTTCTCCAACTAAAATTCTCGAGAAGAGTCAAATACTTCGCCATATTTCGCCCAAGCCATTTGTGCCTGACGCCTCAGATGATCTCAGAGACAGATGTGAGGAAATTATCAATATACAGGTTGCAGGCTTATCTAAACGCTTAAAGGCAACATGTTGCCATCATTTAGTAATTGGCATCTCGGGAGGACTCGATTCTACATTGGCTCTATTGGTGGCTGTACGAGCATTTGATCATATTGCTCTTGATAGAAAAGGAATTGTCGGGGTAACTATGCCCGGGTTCGGTACGACCGATCGCACGTATCATAATGCTATAACAATGATGCAGTTGCTTGGCGTTTCGATACGTGAGATTTCTATATCAAACGCAGTTATACAACATTTCAAAGATATAGATCATGATCAAGATATACATGATGTGACATATGAGAACTCACAGGCACGAGAACGCACGCAAATACTGATGGATATCGCAAATCAAGTCGGGGGTATGGTGTTGGGCACGGGAGACCTTTCAGAACTTGCTTTGGGATGGGCTACATATAATGGTGACCATATGTCGATGTATGGTGTAAATTCGTCAGTACCAAAAACATTAGTACGGTATCTGGTCAGTGCTTTTAGCGATTTTGCTCACGAAGAAGGTAATGATGATTTGGCAACAACACTTACAGATATAGTTGCCACTCCGGTGAGTCCTGAGCTTATACCTGCTGATAAAGATGGTAATATTGTTCAAAAAACCGAGGATTTAGTTGGTCCTTATGAGCTTCATGACTTTTTCTTGTACTATATGTTGAGATATGGTTTCGGACCGCAGCGCATATATCTTATGGCGTGTCAGGCATTTGAAACATTGTATCAGAAGGAGCATATAAAATACTGGTTGAATGTATTCTTTAAGAGATTTTTCTCTCAACAGTTTAAACGCTCGTGTCTTCCCGACGGTCCCAAGGTCGGCTCGGTATGCCTATCCCCCAGAGGCGATTGGCGTATGCCATCTGATGCCGTAGCTTTATTATGGCTTGACGAGTGTGAAAAACTTTAAGCAACACATTAGATGCGATGCTTAAAGTATATGATTGTTGTAAGATACAAATTTAACGCAATGCGTTAGCGGCTTGTTTAAGGTAATAACAAGCACGTTCGTAAGCATCGGCGGCAGACTGCATTTTTAGCTTGTACCGATATATGGCATTTGATGCGCGATTTTGACAATCATTAGCCCTGCTGCCATTGCCTTGTCTTATATAATATAATGCGTCTCGTTGTTCACTCTCTGCTTGGCGTTGATAATACTGAGCATCGCGATGATAGCTGTCTGCCTGACGTTGATAGTATTCTGCTTGACGGGCATAACTTTCTGCTTGACGCTTGTTGTAATCGTTGTTGTTACCATAGCCAAAAACACATATGCTTGAAGAAACAAACAATGTGACAAGGAAGAGTCTGATAAGTCTTTCCATAGACTTTATTGTTTTGAAATTAATCATTATTGATGCTTTATTGATAGCTGTAAGT
>CAVCBR010000025.1:0-14989 GCA_963600695.1 bacterium
CCTATTGATGGTGTATCACATCACTTGCGAGACATATTTAACGGCTGTCAATATTTATGGATATTGACGGCAGTTTTTATCTTTTTGCAAATGAAACGATTAAAACAATAAACTTTAATAATAACCTTATTTTTTATGCACCTTATTAATCGACTATCCAAAGCTCGCGCTTTGGCATTGGCTGTGCTGATGTCAGCGGGTATTGTGGCTCATGCAGATGTGAGCTACTATGAATGTGTCGACCTTGGATTTGTAGATCACACCTATAAGACACAAGCCGGTGTGATAGCTACGACAAACCGAGGTAATGACATTATGTTACTTAAAAATGACGTATTGACACCGGTTGTTACCGCACCCGGTGCCGGTATGTATGTTAACGTTAGTGCCGACGGCCGTTATATAGGCTTCAAGAGCATTAACAATAATACTGATCAGGCTCCGGCTCTCTATGATGTGACAACCGGCAAGATCACATTGCTCGAAAATTATGTAGATCAATGTGGTCAGGTCTCGTTTGCAAACGACGGAACGATGGCATACACTATGGGTAATACACTCGTCATTCGCAAAGATGCCGAACGCCGCACGTTTGACCTTGGTCTGTATACCAATATTGCCAATATCTCACCCGATGCAACTCGTGTGGCGTTTGCCTCACTTGATGGGCAGCTTTATGTGTTGAATGTCGCCAATGGTCAAATAGAACAGGTTAGCGGCGAGGGCTCATACAATCCCATTTGGTCTCCCGACGCATCAAAACTTGCCGTGCAACAAGTTAATGGTCATATTTATACATTTAACACAGCCACAAAAGCGGTGATCGCTCTGGGTGAAGCCTCATCAGTAAACTGGACAGAAGATTCCAAATCGTTGGTATTTACTCGCTCGGAGCGTGTTAACGAATTGCTTGTTAAGGGCGCATCGGTTATGAAAGTGAATGCTGACGGTACCGGACTTTCAACTCTCGTGCCCTTGACCGAGGCGACTCCGGTTGCAGTGCGAGCCGAAGGTAACAGTCTTGTTATTTCTTATGCTGCCGGCGACAGCAGAGGCCTTGTTCGTCGCACATTTAACGGAGGTCTGCGTGCCGGAGCTCCATCGAAAGAAGTAGCTTTGGCAAAAGCCGGTAAAGCCAATCACATAGGCACTCGCCTTGTTACAAACTTCAAAGGTTTTGCTCGTCGTGATGTTGCCAAACTTGGTGCCGAAGAAGCACTTACTCCTGAGCAAATTAAAGCTGCACGCATGGCGGCAAACAGTCCTCAGGCAAAAGGAAATGACATAGGCTTGACCGCTATCCCTTATATCAACCAAGTGTGGGACACACCGCCATCTCATGATGGAAACTATAGTTATGGGTATGTATGTTGTGCGCCCTCATCGTCATGTATGCTTTTGGGCTATCTTGGCTATGTAAGTCCTCACGGCGTGGCATCGCGCAGCTCGTATGCCGCAGTTAAAACCTGTAACTATTCGTGGTATGTGGCTCGCCAATACACATCTAAGTCCAACTATACATTCTCAAAAAGTGCGACCGGTGGCGGTTATTGGGGATATAGTAACGATGTTCGTGGCGGTTATGGCTATATGTGGGGATATGGCTCACCGGCATCAATGATGGCAAGTTTCCATAAAAATAATGGCTGTACTTCATCTTGGTTTGAAAGCTCGTGGAGCACACTTGTTGCCCAATGTAATGCAAATCGTCCTTATATCATCTGCTTGCAAAATGGTACCGGTGGTCACGTTGTCATTGTATTCCGTGCCAATCAACAAGCGGCAAACAATGGTTCGAGCACTTGGACAAAGAACGGCTCGTTTATCTGTCACGACCCCTATGGCGACTATAATGGTTCGTCATATCCCAACTGGGACGGACGTTACTCAACATATGACTGGCCCGGTGTGAATAACGGTAAGGCAAATATCGGTGTATTCTATTGGGGATGCTGCACGACATTCAGCGGTTCGACCCCAACACCTTCGACAAATCCGTCAATCACCGTCAGCCCCGAGAACGTTAACTTTAACTGTAAAGTGGGCGAAAAACCATCAGTAACTGTTAAGGTTACAGGTAAAGACCTCTCGGCTGATATCACTGTCGGCTCGATCACTCCCGGTCGTTTCTCAACGAGTGTTACATCTCTGCCCAAAACAGGTGGCTCGTTTACAATCACATTTGAAAAAGCAGATAAAGCCGGCACATACAAGCAAGGCGGCACGGCTTATGACTTTAACTTCTTTGTGCGTGTGCGCAGTGGTAGCACCGAGAAAATAATTCCCATAACGGCTACCGTGGCATCACCGCCATTGTCCGGAATAACAGAAAAATGGGTATTGTCAAACAACCGTGGTAATGCCTCATCTAAGGGGTATGATGTTTCTAAGATTCGTAACTTCTGTTATCATGACGGTAAATTGTATTGCGTCTACAATACAAGCGAAATTATGGTGCTCAATGCTCAGACCGGTGAAAAACTCGGTTCGCTCTCTAATGGATCTGTCGTAACCGGTGGCACATTAAAACTATGTGACGTGAAAGTTATTGATGGCGTCGTTGTTGCTTGTAACCTCGCACTCGCCGCCAATGGCGAAAAACTCAGGCTTTACGCTTGGGATAGCGACAATTCGCTGCCATATCTGCTTTATGAAACGACAGATTTTCAAGGAGCGCCTCGCATTGGTGACTGCCTGCAAATGACAGGTACGTTCAAGAGTGATTGTTGGTTTGCTTTTGCAAATGACTATGATGGCGTGACTCGCATTATAGAGTATAACCGCAAGGATGGTAGCTGGTTAGCCAAAAACACCAAAGTGCTCACCTCTGCCGGCAAACAATATACGTGTGGTGCGACCGTTCGTGCATATCCTAAGGGCTCAGGCTGGTGGATAGATGGTAAAAATAGTGCGCCGGCATGGACAGTGTGGGATAGCTCGTTGCAAGGAGCTGTCGTACAGACAACATGCCCCGTTCCGTTTGATCGTGGTTCATCACACCATGAGTTCTATTGGAAAGGATTGAAGTATGCAACAAGTATGGTGTTTTCAGATATAAATGGATCGTCATGTAAGTTGCGTATTATCAACGACCAATCGGGAGATTTCAAGACGACGAGCGAAATTGGTCAATATCCATCAGATGGGCTCAGTGGTACAAACAACAGCAATGGTACCGGTGATATTATGGTTAATACCGATGGTGATACATATCTTGAAACATGGATACTCTCTACCGGTCAAGGTCTTGCATATTTCACGACAGGGAATGTGCCAACTAAAAATCCGTCAACAATAACGCCGCCGGTAGACAACGAACCCTCGATGACGGCAGATAAATCATCTCTTGATTTTAATGCAAAAGTCGGAGAAAGCGCATCTCAGAAGCTTCATGTCACTGCAGCAAATTTGCGTGGCAACATCACTGCAAAACTTAGTGGCAATAACGCTGATTTGTTTGTCGTATCACCGACCAATCTCAATGCCACCGGTGACCTCGAAGTATTCTATAACCCACAGGCTGCCGGAGACCATACGGCAACGTTAACTCTCTCTACAACTGATGTTGCTAATATAAATATTACGCTCAAAGGTAAAGCCACGGCATCAACTCCGGTTGTTCCCGAAGATCCGTTTGTTGACGAAATCACTGCCGATAAAATCAAGGAAGGCTGGATATTCTCACCCAACCACACTATGGGTAACTGGCATGCGAACGCTTCGACTGCTCCATACTCGCGTTCTATTGCTTATAATGATGGCAAACTTTATGTACTCCAATCCAAAGCATGGGGCACGCCGGTAGTATTGATTATTGACGCTTACACCGGAGCGAAAACCGGCGAACTCAATATGTCGGGTATCAGTGGAGGTCAAATATCATTGTCAAGTATTTGTATTATCGATGGTAAACTATATGGTGCCAATCAAGCTCGTGTCGCCGACAAGTTTATGGTATATCGTTGGGATAGCGATACGGCAACCCCGACCAAGGTGCTCGAAGATGCCTCTCATGGCAGTGTGATCATGGGTGCAAAAATCAGCTTTACCGGTAGTGGTAACAATGGACGTTTGTGGGCTGTAAGCCAAGGCACTACAAAAGCGATGTACTATACCGTAAGCAATGGCAACATTGCGACAAGTCCCACGGTTATTGACCTTAAAAACGCATCAGGCAATGACTTTGGCGATGCCAATGGTGATGGATTTGGCACGGCAGACGTTGTTGACAATGGCGATGGTACATATTGGATAGTATGCAAAAGCGCTGCTCCAACTCGTTTTGGCGCAGACGGCAAAGCTATTGAGTCTGTTCCTACTGCTGCTCTTGGTGCATCAATCTATGGCACCTCTATGAAAATTATGCCGTTTGGTGAAAAGAAATATGCAGCATTTACCACCTATAAAGCCAATCAGATCGAAAATGGTCAACTTTCGCTCGTGAATATTACCGACGGCGGTCTTGCAAAAGCCGGTACCCCGATATCGATACTGCCGTCAGCCGGTCTTGGCTCGACACGCAATGGTCAATATATGACACAAGTTGTATATGGCTATCGTTTTGACCAACATGTCCTTGATATGTGGGTGCTCTCAGCGCTGCAAGGTATAGCTCACTACTCGTACGATGGCGGCGGACACAATAGCGTTTCGGACATTACGGTTGATGGACAAGAAGTTGTTGTCACTCTTGATGGTCGCCTGCTCAAAGTTATGAATGGTGAAGCATCATCAATTAACATCTTTAATATGTCAGGAGCTGTTGTCGCTTCTAATTATGGCGAGCAATCTATTGACCTCTCATTTATGCCTGCCGGCGTATATGTAGTAGTTGTTTCTGACACGAATGGACGTCAGGCAGCCGTTAAGATCGCTTTACGCTAAATTTATACGACGTCAGTCTTTGACGTTTTAATACATCTAAAACAGACCGAGTCAATCAATAGTGGCTCGGTCTGTTTTGTTGACAAAGGTTACATTATTGTTTTTTTTATCAGATAAATTGAATGAATAACTTTGTCATTAAATAAAATTGCTTTAAATTTGTGCCGAAAAAATCTGTGATACTTATAAAACAAAACTTTTTTAAGTCTAATTTTTAATACACAAAACAATGAAAAAATTATTATTGTCTCTTGCTCTTGTTCTTGTAGCATTGACAACAAATGCTCAAATTTCACCCAAATATAATGGTGAAATAGACTTTGGCTATTCGGTAGGTGTTGGTGATTTCGCTGAAGGACGTGTTAATTTACACACTGTACAAGGTGCCAAACTTTGTGATTACTTCTCAGCAGGTCTCGGACTCGGTCTTGATTACTATCATGACGGAGATGAACTGTTTATCCCTATTTATCTGAATATGAAAGGATATTATCCTGTTAATTCAAAATTGTCACCGTTTGTATCACTAGATTTGGGATATGGCATTGGCGCGACTGATGATGTCAGTGGTTGTGGCGGTTTCTATTGGGCACCGCAAGTTGGTGTGCGTTATGACCATTTTAAATTCCAATTCGGTTATGTATGCCAACGAATATCAGAGGGCGGTATTGGAGCCGATCTGGGAGCCATTCAATTTAAAATCGGATACGTATTCTGATTTGCCACACTCGCTCGTTTATGTTTAATCGACGAGCAAAACATAATTAACAAATGTCGAGCAGTGTTTGTCCGACATTTTGTTTAAGAAAAAAGCGAGACGATTAAATACCGCCTCGCTTTGTCGTTTGGATATAATGTGTGATTATTTGTTGATGAACGCTTTGACTTTATCATATACATTGTCAACCGTGAAGCCGAATTTCTCGTCAAGCACTTTGTATGGAGCTGATGCGCCAAAGCGTTTCAGTCCGAAAACATCCCATTTCGATGTGCCACGCATAAGCCCATAGAATACGGCAGGAAGTCCGGCTGTGATGGCATAACGAGGGACATCAAGAGGCAACACAGCATTGCGATATGTTTCGTCTTGACGTTCAAAGACTCCTATTGATGGAATAGATACAACCTGAACATTGACACCATCATCTTTGAGACGTTGGGCAACATGAACAGCAAGAGAAACTTCACTGCCATTTGCCATTAAAACGAGTTGAGGATTTGTCGTGTTGGTGACAATATAACCGCCACGTTCGGCTTGTAGTGCCTCGTGGCGACGATCGCCGTTTTCTGAGGGGATGTCTTCGAGGTTTTGACGAGAGAGAATGAGCACAGAGGGTGATGTGGTATTAGCCATAGCCATCTTCCATGCAACAGCAGTCTCAGCACTGTCGGCGGGGCGCAGCACGAGAGTGCTTTGGCGACCGTGAAGATTGTTGAGCTCTTCCATAAGACGCATTTGGGCTTCATGTTCAACGGGTTCGTGAGTGGGACCGTCTTCACCCACGCGGAATGCATCATGCGTAAAAATATATTTTACCGGTAACTCCATCAATGCCGACATGCGCAACGCCGGTTTGATGTAGTCGCTAAAAACAAAGAACGTGCCACACGCGCCAATCAGTCCGCCGTGCAACGCAATGCCATTCATAATCGATGCCATGGTTAGTTCGGCAACACCTGATTGTAAGAATTTGCCGGAGAAATCATTGGGAGCGAAAGCATGAGTCTTTTTCAGATAGCCGTCAGTTTTGTCTGAGTTGGCGAGGTCGGCAGACGATACTATCATATTGCCGACTTTTTCGGCGAGAACACCGAGAACTTTCGCCGAAGCACTACGTCCTGCCTCGTTGTTACCAAACTCAATAGCTGTATAATCAATGTCAGCCAATTTGCCGGCGAGCCATTTATCAAACTCTTGTGCAAGAGTCGGATTGTCGTCAGCCCACGCTTTTTCGTCGTTGTGACGTTTTGAAACAATGGCTTCAAGTTGTTGGCGACGTTCTTCAAACAATGCTTTGACCTCATCACGTATGGTGAAAACGTTGCCGGGGTCTCCGCCGAGATTACGCACTGTCGCATCAAAGTCTGCACCGGCACCGGTTATGGGTTGTCCGTGTGTCGAGACTGCACCCTCAAGAGATGTGCCATCGGCTTTGATGACACCCTTTGCCATCGTTGTATGTCCGATAATGAGGGTGGGACGCTTTTTCTCATCGTGGGCAATGTCAAGAGCTGTTGAGATTTGATTGATATCACTACCATCAACTTCCAAGACATTCCAATTCCATGCTCGATATTTGGCAGCAGTGTCTTCATCGGTGACAGCCGAAGTGGTTGTCGAGAGTTGCACTTTGTTTGAATCATAAAACATTATGAGGTTGTGGAGCCCGAGATGTCCTGCCAAGCGTCCGGCGCCTTGCGAAATTTCTTCCTGCACACCTCCGTCAGAGATGAAGGCGTATGTCTTGTGTGCAAATGTCTCCCCAAAGCGAGCAACGATAAAACGCTCGGCAATGGCACAGCCTACAGCCATGACATGACCCTGACCGAGAGGACCGGATGAGTTCTCAACGCCACGCTCAGGATCTAATTCCGGGTGTCCGGGAGTCGGCGAGTCCCATTGGCGGAATTGTTGCAACTCTTCTATGGTATATTTGCCGGTCATGGCAAGCACGCCATAGAGCATCGTCGACATGTGACCGGGATCAAGAAAGAAGCGGTCACGTGCGATCCATGTCGGATTTTTAGGGTCATATACCAAATGCTTGGCATATAGTGTCGTTATGAAATCTGCGGCACCCATAGCACCTCCGGGGTGTCCTGATTTTGCCTTTTCAACCATAGCGGCTATAAGCACTCGAAGGTTGTTTGCGGCTGATTTAAATTGGTCGGTATTCATATTATACTGATAGATTATTTACATCATAATTTTGCTGAGCTTTGACACAAGGTTTGATGACAAAACGGACTGCTCCGTCGGGCAATCCGTTTTGTTATACTATGCCGATTCTGATCAGAATGGAAGATCGTCAGTGGCGTTAGAGGTCAGATCAACCGGAGGAAACTGATTGGCTTCCTGAGCAGGTTGAGATTGAGCCACCGGTGGTTGTACACCATCTACCTGTTCGGCTTTCCAACCGCGAATGCTTGTGTACCAACGTCCCTCATACTCACGACTCTCGATGTCAAAACTAAGTTTTATTGTTTGTCCGACCTCGAGTGGATATTGATCGGCTCTGTCGCCAAAGAAGTCAAAAAAGACCTTGCGAGGAAAGCTGTCTTGTGTTTCGAGCACATACTCGCGTTTTTTCCATTGATTGCCGGCTTTTGATGTTCCCGAAACTTCGGGTAAAGCTACGATGATTTTACCTGTTATCTCCATTATTTTATATGATAATGTTATTAATTACAAATGATTAACTATTGTGTAGTTTTGATTGTCGTTATTGCACAGTGTGCGTGTGACACGCATAGCGACAATTTGTTTACAAATTTAATCAAATTTATTTGAACATAAAGTCTGTTTGACAAAAAAATCGGAAAAAGTCAAATATGTCGGTCTACACGACATAGTCAACAATTTCCGATTTCGTATGAAAACCACACCAAAGGATGCGATGAAACTCCGTAAAGACAGGATTTGAGTGCCGTCAACTCTTTGTAATCCTCCGGAAGCAAATGCTTGCCTTTGTCATTAAAACAAAGTGAGGCCCGCCATTAAATTGCCGGCTTGTCTCGGCATTTCATAATAATTTGACGAGTTTCCCAATCTACTTTGATGTGGGTTTATCTTTATCAATATCTCAATGTGCGATACATGATATACGCTTGTCTTTTCCTGACACCAACACTTGCGTGTCATACTATCACAATGCAAATTTATACAATTCATTTTTCTCCACAAAATCTTTCCCACAAAAAACTCGCGAAAAAACGCACGAAAAAACGCACGAAAGTTTTCAACCTACTCTCAAAGTTTCTAATAAGAAGCACACCGGCAATTCTCCTAACTTATCACCATATGAAGATTATATGCTGAGGTGGTATGGTAAGACTATGTCTCGCATAGTAGTATATCGGCAATGGCTATTTTATAGATACAGAGTTGGTATAAATCAAAAAGTCCCGGACTGAGTACTCGGGACTTTTTGTATATGTGGGGTAGGGGTTATTTGCGTGCGCTGCCGTTGTCAATGTCGTCAAGAAGGGATTTTACAGCGGCTTTGAGTTGCAGGTCTTCGCCGGCAGCGATGCTCTCGGGGGTGTTAAACACTTTGATGTCGGGTTCGAGTTGTGAGTTCTCGAGATATGTGCCTTCGGCGGTGCGATAGCCGATGACGGGTATGCCGTACACGAGAGTCGGGTCTTGCATAGTCACCCAGTTTACAGATGTCATGGTGCCGGGAACGGGTGCTCCCACGAGTTTGCCTATGTGTTGGTGCTTGTATACCCAAGGTGTGCCATGGGCATTGGAATAGCACGCTTCACACATTACCATTACCGAGGGTTTGTTCCAGCGGCGAGAGGGCATGTCACAAGTTTCGGTGCCACGTATTTCTTGTGTGAGATATTTTTGTCCGGTGAGGAATACTTCGACATCTTCGTGCAGACGACCGCCGCCGTTCCATCTGATGTCGATGACAAGACCTTCGCGGTCGTTGTATTTGCCGAGAGCATCGGCATAGAGCTTGCGGAATGAGTCATCTCCCATAGATGCGATGTGCACGTATCCGAGTCGTCCTCCCGAGATGCTGTCAACATAGGCGGCACGGCCTTTAACCCAACGATCATACATCATGGAGTTGTGGCGCGAGGCGCTAACCGGGGTTACAACTTCGTCAATGGTTGCGCCGTCAGGAGTCTTGAATGAGACAAGCGTTTTTTTGCCGGCAAGGTCGTTGAGAAGTGTTGTGTAGTCGGCATCTTTGGTGAGTTTATCGCCATTGATGGCTGTGATAATCGATCCGGGAACCATTTTTGATGTAGCGCGACCAAAGGGACCTTTGGCAAGTATTTCAGCTACTTTGGCACCTTCGCCGGTGTAAGTCATATCATAGAGCAGACCGAGTGAAGCAGTGCGGTCGGCATTGTTTGATGACGAGCCATAATAGCGACCTCCGGTGTGGCTGACATTGAGTTCGCCGAGAAGCTCACTCAGCATTTCGGCAAAGTCATAGTTGTTGTTGATGTGCGAGAGGAAGCGGCGATAGTGTTTGGTCATAGCGTTCCAATCGACGCCGTGCATTGTTGTGGTATAGAAACGTTCGCGCTCTTCGCGTACCATCTTGTCATACATGGCGGTGCGCTCGGCGGCGTGGTCAATGTTTTGTGTTGCGCTATATGTTATAGATGTTAGTTTGTCATTTTTTGGCGTGAATTTGCGCATCTGTGAGCCAAAGATGAAGTAGGTCTGTCCTTTTTTGTCGCTGAGGAAGGCACGAGCACCGTCAATTTTTGATACCATTTGGTGATCGCCTTTGCGTATGTTAAGTTTCCACAGCTGTGTGCCGTTGTTGGCAGTCATCAGATAGTAGAGCACATCGTTGTCATCGCCGGTGAGTATGGCATCTGAAATGGCACCTGACATAGGTGTGAGGCGCACGATGCGGTCTTCGATGCCGTCAAGTTCGACATTGATGTCTTTGGTCTTTTCTTTGGCGTCTTTCTTGTCGCTGTCTTTTTTATCGTCTTTTTTGTCTTTATCTTTTGAGTCTTTGTCTTTCGCTTTCTTTTCAAGCTCTTTGGCGAGCTCGAGGTCTTCGGCGCTGAGACGATATTTGTCATAGGCTTCGCGATTCATAAATACGAGCATCACGTCGCCGAGCGAACCCCACGAGGCGTGGTTGCGCATACCATAGCGGTCAGAGATAAACATAAGGGCATTGCCACCCATCACCCAACGTGGTGATTCATCAAAATAACCGCTGTTGGTGAGGTTAGTGATTTTGCCGGTTTCGACGTTGACGAGCATAATGTCATAATAAGGCTCATGTTTGCGTGCAACGCCCTCTATGGCAATCCATTTTGAGTCGGGGCTCCATTCAAAATTGAAAGTTCCGCTACGTTCGGGATTGGTTTTCCCATCGGTGAGTTGTTTTACGCTTTTGGTTTTCAGATCCATGATCATCAGTTTTTGACGGTCGAGGATGAATGCCATTTTTTTGCCATCGGGAGAGAAGTCGGGAGCTGTGCGCTCATAGCCATCGGCTTTGAACATTGCCGTCTCTTTGATGGTGGTGGCGTTTTCAAAATTCACCTCTTCGTCAGCGCGAGCGATTTCAGCTTTATATATGTTATAGTTGCCATCGCGTTCGGTTGTGTAGGCGAGGGTTTTTCCATCGGGAGACCATACTACCGAGCTTTCGGTCTCGGGGGTATTGGTTATCTGTTTTGTTGTGCGATATTCAACTGATGTGACAAAGACGTCACCACGAGATATGAATGCCACCGATTTGCCGTCTGGAGATGCTGCCATCGTAGACGCACCGCGCACAGAAGTTTTATCTATGGCTTCTTCGGTGTCGTCAATGATATCGATGTTGACTTTTGCCGGTTTTGCTCCCGGTGTCATAGTATATATTTCGCCATCATAGCCAAAACACAGCGTGCCGTTTTGACTGCGTGAGAGGAAGCGAACCGGGTGAGTGTTGAATGATGTGAGCTGTTTGGCTGCTGTGGGGTTTGTTATTGTTGCCTCATAGACGTTTATCGAACGTCCGGGGGCACGCTCGCTGAGGAAGTAGAATTTGTCGCCGGCAAACACCGGGTTGCGATCTTCACCGGCACGGTTTGTGAGGTTGCTGTGTTTTTTAGTCTTTGCATCATACAACCAAATGTCACGAGTCACTGACGATGTGTGGTGTTTGCGCCATTCATCTTCAAATCCTTTGATGTCTTGATACAGAAAAGATCCATCGTTGCCGGTAAAACTTATCATTTGTGCCGGGGTGGCGAGAATTTGTCGAGACGCTCCACCATTGACGGGCACGGCATAAAGTTGAGTCATACGTGAAGTTGGAAACATCGCTGATGTTACCGGTGCTTGAATTGCGGCAGAGTAGTATATCGTTTTGCCGTCAGGTGAAAAAGATTCGGGAATTTCTCCTGCTGAGTTTGTCGTCAGACGAGTGGCACGACCGCCATTGGCATCCATGACAAAGATATCAAAATTGCCGTGGCGATCAGAAGCAAATGCTATCTTCTTGCTGTCGGGGCTCCAAATAGGAGTCGTTTCGTAAGAGTCAATAGTTGTCAAACGTGTTGCCTGACCGCCGGTTGTCGGCACTTTCCAAATATCCCCTTTGTAGGTGAAAGCTATTTGTTGTCCATCGGGTGAGATCTTTATGTCTCTCAACCACAGGGGTGTCATGGCACTCATAGTCATAGGTGCGACAAAGAGCGCAAGTGTTAATATATTCCTGATTTTCATTCGTGATAATGAATTAAGTTGATTGTTATTTTTTGATATGTTAGACGCACGAGACATCTAATGAATAACAAAGATAAATCATTTTTTTGGAAGTACGACGTTTTTAAACTACATTTGCGTTGTGTTTGATGCCATATCAACATAGAGCGATACGGTTCAAATTACCAAATAATAAAAATTATGTTGTTATGGCTGTAAAGCGTCCGCTATTCTCAATTATCACGGTGACATACAATGCTGCCGATACCATTGAGCCTACCATGAAGTCCGTGGCAGAGCAAACTTGTGAGTTATATGAACATTTGGTAATGGATGGTGCCTCAAAAGATGGTACGCTTGACATTGTAAAATTGTATGCCACTGAGCGCACTCGTGTTTTTTCGTCCCCGGACAAAGGTTTGTATTATGCCATGAATAAAGGTCTCGGTGAGGCTGCCGGCGAATATTTGATTTTTTTGAATGCCGGCGATCGTTTTCATAGCGTTGACACGCTTGATATTTTGGCAAAGGCGGCGTTTGATTATGATTTTCCGGGTATTATCTATGGACAGACAGTTTTGGTAAACGGTGATGACGAGTATGTCGGTGAGCGTCATCTTAAAGCACCCGAAAAGCTCACGCTTGCATCATTCAAGCAAGGTATGTTGGTGTGTCATCAGGCTTTTACCGTGTTGCGCCGAATAGCTCCGCTGTATGATACCAAATGGCGTTTTTCGGCTGATTATGAATGGTGTATACGTTGCCTGCAACATTCGAGGTCAAACGTATATGTCGGTTGCACGACAATAGACTATTTGTCTGAGGGTATGACGACACGTAATCGCCGTGCATCGTTGCGTGAGCGTTTCAAGATAATGGCATATTATTACGGTTGGTGGAGCACGGTGTTCAGACATATCGGATTTGTGCTACGAGCTTTGCGCAGACGATTTAATAAACATAAATCACAATAAAAGACAGAAATAAGATGGTAATATTAAATACAACATTTCATGTTCATAAATCGGTGCGCATCGAATTCCTTGTATGGGTGCGCAACGTCTATATCCGTGCGGCGATAGCCACCGGTTTTTTGTCAGACCCACTATTGACACGCGTTATAGGCGGAGAAGATCCCGAAGGAACGAGTTTTGCATTACAATTGAAATCGCACTCTTTGCGCGAAGCCGCGAGATGGCATGACGAGACGGCTGTATTATTGCGTGACGATATGACGAGTCGCTTTGGAGAGAGTGTGTTGTATTTTACCACATATTTGGAAGCCTTGGATTGATTATGAGTATAGACAAAACAACTGATTGTCATACAAATAAATTATTGTCGTCTGAAGAGCGAGAGCTTCGTGCTTGGGACAAAATAATAATAGGCATAGACCCCGGCACCAACGTTATGGGCTATGGCATATTGGGTATTAAAGGGAAAAAGCCGTCATTGATAGCTCTCGGTGTGATACGGTTGTCAAAATTTGAGGATCACTATATGAGGCTGAGACGAATATATGATCGCGTATTGGCTCTTGTCGAGCAGTATATGCCTGACGAGATGTCTATCGAGGCTCCGTTTTTTGGTAAGAATGTGCAGTCTATGCTTAAATTGGGCCGTGCTCAGGGTGTAGCTATGGCTGCTGCCCTTGCGCGTCAGGTGCCGATAACGGAGTATGAACCACGTAAAATAAAACAGGCTATCACCGGCAACGGCGCGGCATCAAAAGAACAAGTCAGAGAGATGCTACGCCGTATTCTTAATATCGAGCAATCGGCTCTTGATATCGAAATGGATGCCACTGATGCCTTGGGCGCGGCGTTGTGTCATTTTTATGAATCGTCACGTCCGATAAAGACATCATCGTCTAAGTCATGGAAGGATTTTATTGCTAAAAATCCCGACCGCGTCAAGTCGTAATACCATTGACTTATTTGTTTCCTGTCTTGCCGATGAAACAAACGATTATGACCAAAATCCAAACGGATTATAGGTTTTAGGATTGAACTTTGCGATATTCTCAGGTTTAAGCTTATGATGTAGTTCATAGACCATTGCCGAGGCACCAATACACATCAAGATTTCCATATTAGGAAGCGGAGTGTCATCTTCTTGCAAAAATGCCGGGTTTTGCATCAATATAACCAGTCCACGTCGAGCTGCCTCATATTCACCTTTTTTCGCATAAGCTATCACAGTATATAATATTGATATAGCATGTTCGGTAACACCAAATTCATCTATAAGCTCGTGCATCATATCAAATTCTTGCAGATAAAACAAGATGTCTATGGCACTCACATAAAAATCGCGACTTAGATCTTCGCCATTTTCTTCACAGGTTTTGCGTATGTGAGCAATAATATGTTTTGTCTCCTTGGCATTCTTGGTGTAAATCTCACAAAGCACGTGTAACCATGCCTTGTCAGTCGGCTCGTCTGCATTATCCTCAAAGTCTGCATAATACTCACGAGATTTCATTGGTGCACGTAATATCAACTCGGTCATAGCCCAAGATGCAAAATTCTCATCTTTAATCAGCCGAGTTAATATTTCTATTCCTACACCATTCTTCTGGGTATTGCTCATTGTGTCATAATAAAGCATAAGAGGAGATCCATAATCCGGGAGTTTGTCGCAAATGTCACGCAGTTCTTTTTTATGTCGTTTTGCGGTACCTTCGATGGCAAATAT
>CAVCBR010000025.1:14999-28953 GCA_963600695.1 bacterium
AACAGTAATGCCTCAACATTATCCGGGTCTAACGCAAGGGCAATTTCGAGTGATGATTCGTATTTGTCGTGGTAATGTTTTGAAAAATATTGAGCTCGGGCAAGAGATGCCCAATAAGATGCTTCAAATGGTATTTTCTCTACTAAAAGGGAGAGAACGTGTGACGCATAGTCATAGTATGTATGATACATGTCTTTGTTCATATCGTAAGAGTCGTCGTCCTGAAAGGTTGAATTATAGCCTTTTATGATGTCTGCGTAGGTTAATAAGTCTGTTCCCAACTCATAAAGCAGTATGTTTTCGTTGCTTGTTGCCGCTAATGCCGGTTCCAAATTTTTATACACCCAATCGAGCAGATGATTCTCACTTGCCACATTGATAAATTTTATTGTTTCTTCATCGTCAAATTTAGGACATTGAGATAGAAGCGTTTTCAATCGGTTTTGCACCTCGTCTCTATCTGACGAATTTAATGATATCCTTTCAAGTTGAGATAGAATTGACGAGTCGCTCAGATATGTGTCGACAACATCGTCCCAATAATCCGGCGGTAGGGTAGATGTGAGATAACACCCACGACGTTGTCTTAATTCTATACTTTCGGGAAAATGCTGTGCCCCATAGAATAATACTTCGGCACGGATATAATCATCGTCGATGTCACCGGCATAGTCAAAAATTTCAATCAAATCACGTTCGGTGAAATAATCGGGAATGGCATTTGGCACCAATGCTCTTTTAAAACGTTCTACAAGCGCATCTCGTTCTTCGTCAAATTGTTCTTTCATAGTTGGTGAATATCAAGTTCATAAATAGACAAAAGTCACTCATACCTCTTTTGAGATATAAATGACTTTTGTATGAATGTTTTTGTCTTTAATTTTTATGATTTCTTTTGAACCTTTTCCCATGTGTCTTTGAGGGCTATTGTGCGGTTAAAGACGAGGGCATCGGGAGTTGAATCGTAGTCGGGGGTGAAATAGCCTATGCGTTGGAATTGGAATTTGGTGCCACCCTCGGCATGTTGTGCTATGAACGGCTCAACTTTGACATTTTTGACGATAGTCAGAGAGTCGGGATTAAGCATATCGCGGAAGTCGCGATCAGGCTCGGCAGCAGGGTTCTCAACGTTGAAAAGACGATCATAGAGTCTTACCTCGGCATTGATGGCATCTTTTGCCGATACCCAATGCAGAGTGCCTTTAACTTTGCGTGCCGCGCCCGGAAGTCCGCTGCGCGTTTCGGGGTCGTATGTGCAATGCACCTCGATGATATTGCCTTGGGCGTCTTTGACGACGTCTGTACATTTGACGATATATGCTCCTTTTAGGCGCACTTCACCACCGGGGGTCATACGGAAGTACTTTTTGGGCGGATTTTCCATAAAGTCATCGTGCTCGATATAGATCTCGCGAGTGAAGGGTGTTTCGTGTGTGCCACTGCCTTCGAGCTCGGGATTGTTTTCGATTGATACCATTTCGGTTTTGCCTTCCGGGTAGTTGGTGATGACAACTTTAAGAGGATTTATCACCGCCATGGCACGAGTGGCGATGGCATTGAGGTCTTCGCGCACGGCATGTTCGAGCAGGCTGACAGAGTTTAGAGCCTCATATTTGGTGTATCCGATGGTGTTTATAAAATTGCGAATTGCCGTTGGTGTATAGCCACGACGGCGCATACCTGAAATTGTCGGCATACGAGGGTCGTCCCAACCGTTAACCAAACCTTCTTTGACAAGTGTGAGAAGTTTGCGTTTTGACATCACGGTGTATGTGAGGTTGAGACGATTGAACTCGATCTGTCGGGGACAGTATGTGTCATCGGCGAGCTCTTTGACAAAGTAGTCGTAGAGGGGACGATGAGGCACAAATTCAAGTGTGCATATAGAGTGGGTTACGCCCTCGAAGTAGTCGCTCTGACCATGGGCAAAATCATACATAGGATATACTTTCCATTTTGTGCCGGTGCGGTGGTGTGGCGTATGGATTATGCGATACATTATGGGATCGCGGAAGTGCATATTGTCTGATGCCATATCAATCTTGGCTCGCAAAACACGCGCTCCATCTTCAAATTCACCGGCATTCATGCGGCGGAATAAGTCAAGGTTCTCCTCAACCGACCGGTTGCGATAGGGGCTTTCTTGTCCCGGTTCTGTCGGTGTGCCTTTTTGAGCTGCTATTTGCTCTGATGTTTGGTCGTCGACATACGCTTTACCTTCTTTGATGAGACGTTCGGCGAGGTCGTAG
Organism: bacterium; assembly: GCA_963600695.1. Lineage (GTDB taxonomy): Bacteria > Bacteroidota > Bacteroidia > Bacteroidales > Muribaculaceae > CAG-873. The sequence goes on from CAVCBR010000025.1 coordinate 17,249, forward strand.
AGCTTTTGAAAGTAGTCTGAGGCATAGTATTCGCGATCGCCCCAATCAAAGCCTAACCAATGTATGTCCTCGCGTATCGAGTCGATATATTCCACATCTTCTTTTACAGGGTTTGTGTCATCAAAGCGCAAGTTACACGTGCCGCCAAATTTCTCAGCGATACCGAAGTCCATACAAATGGCTTTGGCATGTCCGATGTGGAGATAACCATTGGGCTCGGGTGGAAAACGAGTGTTAAGACGTCCGCCGTTTTTACCGGCTTTGAGATCATCATATACTATTTGTTCTACAAAATTCAGTCCTTTTTTCTCGTTGTTTTCGAGTTCGTTGTTTTCAGTCATAACTGAGAATATGTTAGGTTATATGTTTGTTATTTATGTGTCAAAGTTACTAATAATTAATCAACTTTGTGCAAGTTGTGCCCCATTAAATGCTTTTTGGTGTGCATATAGAAGCGATTGATGTCATTGGGCTCGATTTCGATGGGCACGTTCTCAACGACTTCAAGTCCATAGCCTTCGAGACCTATGCGTTTGACGGGGTTGTTTGTCATCAGTCTCATTTTTTTGATACCCAACAGATTGAGTATCTGTGCTCCCACGCCATAGTCGCGCTCGTCGGCGCGGTGTCCGAGGTGCAGATTGGCTTCGACGGTGTCAAGTCCTTGTTCTTGCAGTTTGTATGCTTTGATTTTGTCCATAAGTCCTATGCCGCGACCTTCTTGGCTGAGGTAGACAACGGCACCACGCCCTTCTTTTTCGACCATGCGCAATGCTTCGTGCAGTTGCTCGCCACAATCACATCGACAAGAGGCGAAGATGTCGCCGGTGGCACATGATGAGTGCACGCGCACCAATACCGGTTTGTCGGGGTCTGAACTTAGATCGCCTTTTATCAGCGCGATATGCTCGAGACCATTTGATCGTTCGCGGAAAGGAATGAGTCTGAAATGCCCGTAAGCGGTGGGCATATCGACTTCTTCGCCAACTTCGACAAGAGACTCGGTGTGAAGACGATATTTTATCAAATCGCGTATCGAAATGAGTTTTATGCCCCACGTGTCGGCGAGTTTGCGCAACTCCGGCAGGCGTGCCATTGTGCCGTCCTCGCTCATTATCTCCATCAGCACGCCTACGGGTTGCAGACCGGCGAGGCGAGCGAGGTCAACGGCTGCTTCGGTATGACCGGCGCGTTTGAGCACGCCTAAATCTTGGGCATACAGCGGATTTATGTGTCCGGGGCGACCGAATGTCTCGGGGCGTGACTTGGGGTCGGCGAGGGCACGCAGTGTGGCGCAACGATCGTGGATCGAGACACCGGTAGAGCAACCATCGAGTTTGTCAACGGTGATGGTGAAGGGTGTGCCGAGCACAGATGTGTTGTGCTCGACTTGGTGGTTGAGCCCCAACTCGGCACATCGTTTGAGCGTCATGGGGGCGCAGAGGACGCCACGAGCGTTTTTGAGCATAAAATTAACTTGCTCGGGAGTGATTTTTTCGGCAGCGACAATGATGTCACCTTCGTTCTCGCGATCTTCATCATCGACGACAATCAACATTTTGCCGTTGGCAAAGTCTTCTATGGCTTGTGTGATGGAGTCAAGTTTTATTTTATCAGTCATAGCTTGGAGCATCGTTTGTTATGTTGTTATCTGTATTTGTTTCGTTGGACAATTGTTCTTCACTATTGCTTTTAATCTCGCCGGTGTTGGCATTTGCCGAAGTTTCGGCGAGACGTGCTATTATGCGGCGTGATACATCAAGCACTGTCAGTGCCGTTTTGCCGTTGAGTGTCGTGGGATAAGTGTTGAGTAGCGCAATGATGTGAGTGTCTCCGGCGTTTGAGAGATAGTCGACAATGTCGTTAAAACGGTTGTTTTGCTCGGCGGTGAAGTGGACGTGTGTGCCACGCATCTTTTGTGTTACACCGCTAATAGTTGCGGCAATCTTATCCTTGATGCGTTGCAGACGTGTGAGCAGTGCTTTTGGTTGCTGTGCGTCAACATCGGCGGGCAGACTCTCGTCTTCGTGAGCTCGTGAGTTGTCAGCGTTGACCATAGTCAGTTGTATCATATTGACAAAATCTTCGAGTTCTGAAACAGCGCGCGTCGTATCGATGTCATAGATGGTGACTTCTTTTTGTATGACAGTGCGTGTTGGCAGACGGCGTTTGAAGCGCGCGAGCAGTCGTTTGAAGAGCTCGGCATCAAACATCTCGGTATCACCCACGGCTTTGTAAGTGAAGAACACTCCGAGCGGCAACATTACCATCGTTGACAGCCACATACCAAACCATACGGCAACTTTGCCGTCACGGGCAAATTTATAGCCCGAATTGTCAAAAATGAAGTACACGATAAACAAGAAGACAGAAATCACAAGAGGCGTGCCTATGCCACCCTTCTTGATAATGGCACCGAGAGGTGCGCCGATAAAGAAGAATACGATGCACGCTATCGACAACGTGAACTTGCGTTGCATCTCTATGTCGTGGCGGCGCATCGACTTCTCTTGGTCAAGCAATACCGTGCTTTTAAATTGATATTCTTGTTGTTGGCGGCGAGCTTTGGCTATAGCTTGCACCAGATAAGTTTTGGCGTCAGAGGGCTTTGGACCCTTAAATAATGAGTCGATGTTTAGAGGTTGGGCAAGGTGCACCGGCGGTCGCCTTACCTGCACGGCTTTGCGATTGATGACGCGCATAGTGGTGTAGGGCAGACCCATATAAGGACGTTCTTTGAGCTCGGTGCCAAAGACGTGCCCGATGCTGTCGACTTTGGCTTGTATCGAGTCGATGGCAAGCGACAGCTCGGCGATATTCTTGCCGACATACTGTTGCCTGATGCCTTGCTCGTCTATGCGGTTGAAGTTGGCATCAAAGGTGAAGTAAACCTGCTTGTCATCAAAGGTTTCGCGACGGAATGGAAGGTATGACGAACTTGATGTGCCGAGCGAATTGTCTTTGAAATTCTCAAACAACTCACCGTTATATAGATGAAGAAAGAGGTGCGTTTTGTCTTCGGTGAACGAGATTTTACCCGAGTCGGCAAGTATCACGCGCGAGTTGTCTATGCCACGCGATATGTCATAAATAATCATATCGTGCAACATACCGGTGTTGCGGTTTTTTGCATCGACATAGAGATTCATACTTGGTATCTGATCATAGAACGACTTCTCGGGAATTTCGACTTCGGGATTTTTCTGCCGCATGGAAAACAACAACGTCCACATCTTTGTTTGAGCCACCGGTAAGACGTTATTTTGAAAGAAGAAAGCGCCGATGGCGATACACACCATCAACACTGTCAGCGGTTTCATGATGCGGAACAGTGATATTCCCGCCGACTTCATCGCCGTGAGCTCGAGACGCTCGCCAAGGTTACCAAAAGTCATCAGCGATGCCAACAACACGGCGAGAGGCAAAGCCGTAGGCACCATTGTCAGTGCGGCATAGAAAAACAGTTCGGCGATGACATCAACCCCCAGACCCTTGCCGACGAGATCATCGATATAACGCCACAAAAACTGCATCATCACTATAAACAGTGATATGAAAAACGTCATAACCAATAAGGGTATGAACTGTTTAAGCATATACCAATGCAGTCGTTTGAGTATTGTCATATATCTGACGGTGACAAAAATTGTAACTCTATATCGTTTGTTACGGCGAATGTTCTTTAACTCACAGCCCGGCACCAAAACATCGACAGCACAAGCGCTAAGATGTTATCTCACTGATGATAACATCGTTGTGCAAACAATGACGACACAGCGATGCCACGCTATTAACACACAAAGTTACAAACTTTTTCCATACCACACAACGCCCCAGTCACCACACACCAACAACCTCTACCCGAAGCCACCCACAAACCGCGTCCCCACAATCACTTATCTGCGATCTATAACAAGAGTGTGGTCATCAAGCTCATACGATTTTACCGATATGAGATTCTTGCGCCTCTTCCCAAACGAGAGTTGCAAGATACTTATCACTGCGGCAATGCAAATCTGCTACACCATCATCGATCAAACCGGCTGTCTCAGACTTATAATAAATATTGGTTGCTTCTTTTAATGATATGCCATACATCGAGCTGATACACTCAATGATATGGGCAATTTTTTTGCCACGCAACACTAACATACTCTCCTCACTCATAATTTTATACTGTCTATGTGTTTCAAACATTGGTCAAGCATTCGTTGCGAACGAATACAATATTGAACATTCGGTTTTTCATATTTCAGAAATCCCAATGTTTCGTTTTCAGACAGTTCCCCCTCAAAATATCGATCTATGGTTTGAATAACTCTGTCATTGGCAATGCCTCCGATGACCAAATCAAAATCAGAGTCATCATTCCCGGCACGACAACTTGTTACAAATCTTAACCAATCGCAGTCGTATTCGGCGAATTGTAGTACTTTCCATTCGGTAAAGTCACAATCAAATTCGTATGAGCAAAGCCAAGCCTCACGATTTCTGCGAATGAAACGTTGTGCATATTTTACTGCTTGGTCATATATCGAAGTCAAGTAAAAACCTTTACCAAAGTCAAGATAATCACGTGAATGTAGAGTATCAGGTGTTACAACCGATATTGTGGAAGAATGATACAGTTTCATTTTGGCAATACTCCTTTCTCTCTCATATAGTCGGTGATGTCTTCTATCAGGTAACGAGAGCCGAATGTGTGTAACACGTCATACGAAGGCACAATGTAATCATACAATATGCCCGACCGATACAGGCGATCATACACATCTCGCTGACTGATGTTTAGCGAGTATGCCAACTTGCTGATGCAATATGTTACAAATTCAAGCGTCTGCTTATCCATAATATAACTGTATATTGTAATTCACAATTGAGTAATAACTTTTTGTTCGATAATCAAACAACACATATTCTCATCGCCGAACTCAACAATAACAAAGTTACTTAAAATTCTGCAATAACACAGCAATTATGTCAATAAAATCTGTATGCGTTTAAAATAGAGAACTATCAATACTTGTCAAATCGCATATTGTAGCATCAATCAACACCAATCTCTCATCCAACTATTGCGTCATATCAAAGGGAACGTCATATACAGATAGTTATTTTTGCTCAATTAAGGCATCTCGGTGATATCCATGCCTTACAAATGGGTTAACAAAAATAAGTTCCTTGAACCATTCTCCTTCCGAATTCTTTTTATTCTGCATACGGAAGAAACCTCTTACCGGGATATCATTGTCGTTAATAATTTTGCGAAACCACTTAGAATCCATAACGATGACTTTCTGTCCAAGTTGATTGATAACCTTTTTCTTTTCAACGTACTGGAGCGGTGTCCCATCGATGGCAGTAAACGGTCCTTGCGGAATTATAATTGTTTCAACCTGTACATATTTCTTTACAGCAACATAAACAAAAATAAAATCTACTGATTGCAAAAGCCGATATAATTGTTCGTCTTTTGTACCCTGGTTGTGAGAAAAAGTCATTAATAAATCTTCATTGCAACTAAGCCGTATATGGTCATCAAATGCTTCAGCAGTTAGTGAAAACAAAAACACGCTTTTGTCAAGTACTTCTTTGAAATACCAAACATAAAGGCAACCATCACCAAATCCATAGAAAACAGTATAATTACCATCAAGCAAAATCCCACATTCGTTATGATCGCCAAACTCTTTGTATAAATTCTTTTTGATCTTAGCAAAAGCCGGCGCTGACTTTTCCATTACCTTTTTAAAAGAAGGCATCACCAACTCAGGTAATCCCCAGTTAGGCTCATTACGAATATTGATAAGCCCCTCAAATTCATCGTTAAGAAGATTTTCGGTTGTTTTATTGTAAAGCCGAGCTATCACCAAATTGTCAGGAATTTTACTAACACTTGGATTGAGTAGCCACGTAATAACGGCGCGCTCTTTGATAACCATATTTTATGTCTTTGGGCGTTTGGTCGGACAGTTATGGTTGATTTGGCGTTTGTGATGATGGTGGCGAGGGGACGGGAATTATTTGAGGGATTTGGTGCCTTTGACGCCTTTGGTGCCGCCACCCATCGAGAAGATGTTTTGGTCATAGGAGACGGTTTTGTGGTCGATGTCGCGTTTGCGTTTGAGGGCAAGGGCGACAAGACGTTCCATAAGTTTGTCAAAGGTGATGCCCGAGGCTTCCCAAAGGTAGTAGGAGAGTGAACCGGGTATGGTGTTGATCTCGTTGACGTATATTGAGTTGTCGGCTTTGTCAACGATGACGTCAACACGGCTGACACCATGGCATGACAGTACGCGGAATGTTTCGCCGGCGAGGAATTGTATGCGTTTTGTCATATCGTCTGGCAGTTCGGCGGGTATGCGTTTTTGTGATGCCTGCATACCTTTCGTACCCTTTGTACCTCCCATATATTTGTCTTGGTATGAGAGAATTTCGCCGGTTTTGATGGGCTCTTCTAGCACAGAGGTTTGATAGTCGTCACAGTCGCCGAGTACCGAGCAGTTGATTTCTTGCAGTTGCTCGACGAGATGCTCGACGATGATGCGTGTCGAGTAGTGTTGTGCTTGGTCAACGCTGTGTATGAGTGCCTCGCGGTTGTCGGCGCGAGAGATGCCGACGCTCGAGCCGAGGTTGGCAGGCTTGACGATGACCGGGTATGATATTTTTGTTTCGACTTCGTCGATGAGCTTGTCGCGTTGGGCAAACCATTGCTTGTCGGTGAACCACACGTAGTCAACGACGGGTACGCCGGAGGCTTGGAGTATCATTTTCATGGTGATTTTGTCCATGCCGTTGGCAGAGGAGAGCACGTCGCAACCGGCAAAGGGTATGCCGGTCGATGACAGCACGCCTTGGAAGGTGCCGTCTTCGCCGTTTGAGCCGTGGAGCACGGGGATTACGACGTCAAATGTCGTGACTATGCGCGGTGTCGAGGAGAATAGTGATTTTTTTGCGGCATAGAGGTTGTAGTCGCCATATTCGGGGCGCATGTAGACTTCGGTGCATTGAGAGAGGAGTTTGGGTATGTCGCGGTAGTTGGCAACTTCGAAGAGTGCGTCGCCGGTATACCATCGCCCGTTTTTGGTGATGTAGACGGGTGTCACTTCAAAGCGTTCGCGGTTGACAGCGTGCATGGCTTGTGATGCCGAGATGACAGAGATTTCGTGTTCGGTCGAGCGACCTCCAAAAAATACACCTATATTTGTTTTCATTTGTGATGTTGTGTTTTATGTTGGGAGTTGTATTTATGTCTTGTTATTTGAATGTGTCGGGAAGATCGTTCTCATAGAGAACGGTGTCGCCGGGTTTGAATGTTTGTGTCAGGTGACGTTGGGCATCGGCAAAGGTGTCGAACGTCATAATGTTGTCTTTGTCAAAACCCTCGTCAAGAATGCCGGCAACGATGGCATCGCGGTTATAGTGCCCGACAATGTATGCGAGGTCACATGTTCGAGCTATATGGTTGCCGAATTGGCGATTCAGTTCTTCTTGTTGTTCGCCGAGCTCGATCATACCGGGGGTGATGACTATGCGCCTGCCGCCGTTCATACCGGCAAGCACATCAAGTGCCATGGCTGAGCCGGTGGGGTTTGAGTTGAAGGCATCATCGATGATGGTGAGTCCGCCGGGTGTACGTTTAACATTGAGACGATGCTCGACCTGCTCGATTTGTGATATTGCGTATTGTATTTTTGAGTCGGGAACGTTCAGGCGTATGGCAACGATGACGGCGGCAATGAGGTTTGAAATGTTACATTCGCCAACGAGTTTGGTCTCAACGGCGAGCGTGTAGCCGTCGGGACCTGATATTGTGAATGTTGTGCCGTTTGACGAGTATTGTATGTCGGTGGCTTTGTAGTCGGCGTGCTCGGTGTTTTTAACGGCATAGCGTGTGGCTTTGACGTTGTCGACGGGTCGTGTGGCAATCTTCTCGAAGTCGTCATTGATGACGGCGAGACCGTCAGAGGGTAGGGCATCGACTAATTCAAATTTGGTGTCGCGCACGTTGTCGATGGTCTTGAACGACTCGAGGTGCTGGGGACCGACGGCGGTGACTATGCCTATCGAAGGGTTGACGAGATGGCATATCTCGGCTATGTCTCCGCGTTGCTTGGCTCCCATCTCGACGATGAACACTTGGTTGTATGGTTTGAGATGCTCGCGTATGGTGCGTACGACGCCGAGCGTTGTGTTATAGCTGCCGGGAGTCATGAGCGTGTCATAGTGTTCTGAAAGTATGCGGTGAAGATAGTGTTTGGTCGATGTTTTGCCATAGCTGCCGGTGATGCCTATGATGGTGAGTTCGGGCATAGTTTTAAGGCGTTTGGCGGCATCGTTATAATAATGACGGTTGATGGCGAGTTCGACAGGGTGGAGTATGGTGTTGGCGAGCATTGTCACAATGTGTGACAGACAGTATTGCGCTATCAGGGCGGTGAGGCACACTATGGGCATTCTCTCAGGTGTCAGTGCGAAGGATAATGTCGCAAAGATGGTGATTGCGGCGACAAGTACGATGTCGGTGATGAGTATGCGCGTGGCACGAGCCGTCATTACCAACGGTTTCTTGTATTTTGCGGTGATGAGTTTTATTGTGCGACATACGGCAAATACAATGGCAAGAACAGTGCCGATGAGGTCTGTTTCAAAGCGACACAATATTATGAAGAGAACAGCGACTGCCAAGAGTCGTGATACGGAGGTGGTGTCGCCCGATGTATTCAGCCACCGGGTGTATCGCTCGCGACGATAGGAGTTTTGTTGCAACATCATTAGGTCGCGTCTGAGTTCGAAGAATAGACAGACAGCGACAAGCAGGCAGGTGATGTATGAGAATATGGTCATAGTGACAGTCGGATTGTTGCTTGGTAATATTATGATTTTAAAAATGAGTCGAGTATGGCGGCAAACTGTATGGGGTTGTCGAGAAAAGAGTAGTGACCACAACCGGGGAATGATATGAGAGCGGCACCGGGAATGAGTTTTTCCATTTTTTTGGCGTCGGTGAGAGGCGTAGCTGTATCATTTTCGCCCCAGATGAGCAGGGTGGGTGCTTTGATTGAGGGCATAACATCGCAGAGGTCCTCGCCAACACATTTTGAGAGTATGGCACGCATCATAGGTGTCGCCGAGGAATAGTCTGACGACCCGTGGCGAGCACGCATTTTGTTGATGACAGACTCGGCTCGCTCGTGAGACAAAAACAGTTTTACGATCTTTTTTGCGGTTTTAAAGCTGTAAACTTTATAATAGTATTTTAATGAGTGTCGTGGCTTGACACCGGCGGCATCGACGAGTATGACTTTGTCGACATTGTTGCGCGAAGCGTAGAGTATTGATATGCGTCCACCAAATGAATGCCCGATGAGTGATGGTGAGGAGATGTTGAGAGTTTTGACAAATTCTTCGATGAGGTGTGTATAGTCTTCAACACCCCACACGGTTGTCGGCTCTGTTGATTTACCAAAGCCTGGAAGGTCTATGTTGTACACGGTGTGTGTGAACGCTGCCGTGTGCTGAATAGAGGCAACGGTAGAGACGTTGCAACCCCAGCCGTGCATAAGTATTAATGCCGGACCGGCGCCGTCAACCGTGTAGTGTAGTGATATGCCACACAAATCTATTGTCTTGTCCATAAACGATGGCTTTAAAAGTAAGCACAAAGTTACGATTTTTTGTGGTTGTCACAAAGGTAACCATCCGAAATGCGCCGACGGCAGATTAAACAAGCAAGTGCGAAATTACGAAAAGTGTTTGAAAAATTCACGTTTTGGAGTTGAGTAGCCTAATTTTTTCCGCGGTCTCATATTTAGTTTCTTTTGGATTTCCATTAGTTGATGAGGGCTAATATCGTCAAAATCATATCCTTTTGGAATATATTGTCTGATGAGTTTGTTTGTATATTCAACCAAACCTTTTTGCCAAGCCGTGTAAGGATCGGCAAAATAGACAACGACACCCTTGATCGACTTGGTAATCAAACTATGTTGTGAGAATTCCGACCCATTGTCAGTAGTGATAGTTAGAACACCTTCTGCACGATAGGCAAACAAGAGTCTCGACACCTCCTTTGCCACCTCTTTGGCTTTTTTCCCATGTTTAAGACGGCTCATAATCACATATCCGGTAGATCTTTCTACAAGAACGAGAATAGCTTGATATCCGTTCTTCCCGATGATCAAATCCATTTCCCAATCACCGAAGCGTTTTCCGTCTGCTTCTGGGGGACGGTCTTTGATTGATGTTCTGTTTGGAATATTGCGAGCAGTAACCCCTTTGTATGGATTTTTCTTGCGCCTGTGTCCCTTATGTCGCAGATATGTAAATAATGTTCCACCGGCGAGTTTATCTTCGTCTACCCACTTGTAAATGGTCGTATGACTCACTTTTATATTTTTACGTTCCATGTCTCCCGAAATCTGTTCGGGAGACCATTGGTCAATTTTCAGCCTTTGCAGACACTCAAATTTGACTCTTGGCGAGATAGTGGCATTCTGCACAACGCGCTCCTGTCGTTCGTCAGCCATTTCTTGAGCGTTGCGTGCATAATCGCCCTTCTTGTTGCTATTGCGTTTTAACTCACGATAAATGGTTGATTGATGTACACCAATTTCTTCTGCGATAAATTTTATTGACTTACCGCATCGCCGATACGAATAAATTTGCGACCTTTGTGTCGAGATTAAATGTTTATACATATGCAATACAAAATTAATTATTACTGTCCGCTAAATCATAAATGAGTGAGTCCAACATCTTGAATAGCAGATATTGGGCTTACTTTTTGTTATGGACAAGCCCCCGGGATCAGATTTCAGGGTTGGTTGGAGGCGATTCCGAGACTTCGGCAAGCATAATATTCAGGTCGGCATCCGGCTGATTGAAAAATTTTTCAAGATTGAGGTAATACATCATCACAATGCGTATAGTTGTAGCCAATCCGGAAAAGCTCCATCGCCTCTTCAACGAGGTCTGTAATAGAGAAAGTAACAAATTTGCTATGAGTGTGACCCATATTTGGATTTTTATGGCGTTTGCACTTTCTCCGTAGAAATATCTCAGTGGAAAATTCTGCTTTAATTGTTTGAAAAGCAATTCTATCTGCCAACGGCGGTGATATATAGCCACTATTGTCTCTAATGACATATCAAAATCGTTGGTTAATAACGAGATAAGCTTAGGTCGCTTGCCTTTCTTGATGTCGATATGGGTAATTATCCTTGCAATGTGATTTATATTGTCTTTGCGGAATACCACTACTTGCTCGCGATGTTCCATAAGTCCTTGTGAATTTTGGTACATACAATCCACGAGTGTGTCATATTTAAGGTTTTTCTTCATCTTTGTGACATATACAACGCCTCGGTCTGTAAGTTCCTCAAATTTGGAATAGTTGATATACGCACGATCCATGGCTACAATTTGGTTGTGCTCATAATGAGAGGGAGCTAGCATAAACGAATCGTTTGTTGCCGCCGAAGTAAACTGCACATCGCAGGGAACACCGGTGTTGGCACATATGGATGAATGAACCTTGATGCCTCCTTTCTTTTTCCCTGTTTTGGGGTGTCGACCAACACCTTTGAAAATGGCATTTGAGAACAATGTAATGGTGGTAGAATCAATGATTCTGAGCCGTTTTATCCAACCTTCCGCGCCACAACGTCGGCTGTCCGAAGAAAGTGTGTCTTTATGTGTTTCAT
>CAVCBR010000026.1:0-12063 GCA_963600695.1 bacterium
TGGCGAAACAGTCCAAAAACGGAGGAAATACGCCCCTTTTTGACCTGCTTTTGTGTCTATCTTGGTTTTTATTGCCTGCGAACGGATTTTTTGAAAAAAATCCGCAAAAATCCGCCGCTTGATAAATTATCAGAGTCGCGGAACAAAAAAGCAGAGGGCGTGCCGTAAAACTCAATTACGACACACCCTCTTTATAGTTATAAATCTATTTCAGCGTCAGTTTAGAGGATAACCCGAGGGGTCAAAGTCAATTTCCGTGCCATCGGTAAGCCTTACGTAATATCCATAGTTTGTGACCTGTATTGTGTTGATATCTTCGTATGGCCAATAAATGTGCACAAAATTTTGTATGGTGTAGGGCGCGATGCCATAAGGTATGGCATATTCATACGGAGCACCGACTTCATACCAAACACCCCATGCGTCAAAACAGGCATGACAGCCACTTTGAAAGTCTACCTGATAATAAGCATCACTGCCACATCCCCAAGTATGTATGTCATACACCGGGTCATTATAGAAAAACGTGTTCACAAAAGCTTGCGCATTGTCGGGCAGGGAATAAAAGTCAATATAAGGCTCGTCGTCACAAGAGGTGAATGTGAGCGATGTGAATGTCACAACAAGAGCCATAAGTAGTGATTTTGCCTTCATAGAGTGAAAATTTATCTGTGGTTATTAAATTCTTTATATTTTAGAAAAATCTGTTATTTGAATGTTATTACGCGATTATAGATAAAATTTGAGAGCGTGTACACGATAGTGCCGATGAGTGTCGCCAAACCATAGCCTGACAGCGTGAAACTGCCGATTGCCACTTCGATGTCGCCAAACGCTGAGCGGTTGAGCAACCACACAACCGCCAACTGCACAATATAGCAGATAGCAAACCCCAACAAGAAATGCAAGGCTTGTCGTGAGAGAGCACCATTTGACCGGAATACCCAACGACGGTTCCATATAAACGAGTTTATAACGCCGGCGACGTATCCGATGACATTAGACACGTATGGATTTATGCCACACAGCGACTTGCACACAAATATCACACATAGGGTCAAAAGTGTGTTCATGACACCGACGATGCCATATTTTATCAATTGCACCAAAGGCGCGTCAGAGCTGAGTTTTACCATATATCAGTTCGTGGTAGAAGATTTTTTTGAATTACGTAAGTTGCTGTCTTCCGGCTCATTCTCAGGCTTAGGTTTGATAGACTCATCGACTTTGAGTGCCGGGAGCGACCAATTATACTTGACGGCGAGCACGCGCAGCCCGATAACCGTGGCGGCGCAAAGCGACTGGGGTATAATCGGATTTAAATTTAAGAGCCACACCAATGAATAGACTATACCGCCGGCAAGGCATGCCGTGGCATAAATATCTTTGCGAAAGAACAGCGGCACCTCATTGATAAGCAAATCGCGCAGAATGCCGCCGATTGAGCCGGTGATGATACCCATTGTTATAGCCGCCCACATCGGGTAACCCGCCAACAATGTTTTCTCAATTCCGATAACCACAAATAAAGCCAAGCCGATGGCATCGAAAATGAACAACGTGCGAAATCCGCCAACGAGTGTGCGCTTGAAGAGTATCACCGTCAACAACGATATTCCCGTCACCGCCAAATAGTGCCATGACACCATCCAAAATATAGGAACACTGATGAGAACGTCGCGAAGTGTTCCTCCTCCGATGGCGGTGACAAAGCCGATGACGTATGCTCCGAACCAGTCAAAGTTTTTTGCCGCCGCCAGACGTATGCCGGAGATGGCAAAAGAGATTGTTCCAAGGATCTCAATGATTATGGTAAAAGTATTATCTTCCATTATAATTCTTATCGTGTGGTATCGGCTGTTTTTTTGATGTGAATCGGTGACAAATCGGTCGTTGATGAATGTAGCGAATGATAACGACAGACATCGGCAATACAACATTGCCGGCAATCGGGTTTGCGAGCCTTGCAGACATATCTGCCGTGCAGAATGAGCCAATGATGAGCATCGGCGACCGCTTCGGGTGGCAGGTGGCGTATGAGTGTGCGCTCTGTCTCGAGAGGCGTCTTGGCTCCGGAGGTGAGACCTATGCGCTCGGAAACTCTGAACACGTGAGTGTCAACCGCCATTGTCGGCTGGCCGAAAATAACGGCGAGAATAACATTGGCGGTTTTGCGTCCGACACCGGGCAGGGTAACAAGTTCGTCAAGCGTGTCGGGAACTTCACCATTAAACTTCTTGACCAAAGCATCTGCCATGCCGATGAGAGATTTTGCTTTATTGTTCGGATATGACACCGATTTTATGTGATCGTAAACGTCCTCCTGTGTCGCTTTGGCGAGAGTCTCGGGAGTGGGGTAGGCGCGTAGCAACCCGGGAGTTACCATATTGACACGTTTGTCAGTGCATTGAGCCGACAATATTACCGCCACCAACAATTCAAAGGCGTTTGTATATTGCAACTCGGGCTTGGGGTGGGGCATCTCTTGGCTGAAACGCTCTACGACAGTTTTATATCGTTCGGTGATAGTCACTTTGATGCCTCGTTAAATAGTGATTTATGCAAATATATTTTTAACATTGTCGGTGAACCATAACCCCACGGCACACGCACCGATGCCACTTACCAACGATATGCCTGTGTATAGCAAGGCAATACACCACCGTCCGCTCTCCATAAGGGTGACAGCTTCGTAAGCAAAGGTTGAGAACGTGGTAAACCCACCGAGAAACCCGGTGATAGTCAACGCACTCCATGCGCGCGGTATTGTCGTCGAGTTTATCAGACTCCACATAACACCTATCAGCAACGAACCGATGATATTGACTGCCATTGTAAACCAAAACTTGTCTTCACGACCGGCACCGAGAGCGCAGACACCATAGCGAGCCAATGCTCCGAGTCCGCCACCGACAAAAATCATCAATAGATTCATTGCCTCTTTATGCTAATCAACAACGTGTTATCAGTGAGCAGCTATAAACTCGTCAAGGAAGCGAGTGTCGTTCTCGGAGAACATTCTCAGGTCTTTCACCTGATATTTGAGGTTTGTGATGCGTTCGATGCCCATACCGAGCGCGAAACCGGTATATTCTTTCGAGTCTATGCCACATGCTTCGAGAACGTTGGGGTCAACCATACCGCAACCGAGGATTTCGACCCAACCGGTGTGCTTGCAGAATGAGCAACCTTTACCGCCACAGAGATTACAGCTGATATCCATTTCTGCCGACGGCTCGGTGAAGGGGAAGTAGCTGGGACGCAGACGTATTTTTGTCTCGGGACCAAACATCTCTTGTGCAAAATATAGCAGGGTCTGACGCAAGTCTGCAAACGATACATTCTTGTCGACATACAGAGCCTCAACTTGATGGAAGAAACAGTGGGCGCGAGCCGATATCGCTTCATTGCGATATACACGACCGGGACAGATGATGCGGATTGGAGGCTGAGTCTTTTCCATGACGCGTGATTGCACCGACGATGTGTGTGTGCGCAACAACACATCGGGCTCGCGAGTGACAAAGAATGTATCTTGCATGTCGCGCGCCGGGTGATCGGGAGCAAAGTTCAGCGAAGAGAATACATGCCAGTCATCTTCAATTTCAGGACCTTCGGCAACTGAAAATCCGAGGCGGCGGAATATGTCAATGATCTCTTCACGCACGAGAGACAGCGGGTGTCGAGTGCCCAACAGAGACGGCGCCGGAGTGCGTGTCAAATCAAGACCGGTGTCACCGGTGTCCTTATTTTCGAGCGCTTCGCGCAGTGTGGCAATCTTTTCGGTGGCAAGTGTTTTAAGCTCGTTGAGAGCCTGTCCCACAGAACGTTTTTGCTCGGCGGGAACATTGCGAAAATCGTTGAACAACAATGAAATGTCACCTTTTTTTGACAAGTATTTGATGCGCAGCGCTTCGACTTCTTCAACCGATGAGGCTTGCAATGCCTCAATCTCATGTTTAAGGTTGTTTATTTTTTCTAACATCGCGATTGTTATTTTTATGCTAAAATATTTTGACTCAAATGTTTAATGTAAATGACAAGATGCGGTTCAAGCCATATCGGTCATCGGCATGACACATTGTGAGTCGGTTGTTAACGTGTGCAAAATTACGAAAAACTTTCCAACCCCCAATATCAATGATGTTTTTTGTGTCGTGATGTTCCAATACAAGAAAAACAATGAGGAAGATGAAATGTGAAAAAATATGGTTAATACTTAAAGTGTGTTTAAATATGCCATTTTGTCGGTGCCATTTCTTTCGAGGTCTAAAACATTTGTGTATCTTTGTCGCAATGTGTTGACCGTCGCTGTCAGCGTCGGCGTTGTTCAGTTTAATTAATCAGTAAATCATACAAAAATGAAGCTTTTGAATTACACTAAGTTTTCATTGCCACTGCTTGCATTGTGCTTAGCCATACCGATGTCGGCACAAACAAAGCAAGACATTAATCCACAAGAAGCTGCCATTGTGACAGCCCTTAACAAACAATTGCCGGGAACGGTCGGCATCGGTCGTGTCAAGGCATCAAACGTTGTCATTGATGACAAAGCAAAGACTATAACAGCCAACATCAATGAGGCGGCGACTTACATCCCGCTGACAGCCGAAAGTCTAGAAACAGTCAAAAAAGACATTTGCACATCTCTCGGCGATAAATATGCCGGTTATGACGTTAAACTCATTTTGATTGATTATGACAAGAAAGGTAAAGAGATTAGTCGCACATCACTCGATGACCTGGTGCTTTTTGCCGATAAGAAGTTTATTGCCCCCACCGAAAAAGACCGCTTTATAACTCGCTTGGATGCTGATAAAGCTCCCAAAGGGCTTGATGGCAAAAATATTGCCCTGTGGCAGAGTCATGGTTGGTATTTTGAACCGAAACTAAATCGTTGGGAATGGCAACGTGCCCGTATTTTTGAAACTGTTGAAGACCTCTTCACACAAAGCTACGTGATGCCATATCTTATGCCTATGCTCGAAAACGCAGGGGCATACGTTATGAGCCCTCGCGAAAGAGACACAAACACGGTGGAAATGATTGTCGACAATGACGGCGGACTCGCCACCGGCACCTACAAAGAAACCGGCACTTGGTCAGACGCTTCGGTAAAAGGCTTCGCCTATAAATCGTCACCCTTGAAAGTCGGCGAAAATCCATTCGTGGCAGGCACTGTGCGTAGCGCAAAAGTCGGATCGTCGGCACGTGCAACATGGAATGTCGATTTCCCCCAAGCCGGACGCTATGCCGTTTACGTATCATATGCCTCTATGCCAAACAGCGCCACAGATGTTGTCTACCGCATTAATTCAAAAGCCGGAGCCACGAACATCAAAGTCAACCAACAGATGGGTGGCGGCACATGGATATATCTCGGGCACTTTGACTTCGATAAGGGAACGCCATCGACTCCGGTCGTAGAACTTGTTGCAGACGGCACAGACAAAAACGCCGTCGTTACTGCCGACGCCGTCAAAATCGGTGGCGGTATGGGCAATGTCGCACGTATTGTCAAAGAACCCCTCGATGATATAGAATATAAATATGTCACCAGTGGCTATCCTCGCTATACCGAGGGTGCTCGCTATTGGTTGCAATGGGCAGGTGCCCCCGAGAGCGTCTACACTCCGTCAGATAATGTTAACGACTATACCGACGACTATCGCTCACGCGGTCTTTGGGTGAATTGGCTCACCGGCGGCTCATCGATGCTTCCCGGCAAAGACGGTCTGAAAATTCCCGTCGACCTCTCGTTTGCATGGCACTCTGACGCCGGCACAACGATGAACGACTCCATTATCGGCACACTCGGCATTTACTGCACCGTTGGCGGCAAGTATGCCAACGGAACAGATCGCCTCGTGTCGCGTGACTATACAGACCTCGTTATGACCAACATCGTCAACGACATACGTGCTTTGTTCGAACCAAATTGGACACGTCGTGGCATGTGGGATCAGAGCTATTATGAGGCTCGCGTACCCGAAGTGCCGGCAATGTTGCTCGAGTTCTTGTCTCACCAGAACTTGGCTGATATGAAATATGGTCTTGACCATAATTTCCGTTTCACGGTATCGCGTGCCGTCTACAAAGGAATGTTGAAATTCCTTGCGCATCGCGATGGTTGTGACTATGTCGTGCAACCGCTCCCGGTAAATGCATTTGCCATCACCGGTGGCAAGGGTGGCAAATACACCCTCTCATGGGCTCCCACCGAAGACAAACTCGAATCAACGGCAACCCCCACATACTATAATATTGAAGAACGTGTCGGCGACGGCGCATTCCGCCACATCGCTCGCGTCACCAAACCGCAATACGAATTGACCGTCACTGACAGTGACATACACAGCTATCGCATCATTGCCGGCAACGATGGCGGCGTATCATTCCCCTCTGAAATCTTGGCATTGGCATATCGTCCCGATGCTCCGACAGTGACAGTGGTCAACGGATTTACACGCGTTTCAGCTCCCGATACATTTGACTCGGGCGAAATCGCCGGTTTCTATGACACTCGTGACCACGGCGTGCCTTATATGAACGATATTTGCTACATAGGTCAAATGTTTGAATTCCGTCGCAACATACCATGGATGGACGATGATGCCGCCGGCTTTGGCGCTTCGCGAGCCAACTACGAAAAAGACGTTATCGCCGGTAATACTTTTGACTATCCATACGTGCACGGCAAAGCCATCACCGCCGCCGGCATGGGCTTCATCTCGACAAGCGTTGATGCCTTCGTAAAAGCTCCGGCAGACAAAGATGTGCAGATCGTAGACCTTATACTTGGCAAACAAAAAGAAATCAAACAAGGTCGAGGCACTTATGGCACACGCTACAAAGCATTCCCCGCCGAATTGCAGACAAAAATCAAAGAGATGACTGACAACGGCACATCATTCTTTGTCACCGGCGCATTTGTCGCCACCGATATCTGGGATAATCCCAACTCGACCGAAGCCGTCGCCGAAGCTGACAAAAAATTTGCCACCGAAGTTCTCGGATACCACTGGCGTGTAGGTCAGGCATCTTGCACCGGCGAGGCATACGAAGTTGACTCTCGTTTCAAACAATTTGACCGTCACGACTACACATTCTCGGCAACACTCAACGCCGACTGCTATGTCGTTGAATCTCCCGACTCATTCTATCCCGCCGACGGCAAACGTGGTGCCACCATCATGCGATACACCGAGAATAACCTTATCGCCGGTATTGCATATGACAACAATGCTTATCGCACAGTTGTCATCGGTTTCCCCTTCGAGACCATTAAAAACGACGCCGACCGCACAGCCTTGATGTCTCAGGTGCTCAACTACTTCTCACAACCCAAAACTCAGGCTGACAAAGCTCCTGCCAAAAAAGATAAAAAATCGAAACGTAAATAACTAATTTAATCATAATTAATACCCATAATTCGGACATGAAAAAATCCATTAACTGCTTTATTCCCTTTGTCGACGAGGCTCAGGCAAAAGCAACGGTCGAAGGGCTCAAAGAAAGCGCCTTGGTTACCAAAATCTTCCTCTTGGCGACAGACGCAACAGCCAAACCGATTGACGGTTGCCAATTAATAACTGTCAGCGGACTCAACACGTCTGACACCATGAAAAAAATCGCTGCCGCTGCCGATGGCGATTACATCCTTCTCTATACCAAATACAACAATTTGGTGATGGGATACTTCGCTCTCGATCGTTTTGTGCGCCTTGCCCAAGACTCGAAAGCCGGTATGCTATATGCCGATTCATATACCGTTGTCGAAGGCAAAAAAGCCAATTCGCCGGTTATTGATTATCAATTCGGTTCACTGCGCGACGACTTCAACTTCGGTTCAGTGCTCTTTTTCAACGCCGACGCTTTCAAAAAAGCGGCTGCCGGTATTGATGTGGAATACACCGCTGCCGGTCTTTATGACCTGCGCCTGCGTTTGAGCCGCATAGCACCCATTGTTCATATCAACGAATACCTTTACAGCGATGTCACCGTTGACAACCGCAAATCGGGCGAAAAGATCTTTGACTATGTAGATCCCAAAAATCGCGGCGTGCAAATTGAGATGGAAAAAGCCTGCACCGCCCACCTCAAAGAAATTGGCGGATACCTCGCTCCTAAATTCACCGAAATTGACTTCAACAAAGGTGACTTCGAATATGAGGCTTCGGTTATCATTCCCGTGCGCAACCGCATACGTACTATACGTGATGCCATCAAATCAGTGCTGTCACAAAAAACAGACTTCCCCTTCAATCTCATTGTCATCGACAACCATTCAACAGACGGCACCACCGAGGCTATCGATGAATTTAAAGACGATCCGCGTCTCGTGCACATCGTGCCCCAACGCGACGACCTCGGCATTGGCGGCTGCTGGAATGCCGGCGTGCAACACCCCAAATGTGGCAAGTTTGCCGTGCAACTCGACAGCGATGACGTTTATGCTGACGAAAATACTTTGGCAAAAATGGTCAAAGCCTTCTACGAGCAAAAATGCGCTATGGTTGTCGGCACATACATGCTCACCGACATCGACAAAAACCCGATACCACCGGGCGTGATCGATCACAAAGAATGGACTCCCGAGAATGGTCGCAACAATGCCCTCCGCATTAACGGTCTCGGTGCTCCTCGTGCGTTCTACACACCGATGTTGCGCGAAATCCACGTGCCCAACACCAGCTATGGCGAAGACTATGCTCTCGGTCTCGCATTCTCGCGCCACCACCAGATAGGTCGTGTTTATGATGTCGTTTATCTCTGCCGTCGTTGGGAAGACAACTCTGACGCTTCGCTCGACGTTGTCAAGATGAACAACAACAACCTCTACAAAGACCGCATCCGCACTTGGGAACTCCAAGCTCGTGTGGCTCTCAACAACGAAAAGTAATCATTTCATTATCACATTAATACCTCAGCCAAGGTCTACCCTCAGGGGTATTCCTTGGCTTGGAGGTATCTTTAAAATCATTATTAGTTTTACTCTTTTAATCCTCCTCCCAACCCATACACGATGACAAAAATCACTTCGCAACAGGCAAATAATCTTATCACCGAACAGTGTGCCGTATGGCCTCAGGCTGCCGGAAATTTTGAAGCATTGAAGACCGTTAAAGTCAAAGAGTTTGATGTCGACGGCTTACATATCAAAGTGCAATTTAATCCGGCGCGCATAGTATCGTCAGCGGCTAAAGTTGATGCAAAAAGCCTCAAAGAACGCAAATGTTTCCTTTGCGCCGCCAACCGTCCCGCTGTTCAGACCGGGTTGCCATGGGGCGAAGACGACAAGTACATCGTGCTCATCAATCCGTTCCCGATTTTCCCGCGACACCTCACCATTCCCGACAATTCTCACGTTGACCAACTCATCGCAGACCGCGTTAAAGATATGCTCGACCTCGCGTCTCAACTTGACGAATATACGGTATTTTACAATGGTCCCAAATGTGGCGCATCGGCTCCGGATCACATGCACTTCCAAGCCGGCAACAGCGACTTCCTGACACTCGCCGGCGATCTCGAAGATGCCATACTCAAAACCATCGCCGAAGTGCCGGGAGCCATACTCTCGCTCGTCGATGAGTTCCCCCTCAAAGTCTTTGTTATCGATGCCGAAGACCATGTCGCCGGCGCCGAGCTCTTCAAACGCCTATATGCCGCCATTCCGGTGCCCGAAGGCGAAAAAGAACCGATGATGAACCT
This sequence comes from bacterium, assembly GCA_963600695.1. GTDB lineage: Bacteria > Bacteroidota > Bacteroidia > Bacteroidales > Muribaculaceae > CAG-873. The sequence goes on from CAVCBR010000026.1 coordinate 9,715, forward strand.
TCTGTGCTATGCAACACCTGCGGGCACACGCCTCGTTGTCATTCCGCGCAAACGTCACCGCCCCTCATTCTATGGCACCGAGGGTGACGATTGTATGTTGCTGTCACCGGCGTCTGTCGATATGGGTGGCGTGTTCATCACTCCGCGTCCTGAAGATTTTGAGCGCATAGATGCCGACATTGTACGCCGCATTTATGATGAACTGTGCCTCAATCTCGAAGAAATAACGGCCATTGCCGAAAACGTTAAATAAATAACAATTTCCCCTCAAATCTAACAACCTGAACCAAATGTCAGAACCTCGAATAAAAGTCGGCATACTCAGTGCCCCGAAAATCGACATAGACCTCTTGGGCGAGTATGCCATAGATAATAAACCGGTGTCAGGACCTCAATCCTTTGCCATAACAAACGACCATCGCATTGCGTGGAATGGCGACACCTATGACACGTTGGAATTTTTGCCGACAACGGCTGACTCGATTTTTGAAATCAAAGATGTTGTCATCGGTGTCAACTTCCATTGGGAACGCAAAGAAAACCAACGTTTCAGTGGCAGCGCAAAATTTATCGTCGAGGGTGATAACCTCACGATAATAAACATACTGCCGGTCGAAGACTACCTGCTCAGCGTCATCTCGTCAGAAATGAGTGCTCACGCTTCGCTCGAACTGCTCAAAGCCCATGCCGTGATTTCACGTTCGTGGCTCTTGGCGCAAATCGACAAAAACAAAGCCATAGCACAAGCCGGCACCAAATATTGCGCCACGACCGAAACCGCCGAAGAGCGTGTCAAATGGTACGATCGCGAAGACCATATCAACTTTGATGTCTGCGCCGACGACCATTGCCAACGCTATCAAGGCGTTACTCGGCAGTCCACGCCCAAGGTCGCCGACGCCATTGCTGCCACTCGCGGCAAAGTCCTGATGTATGACGGCGAGTTGTGCGATGCTCGTTTCAGCAAATGTTGCGGTGGCGTGTTTGAGCAGTTTGAATACTGTTGGGAACCGCGCCACTTCAAATACCTCGTGGCACGACATGACAGTCCCGAGACCTTGACATTCCCCGATCTGACAGACAATGCCGAGGCAGAAAAGTGGATTATGTCGCGTCCCGAATCATTCTGCAATACCTCAGACGCAGCGATACTCTCGCAAGTCCTCAACAACTATGACCAAGAGACCAAGGACTTCTATCGTTGGCAGGTGCACTATGACCGCCACGAACTCAGCGAGCTTGCCCGACGCCGCTCAGGCATAGACTTTGGCGAAATCATCGACCTCATACCCCTCGAACGAGGCACATCGGGACGCATCGTCCGCCTCAAAATTGTGGGCACAAAGCGCACGATGATTATTGGTAAAGAGCTTGAAATACGCAAAACTCTGTCGACGAGCCACCTGTATTCATCGGCATTCGTCGTTGAACGCCACGATGTTGATGCCGCGACCGGACTGCCGCAATCATTCACCCTCCATGGCGCAGGGTGGGGACACGGCGTGGGTCTGTGTCAAATAGGCGCTGCCGTTATGGGCGCACGCGGATACAGCTATGACCAAATACTTCGCCACTACTTTATCGATGCCACAATCGAAACCATTTACGAATAATTAATCAATCATACACAATACAAAAATGTCAAATAAAACAAAAACAACAAAACGCAACCCTTGGGCATGGATCCCGACCCTCTATTTTGCACAAGGTTTACCCTATGTTGCGGTTAATGTGATTACTGTAATCATGTATAAGAGATTGGGTATCTCTAATACAGATATTGCTCTTTATACAGCATGGCTATACTTACCATGGGTTATCAAGCCATTTTGGAGTCCCTTCGTCGATTTGTTTAAGACAAAACGTTGGTGGACTTTGACAATGCAATGGATTATTGGCTTTGGTCTTGCTGCTGTTGCTTTTGCCATTCCCACGCCATTCTTCTTCTCATTAACTCTTGCTGTCTTTTGGCTGATCGGATTTTCGTCTGCAACACACGACATAGCGTCAGATGGATATTATATGATCGCTTTGAGCGAGCATGAACAGTCGTTGTATGTAGGTATTCGTAGTACATTTTATCGTATAGCAACAATTGTAGGACAAGGTCTTTTGGTTATTATTGCCGGTTTTATAGAAGCAAATAGTGGATTGGAACCGGTGACATTCACTGCTACGGCAGACCCGAATGCAAAGCAAGAGGTTGTTGTTGATCTTCCCTCAAATATAGAAATTACAGCACAACAGGCGGCTGAACAGCAATTCGTATTTTCATCAAAAGAACTTAATATTTCATCAAAAGCTCCGGATTCAGTTGTTTTTGAAGGCAATAAGTTGGCATTTAAAGAT
>CAVCBR010000026.1:12073-28650 GCA_963600695.1 bacterium
TTTAAAGATTTCAAAAAAGCTCTTGTGACAAAGGTCGCAACCGAAAATACAGAGAATGGTTTTTGTGTTAGCGAAGAAGTTGCACAGGACGTTAAGAAAGACAACAGCCTTAATGGTTTTGAACAATGGATCAAAGATACATTTGGTGAAGAGCGCAAGCAAGTTGATGTTAAAAATAACAACTTGGCGGTTATTGGTGTCCGTCTTACACAAAAACCTGCTGCAGATGAGCCGATAGTATTCGTGCTTAATTATAAATCTGGCGACCAAAGCGTTAATCTGTTAGATGATAAAAGATTAAGCACTCGATTTGAATTTACATGTGATAATTGGGATAAACCTGCATATTTTGTAGTTCAAGCTGATAATAAGATTTTTGAAAAAACAGCTGCTAATTTTGAAGGCACATCTGGTAATATACCATTTGCATGGATGGTTGTATTCTTGACGTTGTCTGTATTCTTCTTAGTTGTAGCTTTTTATCATAGTTGGGCGTTACCGAAACCTCTTAATGATGGTTCACACTTGAACAATGGTGAAAGAAATGCAAAGGCAATTGTCAAAGAGTTCTTGACTACATTCAAAACATTCTTCCAAAAGAAACAAGTTTTGGTGGCAATAGCCTTTATGTTATTGTACAGATTGCCTGAGTCGCAAATGATTAAAATTATTAATCCATTCTTGTTAGATCCAATTGACAAGGGAGGTCTTGGATTGACTACTTCGCAGGTAGGTATCGTTTATGGAACCATTGGTATTATCGGTTTGACTCTTGGTGGTATACTTGGTGGTATTTGTGCAGCAAGAGGCGGTCTGAAAAAATGGTTATGGCCGATGGCATTGAGCATATCTCTAAACTGCTTCGCTTACATATTTATGAGTAATTATCAGCCTGATGGAACAACATTCGTAGGTCAAGCAATCATTTATACTTGTGTTTTCCTTGAGCAATTTGGATATGGATTTGGATTTACGGCATTTATGTTGTATATGATGTTCTTTGCTGATGGCAAATTCAAAACATCACACTATGCAATATGTACGGCATTTATGGCTCTTGGTATGATGCTACCCGGTATGATGGCTGGATGGTTACAGGAACTTATTGGCTATCGTCATTTCTTCTATTGGATTCTTATATGCAACCTTGCAACTTGGGGAGTGACAGCATTAATTAAGATTGATCCGAATTACGGAAAGAAGAAATAAAATTTTAACAGTTAATTTAATCTTGAATTTGAAATGAAAAAGATAATAATGACGGCTGTCATCGGTATGTTTGTGGCATTGGGTGCCGTGGCTCATGTGAAGCCTGGTGTCGAAGTGTTGCGCGACCGTGGCTTTGAAGGTCTCAAAGGTAAACGCGTGGGATTGATCACCAATCCCACCGGCGTTGACAACAACCTCAAAAGTACCATTGACATATTGCACGAAGCCGAGGGCGTGACCCTTGTCGGTCTGTATGCTCCCGAACATGGTGTGCGTGGTGACGTTCATGCCGGTGACCATGTCGACAACTTTGTCGACCCGGCGACAGGTGTGACCGTCTACTCGATATATGGCAAAAACCGCAAGCCGACTCCCGAAATGCTCAAAGATGTCGATGTGCTGATATACGACATTCAAGACATCGGCTGCCGCTCGTTTACATTCATCTCCACGATGGGGCTTGCCATGGAGGCGTGCGCCGAACTCGACAAAGAGTTTATGGTGCTCGACCGCCCGAACCCCGTGAGCGGTAATAAAGTCGAAGGGAACCTCGTCGAGGACTCGTGTGTATCATTCGTGAGCCAGTTCCCCATACCATATCTCTATGGATTGACTCCCGGTGAACTCGCCATATATCTCAACGAAGAAGGTCTTATTAAGGGCGGTAAGAAAGTAAAACTCACCGTGGTGCCTATGGACGGTTGGCGACGCAATATGACTTTCCGCGACACCGAGATGCCTTGGGTGCTGCCCTCGCCCCACATTCCCAATCCCGAAGCTGCCGTTTACTACCCCGTGTCGGGTATTCTTGGCGAACTCGGATATGTTTCGATAGGCGTAGGCTATACCGAGCCGTTCAAATTGTTCTGCGCTCAATGGGCAGACGCCGAGGAACTCACCCGTCGTATGAATGCCCTCAATCTTCCCGGACTGATGTTCAGACCAATACACATCAAACCGTTTTACAGTGTCGGCAAAGGCGAAAACCTGCAAGGCGTCGAAGTCTATGTGACAGACGTCGAGAAAGCTCCGCTCTCTCTTGTTCAGTTCTATGTGATGCAGGAACTCGCCGTTATGAACCCCGACAAAGCCACATTTAAAGAAGGCAACGCCGACCCCAAACGCTTCTCTATGTTTGACAAAGTGTCAGGCTCAAAAGAGATACGTCGCCGTTTCTCAAAAAATCACAAAGTGGCTGACATCATCGACTACTGGAACAAAGATGCCGAGGCGTTTAAAGCGGCATCTGCAAAATATTATCTCTACAAATAAGACATTTCAGTTAAAACCATACAAAACATGCCAAACGAGGCACAATACAAAGAGTTTGTCAACGACATTAAACGTGTCGTTGACAAACGTCGTGTTTATACCGACTTGCTCCGCCGCTTTGCGTGGGGCACAGATGCCGGTTTCTATCGCCTGACACCCCAAGTCGTTATTCGCTCAAAAGACAAGCAAGAGGTCTCCCAAATACTGCACCGAGCTTATGCTATGGGCTTGCCGGTGACATTTCGCGCTGCCGGCACCTCGCTCTCGGGACAAGCCATAAGCGACTCGATATTGCTTGTCGCCGGCAAAAATTGGGAAGACTATACCATAGCTCCCGACGGGTTGACGATAACAGTGCAGCCGGGCATCATCGGGCAGCGTGTCAATGAACTGTTGGCGCCATACGGTCGTCAGTTCGGTCCCGACCCGGCATCTAAAAAATCGGCGATGGTCGGCGGCATCATCATGAACAATGCCTCGGGTATGAACTGTGGTGTGCATGCCAACTCTGACCGCACTCTGCGCTCGATGGAAATCATCTTTGCCGACGGCACGATACTTGACACCGCTGACCGGGCATCGCGTGATGATTTCAGCCGCACGCATAAACACGTCTTAGATGAAATTTGTGCCATTCGTGACGAAATACGTGCCGATGAAGAGTTAGCATCACTCATAAAGTATAAGTATGCCATCAAAAATGTCACGGGACTCAACCTGTTGCCGTTCGTGACCTTTGATGACCCCTTTGAAATCATCGCTCACTGTATGGTGGGCAGTGAGGGTACGCTCGGCTTTATGTCACAAGCGACGATAAATACCATTCACCTGCACTCACACTCGGCGTCAGCCATGCTATATTTTGACGATATGGCAGAGGCTTGTCGTGCGGTTGTCGCCATGCGCAAAAATGCTCCGGTATATTCGTGCGAACTGCTCGACAAAAAATCCCTGTCGGCGGTCAATGACACCACCGGCGAAGGGCTTACCGCGCTGTTGCTCGAAACAAAGGCTGACAACGAAGAAGACCTTGACAAAAACATAGCAAAAGTCCTCGACACCGTCAAAGACTTTAAACTCTACAAAGAACCGTTCTTCACCACCGACCCCAATGTCTATGGCGCGTGGTGGGGTATGCGCTCGGGTGTGTTCCCCGCCGTCGGTGGCACACGCCGTCTCGGCACGACAACACTCATCGAGGACATAGCGTTCCATATCGAAGATTTGCCTCAAGCTACCGTTGAACTTGCCGACATTCTTGCCCGCTCGGGATATGATGATGCTTGTATTTATGGTCACGCTCTCGAAGGCAACTATCACTTTGTCATCTCGCAATCCTTTGACTCACAAGCCGAGATTGACCGTTATAAAAAATTGATGGCTGACATTGAGTACCTTGTTGTCGATCGCTATCACGGGTCACTCAAAGCCGAGCATGGCACGGGACGCAATATGGCACCGTTTGTCGCTCGCGAATGGGGTGACAAAGCATGGAAGATGATGCGCCGCCTCAAAGACGCACTCGACCCCAAAGGCATACTCAACCCCGGTGTTATTTTTAATGATGACCCCGAATGTTATCTCAAACACCTCAAAGCTCTGCCATTGACCGACCCTGTTGCCGACAAATGTATAGAGTGTGGTTTTTGTGAGGTGAATTGCGCCGTTTGCGGGCTGACGCTCTCGGCTCGCCAACGCATTGTCGTGCGGCGCGAAATATCGCGGCTCACCAAGTCGGCTCAGGAGCCGGAGCGTTTAAAAACGTTGCTCAAAGAATTTCGCTATTACGGCAATCAGACATGTGCCGGCGACGGATTGTGCTCTACATCATGCCCGATGAAGATTAATACCGGCGAAATGATACACCACGTGCGCGAATCATTGCTGCCGGCGAACTCCATGGGATATAAACTTGGCAATTGGACGTCAAAACATCTTGCCGGCATAGAGTCGACATTGCGTCCGGTGCTTGGCGCCGCCGACCTCACCCGCCGTGTTATTGGCAACAAAGCCGTTGACAGCATCGGTCGGGGTCTGCATCATATAGGTGTGCCGTTGTGGACTGCGGCACTGCCCGCTCCGCGCCGTCCCCACAAAATAGAGCAACCGGAGTCGGCACGCAAAGTGGTATATTTCCCCTCGTGTATCAATCAGACAATGGGCTCCACGCCCGAAGGCTCCACGCGTCCGCGTCCGTTGATAGACGTGATGGTCGAGCTGTGCAACAAAGCCGGCTACGAAGTCATCTTCCCGGAGAATATGAAAAAACTGTGTTGCGGTATGATTTGGGAGAGCAAAGGCATGCCCGATATCGCCGATCGTATGACTGCCGAGCTTGAAAAAGCCCTCTTGACAGCAAGCGAAAACGGCAAATATCCGGTGTTGTGTGACCAAAGCCCCTGCCTGCATCGCATGCGCAATCACATACACTCGATGAAGCTCTATGAACCGGCAGAGTTTATTGAAACGTTCCTCGTGCCACATCTCGACTTCACGCCCGTCGATACACCTGTCGCCGTGCATGTGACATGCTCTACACGCCACATGGGATTGGCTAACGTCATTATATCGTTGGCAAAACGCTGCTCGACAAAAGTTCTTGTGCCGAGCGAAGTCGGCTGCTGTGCCTTTGCCGGTGACCGAGGATTTACATTCCCCGAGCTTAATAAATGGGCTTTACGCAAACTGCGCCCACAAATACAAGCCGCCAACATCAAATATGGCTACTCAAATTCGCGCACTTGCGAAATCGGACTCACATCAAACTCAGGTGTGCCATACAAATCGATAGCATACCTCGTAAACGATGTAACCAGGTCAAAATAAGCATACTCGCGAGTTCTCAATTTAAAAACGTATATTACAATTAAATAAATACTTATCCTTGACAAAATGAAAAAACATTCAACGCCGGTCACCGCCGATGCTCATGCGTCAAAACCACGTCCCCAACGACTGTTGGCTCTTGACATCTTGCGCGGCTTCACTATCGCCGGCATGCTTTTGGTAAACAATCCCGGCTCGTGGGGACATATTTATGCTCCACTTGAACATGCCTCTTGGAATGGTTTGACCCCGACAGACCTTGTGTTCCCGTTCTTTATGTTTATAATGGGAGTTTCAACATATTTTTCGCTGAGAAAGTATGATTTTAAATTTTCAATGTCTGCCGGACTTAAAATACTGCGTCGCACGATAGTTATCTTCCTCATCGGATTATTCATAGCATGGTTTGCACGGTTCTTGAAACTGTTCACGATCGAAGATAAATCGTTCCTTGACGCCATGCTTAATTTTGACCACATACGCATACTTGGCGTTATGCCCCGCTTGGCATTGTGCTATGGCATCGGTTCACTAATAGCTCTTGGCTTGCACAAAAAGAAACTGTTGCCTTGGGGCATTGCCGTGATATTGATAGCTTATGCCATAGTATTGCTCGTGGGTGACGGCTTTGAATTTTCGCGTCACAACATCATCGCCGAGGTTGACCGCTCTGTCCTTGGTGAAAACCATATGTACACCGAAACTATCGATGGCATGGATCTCAAATTTGACCCCGAAGGACTGCTGTCGACAATACCGGCAATAGCACACATGCTCATCGGCTTTTTGTGTGGTGGCATGATTCTATCGACAAAAGATAACAACCTGCGCATCAACAAACTGTTCATACTTGGCACAATCTTGACATTTGCCGGCTTCTTGCTCGCTTATGGTATGCCAATCAACAAAAAAGTATGGTCGCCGACATTCGTTCTGACAACGTGCGGACTCGCATCATTGTTCCTCGGTCTGTTGATATGGATTATTGACATACGCGGACATAAACGTTGGTGTCGTTTCTTTGAAGCCTATGGCATCAACCCGCTGTTTATGTATGTCTTCGGTTCGTTATTGTCACTGATACTCTCGTTTACAAAAATTTCATGGTCGGGTTGCGAAGCCGGCGTGATATCCATAAAAGGTTACCTCTATCAGGGTGTGCTCACACCTCTGTGCTGCGGCAACGAAACACTATCTTCGCTGATGTTTGCCATACTGTTCGTTTGCGCTACATGGACAGTAGGTTATGTGTTGTATAAAAACAAAATATATATTAAGATATGATTTTAATTGCTGACTGCGGTAGCACCAAAATAGATTGGTGTCTAATCGAAAATTCTAAAGTAATCAACCAAGTGTTCACATGCGGCATGAATGCTGTTATGCTGACTCAGGAAGAAATGGCACAACGTATTGCCACCGAACTTATGCCCGAATTGGGTCAACAACCCATTGATGCCGTTTATTTCTATGGCGCCGGTTGTATAAGCGACGAAGTTTGCGCAAATGTTGCCAACGCAATACGTGCATCTATTCCTGCCAAAACCATCGAAGTTCATACAGATTTGCTCGCCGCCGCACGAGCTTTGTGCGGTCGCTCGGCAGGTATTGCCTGCATTATGGGCACAGGCTCAAACTCATGCTACTATGATGGTGAAAAAATCTGTGACAACGTTTCGCCCTTGGGTTACATACTCGGAGACGAAGGCTCGGGTGCCGTCCTCGGCAAAATCCTCGTCGGCGATGTGCTTAAAAACCAACTCCCCGCCGAATTGTGCGAAAAATTCTTGAAACAGTTTGAACTTGATCGCCTCACAATCATACGTCGCGTTTACAAAGAACCGCAAGCCAACCGTTTCCTTGCATCAGTGACTCCGTTCCTGATACAAAACATAAATGAACCGGCAATACACAACCTTGTGCTCAACTCGTTCAAATCATTCTTTGTGCGCAACGTCGCTCAATATAAGGATTATAAGAGCCTAAAAGTTAACTTTATCGGCTCGATAGCATATTACTATCGCGATGTCCTTGCCGAGGCTGCCGCCGCTGTCGGCTGCACAATAGGCAATATTATCAAAAGCCCGATGGAAGGTCTTATTCGCTTCCACTGCGCTTGATAAGTATTTAAATATTAGTATTAAAACACAACACTTTGCATTATGGCATTTGTTAAAATCTCTGAGCAGCCATCGCTGTATAACGACCTCGAAAAAAAATCGGTCAGCGAGATACTCCACGACATAAACAATGAGGACAAAAAAGTGGCTTTCGCCGTTGAAAAAGCCATACCTCAAATCGAAAAACTTGTCACCGCTATTGTGGCTCGTATGCGCCGCGGCGGTCGCATCTTCTATATGGGTGCCGGCACCTCGGGACGTCTCGGCGTTCTTGACGCCTCTGAAATTCCCCCGACATTCGGTATGGACCCCTCGTGGGTCATCGGTCTTATCGCCGGTGGCGATGTCGCACTTCGCAACCCGGTGGAAAACGCCGAAGATGACACCGAACAAGGGTGGAAAGACCTGCAACAATTCAACATTAACGACCGTGACACCGTGATTGGCATTGCCGCGTCGGGCACGACACCATACGTCATCGGTGCCATCAAAAAATGTCGCGAGCATGGCATTCTCACTGCCGCTATCACATCTAACCCCGATGCTCCAATCTCTGAGGCTGCCGATATCGCCATTGAGATGATTGTCGGTCCGGAATATGTCACCGGTTCGTCACGTATGAAATCAGGCACGGGTCAAAAGATGATCTGCAACATGATCACCACTTCGGTGATGATACAGATGGGACGTGTCAAAGGCAACAAAATGGTGAATATGCAGTTATCAAACGCCAAGCTCGTTGACCGCGGCACACGTATGGTCGTTGAAGAACTCGGCTTGCCGTATGATGACGCAAAACGCCTGCTCTTGCTTCACGGTTCTGTTAAACAGGCAGTAGACGCCTATCACGCAGAGCATTGATTATATAAATTGATATATGATGAAAAAAGGATTTTTTATTGCCGTGACTATGGCAGCCTTTGCCGTGCAACTCGGCTTTGCCCAACATTGCGAAGATAAGGCAAAATGCTCGAATTGTAAACATAAGCAGACCGAGGCAGTCACCACGACACCCACGCCCAAGAAATACACCGAATTGTACTACCAACGAGCATCACTATTCGATGCTTTGCCCGTAGACTCAAATTCGATTGTGATGCTTGGCAACTCGTTGACTCACGGTTGTGAGTGGCACGAACTGTTTGGTATGCCCAACATCCTCAATCGAGGCATTAACGGTGATGTTGTGCAAGGCATTCGCGAGCGTGTAGACCATATCGTTCAGGGACACCCGGCAAAAATTTTCCTTTTGTCAGGCGTCAACGATGTCAGCCACAACCTCACTGCCGATTCGGTGGCAAATGCTCTTGGCGAGCTTATTGTCTACATCAGACAACAAACTCCCGGCACCAAATTGTATGTCGAGTCGCTTTTACCCATCAACAATTCATTTAAGCGATATAAAAATATATTTGGCAAAGAGCAAGTGGTGAGAGACATCAACACTCGCCTGCAGAAAATAGCCGAGGATAATGGCTGCACATGGATAAACTTGTATCCGGCATTTGCCGACGATGAAGGCAATCTGCGTGCCGATCTCACCAATGACGGACTCCACCTCCTTGCCCCCGGATACATGATTTGGCGCGAAATTCTTTTGCCCTATATCAAGGAGTAAGACGCAGTGCGCGTTTATACTCCAATTCCTAAATATCTGTCAACCCCTGCTCGCCGGGCATCAACGCTCCGGTGGGGTAGGGGTGACGAGATTTTAAACATTCACTGACATATTGTTTTCACCACAAAGAGTCTGATTTTTAACTATCACGATGTTTATGAAAAATATACGCCTCTCTCTATTTGTCGCAATGTTGATGAGTATATTTGTGACAAAAGCTCAAACCGCTGACGACAAAGTTACGACATTGTCACCTCAAAAGCTCGAATTGTCAGGCATTGCCACAGATACTGCGCACTTTGACTCGGGTATGCCTATGTCTGTGGGTCTTGTGCTCAGTGGCGGTGGCGCCAAGGGTATAGCACATGTCGGCGTTATTAAGGCTCTTGAAGAAAACAACATACCTATCGACTATGTCGCCGGCACATCTATGGGCGCCATTATCGGCGGATTGTATGCCATGGGATACACTCCCGACGAGATGTTAGACCTTATACTCTCACCCGAGTTTACCAACTGGTCGACAGGGCAGTTTGACCCGGCAGGCGTTTATTATTTCAGCCGCTCCGAGCCGACGCCGGCGATGTTTAACTTTCCTATAAACAAGCGCGAAAATCAAAACGACTCGGTGCCGGCATCTATAATTTCGCCACTGCCGATGAACTTTGGTTTTATGGAAGTATTCTCGGCATATACAGCACAATGTGGCGGAGATTTTGACAAACTGTTTGTTCCATTCCGCTGTGTGGCGTCTGATGTCGAAGCCGGGCACAAGGTGGTTCATCGTTCCGGCTCATTGGGCGATGCCATACGCTCATCAATGTCGTTTCCTATCGTATTTCAGCCCATACGCATAAACGGCAGAATTTTATATGACGGCGGCATTTTTGATAATTTTCCGGTTGACGTCATGACCAATGATTTCAGCCCCGACATAATGATTGGTGTCGATGTGTCGACACCCGTAAAAGGTCCCCAAACATCATTGATGGATCAAGTTGATAACCTTGTTATGCACCATCAGGATTACAGCCTTGACCCGCGACTTGGCATCAAAATTAAGGTCGACCTGCATCAATTTGCACTTCTCGATTTTCCCGAAGCACGCAAAATCAGTCAGATAGGGTATGACAAAACGATGTCTATGATAGATTCGATAAAAGCACGCGTGACATCTCGCATCTCGCCACAAGCGCGAATGACTGCTCGCGGTGCATTTAAATCACACACACCATATCTGACATTTGACTCGGTGCACGTTTCAGGTGCAACCGCTCATCAGAATGAATACATCTCATATCTTTTCAAACCGGCAAATCATACAGACACCTTTGGCATAGACCACGCCCGAGAGTCTTTTTACCGTGCCGTGTCTCCCGGCCGTCTTAAAGACCTGTCACCATGTGCCGTTTATAACGACTCGACACGACGCTTTACCTTAGACCTCAGAGCATCGGTCAAAGATAATCTGAATGTGTCGGTGGGCGGATATATTACATCATCGACAAATTCATATCTCTATGGCTCGATAGGCTACAAGGTGATGAATTTTTCGTCGTTGGGAGCGTCGCTCGGCGTTTGGATCGGTCAAAGCTATCTTGGCGCACGCCTTGACGGCTCTGTCAACTTGCGCACGGCAATACCATCGGCGGTATCCCTTACTGCCGTGGCATCACGACAACGTTTCTATGAGAGTGATCGCATGTTTTATCAGACCAACGTGCCGACCTTTGTCATAGATAACGAGTATTATGGCAGATTGTCGTTTGACGTCGCTGTCGGCAGGCGTGGCAAGCTATCGACAGGCGTCGGCTTGGGACATATTTATGACAGCTTTTATCGCACCGTTGAAGCTCAGACATTCCTTGTCGGACGCGACAACACACGCTATAACCTCGGTCAGGCATTAGTGCGATACACATCAAGCACACTTGACAACAATCAGTTCCCGACAAAAGGTTATGCTTATAATTGGTGTGGTATGGGTGTGCTTGGCAGCTATCACTTTACGCCGGCTGATACATATATGGCGACTGACGAGCAAAATGTGCGTTGGCTGCAACTCGAATTGCGCTTGCGCAACTATTTTGACCTCCATAAACACTTCTCGTTGGGCGTTGAAACCGACGTGATGCTGTCGACACGCAAACTCGCATCTACATACAACGCCTCAATCGTCAATGCCCCGGCATACATTCCGACAAACGCCTCAAACAACGTCTTTAACCCGGCGTTGCGAGCCAACTCGTTTATTGCTGCCGGCATCATACCCATCTACAAATATAGCTCGGCACTCACAGCGCGGTTGATGGTAGACTGCTTTATGCCTCTGCGCAGAATTGAAGTCGGCGACAACCTCTCGGCAAAACACGGCAAATGGTTCTCAAATCCCGAATTTTTCAGCGAACTCGACATCAGCTACTCATTCCCGTTTGCGACACTGTCGGGATATGTCAATTATGTCACCACCGGCAGTCGCCATTGGAATGCCGGACTGACGCTTGGCATCTTCCTCCTTGCCCCCAAATTCCTCCGCTAATTTGTGCACTTCGTTCTTGAATTTCCAGATTGTGGAAGTTAAGCTCCTCAGATCCCAAAACAGTCAGGTTCACACAAGAGAATATGCCCAAGACCATCGAAGAGTTATTCAACTATTTGAGAAAATTGCGATAGTTGACGTGTTAGTTTTTTTAACATTTTTCTTTTGTTAGTTAAATAAATTAGCAATACATTTGCGCAAAACAGATAAATACATCTTATACCCGGTCTTACATGAATAAACTAAGTCACCCAACATATCGCATTTCGGGAAGGAGTGTTTTTGCAAGCGCTTTGTTGTTGATGACTTTTGGGTATTGTAAGGCAGAAGATTATACACCGAGAGATTATTCCATTGTGCCACCGGCGCCACAAGTTGCGGCGTTGATGGATTATAAAGAATATCAGGTAGATAATTTCAGGGGAATACCACAGATAAGTTTTCCGCTGTACGTGTTGAGAGTGGGGCAGATAGAAGTACCCATTACCCTTTCATATCATGGGGGCGGCGTACGAGTCGAACAAAAAACCGGTAATGCCGGTCTAGGGTGGAATGTGAGTTGTGGCGCCACAATATCACATACAATATATGGCAGTCCCGATGATGCAAATGATCGTATTCACGGGTTGTGGCACCTTAATACAGACGAGGCTGAATTTCGCCGCCGTCTTATCGCAAAAGAAGCAGATTACGAACCGAATAACGGAGATCACTTCAAAACAAACGGAGCATGGCAGGCAACACTTGGCAGACGTTATTATGAAGGCTTGACAGATGTTGCCAATGATTTATACAGCCTTTACGGACAAGGACTCTCTGCGACATTTACAATATTGCCCGGCAGTAAAATACTACTATCCTCAGAACAGCCGATAAAAATTGCCACAAACAATACCGTTGATAGAATAACCGATGGCGGCTGCGACGGTTGGGGCTTTGTTGTCACCAATAATGAAGGACTGACCTATCGGTTTGCCACGCAAGATCGCACAAAATATAAATACCATTATGGCAACCCCGAACTGACTCAGATCGAGGACAGCCTGTATTATGCTTCGAGTTGGCATTTAAACAACATTACAGATTTATCCGGAAACGAAGTCACATTTTCATATACACCTCGTGGCACGTATGTATTTAAAAACACATCTCACCCCACGGCATATGGATATTCAAACCCCGACTTAGCGTCAATCTCGCCTACGCACGTCTCAGGGTGCAGTACGGCAGAATATTATACAAAAAATTTAACACAAATTGTCGGCAATGGCATTACGGTTTCATTTGAATATGCCAATATGCCCACCGGTAATAGCGACGCTTTGATCAAGACTATAACTATATCTGCGCCCGGTGGAGAAGAACGCAAACTCAGGTTCAATTATAGGGGTAGATACCTTGCCGAAATAATAGATCAGAATGAGGTAATATATAGGTTTTCATATAACGCCGACGATGGCGATATGCCTCACTTTGACAGAGAAGAACAAGATTTTGGAGGATATTGCAACGGTAGCTATAACCCCACAATGCTAATCCCGACGATTACAAAATCTTGCGGACAAATAGGCTATGGTGCCGACCGAAGTGTTAATCCACGCTATGCGATCGAAGCGTCATTAAAAAGAATAGATTATGCCACCGGCGGTTATACCGAATTTGAATGGGAAAGCAATACATTCAGTCACGTCAACGATTTACCGTTTTATGGCAAAATAAATGATACCCAAGTGACGCGAGTCGTAACAGATACCTTGCGAGCTTGCAACGAAGAGGGATATGCCAAATTAAACATAGATGGTTGGAGCCTTCAACAAGGACAATATGCCGAGCTTGATCTTACGCACTACTTTGATATGAATCCGGCAAATTTATTCGGATCGGCATATTATGACAGTCATACCTCGGATTATTATTCGGAGATAAATCCGCCACATCATCCACATATTGTTATTCGAAACCATACAACAAGGCGAGTTGTAAAAGTATTTTTCTTAGATCAGGAGACAATAGAACCTGATGGCGTTAAGCAAATCACTAAGCTAAATCTCACTCCCGGGATATATGACTTCGAGCTGAAATATCCAGGCGAAGTACAAGGAGCGGAGTATTTTATGGAAAATGAACTCAGGTATCATGAAGGAATTGCCGGGTATGCATATTTGCGTAAAGTCATAACAGATAGCGATAAGCCTCGAGGCAATGAGAATTGGTGCGGCTTACGCATAAAACGAATAATATCATGTGCCGGGACTGACGAAAACGATGTTTTAAGAAAAGACTTTTTTTATAATCAAGCCGGCGACCCCAATGCAACCGAAGGCACAGTGCAAATGTTGCCGAAGTACGACTATATGTACTATAAAAACTTGCCAAATCAAGATGTGCCCGGTTATGAAAGCAGTGAGGTGTATTGTGTCGGAGAGACGCCGTTCCCACAAGTCACCACCGGCTCATTGTCATCAATAGAATACCCCATAGTGTTGGTGCGAATGGGTCGTGAAGACCGTATGGAACCCGATTCATACCTCAATTATTATTCCAATTTGAGCTTTTATTCCAGTTCTCGCGACCGATATTCGACAGACTATAATTTTTCAGACTTCAAAGAATATCAACCGATAGGATCTCGGATGTACACATCACGTGCTCATCTCAGAGGAAATCTGCAAACAAAAATCATTAACCGATATACAACGCCGTTGATAACGACAAACTACTCATATAACATTTATGAAAACACAGACACGCCGGTATTGACCACAGAAGCATTCACGGTATGTGATTTTAAATCGGTATCCGGTGAAAATACCTATGGGACATACGATTATGGCATCGGCAAATATACACTGATACCATATAATAAAACTCTCGGCTATGAAGGCGTGACGCAGGCAGACGGTCTTGATTCCTACAAAAAATATGACTACTTCTATGACGATTTTACCGATGCTTTGGATTGGAATTTGCTAAAAACGTTAACTGTCAGTGACTCGGAATATGGAACAAGCGCTACGCATTATACGTATGTGCATGGAGTACAAAACTACTTGCCGTATCCTGAAACAGAAGTGGTGTTGCGTGATGGCGGTGTCGTGTCTGCCTCACGTACCGAATATGACGCGATAACACGCCTTCCGATTCGTAGATACGAGCTATCGACTCAGATATCCGCATCCTCGTTACTGTCCGCAAATCAAGCGACGACAGAGGTGCAAAAACAGTCCATCAATAAATTGACTTATGAATACCGTTACAACAACCACGGCAATTTGATACAAATATCATATAGAGGCGTACCGTTGGCTTCATACATTTGGGGGTATAATGGACAATATCCCATTATAGAGGCATCGAATGTGGATTATGAGACATTGACAGGTGCAGCCCTACAATCCGGTGTGACGCAAACACAACTTGACGGACGCTCGATAACCACAGACACTGCCGTCAGTGCACTTGCAACACAAATACAAAACAAGTTGCCGGCAAGCAATATTACGGCAATCAGCTATTATTGGCTAATGGGAGTTGCAAAGATAACAACACCAAGAAAAGACTCTACCTCTTTTTCTTATGACCCGAGAGGCAGATTGATCGAAATTCGTGATTTTAATAATTACTTGATAAATAAATACGAATATCATTATGAGAGCGCTACGTCAAATTAACGGCATTATGCTTTTGTGCGCTTTCACTATGATAGCTGTTGCACAAAACATATCACCCGAACTTACAAGACCGCGAATCGGAGATAAACTCAACGTGTATAAACTCAGCAATGAACCACGTTGGATAGACACACTGTCGTTATGTCCGGACCTTAGTCGTACTGAATATTGTCGCACGGAACAGATGAAAATATGGTCACCGGCAAAAACAGATTCCGTCTCCTATTGTTTGGTTGCAAAAGGGCGTGAGACATCACAACTCATTTTGCGTCATGATACCCTGTATCAGTACAATCAATTGACACCCGGCAGAACCAAGATATATTCACCGATGCCTGCATACGGCAAGGCAGGTAATGCCATGACACAAGATACCATAAAATCAACAGGAACAACTGACGGCGTGGGCAACTATGAAACATCTGGAATATGGACGACACGAACAATCAAGGGATTGTCGGCGATAACATTTGATAATGACACACTGATAAATGTTGAGTGCGTAGAAACTGCTGTTGATGAAATTCTGACTTATATTCATGCCGACACCACGATTTACAGAGGCAAGGTATGTCGTTGGTATGCCCCCGGGTATAGATATCCCATACTCGAACATGAAAGCGGTATCTTGTATTCTCTTGCCGGCGACAGCATTGACAACATCAGCAGTTGGTATGCTACCGACATCTCCGAGCAACGCGAAAATATAAAAGACGACACTATTAACCAACTGATCAGAGAACAAACCGAACAACTCAAACAGAGACATAAGTCCGACTCTGATAATCATAAATCAAATAGTAAAAACAATAACAACTCTGTCGTATATTTCGACAATAGCAATAATCAACTTGTTATTAATACGCCATTTAATTTGTCACCTGAAAATAAAACATATTATGTGATCTGTAATATTTCAGGTATCGTTTATGCTCACGGAGATATATCTCCCGGCGGAACGATAATTTCAACAACCGGATTTACGTCGGGGACATACCTCACATATATATACGATGGTGAAGAATCGATAGTTTACAAATTTAACAAGACGGAGCGATGAGGCGAGGCTTGGACATATTGCTGGTGATGGTGCTGCTGCTCGGTCAGGGCGCGCCAGCACACGCGCTTGGCAGCGGTAACCGCATCGTCAGCCACCAATACCTCGACAGCGCCGGCACGGCATCACGCACGACGACGACCTACTATGACGGACTCGGACGCGAACGGCTGCGCGTGACGCACAGCAACGGCGATGACGCCGTGGCGCTGCGCACCGATTATGACGCCCGCGGGAATGTCGACAAACAATGGCTGGCAGTGCC
>CAVCBR010000027.1:0-2503 GCA_963600695.1 bacterium
GAAGAAGACCGTATAATCAAAATTAATATTGAGAATGAGATGCGCTCAGCCTACATCGACTATTCGATGTCTGTGATCGTATCTCGTGCTCTTCCCGACGCTCGAGACGGATTGAAACCCGTGCAACGCCGTGTGCTTTTTGGCATGGACTCTATGGGTAACAATAGTGATAAACCCTATAAAAAAGCTGCTAATTGTGTCGGTGAAGTGATGGGTAAATATCACCCTCATGGTGACTCATCAATCTATGGCACAGTTGTAAGAATGGCGCAAGATTGGGCTATGAGATATACGCTCGTCGATGGCCATGGAAATTTTGGTGATATTGACGGTTCCGGAGCAGCGGCAATGCGTTATACCGAGGTTCGTTTGGAGAAATTAGGCGAAGAAATGCTGACAGATATCAATGATGATACTGTTGATTTTCAACCCACATATGACAATGGACGAAAAGAGCCATTAGTACTGCCGACTCGCTTCCCAAACTTATTGGTAAACGGCGCAGCCGGTATCGCGGTCGGTATGGCGACCAATATGCCGACACACAACCTGTCAGAGTCTATTAACGCTTCGATTGCACTTATCGAAAACCCCGACATCACAATAGATGAATTAATGAAATATATACCGGCTCCGGACTTTCCTACCGGTGGTACAATATATGGGTATAATGGGGTGCGTGACGCGTATCACACAGGTAAAGGACGCATAGTAATTCGTGCAAAAGCCGAAATTGAGACAGAGGCAAACCACGAGTCTATCATCATCAGCGAAATCCCATACAATGTTAACAAGAGAGAACTCATTAAATATATTGCCACACTTGTTACCGAAAAGAAAATTGATGGTATTGCTGATATAAATGATGAGACGGACTTTAAACATGGTATGCGCATAGTTATAAAACTGAAGAGTGATGCCAATTCAAATGTCGTTTTGAACAAATTGTACAAGATGTCACAATTGCAAGCATCGTTCTCAGTCAATAATGTCGCCCTTGTCAATGGTCGACCTCGCACCCTCAACCTCAAAGAGATTCTCGAAGTGTTTGCCGCACATCGTCATGAGGTTGTCATTCGTCGCACAAAATTCAGGCTGAAAAAGGCATTGGAGAGACTCCATATTCTTGAAGGATTGATTATTGCCTCACAGCATATCGATGAGGTTATACAAATCATTCGAAGTTCAGCAAATGTTGACGAAGCCAAACAGCGCCTGATGGAGCGTTTCGAACTCTCAGAGGCACAGGTGACAGCCATTGTTGAAATGAGGTTGCGCAACTTGACTGCACTCGAGCAACATAAGCTCGAAGATGATCGTGATAAAGTTAAGGAATACATTGCCGAACTCGAATTGATTCTCAACGATGACAACGAATGTCGTCGCGTTATCATCGAAGAACTCAAAGAAGTGCGTGACAAATATGGAGACGACCGTCGCACACAAATCGATTATTCTGCCGGTGACTTTAATGCTGAGGACTTCTATGCCGATGATGATATGGTGATCACAATATCACATCTCGGATATATCAAACGTACGGCGTTAAGCGAATTTAGATCACAACGTCGTGGCGGAGTAGGGGCAAAAGGTGCCGATTCGCGTGACAGTGACTTTATAGAGCATGTATATCAGGCTTCTATGCACTCGACAATGTTGTTCTTCACACAGCGCGGACTTGTATATCAGATGAAAGTTTACGAATTACCCGAAGGTGCTAAAAATGCGAAAGGTAGAGCTTTGCAAAACCTTCTGAACATAGAACAAGGTGATTCGGTTAACGCATTTATCAGCTGCAAACATTTAGGAGATGTCGAATACATAAACTCACATAATCTTGTATTTGCGACAGCCAATGGTATTGTAAAGAAAACAAGCCTTGCTGAGTATGCACGCGTAATGGCAAAAGGTAAAAAAGCTATTGTGTTGCGTGATGACGATCGTTTGGTTGGTGTTGAGCTTACCGATGGTTCGTGTGACATACTGCTCGCAAATCTTAATGGTCGAGCCATACGTTTTAATGAAGCAAAGATACGCCAAATGGGTCGAGTATCAACCGGCGTGCGCGGTATGACTTTGGATGGTGGTGATGATCATGTTATCGGATTGATAGCAATGGAACAAGGAACGACTCGATCTATACTTGCATTATCACAAAAAGGTATTGGAAAACGCTCTGAACTTGAAGAATATCGTATTACCAACCGAGGAGGTAAAGGAGTTAAAACCATTAATGTCACTGACAAAACAGGGTCGCTCGTTGCCTTTAAGAGTGTGGCTGATGACGAAGACTTGATGATAATCAATAAATCAGGTATTACCTTGCGCATAGGTCTTGATGCCGTTCCGGTTAGAGGTCGTAATACTATGGGGGTTAAAATTATTAACCTTGACAAACGAGGTGATGTTATAGCATCGGTGTGTGTTGTCGATTCAGACCCCGAAGAAGAGCTCCAAGAGTCAGACTCTGTAACCGAGATTGAAGCGAGTGAAAACGTATCTC
>CAVCBR010000027.1:2513-28486 GCA_963600695.1 bacterium
GTCTGATGATAACAATTCTACCAATGAATAAATTTCAATAATAATTCAGCGCTTAAACCATACATAAACATTTAAGTCAAAAAATAAAAATTAACAACCATATCTAAATAACAAATTTCTCCACAATCATGAAGAAAACTATCATTCTCTCAGTTGTCGCTTTAGCGTCGATAAGTATGTCGGCCCAAGAAGCTGTCGTTAAAGAGGCTGAAAAAGCCATGAAAAACGGCAAGTCTTTCATCGAGGTAGTTGAGATGATTAAACCGGCTACGTTAGATGCCTCAACTTCAAACCAAGCATTCACTTACTTTATTCCGGGTAAGGCAGCATTCAAAGAGTACGATAATATGTTGGGCAAACGCCAACTTAACCTATACAAGGCAGACGCAACCGAAGTGTTCCACACTATGGCATTGGATCTTGTTGGCGGTTATGACTACATGATGAAAGCCCTCTCTTTAGACACCATCGTTGACGCAAAGGGTAAAGTTAAAACCAAATATTCAAAAGAAATTGTAAACACAGTCAAAGGTCACCATAGTGACTATAATACGGCTGCTCTCGATTTTTGGAACGTAAAAGATTTTAAAAACGCCTATCGTGCATGGGACATTTATTTAACAATGAAAGATGTAAATGTGGCATTTAATGACATTAAGATGCCGGCAGACACACTCGTGGGCGAAATCATGTATAACCAAGCTCTTGCTGCTTGGCAGTGCAATAATTTTGCCGATGCCGTGAAATCTTTCCGCAATGCCATTGACAAGGGCTATACCAAATCTGCTGTATTTGAATATGGTGCTGCAGTAGCTGATGCTGCCAAAGATTTTGATGCATTCCGTTATTTTGCAACGAAGGGTAGCGAATACTATCCCGAAATTGACAATTTCATCAACTTGCTCATCAATGCGTATTTGAAATCAGAAAACTATGACGAGGCTCTCGAGTTTATAGATAAAGCCATCAGTAATAATCCTCAAAATGCACAGTATTATGCGCTTAAAGGTATAATTTATGATAACAAGAAAATACCCGAGGAAGCGATGAAATGCTATTCAAAAGCACTCAGCATAAACGATAACAATCCCTTGGCTAACTTCTATTATGGCATTGGCAAAGGCGCCGAAGCGGATAAACTCAGCGATGCTTTTAATGGTCAAAACTTTGACAACTACAAAGAGCAGACATTAAATCCTCTGCGCAGAGAAGCTGTGAAATATCTCGAAAAGGCATATGACCTCGACAAAAACCTTCGTGGCGAAATCCTCAAAATACTTGAGATACTTTATTACAACCTTGATGATGAAGCCGGTCAAGAAGGTGTAAAACAACGCAAACTTGATGACTAAAATCGTTTTCGGTTGAAATCATACAATAAAAACAACGCCAACGAACTCAAACAAGCAAAGTTCGTTGGCGTTCTTGTTTGTACTTTGTTTTATAGTTTGTATCTTTGTAAGGTCATACGGAAACGTGCATTTGTATGACAATTGCTAATATCTCACAACATTAATAATATGATAGATATGCCAAATACAGAATACCAATTTGACCAAGCAGTGGCTCTATGTCGCGATATTTTTGAGAAGAAATTGCAAGACTATGGCGCATCGTGGCGCATATTGCGTTCATCATCAGTTACTGATCAAATTTTTATTAAGGCAAAACGAATAAGAACGCTGGAAGTTACAGGCATATCAGCCGTTGGCGAAGGTATTCTGCCGGAGTTTATGGCTATTGTCAATTATTCGGCTATCGGCATCATTCAATTAGAACATGGTTTCGTTGACGCTAAGGATATGTCAGCCGATCAAGCCCTTAATTTGTACGATGATATCTTATCACGTGCCAAAGAATTGATGTTAAAGAAAAATCACGATTATGATGAGGCTTGGCGCATGATGCGTGTGATGTCGTATACCGACTTCATATTAACAAAAATTGAACGAGTCAAAGAGATAGAAGAGAATGCCGGTCACACATCGGTATCAGAAGGCATTGATGCAAACTATTTTGATATGCTTAATTATGCCATTTTTGGAATAATCAAACTCACTGAGCAGAAATAATGCAATTAAGATTGATCCCAAATAACACTAAAACCTTATGTGTAATTGTTTGGCTGTTACGCATCGTCGCTGCCTGCGTCTTTATGTTTTCAGGTTTTGTTAAGGCTGTTGATATTTGGGGATCGATCTATAAGTTTGAAGAGTATTTTACGACTTGGGGGTGGTCTCTGTCTCACGCGTGTATTTTAGTGTCAGCAGTTGTTTTGGTCGCTACCGAATTCACATTAGGCATAATGTTATTATTCGGTATGCTTCGCCGTATGTCAACCTACATTCTAACCGCTTTTATGGTGATAATGACACCGCTGACATTATATATACTTATTAAATCTCCTGTCAGTGATTGCGGTTGCTTTGGCGACGCACTGATAATATCAAACACAGCGACATTCATTAAGAATATTGTTCTCCTAATCATAGCCATATACCTAATATTCACAAATCATCGAGTTAGGTGTTTAATTGAACCCTCTCTACAATGGATTGGCATCACATTGACATTGGCATTCATAATCACAATAAGTGTTATCGGATATAAAATACAGCCATTAATTGATTTCCGTCCTTATCCTATAGGCACGAGCATTGCGCCGGTCAATATAGAACCGGTTGATGTTGATGGTATTAAATTCGTTTATGAAAAAGCTGGTCAACGTAAAGAATTTGATGCCACAAATCTGCCTGATGATACGTGGACCTTTGTTAAACGTATAAATCCCTCAATCAGCTCTGATGAAGACATTGTTGTAATGGACGAATATGGAGATGATGTGACCAACGATATTTTTGAAAGTCAAGCTAAGACTCTGGTAATGTTGATCACAGACCCACAAAAAGTCGGATTGTCTCGTGCTCATATGGCTACCGAATTGTCTGTTGCTCTGGCAAAAAACAAAGGCTCGTTTGCGGTTTTAATAGCCGCAAATTATCCCGGAGGGATAGATAAATGGCGCCACTTCGTTCATGCACAATATCCGGTGTACGAAGTAGATGATACCTCGTTAAAAATGCTTGCTCGTGGTGATGTTTCACTTGTATATCTAACCGATGGTGTAATCAAATGGAAATATAACGCTTATTATTTGGAGCCGGATTTAGGCAAAACAACAATATCAAACAGCAATACATTAGACAAGATCATACCTATCGAAGAGTCAAACACTCTAACAATATTGTTGACAACTTATATCATCACCATGTTGTTATTGTTAGCATACAGACCTTTATGTTATTTGATAGGCAAAAACAAAAAAAAAGCAGACAATCACGGCAGAAATGGCATAGTAATCCTTATTTGAGATTTCATAAAAAAAACGTAACTTTGCACCATCGAAAGGCATAGTGCATCGATTATGTCTATATTGGTAATAATTAGATACTAAGACATCATTTAGACGATAAATTTAACAATATACATATTAAAAATGAGAAAGAACATTGTAGCCGGCAACTGGAAAATGAATACCACTCTCCAAGAAGGTGTAAAACTTGCCCAAGACGTTGATTCGGCTTTAAAAAACACAACCCCCAAATGTGATGTTATCGTATGTGTACCCTTTACACATCTTGCTTCGGTTAACGCTGTCATCACAGATAAAGACAAACTCGGTCTCGGCGCAGAAAACTGTGCTGATCACGTTAAAGGTGCTTACACCGGTGAAGTATCTGCCTCTATGGTAGCTTCAACCGGCGCCACATACGTTATTCTCGGTCACTCAGAGCGTCGTCAATATTATGGAGAAACAGCCGAAACCCTTCGCCAAAAAGTAGCTCTCGCTCTCGAGAATGGTCTCACTCCGATTTTCTGTATAGGAGAAGTGCTTGAAGAGCGTGAGGCCGGTAAACACTTTGACGTTGTTAAATCTCAAATCGTAGATGGTTTATTTAACCTTTCTGCCGAAGACTTCGGTAAGATCATTCTTGCTTATGAACCTGTTTGGGCAATCGGCACCGGAAAAACAGCCACAGCAGATCAAGCTCAAGAGATACATGCATTTATCCGTGGTGTCATTGCTGACAAATATGGTAAAGATGTTGCCGAGAATACCTCAATATTATATGGTGGCAGCTGCAAGCCCGGCAACGCTGCCGAGTTGTTTGCCAAACAAGATGTTGACGGTGGTCTCATCGGCGGTGCTGCATTGAAATGTGAAGACTTTATGGGCATTGTGAATGCTTTTTAATTAACGATATAATCAACCGCGGCAACCGAGAGAGAAAAACAGCTCTTGGTTGCCGTTGGTTTTACTTATCAATAACAAATATATAATGATGACAATGAGACGCTATTTCTTCACCTTTCTAATTATATGCTTGACTTTTATAGCAAAAGCCGATGATCAAAAACCGTCCATTATCAATCATATCAATGCTTCAGGAAATATAACCGTTGAGGCTCCGGACGAGCTAAATTCACGGCTCACACAAGACGCTGATGACCAAGTGTCAGATGGCACCACGCAACGTTCACAAACGTATGTGTCATCGGTCGGGTTTCGTGTGGAAATTTTTGCCGGTAACAATGCGCGCACTGCCAAAAGTCAAGCATCAGCACGTCGACGCAATGTTTCTTCTCGTTTCCCTCAATATAATGCTTATTTGGTATTCGAATCTCCATATTGGCGCGTAAGGGTAGGGGATTTTCATTCTCGCCCCGAAGCCGAAGCTGCTCTTGCTGAAATACGTCGTGCCTTTCCATCTTACGGCAAAGATTTAAGAATTGTTAGGGCACGAATCAATAAAAACTAAAAAATAGTTTACAATGTCTGACAATATACTTATCACTGACGAAGATCAAAATAAGATCAATGCCATAGCCGAGCATTATCGTGCCATTATTGAACTTGTCGGTGAAGATCCCAATAGAGAAGGTCTCCTCAAAACTCCTATGCGTGCTGCAAAAGCATTGTGGTATGTTACCTCAGGTTATAGACATAATGTCCATGAGATTATGAATCAGGCTATATTTGAATATGCCGGTTCTAAGATGATTATTGTCAAAGACATTGAGTTTTATACCTTGTGTGAACACCATATACTTCCATTTTTCGGTAAGGTTTCTGTGGGATATATTCCAAATGGCAAAATGATAGGACTCAGTAAATTGGCTCGACTTGTAAATGTATTTGCACGACGCTTACAGGTGCAAGAGCGGATGACAGCTCAGATATGCAAAGCCATTATGGACGAGCTTGATGCCAAGGGGGCGATTGTTATTTGTAATGGAGAACATCTCTGTATGAAGATGCGCGGTGTAGAAAAACAACAATCATCAACTACAACAACCGACTACCTCGGAGTCTTCGCCAATGACCCGGCACTTCGCTCAGAATTTTTCCTTGCACTCAAATCCTTGTGATGTATAAGCATTATTCAATGTGGCATTAATAAACAAATGACGGCGGAGCCAATCGGTTCCGCCGTCGCTGATTAGATGTTATAAGGTATTAGTTTGCTGCTAATTTATATGTTTTATCGGCTACTCTCACAACATAAATACCACGTGTCGGAGGAGTGATTGTGGTTGCCTCACCACTATAAATGTGCTTACCGTCAATGCCATATACGTCCATTGTCAAACCTGCGCTAATGCCGTCAACAATGATTTGACCATTTGAGGTATAAACTTTTATATCATTATTTGTCATATCTTCAACACCGCTACCTTCTTCGATTTTCTTGAATCTTCCCCAATTCTTGTGGTTCTTGTATGCGGACACAGAGCCTATGGGAACGTATAGTGTGGCGCAGTTGTATGTGGCTGTTGTTACGAAGCCGCTATCTTCGACATCAGGTGGTGTGGTAGCCCGGCATTCGATGAAATCCCACGTCTTTTCATCACTAAGGAGCGCCTGCCCATTTAACGTTTCCATTGTCGAAGGGAGGGTGATGGACTTGACCTCGGGAATGTTATAGAGCGCGTGCGATGAGCGGATTATTGTTACGCCTTCGGGGATGTCAATATGTGTGACGGGGTGGTCTTTGTCTCCTATATAGAGCTTGGAGTAGTAGCATGTGGGAGACGAGGTGGGCCAGTAACCTGCAACGGTGGATGTCCCGAATTCGGCTTGGACGAATGTAGCCATATCGCGAATGACGATGTCTCGTTGGCTAAAGTAGGCTGTGTTCCAGAATGCTCCCTCGCCGAATTTTGCGACAGACTTGCCGATGGTGATGTCGGCGAGGTTGTAGCATGCACGAAAACCGTAGGTGTCAACATATTTGCAGGCATCGCTAATAACGACCTTTTTAAGGCTAGAGCAGAGCTCGAAAGCGCTAAGCCCTATACTTGTGCATGTTTCGGGAACGACAAACTCCGGTCCTAAGCTGGAACACTCTTTGAAGAAGCGCTGGGGTATATACTTGATACCCGGATACAGCTTGACCGATTTCAGGCTTAGGCATTGTTCGAAAATACCCGTGCTAACGTAGTCGGTTTTCTCCGGGAATGTGAATGTTTCCAGCGACTCACACCCATAGAAAACATCATAACTGAATTCTATAGGGTTGTATTGATCCTCGAAGACCACCTCTTTCACTTTTGAGCAGCCTCGAAATGCCGATGAGCCAACCTTTCTTATACCTTTTTTGAAGACGATCTTGACAATGTCCTTGCTCCATGGTCCGTATGGTTCGCGGAGGAAGTCTTGCATATACCCTACGAATCCTTTGGAGCTTTCAGTCCATTCGCCTGATAGTGTCAACACCCCATCGGCATCAACACTCCATGATACGGTTTTTTCGCTACCGCCTTCTTTGCCGCAATATCCTGAAGCCTGAGTTACGGCTTCAGCCAAAACAGACGATGACGCTAATACAACGACTGCTGTAAATAGTGATTTTAATTTCATATTCATTATAATCTTTATTATGTGACTTAATTCAAGTCTGATTTGTAACGCAAATTTAAGAAGATAAATGCCGTTGGGACAAATCTAAGAAACTATATGTTTAGCTGTACAAAAAAAATACTGCACATTTTTTCCGCTAACACCGCTTTCTGCACCAATTCAACGGAAAAATTAGAAATACATAGATGAACATAAAAAATTTACTGCCCGAAACATAAATTTCCGAGCAGTAAAGCAAGCTGAAGTTTAGGCAATAATAAAGGCTTATTTGCCTTTGTGTTCGTATTGAAGTGTGAGAGAGGGTTGGTCACAAACTTCGGCAGGACCGAAATATTGAATAGGACCGGGATATATATAACATGTATTCAATGCCCAATCATGACGTTTTGATGCAAATTTTTTGAATGGCGCACCATCAAGACGCACAAGCGCTTTTTGAATCACCGGTTTCATTTTCCCATTACGGTTTTCCATATTCATCATCATCGTGATAGGAATACCGCCGGCAATCCATTGTACCGCCGGTTTAACGAGGTTGCGCACCGATGACATATATCCTGTCACGCCCGAATTAATAAGACATGCGGCATTAAATCCGAGGGCATAGCAATAATCGGCATCAAAGTTTGATGGGTCTGCACAACGACCTTCGTAGCCAAAGAAGTGATGCAAAGCCGAGAACTTACCATTATATTTGCCTTCTTCGTGCATTTTTGCGAGGCGTTTGCCAACCATTTCGCTGAGTAATTTTTCTGTCTCAATCAATGACACTTGTACATTTCCGTGAGGGTCACGATCGAGAGTCAGCTGACGAGCGACACCAAGCGGAAGAGACTCGTATGTAGAGGCATTCTCAGCCGAAAGTTTGGTGAGCACAAATGCTCGTTTGTCTTCTGCCTCGGCAAATTCATCTGCGTTTTTAGCGATAATATCGTTAAGTTCTGAGATCAAGCGACCAACCGCCGGAATAAACTCGATAAGGCCTTCGGGTATAAGAACCGTACCAAAATTGTTGCCCTCGGCAGCGCGAGCTGCGACGACATCGGCAAGCTGGTTGACAATATCTTGTAATGTAAGGTTTTTAGCCTCTATTTCTTCGGAAATTATGCAAACATTGGGCTGAGTTTGTAAAGCGCACTCGAGAGCAATGTGGCTTGCCGAGCGACCCATAAGTTTAATGAAATGCCAGTACTTTTTAGCAGAGTTGCAGTCGCGCTGTATATTACCAATAACTTCGCTATAAACTTTTGTTGCCGTGTCAAAGCCAAACGAAGTTTCAATAAGATCATTTTTCAAGTCGCCATCGATAGTTTTGGGACAACCGAGCACCTGCACACCGGCATTCGTCGATTTGTAATATTCGGCGAGAACGGCAGCATTTGTATTTGAGTCGTCGCCACCAATAATAACGAGTGCTGTAATACCAAGTTCTTTGAGTATTTCAAGACCTTTGTCAAATTGTTCCTTGGTCTCAAGTTTTGTGCGACCCGATCCGATGATGTCAAAGCCACCAGTATTGCGATATTCATCAATAATTGATGATGTAAGTTCGATATATTTATGGTTGATAAGACCATCAGGTCCCATCAAAAAACCAAATAGACGGCTGTCTCGATGTATTTTCTTTATACCATCAAAAAGACCTGAGATAACGTTATGTCCACCGGGAGCTTGACCACCCGAGAGAATTACGCCAACATTGATAGGTCGCCCGGCTGTGGGTGATGTGTTTTTCTCGAAATGAAGTTCGGGAAGCCCGTATGTTTCGGGGAAAAGTTTTTTTATTTCGTCTTGATTAGCGACAGACTCTGTGGGTTTGCCAAACACGGCTTTTACCTGGCCTGTCAGAGCAATGGGCAACTTTGGTTGATAAGTTGCACGAGCTTTTTGCAAAGCACTTTTTTTCATTGAGCGAAAGAATGTTATAATGGTTAGCTAATATATTGTTTCATAAATTTAAATCAACAGCAAAATGTAAGAAGACATAAGCTATCGATATAAAGAGCACCTATTTTTATGAGTGCAAAGTAAGCAAAAAAAAATGACTTTGGCAAATAAAGTGGCAAAGTGTCGTTAAATAGGTGTGCTCACACTTTAAACATATCTATAATGTCGCATTTACTATCTGAATATCAGGCCACTATAATTAATCCGATCGATGACAAACAATGATTGTCATTAGCTCTGGTTTGAGATAGCGAGATGCCAATTCCATTATTCTTTGTGTGGTCAAATTTTTAATGGTTTCAAAGCGGCGCGCAAAATAATCACCTTCTATGCCAACAGTCAACAAAGATTCATAATAATCATTGATAGCAAATGGTGTGTCAAGCTGTTGGGCAAGACCTGAGATTATATTATTTTTCAGTCTTGTCAGTTCATCATCCGGCATCGGTTGAGTTGCCAGTTTGCGCAATTCGACAGCTATTTGTTCTATAACAGTTTGACAATAAGAATTATCACATTGTGCCGAAATAGAGATGTATGATCCTTCACGCGAGCCGTTTAATGCCGCCGAAATGCCATAGGTAAGACCTTTTTCTTCTCGGATATTAGACATCAAACGACAACCGAAGTAACCGCCAAGAGCAATGACAACATGCCTTAGTTCGTCATAATCAGGGTGTGAGCGATCGATTGTTGGTATCGCGCAAGCAATGGCAGCCTGATTTGATGCGGCGACAGTTGGTATATATTTTGTGGTAGGGGAATAATGTGGCATTGGAACAACCTTGATAACCGCAGATGTGTCTTGTGGTTGTAATGCGAAAGCCAGACGTTCGATCCCGGCAATCAACGATTTTGTCAAACATCCGGCGACAAAAACATTTACATCTGTGTGTTTCGTAGCCAACACATACTCTTGAATAAGTCGCTCGCGAGAAATGGCATCCAATTGAGGTATGGTAAGATCAAGCAAATATGGGTGTGATGCACCACAAATCAACTTGTTTAATTCGTTTGACGCGATGCGGTCTACTTTTGATTGAGATAATTGTTTGGCTGCAATCAACCGTTGGCGCGTAGACTCTAATGCATTAACCGGAAAGGTCGGATTCTTTGCCATATCACACAAAAGAGGCAATAGCGACTCTGTTGTATCATTTAATGACAGCAGCGATATACCTGAATAATGCATTGAATTATTGGCACCCATCCATGCACCATTATAATCTATGGTATCAGCAATTTCGGCACCGGACATAGATGCGCACCCTTCACGCATCATCATCGTGAGTACTGATACCGAGGCATCTGACGCAGCTGCCGAGAGGCCGCGATGCCAATATATGCTGATGCGATTTGCCGGTTGAGATCCGGAGTTTATCAGCCATAATTTTACGTTTGGACCTATGTTGATGACTTCACACGGAGGCATTGTTAATTTATCAAAACCGGTCGTCGGGGGAGGAGTCGTTCTATCTAACGTCATTTTTATTATTTATTAGTGAAGTCCAATAGCGTCTGGCATTATCAAGATCTGTCGGTGTATCTATCCCGATGGTTGCATAATCGGTAATTGCCACACGAATGTTATATCCGTTTTCGAGCCACCGCAATTGTTCTAATGATTCGGCAATTTCCAACCGAGACTGAGGTAATGCCGTAATTTGTTTAAGCACATCTGTGCGATATGCATATATACCTACATGTGTGTAGAATTTGGCTACCTGTAGCCATTGCTTCCATTCGACATTACGAACATAAGGGATTATCGAACGTGAGAAATATAGCGCTCGGCCGTTTTTGTCAAAAGTAACTTTAACAAGGTTTGGATCGAATATTGCCTCAAAACCAAGAGTGGGGTCAAATTGTCGTGCCAATGTGGCAATATCGACATCGGGTGCATCAAAACAGCTTTTTAATGTTTCTATCTGCTGTGGAGCTATAAATGGTTCATCTCCTTGAATATTGATGATAACATCTGCATCATAATCGCACTTCTCAAAAGCTTCACGCACACGATCCGTGCCGCTACGATGTTCTGTTGAGGTCATAACGGCATAACCGCCAAAAGTTTTTACGGCATCATATATCCTATTGTCATCTGTTGCCACAATTACATTGTCAAGAACTTGCGATGCACGTTCTACGACATGTTGTATCACCGGTTTTCCGCCAAGATCGGCGAGCGGTTTCCCCGGAAAGCGAGAAGATGCATAGCGAGCCGGTATTATACCTATAAATTTTATATCAGACATATTGGTATCAATATAATTGAATTTTAATTAACTAATCTGTTTGGTCGACTTTTATTTTATGAGATTTGGGCTTAAAATACAACGGCATAAGAGCACTACCTAAGACAAGGTAAATATAATAACTGACGATTCGCCAAGCAAGCGCCAAAACTAGTACCAACTGTGCTGTTCCAATCATATCGCCATAATACTCGGCAAACAACCATTCACTGATACCACTACCTCCGGGTGTTGGTGATACCATAAGTAGCACCCAAACAACAAATTGGCGAGAAAAGACCAAAAATGGTGCAGAGTCAGGCACAAATCCCCAGAACAATGCATTTACAACCAAATATCTTGAAAACCACGATAACACAGTGGCGCCAAAAACATTTATCCACCATCGTTTGTTTTGCCTTTTTATTTCTTGTGAAGTAAGTATCATATTATCTGCCATATCAAATGCTCCTCGCCGCCAACGTTTTAATAATTTAAGCATAAAGAGACGTTTAATCAAACGCGAAACGACATGAGGCTTGACTATGATTCCCATAAATAACAATGACGTATAAATGACAATGCCGGAATAAACCAACCAAAAGACGATTTGCACTCCGCTCATAAAAGAACCGGAATCAATAAACAAATCATCAAATGGCACTAATAACATTATTATCGGGCAAAAAATCACAAAAAATAATTCGTCAAAAAACAATGTTGTCAACGTCAGTGTGGCAGCACGTCCCAACGCGACACCCTCACGGTTTAGATAAAATATTGCCAATGCACTGCCACCGACTGCCGATGGCGTGATTGCTGATGTAAAAGCGCACATAAGATCGACCTTTATTGCACTTCCCCACGATAATTGGGGGTGAGCTATCGTGTGAAATCTCCATGCAAGACCAAAGTCTCGTCCGATCATAAAAATCCACGCCAATGCAAAACCCAATATCATTTGCCACGTCCAATCCAACGATGTGAATGTGTCAACAGAGAACTCATCGTTAAAAAGCCATATGGTCACACCAAGACCGATTGCTATCGGAATGATGACACGTAAGAACATTTTAATTTTGGATGAATTCATAACGAGCTTATGATGTACACAATCAATCTATTAGCGTTGTTCTGTGATACTATGTAAGAATGAAGCAAATGCTTGTGTTGGGTCATCACTTTCAGCAATCCATTTACCGGTAACCATACCATTAATACCGGTAGACATAATACCGGGGACATCGTCAAGCATATAATCTCCCATAACTACGATTGGCATATCAATGCCACAACCACGAACCTCGTTGACAAAATCTGCTATACGGTCTATGGATAAAGTCGGTGATATGACACAATAGTCAATATCCATTTTTTTTAATGTTGCGACGGTAGATGGAGTGTCAACAACAACCCCGATGATTGCTTCAGGGCCAAGGTCTTCGCGTATTTTTGAGGGATTAAAACTTTTGTCACTTAACAATACTCCGTGAACGCCGAGCTCACGAGCCAATGTCGGACGATTTTCAAACGTCAGGATTATGCCGGCATCTCGACAAACAGAGAGGAATTCATCGGCTATTTGTCGTGTAGCGTCATCTTCTATGCCATTGTGTCCGAGCACTATCCAACCGCAGCCTCCGGCTATAACCATTTGAATTTGCTCAGCAATTGAATAATGATCGTCCGGTTGGGTTATATATTGTAACATATCAATTATAATAACAGTAAAACGTTTGCACAAAGATACACTTTAACCCCGAAACGGGCAACAACATCAAAGACCTATTCCTATTCCAAATAGAGCAAAGTCGTATTTTATGGGATCTTTGGCATCAAAGGTGCGTAATTTTTCAGTGAGATTAACCGCAGCTTTCTTATCATTGCTGCGACGTGTTATTAATCCTAATCGTCGAGAAACATTCCCTACGTGAACATCAAATGGAATAAATAATTGTGCAGGTTTAATCACGGTCCATATCCCCATATCCACGATACCATCATTACGCACCAACCATCGCAGTGCCATATTCAATCGTTTAAGGGCAGATGTCTCAATGTTTGTTGGCAAACAGCGACTATTAGTATTGCCACAATTTTCTTGTGCTAAGACTTTGTTAATCATGCCTGCCAAATGCCATGCGGGGTAGGGTGACCGGGCAATTGCTGTTGCATAGGCAAAGTCTTCGAGAGATGTATATTTTGAATATATATAATGTAGTCCGCGCAGGTAATATTTTAAATCCGAGCTGAAAAAAGTGCGATGGATATTAAAGTCTTCTAAATTTTCGTATGCTTGCGATGTGACATAATGTAGTGGATCATTATGCAAAATATCAAGAAGCTTTTCGCAATTGCGACATATCATCTTTCTATTGCCCCATGCTATTGCCGAGGTCAACAACGACACAATCTCAATGTCTTGTTGTTTAGAAAAACGTCGAGGAAATTGCACCGGGTCATTGGCAATAAACATCGGAGTGTTAATGCGTGCCACCTCTCGATCCAACAACGATTTCAAACTATTATAATTACGGTCTTCAAACATAATAATAAAATAAAAACGACGTCAAACAGACGTCGTTAATACTAAGGGTGAACAGTGGGGGTCGAACCCACGACCTTCGGAACCACAATCCGACGCTCTAACCAACTGAGCTATGCTCACCATCTCTAAAAGCATTGCAAAAATACGCACTTTTTTTTATATGACCAAATTATTTTTGACAGATTAGAGCCATCTATCGTTTAATATCTGACGCATAGCCTATTATAACGATGAAAAAAATTGCTTTTATATAATCGGATTTATTTTGTTCCTGAAATTTTGATGGATTGTCCCAATTTATAGTTTTCAATAGACAAGCCACGAATGTTGTCTATCCAATTTGATACCGGAATGATATTTCGAATGTCAGTAACATCGCAAGGACGCAACCAATTTTTTGAGTTATGCAATATTTCGGATATCGCTTTGTTTGGCGATTGAAGTATGGAAATGCGAGCTATCGGTGTCGTGTCATATGTAAATTTATCGACAACAATTATCCGCTTTGCTTTTTTGTCAGCATAAGCATTGGTAAACATTTCAGTCGCATCTCGTTGTCCTTCACTATTATCATAATCCCAATTCCACAGCGTATAAGGGTTCGAAGCCGCGAGAT
Source organism: bacterium (assembly GCA_963600695.1). GTDB lineage: Bacteria > Bacteroidota > Bacteroidia > Bacteroidales > Muribaculaceae > CAG-873. Next base: position 16,781 of record CAVCBR010000027.1, read on the forward strand.
TAGATGTTATGGCATTTGGATTAACATCTTTATAATACGTGGGTAATTTAACAAAGAGCACGTTTTCGTCAGGAACATACAGCAAAACGGTTGCCACTTTTTCAAGATTTGCTTGTTTAAGGATACCATAAACATAGTCACTAATCTTAGAGTGTTCACCAATGTGTTTTTCGTCATAAAAGAGTTGTATATCTGCTTTATGAATACCATCTCCAAAAGAAAATATAAATGACGAATCGGAATTTACGACAGTGGCACAATTAGCATCATAAAACCATTTGTCATCAGCGATGCAAAGTTGTTTATTACTTGTACAACTGACGCAAGTGAACAAAAATGTAATTATTGTCAGTAAATAAAAGTTGCGCATAGTTTGTATTGTTTTATCCTTACAATCAATAATACTCAATTTATTGCAGCGAGACCACCACGGGCTGTTTCTTTGTATATGGAGGGCAAGTCGTGTCCGGTTTGTTTCATCACCTCTACAATTCTATCAAAGTTTACCGAGTGTTTACCATCGCTAAATGCTGCATACAGATTGGCATCAAGAGCACGAGCGGCAGCATAGGCATTACGCTCGATACATGGTATTTGCACCAAGCCACACACCGGGTCACAAGTCAAACCCAAGTGATGCTCAAGCCCCATCTCTGCAGAATACTCAATTTGGGCGGGAGTGCCACCAAATAGTTGTGATGCGGCAGCGGCAGCCATGGCACACGCCACACCGACTTCACCCTGACACCCGACTTCAGCTCCTGATATTGAAGCATTATGTTTAACTACATTACCAAACAATCCGGCTGTCGCTAAAGCACGCAGTATTCGTTTTTCGCTAAAATTCTTTGATGTATGTAGATGGTAAAGCACCGCCGGAACTATACCGCAAGAGCCACATGTCGGGGCTGTAACAATTTCGCCTCCGGCTGCATTTTCCTCACTCACGGCAAGGGCATACGCATATACCAATCCGCGGCTTTTCAAAGAACTGTTATAACCGGCGGCATGGACATAATAACTCACAGCCTTACGTCTTACACCAAGTCCTCCGGGCAGAGCGCCTTCTGCCTCTATTCCTCGTTCAACCGCTTGTTTCATTACCGTCCAAACACGCGCGAGATAGTCCCAAATTTGCACACCTTCACACGTCTCAACATATTCCCAATAGCTTCTACCCGTAGATTCACACCAAGCCTGAATATCTTTAATGGTAGACATATCATAAACTCGCACAGAGTCTGTTGATTGTTCTTGACCATCAATTATTATATCACCACCACCAATAGAATAATATGTGTGAGACAATATTTCATTCATATCATCAAAGGCACTTATTGTCATCGCGTTGGGGTGACGAGGTAGCTCTATATCTTCACGCCACACAATTTCACAGTCAGCAATGTGTGACAATATGTCAAGTATTGCCTTATCTGTCAAGTGCCCTCGACCGGTAGCAGCAAGCGAGCCATACAATGTCACGACAAAATGTTTAACGCTTCTGTTCGCCAATTCCTTAACAAATGCTTCTGCGGCCTTTCGAGGTCCCATAGTATGAGAACTTGACGGGCCATTGCCTATTTTGTATAATTGAGTAAGCGATTCCATATAGGTATGTTAAATTAAAAATGGATTAGATGTTTTTTCTAGTGCTATTGTTGTTTTGTCACCGTGTCCGGGGAAAACAATAGTTGATGATGGCAATGTAAGCAGTTTATTGCACACGGAATTTATCAGCGTATTTTGATCCCCACCCGGCATGTCGGTGCGACCGATAGAACTGCGAAATAACGCATCGCCGGTAAAAACCACTCCATCATCACGAGAGTAGAGTGAGAGACCTCCGGGCGTATGACCGGGAGTGGCAATTACAACCAACGTCGATTTTCCGACTTTGATTACATCACCATCATTCAAAGGTGTATCAATTAAAACCTTATCCAGTCCAAGGTCTGTTTTTGTTATGCCAAACAGGCTTGCTTGCATAGCTATGTTTTCGCCTAACGGCTTATCTGACATAGAAGCCATTAGTTTCACACCATAATGTCGTTTGATATAGTTTACGCCAAAGCAGTGATCAAGATGCATATGAGTATTGGCAATTCCGATAATTTCTATTTCATTGGTCACGATATAATTATCAAATATACTGCAATCTGTGTGTGCAGACAACCCCGGATCAATAACAATGGCTTGTTTCGTTTCTTTATCGCATACCAAAAACGTATTTTCATCAAAAGGGTTAAATATAAATGCTTTTATAATCAACATAGAGCTTAGTTTCGTTTGATTGATATTTTGCCATCATCGGTAATGACGAGCGGCGTGGTTGGAAAATCTTTTTTTGTAAGAGTACGTATCAATTTTGCTGCATTATTATTTTTATCCAAATGAGGACCGGCACCATGACGCTGAGTATAAGAATGTATTGTGCCTGAGATAAATTTACCGGCTTCGTCTATTTTAATTTCGGCAAGAGGAGCATATCCTGACACACCGGCAATGCTGATGCGGTAAGGAGTGCAAAAATTGCCGAGACTATACAATATCAGATGACCTTTATATAGTTCTATGGCACGAGGCACATGTGGCCCATGCCCAACGACAACATCAGCACCAAAATCAATTGCTTTATGTGCAAATTCATAAACATTGCCACGCTTCTCGCCAACAAACCATTCTGTATTCTTTGGTACATGTATTTTATCTCGCCCCTCAGCTCCGCCATGGAAAGAAACAATAACAATGTCGGCACGAGACCGCATTTCGAGGACTACGCGTTTGAGTTCGTCAATATTGTTCACATCAAGATTATTGTCACCATGTCCAAATTGAGTAAAGCCTATTATCCATCCTTTTTTAGAGAAGTAAGCTGTCTCACATAACCCAGTCAGTCCGGCAACGCCAAGTTGTGACTTCTTAATAGTGGACATAGTTGTTTGTCGTCCAACGTTACCGAAATCGTTGATATGATTATTTGCAATACCCACAAAATCAAAACCTGCATCTTTTAGGTTTGACACATAGCCTGTTGGCATACGAAAGATATAGTATGTGTTTGGATTTGTCATCTTGCGCCGCTGTCCACCATTATCAAGAAAACTCCCCTCCAAATTTAGAGATGCCACATCGGCACGTTTTATTATCTCACTACATTCATCAAACAAATTGCGACCACTATTTTTAGGTAAATGCGAGCCATGAATGGAATCCGGGAAGGTCGTCCCCATCATCACATCACCAACCATAGCCACAGTCAGAGTGCAAGGGCTAACACCATCACACTTAACACCGGTTAGGGTACTATCCTTAGTTGCAACTCCGGCTTCGGTTTTATTACCACAGCCGACACAACTCAGTGATAAGGCAAATAAAGCCAAGAGTGTAAATATTGTGACCTGTTTCATATATCACATCTTTCATATATGACACAAAATTAAGCATAAAAAACAAGATATAAAAGATTGATATTTTTATGTCTGATACACAATATATTTGCACATACAATATTTTCATATCTTGCGTGTGTGAACAAAAACACTTAACTTTGCCCCCAAGAAAAAGAAGCACTGCATAAATGATTATACCAATAACATTGCGATGCTCGCAAAACATTTTGATTGATAGGCGTTTTGACAACAACCATATGTTGAAACGTCGCCTTGAAAAGCCGGCTATTCAGCGGCTTTTTACTTTTTTTTATTAGTGTTTTGAGACAACAAGTTTTGCCACCACATACAATTACAACATTATGTCACATTTAAGATTTAAAGTCGTTGAAGAAGCTTTTGATCGTAAAGCAGTCAAAGTGTCAATTCCATCAGAACGTCCGGAGGAATATTATGGGAAAGCCGTTTTTGACAGACGGCGAATGTTTGAATATCTGGATAAAGATACCTTTGATGCCTTGATTTCAGCCATTGAGAACAAAAAATCCATTTCACGAGATGTTGCTGACAAGGTGGCGCAAGGAATGAAACAGTGGGCAATAGACAACGGAGCAAGACATTACACGCACTGGTTTCACCCATTAACCGATGGCACAGCTGAGAAACATGACGCCTTTATAGAATATGATGGTAAGGGTGGGGTAGTCGAAGAGTTTACCGGCAAATTACTCGTCCAACAAGAACCTGACGCGTCATCGTTCCCTAATGGCGGTATTAGAAACACGTTTGAAGCTCGTGGCTATTCGGCTTGGGATATATCTTCTCCGGCTTTTATCCTTGACGAAACACTATGTATTCCCACTATCTTTATTTCTTATACCGGAGAGTCTCTTGACTACAAGGCGCCACTACTTCGAGCCCTCAATGCCATAGATGTAGCGGCATCAGCTGTTGCTCGTTATTTTGATCCAACAGTTAAACATGTAAAGTCATTCTTGGGATGGGAACAAGAGTATTTTCTCGTTGACGAAGCCTTGTACAGCGCCCGCCCGGACTTGGTAATGACCGGTCGCACATTGATGGGACACGAAAGCCCCAAAAACCAACAACTTGAAGACCACTATTTCGGTGCTATTCCGTCTCGCGTAGAAGCATTTATGCTTGAGCTTGAAATAGAATGCCATCGTCTGGGCATACCTGCTAAGACCAGGCATAACGAGGTCGCTCCAAACCAATTTGAACTTGCGCCAATTTATGAGGAAACAAATCTTGCTAATGATCATAACCTCTTGTTAATGTCTTTGATGACAGAGGTCGCTCGCCGGCATAATTTCAGAGTACTTCTTCATGAAAAGCCATTTGCAGGTATTAACGGTTCCGGCAAACATAATAACTGGAGTCTTGGCACTGACACCGGCGTACAACTATTCTCTCCGGGAAAAACGCCAAAAGACAATTTGCAGTTTATAACCTTTATTGTCAATGTCATGAAAGCCGTTTACACACATAATGCGCTACTAAAAGCGTCTATTATGTCAGCCACTAATGCCCACCGCTTGGGTGCTAACGAAGCACCTCCGGCCATTATTTCTATTTTTACCGGCAGTCAATTGGCTACAGTACTTAATGATTTGGCAAACTCACCCGATAGCCGTCCGGCAAATCTCTCACATCGAGAGGGGATATCTGTGGGCATATCGCAAATACCTGAAATTTTGATTGATAATACAGATCGTAATCGCACATCACCGTTTGCTTTTACGGGCAACCGTTTTGAGTTTCGTGCAGTCGGATCAAGTGCCAACTGTGCATCGGCAATGATTGCACTCAATGCCGCTGTGGCACACCAGTTGACATTATTTAAAGACGCTGTTGATAATCGTATTAAATCTGGTGTTGATAAGACAAGTGCCATTCTCTCCGAAGTTCGCAAATTAATCATCGAATCCAAGCCAATACACTTTGATGGCAATGGGTATAGCGATGAGTGGAAATATGAGGCAGCTAAACGTGGACTTGATTGTGAAACCTCAGCCCCCAAAATATTTGATGCATATCTTAACGATTCATCTGTAGAAATGTTTACAAAAACCGGAGTATTCACTCAGATCGAACTACAAGCCCGAAACGAAGTCAAATGGGAAATGTACACAAAGAAAATTCAAATTGAAGCTCGCGTTCTTGGAGATCTTGCTTTAAATCATATCATTCCTGTTGCTACACGATATCAATCGATGCTTGTTGACAATTTAGTGAAATTGTCAACCATTTTTGGTTCGGAACAAGCAAAAAAATTAGGCGGTCATGACATGGATACAATCGAACATATTTCTCAACATATGTCTTCAATAAAAGAAAATGTAGAAATTATGGTTAATGCCCGTAAGTTAGCAAATAAGATTGTTAACGAGCGGGAACGCGCAATTGCATATCATGATACCGTAGCCACGCTTATGGACACAATTCGATACCATATTGATAAACTTGAACTAATGGTTGACAACGAAATGTGGCCTTTGCCCAAATATCGTGAATTGCTGTTTATTCGCTAAAAAAAAATCCTTGTATGGAAGAACTTAAACATGAATGTGGTGTTGCCTTGGTAAGATTACGCAAACCGCTTGATTATTATAAACAAAAATATGGCACATACTCTTGGGGCTTAGACAAGTTGTACCTCTTGATGGAGAAACAACACAATCGCGGGCAAGAGGCTGCCGGAGTAGGCGTTGTCAACCTTGACTCACCACCGGGTTGTGAATATGTGTTTCGAGAACGTGCTTTAGGCTCGGATGCCATATCAAAAATATTTGACAAGATTAGCCGTACACGTGCCGAAGGCAGCAATGATTCCAACGCTTTTATCGGACAGATAAATATAGGACATCTGCGCTATTCTACAACCGGACATAGCGGAATGTCTTATGTTCACCCCTTTTTGAGACGAAACAATTGGCGCTCGCGCAATTTGTTGCTTTGTGGTAATTTTAATCTGACTAATGTTGATGAGATTTTCAATGATGTTGTAGCACAAGGGCAACACCCTCGTCTGTATAGTGATACAATTTTACTTCTTGAACAGATAGGCTATGCCTTGGATAAAGAAAATCATCGTCTATATCGTAAATATAGGAACACATTGACAGACCCTATTTTGGCACAAACCATTGAAGCAAATATTGATATGTCAAACGTTCTGAACACTGTCGCCAATAAATGGGATGGCGGATTTGTTATATGTGGGGCAACAGGTTCAGGGGATATGTTTGTTGTCCGTGACCGCAATGGCATACGTCCGGCTTTTTATTACTGTGATGACGAAGTGATTGTCGCTGCTTCTGAACGCCCGGTTATTCAAACTGTGTTTGATGTAAACATCAATGATGTTCATGAGCTTGATCCCGGTAAAGCCTTATTAATAAATAAATTTGGAGTTTTATCCGTGAGCCAAATACTCTCTCCCGGCAAGAATGCTCGCTGTTCTTTTGAGCGCATATATTTTTCTCGAGGTAGCGATAGCGACATCTATAATGAACGAAAACAGCTCGGGCGCAATCTTGTGGAGCCATTAATCGAAAAAATCGGTGATGATTTTGATAATACTGTCTTCTCGTTCATACCAAACACTGCCGAAGTTGCATTTATGGGGTTGACAGAAGAACTTGAGAATGTATTAAACCATAAAACAGCCAATTCAATAATTAAACTTCAAGAAAAAGGGCAAGTAACATACGATGTTGTTTCATCGATAATCTCTAAACGATTACGGCTTGAAAAAGTTGTGCTTAAAGACATTAAACTGCGCACATTTATAACCGAGGGAGACTCTCGCGATGACCTCGTGGCACACGTTTATGACGTAACATATGGCATAGTCCGTAAAGACATTGATACGCTTGTTGTTATTGACGATTCTATTGTCAGAGGTACGACATTAAAACAATCTATACTACGAATGTTGGGACGCCTGCACCCCCGACGTATCATTATTTTATCATCATCGCCACAAGTGCGCTACCCTGACTATTATGGTATTGATATGAGTCGTATGGCTGAGTTTTGTGCTTTTCGTGCGGCCGTTGCTCTTGTAAAAGAATCTCACCAAAGCCACCTACTCGATGATATATATAATCAATGTCGCATAGAACTAACAAAACCGGCAAGGTTACAAACAAATGCCGTAAAACGTCTATATGAACAATTTTCAGATGAACAAATTTCGACAAAAATAGCCGAGATGTTAACACCTCCCGACGTAACGTCACAAGTCGAAATTTTATTTCAAAGTCTGAAAGGTTTGCATGATGCTGTTCCTAACAATCCTGGCGATTGGTATTTTTCCGGTGATTACCCGACACCCGGAGGCATACGGCTAGTTAACCGTGCCTTCGTAAATTATTATGAAGGAAATCACACATTACGATGACAGATTACATCAAAACACCATTAAGTTAAAATAACGATTGAATATATTTATACTATACCAACGAGTTGGCGAATGTCCGTGATGTCATTTTGTTCACAATAAGCATTAATTCCACCTATTATCTTTACAGTAGCTGAGGGATCTATAAAATTAGCAGTGCCAACTTGTATTGCAGATGCACCCGCCATCAAAAATTGTAATGCACTATCCGCGTCTGTTATTCCTCCAATGCCAATAACCGGTATCTTCACAGACTTTGCCGTTTGCCACACCATACGCAAAGCGACAGGTCGAATAGCAGGTCCCGACAGACCACCTGTAACGGTTGACAAAAACGGTCGCCGTCGCTTCACATCTATCGCCATACCTAACATCGTATTTATCAACGAAACCGCATCAGCGCCTTCTGCCTCGACAGCTTTTGCTATTTGAGTTATATCTGTAACATTAGGCGTCAGCTTGACTATTAACGTTTTATGCCATGCCTTCCTAACGGCACGTGTCACCATCGTCGCGCCATCGACAGTCGTACCAAATGACATACCCCCTTGCTTTACATTGGGGCATGATATATTGATTTCAACGGCTTCCAAATCATCTAATACCGAAAGTCGCTCACATACAGCGACATAATCATCGATGCATGCACCCGATACATTCACAATAAAATTTGTATCTATCTTCGAAATTAATGGGTAAATATTATTAATGACAGCGTCAACTCCCGGATTTTGCAACCCCACGGCGTTAAGCATCCCTGATGGCGTCTCAGCCATACGAGGGTAGGGGTTTCCCTGACGTGGCTCCAATGTCGTTCCTTTGATTATGACAGCACCAAGGTATGATATATCTAAAAAGTCGGCATACTCAATTCCATACCCATAAGTACCGGAGGCTGTCATTACCGGATTTTTCATTTTGAGGCCGGCGATGTTTACTTGAAGGTTTGCCATAACAATAAAAATTATATCATTTATTCCAAAGAAGTTCTTTTGCATTAAATACCGGTCCCGAAGTACAAACACACTGATGCCCCACCACTGTATCTTCCACACAACACAGACACGCCCCTATACCACAAGCCATTTTATTTTCAAGAGAGACATAGCACTCTGCTTCTGTTTTACGAGCGAGGGATGCAACTGCTTGCATCATTGGCATAGGACCACAGACTGCCCATATTTTATAATAATCACAATTAAGAGCAGGGCAATCTGTCACAAAGCCTTTAACGCCAAACGAGCCATCTTCTGTCGAAACCTCAACAGGCGCTATTGCGCTAAAATCATCAAGTAACAGCAAATCATTTTTTGAACGAACACCAAGAGCAAACGTACATTCAATATTCATTTCTCTGAGTTTACGCCCATAATATAATAATGGAGCAACACCGACCCCTCCACCAATAATCAGAACTTTATCTTTCTTGTCAATCTCTGTCGGAAATCCACAGCCTAATGGTAACAAAACATTTAATTGGCGCCCCGAGGCAAGTCGGCACAGTATCCGAGTTCCTTCTCCGGCAACACGAATTAGCAACTTTATCATATTGTCTCGAACATCATTAATGGATATTGGTCGTCGCAAAAATGTATATTTCGAATCCGGAATATCAATTGACACAAATTGCCCCGGCAATATATCTGGCAATACCCGACCATCTGATGGCATCAATGTCATTAACGAATAATGCTCACCGAGAGGCTCATTGGAGACAATTATCATACTTAGCTGTTGCTTAGCCATATAAATTATATCAGAACAATTAAACAACAATATTTTGTTCAAAGTTAACAATTTTAGATAACTTTGTCAAATACAAAACGATTATTCTTCCATGAATGTTTTAAATATAATTAACGAATTTGAGAACAAGCTACTTAAAGATTTGCTTGCTTGTATTCAACCGAGTGACATTTTTGCAATAAGAGCCTCTGTTAAAACTGTGCAAACAGCCGATTTTATAAATAAGTATAGAGATGTCAACCGCATTGAAGAAAACTGTAAAGCATGTAATAATTATGGTAAAAGTTGGCTGTGTCCGCCAATTGCAACAGAGCTATCAAATAAACTTTTTGACTATGGTTTGATCAGTATTATAAAAATAACATATAATTTTCTCAAACCAATAAGACTGACAGATTTGGACGATTACTTACACGATATACGTATAGCGCTTGAAGATTGTGTATTACGTCATGAACATTTAAGCAATGGTTGGTCATACTTATTTTCCGGCAACTGCCCGAGATGCAAGGGGATGTGTTGTCGAACATTAAACAAACCATGTAAACATAAAAATTTATGCAGACCTTCTCTTGAAGCGTTGGGTTTTGATGTCATAAAAGCATCGAATGATATTTTTGACACAAAAATGGAGTGGGGCAAAAATGGTATGGCACCGAGTCTATTAAATCAAATCGGTGCCATACAATGGAATCTAGACTACTGTAATACATAAACTTACAGCATCAATTCATATATCTGCCTTGTTTCTGTTGACGTCAATGGGTAGTAAAAACCAAGTACCTTACCTTTATTCATATGTAGCCTGTCAACCAGTAAATCTATGTCCGGATTTGTTATTCCCAATTCCCCTAACGTTAGTGGCATATCAAGAGATTTAAAAAAGTCTCGAAACGCACCAATCCCCTTAAATGCAATATCTTCATCGTTACCTTCAATACCAAAAACGCGACGAGCCAACATTGCGACACGCAATGGCTTGTGCTTAGCCATAAATTGCATATATGCAGGGAATACGACTGCCAGCCCGGCGCCATGCGTTACGCCATAAACCGCAGACAACTCATGCTCTAGCGAATGCGATACCCACTCCTGTGTACGTCCGGTGCCACATAAATCATTATGTGCTAAGGTCGCTGCCCACATTATATTTGCACGAGCCTGATAATCCATTGGATTTTTCATTAATTTACGTGCTTCCTCTATAATCGCCATTAACAAACCTTCAGCCACTCTATCGGTAACTTCAACCTCCTCTGTTGCCGTAAAATAACGTTCTAAAATATGTGCCATCATATCAACAATGCCACATGCAGTTTGATAATGGGGTAGGGAAAGCGTCCATTCCGGATTCATCAGCGAAAATTTGGGGCGCAAGACATGTCCGCCACGAAGAGATATTTTCTTCATACCATCTTCAAGCGTAATCACTGAGTTACCCGATCCTTCACTCCCGGCAGCTGGGATTGTTAACACTGTGCCAACCGGTAAAGACTTAGTAACCGGCTGTTTACCACAATAAAAATCCCAAAAATCCCCATCATAAAGAGCTCCTAGGGCAATTGCTTTTGCAGTGTCAATAACCGAGCCTCCACCCACGGCCAATATGCCGGTCATTTTAAGTTCTTTCACCAATGCAATACCATGCCGAACAGGACCATCTGTCGGATTTGGCTTAATACCTGTTAACGATTTAAATGAGACACCGGCATCTGTCAGCGAATTTTCTACCAATGCCAAAAGCCCGGAGCGGCGAGCACTGCTACCACCACTTACCAATAGGATATTTGTTCCAAGAAAAATTTTAGAAAACTCGCCGGCTTTTAATTCTGCCTTATGCCCAAACACATAATGAGTGGGAGCACAATATTCAAAACTATCCATAATTTTAATGTATTACGTATTACTACTACAAAACTACAAAAAAAATAATACATACAGCCTCAAAACACATACAAGTCATCATCGCTCACATCCAATTTAACATAATATTGATTATCAAATTTACTTGCGATTATTTTTTTCTACACACACGTTTACACCAAATTATATACAATTAGTATCGGCAACATTCATACTTCGTGTTTTAGTTTACAAAATTCTTTTGCTGATTTTGTGATTTAAAAATACATACAATCAACACAC
>CAVCBR010000028.1:0-18612 GCA_963600695.1 bacterium
AGATTGCTCGCGTGACAGACACACAGATATATCGCGGACGACCGATATACACCATAACCATAATGCCAATGAAGTATGACCGCGCGCTCGGACGCCTGCGCGTGTTCACCTCACTCGACATCGATGTTGTCTACACTCCCGGCGTCTCGGTGCAAAGCACAACCGCCAACCGCTCGGCGGCATTCAACTCATACACCAACCGCACGCTAAGCAGCATCCTCGGCGATGACTACGTCACCAACCCCATCACTGAAAGCAGCGATGATGTCGCAACACAAGCCGGTATTATCAACGATGATATTATCCAAATTGACAAAGACGAAGCTGAGGATTATTTGATTGTGACTTACGGCAATAGCTTTGATGAGGCAATTGATAGCTTACGAGAATGGAAGAAGAAACTCGGTTATCGTGTGCATTCTGTCGGTAGTTGGAGCTGGACTCAACAGCAAGTTCAAGACACGATTAAATATTTCTATAGCACGCTTCCCAATCTCACAAATGTACTTATTATTGGAACAGACGCATGTGTTCCGGGAATATCAATCGCTAAACGATTATGGCTTCAATGGGGAGCGCAAGATTCAACCACTGATTTCTACTATATGTGTATGGATGGCGATGAGGATATAATGCCAGATGTAGCATATGGGCGCATACCTGTATATTGCAAACCGGATGCAATATCTGCCATTCAAAAGATTATCAAGTATGAAAAAGGATTATACAACGATGTCGCTTCTTATGGCAGAGCTTTTGTCGGTGGTGAATATGGCATAGATGAGAAAACCGGGAAAAAGGCAAGTGATCGTTTTATTCCAACGTTGGAAGAAGTCCGAGATATTTTGCAAGCATCTAATATTACAACACAACGAATATATAACTCTAATTATGATCCTAATCCAAGCATTTGGTTCCCTTATTTCGACAACCCGGCAACTGGAGATACAATAGCACTGCCGACATACCTCAAAAAACCGAATTTTATGTGGGATGGCACACGACAAATGATGATAGATGCTTTTAATAATGGTATTAATTTTGGTGTGTATAATGGTCATGGTAGCGTTAATGGTTGGGCTGAATATGATTTTGATTATTTTGCCTGCCAAGAGCTCAACTCAAATAAATCTGCGCCTCTTATTTTTAGCATCTCTTGTTCTACTGCAAATCATTATGCCTACAAGAACTGCCTCGTCGCTGAACTTGTTAGGCACAAATTTGGCTCCATAGCAGCAATCGCTTCTTCAAATGGAACATATTTAGGTTGGAGTGATGCATTATTATTGGGCTTAACTGATGCTATTTGGCCTAATAAATATGCTTATAATGGCTGGACTGATCCGGTAATAAGAAAACCCGTTTATCGCCTCTATGATATTATGTCTGCCGGGCATGATCGTCTTGAAAATATACAAGGTGGCGGATATTGGGATTGGTCCTCATACCAAAATGACAGTTATCTTCTTTATCAACGCGTTAACTTCCATGTATATGGCGACCCTTCGCTAAACTACAATGCTTATTGTCCAACGGAATACAATGTCAGCCATATTTTGGGTAATAATAACATAACGTTAAATATCAGTAATTCAGACCTTCCGGCAAAAGTTGTGCTAAGAAACTTGCGAACAGACAAAATCCGTATGCGTATGATTACCGAAAGCTCCACAATTAATGATTGCAGGTTCTTTTTACCCACAGGAGACACAACCGAAATCACAATATCCGGTCCCAATAAAATACCTTACATTCAGAATTTTGTAGGACGTTCAATGCCACTGCAAACCGGCTCGATCACAAACGTGACATACGACCGGACGACGCAAACTGCGGTGGTAGCATACACAAGTACAGCCAACCCGACATTTGAGGTTTATGACTTTAACAACAACAAATACATTGTCAATTCCGAATTAATATCCGGAGAAAAGAAAGTCAAGCTCTATCTTAATGAGGTACCAAACGGTTTATGCGTTATTGCGATGATGATTAACGGAGAAAAAGTTGACACATACAAATTTACAAAACTTTGATTATGAAAACGACATATAAAATTTTAGCAATATTTTTTGCCTGCACCCTCGGTTATGCAAGTATGAGCGCCGAAGACGAAATCTACGATGTAGATGGTGTCAAATATAAAATTTTTACACAGAGTGATTGCTCAGGTAAGTTTTATGGCGGTGCATACGTAACCCCAAACAAAGATGAGACGACTATTTATTCCGGCAAAATTACAATTCCTGCCGAAGTAACACTAAATGGAACGACATACCCTGTTTGGGGATTTCAAAAACTTTCATTTTATCCTGAATATGAAACAAATGACCTCGAAATAATTTTGCCCGAAGGATTGAAAACATTTAATGGCGAGCGGGTGTTAATACCTTCTTTTATTAAAAGCATCAATCTTCCTACCACTGTTCGAGATATTCATTATTGTCCGTATCCTATGGATATAGATACGGTGTACTTTAGCACAGATTTTCTTGTTAGCAGTTATGCCGGTTTTAGCGCAAAACATATTTCATTTGAAGATGGTTATGGCTATTTGGGCACCAATGCCATTTATTGTGAAAATGACACGTTGGTTTTGCCCGGCAGTATAAAGACTCTGCATTGTAGCATTAATGATGAAAATTTAAAATGTTTACACATAACAAAGTCAAAAACAGGTAGGTCGCCTGAATTTGGTTGGGTATCATTCCAAAGTTGCTTCGACATCAAAAGCGTGATTTGTGAATATGAAGTACCGCCAACAGCTGCTGATCGTGCTTTTAGCATTTCAGCAGATAACGAAGAATTAGGCGTTACCGGGCGTGCCACGCTTTATGTGCCGGCAGAGGCTATCGAGGCTTATCGCGCCCACCCCGAGTGGGGCAAATTTAAAGAGATTTTGCCCATCACAAACGGCGTCACCGATGTCTCCGCCGATGAGGCTGCCGAGGTCATCGCCACCGAATACTATGACCTATCGGGACGGCGACTGCAAGCCCCGGCAGAGAGCGGCATCACCATCGTCGCCACCAGATATAGTGACGGCTCACGCCGCACCGCCAAACTCGCGAAGTAAAGTAAAGCAACGCAAAGCAGTCGCATCTTTCCAAGAATGCGGTTTATGGGTCAAACTTGCGAGGTATTGCAATCTGCGACCTGCATCAATTCGACTAACGATATGACAACGAGAGCATACCAACATCGGCGCGGTATGCTCTCGTTGATTACCTCAGGTTATGTTTAAGTCGTCACCTGAGGTTGGCTATGGTTTGCCGGGTGGAATTATCACAGAGCGAGGAGCTCTTCAATCTTCTCGACGAGTTTTTCGCGAGATTGAGTGCCGGCGAGGCGAATTTTTGTGCGCTCGCCGTTTTTAAAGAACAAGAATGTCGGCAATGACATAACGCGTTGTGATGATGCAAAATCGTTTTCGTTATCACAGTTATATTTGCCAATAATCACACGATCTTTATACTCGTCGGCGAGTTCATCGATAACCGGAGCGATGGCACGGCACGGACCGCACCATGTAGCCCAAAAGTCAACAACGATGGGTTGTCCGCCGGCAATGATTTCTTTGATGTTTGTGTCTGTAAATTCAGCTGCCATAGTTAAATAATTTTGCTTATATGTTGTTACAATAAATGATTATGCTGTTTGGAATGAGTAGTCTATTTCGATTTCGTCAAGGAGTTCCATAAGGGCGCGGTCGACACGAATTTTTTTTGACGAGTTGAAGCGCACGGCTCTTTTGACTTCGGGGTCAAAAACTTCGATCATCAACGAGCATGGATTGTCACCCGGATTTTTTATGCGATCGGCGATGAGCTCGCCGGTCATCTCGGTGGTTTTGGCTATCGGTATCGTCAGCGAGATGCCTTTTATGAGTTTGCCTTTAACTTCTTCGAGCGGACAGATGCCCACGACTTCCAAGTTAAGGTCGGAGGTTTTAAAGCGGCGTTGATAGCAACATTTGACGTACACGGGGGTGCCGGGTATGCCATAGCGACCGAAATCGTAAACACTTTTACCGAACAGGCGCAATTCTTTTGTGCCGGTATAGTCCTCGATTTTCATTATGCCGAATGTGCCACCATTGCGAGTTGGCTTTGTCTCATAAGATGTTACGAGTCCGCCGAAGGTAATTTCGAGCCCTTCGGCAGGCACGATGCTGTCGATGTCTTTTATTGCCGTCTTCACGCCATAAGTCAGTTCCATGTAATATTGGTCGAGGGGGTGTGCCGAGATATACATACCGACCAATTCGCGCTCGCGTTCGAGACGTTGGATTTCGGGCCATTGCACGGCAGGTTTTATCTGTGGGCGAGCCGAGGCTTTCATATCAAAGACGTCATCGTCAAAGCTGAACAGCGATGCCATTGTGTCTTGTTGATCTGCTTGGTATCGCGCGCCGTAACGGATTAGTGTTTCTGAAAGTGCCTCGCCGCGAGTATTCGTCTCAAAAAAGTCCTCGCGCTTAACTTCGCTGAAGCAGTCAAACGCGCCGGCAAGGGCGAGATTTTCGAACGTGCGCCGGTTCATTGACCCGGCGGGCACACGCTCGACAAAGTCGTATATGTCGGCGAACGGCTTGTCGCCACGAGCTTTGATGATATCGCTGACGACGTTGTCGCCGACGCCTTTTATTGCTGTCAAGCCAAAGCGTATGTCGCCTTTTTTGTTGACACCGAATTTATTGAACGACTCGTTGACATCGGGACCGAGCACGCGTATGTGCATGCTCTTGCACTCGTCCATAAATGTTGTCAGTTTTGTGATATCGCTGAGGTTGCGGCTGAGCACCGCCGCCATATATTCCGAAGGGTAATTGGCTTTAAGATATGCCGTTTGGAATGCCACCCAACTGTAACACGTGGCGTGACTTTTGTTGAAGGCATAGGAGGCGAATTTTTCCCAGTCTTTCCATATTTTTTCGAGCACCTCGGGTTTGTGTCCGTTTGCCTGACCGCCGGAAAGGAATTTGCCTTTGAGGTGGTTCATCTTGTCGATGAGCTTTTTACCCATGGCTTTGCGCAGGGTATCAGACTCGCCTCGTGTGAAGTTAGCCAACAGGCGCGACAACAGCATGACTTGCTCTTGATATACGGTGACGCCATAAGTGTCTTTGAGATAAGTCTCCATTTCGGGGATATCATAGACGATAGGTTCCTCTCCATGCTTGCGCTTGATGAAGTCGGGGATATATTCCATAGGACCGGGACGATACAGGGCATTCATGGCTATGAGGTCTTCGAAGGTCGAAGGTTTTAGCTCACGGAGGTATTTTTGCATTCCCGCCGACTCAAATTGAAATGTGCCGATGGTTCGTCCTTCGCTGTACAGGCGGTATGTCGCCGGGTCATCGATGGGAATTTTTTCGAGGTCGATGTCTATGCCTCGTGTGAGTTTTATGTTTGCCACGGCTTCCTTCAAGATGGACAGAGTTTTGAGCCCGAGGAAGTCCATTTTTATAAGTCCCGTTTCTTCGATGACACGCCCTTCATATTGGGTCACGAGCAGCTTGCCCTCCTCTTTGTCGGTGGCAGTCGACACCGGCACCCAGTCGGTGATGTCGTCGCGACAGATGATGACGCCACAGGCGTGCACGCCGGTATTTCGCACGTTGCCTTCGAGCGCCTCGGCATATTTGAGTGTCTCTTTGATGAGGGGGTCGGGCGATGAGAGTTCGGGGGTAAATTCGGGGACGAGTCTGTAACAATTTTTGAGTGTCGGTTTTGCCTCTTTGCCGTTTTCCTCGGGCATGTGTCGGGGTATGAGTTTGGCAAGGCGGTTTGACTCGACGAGCGGCAGTTGCTCGACGCGCGCCACGTCTTTGATTGCCGATTTTGCCGCCATTGTGCCGTATGTGATGATATGCGCGACTTTTTCTTCGCCATACTTTTGTGTCACGTATCGCAATACGTCGGCACGTCCGTCATCGTCAAAGTCGATGTCGATATCGGGCAATGATATACGATCGGGATTTAGGAAACGTTCGAACAGCAGGTCATATTTTATGGGGTCTATCTGTGTGATACCAAGGCAATATGCCACGCACGAACCTGCTGCCGAGCCACGTCCCGGACCGACAGAGACGCCGAGTTTTGTGCGCGCCGCATTGATAAAATCTTGCACAATCAAGAAGTATCCCGGGAAACCCATGGTTTTCATGATGTGGAGTTCGAATTTTATGCGCTCGCTGAGTTCGGGAGATAATGGTGAGCCGTAGCGTCGTTCTGCACCCTCGTATGCGAGTTTTTTGAGGTAGTCGGCTTCGAATTTTATGCGGTATAGTTTTTCGTAGCCGCCGAGTTTTTTGATTTTCTTGCGTGCGTCTTCCTCTGAGAGCACGACGTTGCCGTTTTCGTCACGGGTGAACTCGTCAAACAGTTCCTGCTCGGTTATGCGGCGGCGATATTCCTCTTCGGTGCCAAATTCGGCGGGAATTTCAAAATTTGGCATAATCGGCGCGTGGTCGATGTCATACGTCTCAACCTTGTCGAGGATTTCGAGGGTGTTGGCGAGAGCTTCGGGAATGTCGGCAAACACCTCGTTCATCTCGGCGGTGGTCTTCATCCATTCCTGTTTGGTGTAGAGCATGCGCCCTTCGTCGGTGATGTATTTGTTTGTAGACAGGCAGATGAGACGGTCGTGAGCTTCGGCGTCAGACTCGTTAACAAAATGCACGTCGTTGGTGCAAATGAGCTTGATTTTGTGTTTGCGAGCGAGGGCTATGAGCTTTGGCTCGATGCGGCGTTGCTCCTCATAAGTCTCATGATTGGCTCGTGTTTTTGTCGCCTTGTGTCGCTGCAATTCGATGTAGTAGTCGTCACCCATGAGTTCCTTCCACCACAGCACTCGCCGTTCAGCCTCGGCGTCATCGCCGTTTATCAACAGTCGCGGTATCTCGCCGCCAAGACACGCCGAGGCGATGATGAGCCCCTCGTGGTGTTTGACGATTTCGTTTTTGTCTGTGCGCGGGTGCATATAAAAGCCTTCTGTCCACGCCTTCGACACCAGTTTTATGAGATTGTGATAGCCCACCTCGTTTTTGGCGAGCACTATGAGGTGACGCCCGATGTCGCGTTTGTCGATATGCTCGTGGAGATCGCGCTCGGCGACGTACATTTCACAGCCGAGTATGGGTTTGAAGGGTTGTTGTCCTTCTTGTAGCTTTGAGTTGACTTTTTTGACATAGTTAAAGAACTCTTTGATGCCATACATATTGCCATGGTCGGTGATGGCAATGCCGGGCATACCGTCAGCGATTGCCTTATCGACCAAAGCATTAATCGATGCCTGACCGTCAAGCAGAGAGTATTGGGTGTGAACGTGAAGATGTACAAATTTTTGCATATTCTGCGGGGCGTGTTTATCATCGCGGGAACAATCCGCCATGCGGTTGCAAAGATAGTATATTTTGACGTAACTCAAAATCAAAAATTATTGACAGCCGACATATCCAAAGTTAAAAAATCGGTGTCATCTCACTATGGGACATATTTTTTTGAATGTTGAAAAATTTTTACGCCTTTATTTTTGCACAAAATGTCGGAATATTTATTAAATTTGCGCATTAAAACAATTCTCTTTCGCCAGATTTGAGACCTGAGGTCGGACGCTCACCGTCCAAAGCAATCTCCAAATATGGCATATTTCAGACAAACAACATAATAATCAAAGCGTTATGAAAAAACATAATTTCTATGCCGGCCCTTCGATATTGAGCCAGTATACTATCCGCAACACTGCCGATGCCATCATCAATTTTGCCGACACCGGTTTGTCGATACTTGAAGTTTCGCACCGCAGCAAAGAGTTTCAAGCCGTCATCGATGAGGCTTCGGCTCTTGTCAAAGAGTTGCTCGAAGTTCCCGAGGGCTACTCGGTGCTTTGGCTCGGAGGTGGCGCGTCCATGCAGTTCTGTATGTTGCCGATGAACCTTCTGCGCAAGAAAGCGTCATATCTCGACACCGGCACTTGGGCACACAAAGCCATCGCCGAGGCTCGTTTGTTTGGCGACGTCGATGTTGTGGCGTCGTCTGAAGCCGACAAATACACATACATTCCCAAGGATTATAAAGTTGACGCTGATTCAGACTACTTCCACTATACGTCAAACAATACGATATACGGCACTGAAATTCGCAAGGACCCCGATGTTCCCTGTCGCCTCGTTGCCGATATGAGCTCAGACATTTTCTCGCGCAAGGTAGATGTTTCGAAATATGATGCCATTTATGCCGGAGCACAAAAAAATCTCGCTCCTGCCGGTGTGACCATCGTCATCGTGCGCGACGATGCTCTCGGACATGTTGACCGCGTGTTGCCCACGATGCTCGACTATCGCACACACGTCAAAAAAGGCTCGATGTTCAACACACCGCCGGTATTGCCGATATACAGCGCTCTGCAAACTTTGCGCTACTATAAAGATCTCGGCGGCATCAAAGAGCTTGAACGTCGCGACCTCGAAAAGGCTGCCATGCTCTATGACGCCATCGACGGCAGCCGCATGTTTACGGGTACCGTCACCGACCCCGACGATCGTTCTATAATGAATGTTTGCTTTGTTATGAAGCCCGAGTATAAAGAACTCGAAGCCGACTTCGTGTCTTTTGCCGGTGAACGCGGCATTGTCGGCATCAAGGGTCACCGCTCGGTGGGTGGTTTCCGTGCATCGCTTTACAATGCTCTGCCTTTGGAGAGCGTCAAGGTGCTCATCGACGCCATGAACGATTTTCAACAGACTCACTAATCACAAAAATCATACATCTCAGTCATGAAAGTATTAGTAGCCACCGAAAAGCCTTTTGCGCCCATCGCCGTCAAAGGCATCAAGGAACAACTCGATAAAGCCGGATATGAGCTTGCTTTGCTCGAGCAATATACTGACCGCGGACAGCTGACGGCTGCGGTTGCCGACGCCGATGCTCTCATCGTGCGTTCTGATATCGTAGATGCCGACCTCGTTGCCGCCGCTCCCAAGCTTAAAATCGTGGTGCGTGCCGGCGCCGGCTATGACAACATCGACCTTGTCGCCACCAAAGAGCGCGACATCGTTGTCGAGAATACTCCCGGTCAAAATTCAAACGCCGTCGCCGAGCTTGTCTTTGGTCTCGCCGTGATGGCTGTGCGCAATATGTATGCCGGCACATCGGGTCATGAACTTCGCGGTCGCCGCCTCGGCATCCATGCCTTCGGTCAGGTCGGACGCTGTGTCGCTCGCATTGCCAAGGGCTTCGGCATGATAGTGTCGGCTCTCGATCCATACTGTCCCGATCAGGTGATGCTTGATGCCGGAGTCACTCCCGTGCATTCGGTTGACGAACTTTACAAGAACAATGATGTCGTGTCACTTCACATTCCGGCGACTGCCGAGACTCGCGGCTCGGTGGGCGAGCACCAACTGATGCTTATGCCCGAGGGCGGTTTGCTCATCAACACCGCACGTCGCGAGGTCATCGATGAAGACGGTCTCGCCGCCGCGCTCGCCAAGCGTCAGGATCTCAAATATGTCGCCGACATCAAGCCCGACAATGCCGCCGTGTTGTCAGAGCAGTTCCCCACGCGAGTATTCTTCACGCCCAAGAAGATGGGTGCCCAGACTGCCGAAGCCAATATCAATGCCGGCATCGCCGCCGCGCGTCAGATTGTCGACTTCCTCTCCACCGGCGCCGCGCCTTATCGCGTGAACAAGTAATCAAAACACCCAACGATACAGGTTTTTGCACCTCAACCTCTCGCGGCTATCCACAATCGATTGTGGATATGCCGGCAAGAGAGAAGCCCAATAAAACTGAAAGCGTAGAAAATCTATCATACAACAATTTACTAATTTAAAAACAATACATTTTTAATTCATGAAAATCGTTAAAACACTCACCATAGCTGCTGCTATGGTTGCCATCGCAGGTTTAACTTCTTGTAATGATGACATCGACCAATCGTTTGTATCGGTTGTCGATCCTCAGCTCACTAATCCCGTGGAGTTTGTTCTCGCCAAAACAGCCGAGGGCGGTCCCATTCACAAAATCGTCGACGGTCAAGTTGGCACCACCATCTCAGGTTTGAATTTTGACCGTATGGTTGTTGATGACGGCAAAGCTATCTTTGCTTACACCCTCCAAACCGATGCCGAAAAAGCCGCTTGGCAAAGATACGAAGCAAGCGAAGGTGCTACTCTCACGCCTATGATTGCGTTCACCATCAGCCAAAAAGGCGATCGTTACAGCCTCCTCGGCAACATTGATGCTTTCTTCACTCGTCTTAACGACACCGGTGCCATTCTCTTCAAAACTGACCTCTCATCGGTAGACTACACAAACGGCAAAGCTCAATGCACATACGTGCAAAGCGAATATACTTATCTGAAGGCTCCTTATAACTTTATGCTCCGCACGGCAATAGTGTTTGACAGCGTAGACGAGCTTAACACATTTCTTGACAATTGGACACCGGTAGCCAACTAATGCGCCACATCTGACTGCAAGCTCACACACAATGCGAGGGCTTATCAGTCTCACAACCTGATAACGAAGAAGCCGCGTCCGCATTGCCGGGTGCGACTTCTTTGCTTTAACATTCACATCATCTTCAAATAATGTATAACGATATGAATAATAAATTTGCCACCCTCCTCGCCGCCGGTTGCATAGCCTCGGTGGCAGTCACGGCTTGTCACTCGTCACACCGGGCAACCGGCGATAAACCACAAGCGACAGATGTGCAGGTTTCACAGGCTCAGGCGCCATCCGCCGGCGAGCGTAAGAGCTACATACCGCGAGCCGTCATCTACAAGACCAACACAGATGCCGACGACCGCGTGGGCATTATGATGGCAGAAGATGGCAAAACAATTCTTTCATATCCCGATCCTCGTGACATCACCGAGGCGAGTCGTCCGCTGCCACTTATCGATGGTTGGCTGCTTGACCGTCGCGGCTGCATAGGAGAAAACACCGCATTCTTGTCTCTGACGTATGACGAATATGAGACGCTGCCATCGGTGCTCACGCCTGAGGAGTTGCGCAATGCCATCGTGCGCTATTTCTATGTCACTAAGGCTGTGCGTCTGCCGATAAGCCACAGTCAAGCCGCCGCCGACACTGCCGCCGTCAACGACATCATCAGACAGGGGCTTAAAGACTGCACGACGTTTGTCAACAGGCAATAATCGGTCTCTCCTTCTTACATTTTTATTAATCTTTCCTCCTCCGCTACTCTCCTCGACCCGGGCTTCTAAATAGAGACAGACCGACGACATTTTGCCATCGGTCTGTTTTATTTATCTCTAAGGAAGAGGTGACGAGTGATTATGACTCGGGGGGCTGCGTTTATGATTCTATGCGCAGGTTGTCAAATTGGGGGTTGGCAGCATCGCCCTCGATGCCACTCATCGAGTAGAACATTTGTTCGAAGGTCTTTTGCATGCGGTCGCCATTCTCCATGGCGCGTTTTGCGCGTTCTTGCACGTCTGCCGGCACACCCATAGCGTCCATATCCACAGGCATCTCGTCTTTAAACCGCTGGGCGCATTGAAATCTAAAACTGCGAATAAATGCCTTAAACTCTGCCTTTGCCTCATCGGTGGTGTTTTTTGCCATGATTTGCGTAAACCGTTCGTTAGCCTCGTCGATAAGCGTATTGGCTTGATCTACCATTGTCGTGAATTGTTCGACGGTCATATCACAACCGTTGATGTCAGACAGACTCACACATGCCGCCGAGTCAAACGGCACATTTTGATATGCTTGTTCTGCCACTTGTGTGGTGGTGTCTGCCACCGTGTCGCTTTTTGAGCCGTTGCCACACGACGTGAGTGTCATAGCACTCGCTATGGCGGCGATAAACGCGATGTTTTTAAGTATTCTTTTCATTTCCGGGATTATTTACACTCGCCGTAAATGCTTGTTAGTTTTATTTTTATATCTTTTCGGCGTTTTGATACATTCATATCTTTCAAGCGTCTGCCCAAGGCTTGCGTGAAGCCGGCTTGTCGGTCGGCATGGTCGAGGAGCCGGTACAGATGCTCGAGGGTTCCGACCTCGGCAGCATCTCGAAAAGCTAATATAGCCTCGCATTTGTCCTCGCCCTTGGGCATGTCGTAAATACGCGCCACTTCACCCTCGCAATATGCAAACATGTTTTCAAACTGCACGGCAAGCGTGTCGAGTTGGGCGTCGGTAAGAGTGTTGTCTTGCCCGACGGCAATCAGTCGTTGGCACAGGGCGATGTCATACTGCGCCCCACCCTGCCCGGCGTCTGCACCCCCGGTGGAGTTGCAGGCGACAAACGTAATGGTGGCGATGACGGCAACAATAAGTGCCCGCGACTTTGTTTTAAACGCTGTGACCATATCTCTAAGATGTATCAACATTCGCTCGGCGACGAATTAGTCGCGGTCTTTACATTTCTTTTCTAATTTCTCGTACTGACGATATATTTTCCTAAAACGAGATTTTGCGTCAATAGATTTATAGGCTTCTTTTGCGTCTCCCTTAAGGTCTCCGTTTTCTTTTGTCATCTCAAGTATTGACACAAATCCGCTGCAATATCCGATTTCGTCGCTATCATTGAAATCTTCAAATTTGTCGCAACGCTCTGATTTTGAGTCAATATTGCTGATAGCCTCAACTTGGTTTTCACAGTATGACAGGAGTCCGTCGAGTTGGTCAACCATCGCGGCATAGTCTTCGTTTTTAAGATTGTCGTCCTTTATTTTGTCGGCGAGTTTTTCACACGTTTTCAGGTCATAACCCGAGCATGAAGCCAATGACAATCCGAAGAATGCCACAGCGACAGCGAGCATCAATTTCAATTTCATAGAATAGTATATTAAAGTGTTATTATTGTTTGTTTATGTTTTTGGGAAATGACCATCAGTCGTGGCATTTCTTGTACAATTTATCAATTTTGCGCACCAATTTTTTTGTGCGCGATTTAGCGTCAATAGATTTGTATGCTTCTTTGGCTTCGCCTTTCAGTTCGCCATCGTCTTTTGCATTGCGAAGTTTTCTCTCAAATTTGTCAATATATTCAAATTCATCGCAATCTTTGAGATCTTCAAATTTGTCGCAACGGTCTGTTTTAGAATCAATATTGCTGATAGCCTCGACTTGATCGTCAACATATGACAAGAGTCCGTCGAATTGGTTTACCATCTCGACATAATCCTCGTTTTTAAGATTGTCGTCCGTAATTTTGTCGGCGAGTTTTTCACACGTTTTCAGGTCATAACCCGAGCATGAAGCCAATGACAATCCGAAGAATGCCACGGCGACAGCGAGCATAAGTTTTAATTTCATAGAGTAAAAATGATTTAAAGTGTTATTATTGTTTGTTTATTTTCTGCAAATTTAGCGATTTTTCCCAAAGCGTCAAAGACACACTTCATTGTAGATTGTGTCGGGCTTATCAATCGGCGTCGTCACCGTATGCACGATAGTTGCGACATTTTCTATTCAATTTTTCATCTTTGCGAAAAAATTCTCTGGCACGCGACTGAATATCGAGCGTTTCATACATATTTCGAGCTTTGCCTTCATACACTGCACGACCTCTCGCCAATGGAGGCATTGGATTAAACAACAGGATATACAAATATTCTTCGCTTTTGTGAAATTCTTCCAACTCATCACAACGATCTGACATTGATTCTATATTACTAATCGATTCGAGTCGCTTGTCCGCGTATGGCAATAATGCGTCAAGTTGCTCAACCATTGCGACATAATCTTCGCTATTAAGATGCCGACCGCTTGCTATTTTATCTCCGAGTTCTTCACATTTTTTCAGGTCATAGCCGGCGCATGATGCCAATGACAGCCCGAAGAATACCACAACAACGGCGAGCATAAGTTTTAATTTCATAGGGAAACTGTGATTTAAAGCATTATTACTGTTTGTGTTTTGGAAAATGACCATCAGTCTTTACATTTTTTGTACAATTTTTCCATTTTGCGCGCAAGTTTTTTTGTGCGAGATTTTACATCGATCGATTTGTATGCTTCTTTGGCTTCGCCTTTAAGATTGCCATTTTCTTTGGCATATTCAAGCTTGGCATTAAATTTGTCGCAATATTCAACTTCGTCGCCATCGTTGAGATCTTCAAATTTATCACAACGGTCTGTTCTTGAATCGATATTACTGATTGCATCAAGCTGATTATCAACGTATGACAGGAGTCCATCAAGTTGGTTTACCATCTCGACGTAATCTTCGTTTTTAAGATTGTCGTCATTTATTTTGTCGGCGAGTTTTTCACACGTTTTCAGGTCATAACCCGTGCATGAAGCCATTGACAGTCCGAAGAATGCCACAGCGACAGCAAGCATAAGTTTCAATTTCATAGGAAAATGATTTAAAGCGTTATTACTGTTGTTTGTCGTTTGCAAAGTTAGCGAATTATTTCAAGGTTGCAAAAACGCAATCATTTGGCGATGGCAACAGCGGCGTGGGGTTTGCGAAAGAGTATCACCGGGCGGCGAGTGTCACACGACTTGCGCGTCAGGGTGTCGCCGGCGATGTTTTGTGGCACGGAGGGGGCTATCACCGGTGCGCCTTCGGGCACTGAGTCAAGCGTTGTTGCCCGGCGCAGGCGGTCGCCGAGATAGTAGTTTATCGTGTAGTGGCGCAGCAGGCTGTCGCCCTCGACTATCGACCACACGGTTTCATCGGCACGTGTCGCGGCGGCAATTTTTTGCGCCGCCGGGCGATCGCTCTTGGGGTTCAGCGCCATAGGTGCGAAAACGGCGTTCCACGACAGCATCAGCGCAAACGTCATCAATGTCAAGCCTGCCGACGCCTGCCGACTCTTTGTGCGCGTGACGAGCCACCAGATGCCAATCGCCACAGGCACCATCGCCACAAACCATCGCCACAGGGGCACCGCCGCCAGGCGCGCAGGCATAACGTATGGCGCGATGAGGGCAACAATAGGCGCCACTATCGACAGGACGGCAAACACCGCTGCCAACACGTGCAAAAAGCGTGTGTCGCGCACATAATCTATGAGTCGCGCCACGCCGTATGCGATGAAGGGATAGCACGGCAGCAGGTAGACACTGCGCTTTGATGCCGGTATGCAATAGAACACAAATATCGTCAGCCCCACAGTCCACGCCATGAGGGGCAAGCCGCGATCATATCTCAGTGAACGCAACCGCCGGCGCACACTGCGGTAGCTCAATGCCACGAGTGCCGCTATCGTCCATGGCAACATGCCGGCGGTGATGGTCATCACATTATAGTACCACGGATTGACGTGCGAGTCGTATGACATCGTGCCCGTCAGGCGTCCGACATTCTCCTCCAAGGCGAGGGCGAGGAACTTGTCGCCACCCTCGAGCCACGCGGCATAATACCACAGTGCCGGCAGTATGAATGATGCAAGGCATATCGTCACAAGCCGCACGAGCGTGCGCCAAAAATTGTCGCCGCGCAACAAGAAGTATATGCCCATGGCAAGACACGGCAACAGCGAGCCCACCGGACCCTTGGTGAGCGTGGCAACAGACAGCAACAGCACCGCCCACAGCCAATTCAGCCGCCGGCGGTCAATGTTGTATATGGCATACACGCCGCCAACCATCGCCGCCGTCAGCACCATATCGACGCGGCAAGCCGTGGCGGCGCGAAACACCTCAAACGATGTCGCCGTTATCAAGGTGATGAGCCACGCCTGACGCTCGCCGACCTTAGGGGCAAAGAAGCGGAAGCCGGCGACGAGCATCGCTATCGCCGCCAACGCCGAGGGCATACGCGCCGTGAACTCGCTGACCTCGCCACCGCCAAACAACAGCGAGCACACCGAGATCAGCCATGCCAACATCGGCGGCTTGTAGGGAATATCCTCACTATGGCTCACCGGCAGCACCCAGTCGCCACTGTCGAGCATCGACACCGCGACTATCGCCTCGCGAGGCTCACCCTTGGTGTTAAACAACGTCTCGCCGAGCCACGGCAAAAACAGCAGCCCGACAACAACAATCATCAATATCGTAGATCGTTTCATATTCTCAGAGTAATAAACATTGCCGGCGGTCATTGCAACGGCGACGACTGCAAAGTTAGCCATTTCGCACGATTATCCTCGCCATTCTGACACAAAACCGACACCGCGACTCTTTCTCGCTGTCGATGAGCGGAGTCTTATAAATTCCTTATCCTTGCCGTCAATTCTTCCAGTCGTTTAATCAATTCATCAAATGATAAACTTCGTTCTTCATATATGAAATGATTTTGCATTGACTGATAATCCTTCTCCCATTCTTTTATAACAGATTCCTGTGGAATAAAAGATAATGTGGACGGATTATGCAAGGCATAGTCAACACCCTCTATTTTATTGAACACAGAGCGGTGTTTCACCACACTGTCATAAAGTTCTCTATCGGCTATGGATTTGCCGAAGTCTGTATCCATAATCTTTTCAATGTCGTAGAGATGGCGGCTCATTCTTTTGCTTCGCGGATTTTCCTTTTGAAATTCCTCATGCAACAGGAATATTTTTTCAAGAAAAGTTCGGGTCGGTACGACAGTAGGAAACCGCACCTCTACATCTTCTTCATCTTTGAGAATATCAGATATAAAGCTCCGTAATGTTTTTTCTTCTACCGGCTCGTCCATTGACAGGCAGCTTATTTCAATTTTTACCTTTGGCTCGATATACTCCGACACCTCCGGCAAGATTGATTTATAGCGGACGAAGATTGTTGATGGGTGGGTTGTCGCCGGCAGTTCTGTTGTCTTACCTTCGCTGTCCGTTCTTGTCAACTCAGGTTCAACGATGAAATCAACAATCCCCATTTTATTAAGAGCTTCTGTTAGTTCGTCGGGTAATTCTCTAACGACATAATGGCGAGCCACTCGTCTTACCTTCGTCAACTGATTGCCGGATGTTGATGTAATGCAGAATTTACCCTCGCGACGCATGGCAATATCTATATCTTCACTGAAACGGTTGATCAAGTTCCATCCCTTTGATAAAGAAGTGCCACCTTTGAATGACATGAGCTCGAAATACCGCGTGGTTGACAATGCTTTAAGAACCATTATAACCCACCAGTCTTTTTCTACTGCAAACCGGGGCAGATGCGTTTTTGCGGAAGCAATTTCAAGGACATCAAGCCGATCCTCGATGCTTAATTGTTGCCAATGTTTCATTGTTGCATCAGTTTTTTTATTATCCTTTGTATCCACGCCGGAGCAAGTGGTAAATCTTTTTGAAGATACGGGTCTTTCTGACTGTCAATAAACCGACTGATTGCCTCATACTCGGCTTCAGTTATATTTTCTTCTCCAATTTCTCTAATGCCCTGTATCAACAAGGGCACTATTCGCCCTTTTGCAGCAAAATTCTTGGGTGAGGCATGACGAAATGAGATTTTCCTGTCTCCAATTTTTAGTGTTCGAGTTGACCCGGTCGTAATATACGATAAATTCATAGGCACCTGTGTTGACAGACCAATTAGATTTGCCGCCGTGCTCCCGGTCGGCAATATCTCACACTTATCCCGGTCAGCTATTTCTCTTGCTATTTTTTCAAGAGGCACAGGAACTTTTCCAAATCTGGAAACTTTTGGTTTGATATAAATGCCGTGTCCGGCTTTTTCAAGTATGCCGGAGATGGTTGCTTCATGCAATATTTTTCTGATTGTTTCAGCAGCCCCCAAGTCGGCATAATCAGATATAAAGAATATTGAATGAGGTTGACTCTCATCAATACTTCTCATAACGTAATGCTTAATATTTCCTCGCGACGCGCCATTCATATTAACACTTGTTAGCACCGATATTTCTCAAATATTTCGGTGCAAAGATAGTCAATCATTTTCATTCCGCAAAATATTTTTTCATTTCCACTCGCGGTTACAATCTCACGGCAACCACCGCGACTGCCACTTTTACGCCTCACGACGGTGAGCGGCGGCAATAAAACGCCTTATGTCTCAAAAAACAATACACATAGCCACTAACTTTGCCGGCGCAGTCTGTGCGCAACGTCTGCGTAAAAATATGCCGCAAAACGAGCCGTGTCTGACGATTTTTGCGTATATTTGCGGTGTCAACCCCTAAAACATATATACCACAAAACAGACATAAATCTCACAGCGACATATTTTTAGCATAACTTTCTGATAATTATCCGTTTCGGTTAAATCTGGTAAATTCAACCCTTGAAATCAAGATAATACGATCAGTGAGTTTGCCCCTGATACAGGGCGCAGACTGCTCCTACTGCTTATCATGATTTCAGGCAATACCAGAGCCCAACCGGAGTGATAAGACCCAAGGAAAAGATTGCGCTCTTTTTATATGCCCACCCACCCCAACTGACATTTTATACATTTAATACCAAATAACTTATATGACTCAAAAAGAAAAATATGAACAATGGGTAAACAAAGCCTTAGAGTTCATCTATGAAGTAGGACCACGAATCAACAGTTATGGCAGCGGAGCCATGCAATCTGCTCCGGTTTTAGATCATCACCCCGAAGTCGTATTTCTTGGTCATCATGCCAATGAAAATTTTGAGTGGAAAGATGAAGAGAAAATACGCCGACGCTTCTTTGAAGGCAATGCTCCTTTTTACCAAATTGACAAAAA
>CAVCBR010000028.1:18622-28418 GCA_963600695.1 bacterium
ATATAATAGAGAAAGACAATCGTTTTGTCAAAGACGGCAACTTTGTTCTGATGAACGCTTTCTTCTTCGGTGCTAACGAAACAAAACAACTCAACGATAAAATGACACACGAAGATGCCAAACGCAATGCAGAACTGACACGCGAGGTCATTTGCGACATCTTCAAGCCCAAAGCTGTTGTATGCTTCTCAGTCGACAACGTTTTCGGAGTCTTACCGGGTATCAAAGACAAACAGGTCATATACCTTGGCACAAACCTCAAAATAATGCGTGGCACATGGGATAACGGCATCGTAGTCTTCGGTGTTCACAACTTCGCTGCTCGCCTCTCTTATGAAGACAGAGACAAAATCATCTCCTACCTTCACATTAGACTCAAAACCATAAAAAACAACTATACAGAAACTATTAACCAATGACACGCTTATACACTTATCGCGAAACAGCTGACACCGGCTTTGCGCCAAATCCGTTTCACGGAGTTTTGACATTGGCGAACTGTAAACCTGATATCCGCCGCACTTCAAAAGTTGGCGATTGGGTTACTGCTTTCACAGCAAACACTGTTATAAATGTTGACAGCAAAGTTGTTTATCGTGGCAAAAGTGGCGAAGAAAAAGTAGTATGGATAGGCAGAATCACAAAAAAGCTGACCTATGCCGAATACTGGGAACAGTATCCACAAAAACGTCCCAAATCACATAAGACATTGCCGGCAGAGACGACAAACAATGGTTGTGGCGCAAACACAGCGACACAGATACCATCTGCCGGCTGTGGTGCAACAAAAACACCGACAGCTGTCGGTTGTTCCGCAAAAAGTAACGACAAACATCAAATAGACACCGGAGACAATATTTATAAGCCTGACAACAATGCTCCTCTTGAGTATGTACAAATTCCGGAATCTAATTTTCATAAAGATGACTATAACCAACGCAAAGACCTTAATGGCAAATACGTTCTAATTTGCGAAGAGTTCTATTACTTTGGTGCCGAAAAACCATACGTACCGCAGACCAGAGCTGTTATTCCAAACTGTCGCAACTATCGTGTCTATAACGCTGACAATGAGGTGTCCCAACAGTTTATCAACGAGTTCAAACAATTAAAAATAGGTATTCAAAAACAGCCATTATGAAATATGATATAACAAAAATGGTGGGAGACGAACATGTTCGTTATTCTCTCACAAACAAGGGAGATAATCCTTTGATAGTCGTTGGCATCAATCCCAGCACGGCAGACAAGGACAAACCTGACGCCACAATGCGTCGCGTTATGGGCTTTGCCGAACGATATGGTTTTGACAGCTTTGTGATGCTAAACGTCTATCCGCTACGTGCGATCAACCCGGCAGCGTTGCCACAGGAATGTGATACTGCGCTTCATTCTGCCAATATTCATGAAATTGTAAACGTTGTGTCATCTCATCCCGGCGCGCCAATTCTTATGGCTTATGGCGGCAATATCAATAGCCGCAAATACCTGCGACAATGCCTCCGTGATATCGTGGAAGCGCTCAAACCATACAGCCCCAAATACTTCCAAATTGGCACAGCGTTGAATCGTGACGGCTCACCCAAACACCCATTAATGGCATCGTATTCCTCCGCGATGACTCCCTGTGACATCGATAAACAAATCCTATAAACACAACTGGTATGAAACAAACTATTAAGCAAATATTTACAGTCATCTGCTTAGCGGTGTTCCCTGCCATAGCCTTCGCCTACGATGTTGAAGTTGATGGCATCTACTATAATACAGATGATGCAACCAAGACAGCAACGGTAACAAGAGGTAACTACAGTGGGGCTATCATTATTCCGGAAGCCGTTAGCTATAATGGTACACAATACTCCGTTACTTCTATCGGCAAATCCGCTTTCAGAGAGTGCTACGGGCTAACTTCCGTAACTATTCCCAACTCTGTAACCTCTATCGGAGACGAAGCCTTCGCCTACTGCACCAAGCTCACTCCTGTTACCATTCCCAACTCCGTCACCTCCATAGGCGAAGACGCCTTCTGTCACTGCTATGGGCTCACTTCCGTGACCATCCCCAACTCTGTCACATCTATCGGCGAATCCGCCTTCTACAGGTGCGAAGGGCTCACTTCCGTGACGTTTAATGCCGAAAAGTGCACTATGGGATCTAAAGACCATCTTGTCTTTAGTGGCTGTGGCAACCTTACATCTTTGAATTTTGGCGATAAAGTCTCTATAATTCCCGAATATGCCTTCTCCGGCTGCTCCGGACTGACTTCCGTGTCCATCGGCAACTCCGTCACCACCATAGGCTCAAACGCCTTCTCCGGCTGCAGAGGATTAACCGCGGTGACCATCCCAAACTCCGTCACCTCTATCGGCAGCAGTGCTTTCAGTGACTGCTCCGGGCTGGAATCTGTGAACATTCCCAACTCCGTCACTTCCATCGGCTCAGCTGCTTTCTACAGTTGCTCCGGGCTGACTTCCGTGACCATCCCCAACTCCGTCACTTCTATCGGCAGCGGTGCTTTCAGCTACTGCTCCGGGCTGACTTCCGTGACCATCCCCAACTCCGTTACTTCTATCGGCGAATCCGCTTTCAGAGAGTGCTACGGGCTAACTTCCGTGACCATCCCCAACTCCGTCACTTCTATCGGCAGCAGTGCTTTCAGTGATTGCTCCGGACTCACATCTGTGAACATTCCCAACTCTGTCACATCTATCGGCAGCGATGCTTTCAGTGATTGCTCCGGACTCACATCTGTGACCATCGGAAACTCCGTAACTTCAATCGGCGAATATGCTTTCAGCGACTGCACAGGGCTGACATCGGTAAGTATACCTCAGAAAGTAGAGTCTGTCGGCAGACGTGCATTTAGAGATTGTACCAACCTCACAACCGTTACAATCGAAGGGTCTGAGGTCCTATTGTCTGCTGAATCTTTTGTCGGGTGTACAAACATTAAAACAGTAAATGCCCTTAGCACATTGCCTCCAATCGGGGCAGATGATACATTTGAACTCATAACTTATCGTGATGCGACACTCAATGTGCCCAAGACGGCAAAGGACGCATATGCGAAGCCGGCTTGTTGGCGCAACTTCCGCCATATCGAGGAGAAAGACTTCGGGGGCGTGGACGATGTAACGACTGATGATGGCGACATCCGGGTCGCTGTGCGCAACGGACAGGTCGAAATGAGCGGTGCAGACGCTTCAGAAGAAGTCAATGTGTATAATATGAGTGGCATGGAGATATACCGAGGCTCGGATCGCACAATTGCGCTGCCTACCAAGGGCATCTATATCGTCAAGGTTGCCGGGCGCAGTTTTAAAATTGCATTGTAATTAATTCGTTCATAAATATACAACCTTAAAATTACATAAGTTATGAAGCGTATTTGTAGTGAGTGTGGCTGTCCGGTGGAGGATGGCGATGTGTTTTGCCCTGATTGCGGACATAAGTTGGAGCCGCAGGCGCAAGAACAGAAGCAACAGAAGCAACAGCAGGAACAGAGGCAACAGCATCAATCGCAACAACAGGCAAAGCATGGGATGAAGTCGGTGACGGCGAGCGCACAGCCCGTTGACGCGGAGTCGGCAGCAGAGAGCGTGGAACCTTATCGCACGTTCTCCGAGTTGTTCTGGGATTGTGAGTTTTACAAGATATTCAAAGGCAAGAAGTTTGATTTTGGTCAGCGTGTCTTTGAGCTCGGCGCGTTTTGTTGGGAGACCATCAAGGTTGCGTGGCAAACGACAACCCGCCGCCTATTCATCGCCAAGGGTCGCGCAACGCGTCGCGAGTTTTGGTCTTTCACCATCGGCAGCGATCTGATGCTATTCTTGGGCGGATTATATCTTGCCATCGTGGCTTTATTGCTGCTTATCCTCGGTTTTATTTTGCCGTTGGGTGATGTATTTTTCTTGATTTTAAAAATAGCTCTCGGCGCCGTCGGCATCTTCTATATCATGATGTTCATTGCGTCGATAACCATTGCCATACGGCGCATGCACGACATAAATCGCTGTGGTTGGTGGATATTGTTGCCGATCATCAGATTGTTTTTGTTCTTCAAACGCTCTGATGACGGAGAGAACGATTATGGCGCACCCTCAAACATTTTATAATCATGGCACTCATTAATTGTCCCAAATGTGGCGCACGTGTCTCAGACAAAGCCACATGCTGTCCCAAATGCGGCTGCGATCTCGCAACGACACGCACGTCGACGCCGGCACCCGAGAGCGCAGATGACGCCACTCGCGTCGTGCCTTCGACTGCCGCGCATCAAACAGAGCAACCGCCATATCAGGCACCACAGCCCGAATATCAACCCGAGTATCAACCGGCTCCACAAAAATCCTCATCGGGCTTGAAATGGCTGTTGGTGATACTGCTCCTCGTCATCTTAGGTGGCGGCGGTTTTGTGTGGTGGCATTTTGCCAACGATAAATCTGCCCACGATGCCCATGACGAAGACATGGCTGCGATGCGCGACTCTATCGAGCGCATACAGGCACGCATCGATGCCGCCCGCGACTCGCAAATGGCTCGCGAGCGCGAGCTGGAAGCTTTAAAAGCTGAAAAAGCGACCGAAGATGTGACGAATGGTATGGCTCGTATAAATGCGCGTGTAGGTAATAATGCTGTTGTGTTTGTCTTGCCCAAAGACGGACACCAATACAACATAAAGGGTAATGTGTGCTTTGGCTATTACTACTATGTTAAGATGGGCGAAAAAGCAAGATTATGGCTATCGTGGGCTGACACATATACGATGTGTGAATATAACGAAGCCGGTCAATACGCAGGAACTTTCCATTTTTATCAGGACTGGATCAATGAAGACCAAACAAGCTATACGGAATACGTGCGTGTCGATGGCAAAAAATTTCTCTTGTATTTTGATTCAGATCCGTCTGCTCTCGAAATATGCCGCCCGTCAGAATTTGATTGACAACTATAAATATGTAACATAAAAAACAACGAATATGAAGACAGTTAAGATTATGGCTTTATGCCTATTTGCTTGTGGCGCCTTTGCGTGCGGAAGTGGCGTCTCTGATACCTCGGCAACAGATTCTATCAATGGCGAGGTCACAAAACTGCAAGCAGAGATGAAAGCCGCCATACAGGAGCGCGACAGCCTCGCTGCATTGTGCGACACTCTGCAATCACAGGTTGCGGCAAAGCAAGATGCCGTTATTTTGACCGGTGAAGAACGCGCAATTCTCTCCACAGTAAAATCTTGCGGTGGCAAGAAATGGCTTGACGGCATCGTGGCTATGCGCGCCCGTGCCATTGACTACATTAATCGTCATGGCAACAACTAAGGATTGTCGACATACACTTCACAGTGATATTTAAATGGCAAGTGCCGCTCGGGGTTCGGGCGGCACTTGTTGTTTTTATGCCGGTGTCTCAATTATTTTTTGTGGTGACATTTGGGACATTTGCATTCGGGTTTGCAGTTTTCGCATTTTGCGCAGTCTGTGCAGTCTTTTTTGCCACAGCATTTGTGAGCGGCAGCGGCTTTGTCGCATTTACCTTCAGCGGCTTTTTTGCATTTGTCGCATTTTTTGGCGGCTTTGTCACAGGTTTGTTTTGCTTTGTCGCATTGTGCGGCGGCAGCTTTTTTGCATTTGTCGCATTTTTCGGCAGCGGCTTTGTCGCATTTTGCTCCGGCGTCTTTCACGCATTTGTCACATTTTGCGGCAGCTTTTTCGCATTTTTCAGTAGCGGCTTTCTCACATTTTGCAGCTTTCTCGCATTTTGCACATTGTGCGCTGACAGCGAACGAGCCGATGAAAAGAGCCAGCATGAGGATAGCTAATTTTTTCATAACTGTAATGTTTTTGAGGGTTGATAATTATTTGATTAATGAATTTATTCGTGAGGATTGTTGTTTTGTTTGTCGGCATCGGCGGCGGTGGCTTTGACTTTGCCATCGGTGGGGGCATCGTCACTTTCGGCTTGCTTTGCCCGTGTCAGCGAGTCTGCCACGCGGTGCATGTCTGCCTCGCGCTCGGCTTTGAGTCGCTCGCGGCGGCGCAGCGAGAAGTGTAACAGCACTATCACCACCAACGTTGCGGCTATCACGCCAAAATACTGCAACCCTGAGGTCTGTCCGTTGGCATAGGCGGGATAACCCACCCGGCACATGACGCCGAGGTATATCAGCAGGAATATTGGTATGAAGACTGATTTTTTGCGCATTTCAGACTATATTGTTTTGTTTTTTATTCACCCGGCATGAGCCACTATGTTTTGGGGAGTCGTCTCGGCGGCGTGCTCATCGACGATGTATGGCGATGATGAGGGCACAAACCTGCCGGCACGCATATATCGGTAGAGTTTGAGACATGCCCAGGCGTCTATGGCGGCATATATTTGTTGGGCGTCGGTGAGGTGTGGCGCCTCCCAGTTTGTCAGTCGCTGTGACTTTGATATGCGCTCGCCAAAGACTATTGCAAATATCTTTTGCAACGAGATGTCGGCGATGTGAAACGTGTGGGCATAGTCTTGAAGGTCCAAAAATCCGGCAGGCGACAGGTCGCCGCGGCGTCTCAGCGAATTGAAATCATCGTGCACCGACAAACCGACTTTTATGATGTCGGCGTCTTCGAGCAGTGGGCGCACCATCTCAAAGATGCCGGGGACGTTGAGGCGGAAAAGGTAACAATGCTCGCCCATGGACAGTTGCAACAGAGCGACTTTGTTCGTGTGACCGCGCTGGAATGATGGTTTTGTTTCGGTGTCAAAGCCTATGTGGTCACATTTGTTAAGCGCACGCAATGCCACACGCGCCTTTGAGACATCATCAACGACCGTCACCGCACCGATGCCGCCCGGATATTCAACCGTAGGCAACTCGGCAACAGCCTGTTTGGATATGGCTATGTTAAACAAATTACTGTCCATTTCGGTCACAAAGATAATGATTTTGGCATTATCATACAACTATTTTATTTATACTGACAAATTAGTGGCAAAAAGGTTTATTATAATCGGCTGATGTCGACACACAAACCATCGGTGGCATATTCGACGTTGTCAGGCAGCGTTCGTGATATTTGACGATATGGCGGTGTGTCGTGGCTGACATGTGTGAGGTATGCCCGACGGGGCTTTACTCTCGCGATGACAGACAACGCCTCTGATATTGAGAGATGTGACATGTGAGGCTGAGGTCTCAGGGCGTTAATCACGAGCACATCAAGGTCGCCGAGCAGAGCCTCGGTCTCCGGGGGTAAGGTCTTGCAGTCTGTGATGTATGCCATCGTCCCTATTCTGAATCCGACAATCGGCAGGGCGGCGTGCATAACGAGCAGGGGCGTTATCTCGATGCCGCCGACGGTGAACTTTTCATTGGGATTGATGACGTGTATGTCAAATGTCGGCACTCCGGGATAAAGATGCTTGGCAAAGCAATAAGGCACGCGGTTGCGCAAATCCTCGGCGACATCTTCACGGCAATATACCGGAAACGAATGGGGGTGACAATAGGGGCGCAAATCGTCTATGCCCCCGACATGGTCATAATGGCTGTGTGTCACCAACAAAGCGTCAAGGCGCGGTGAGCCGGCTCTGAGCATTTGATATCTGAAATCGGGACCGCAGTCGATAAGTATGTTCTTATCGCCACAGTGCACCAACACTGACGCCCTCAGTCGTCGGTCGCGACTGTCGCCGGAGGTGCACGTCTGACACGAGCACCCGATTTGGGGCACGCCTGTCGATGTTCCGGTGCCAAGAAATTCTATACCAAACACAATGAAAAATTATAATCTAACGTCTAAATCTCGTGAGGAAGCCATCAACAAAGACGAGGAACACGCCATCGTCATAAGACCATCGCTCGACCATACCCGCCGAGGAGGGTGTGCGCAAATAATCGTTGGGAGCACCAAGGGCGAGTCGGCACTCGTCGGGAGTCATTCCCAATTCGACACGCGACTGCATGATAAGGCTCCACACGCGGTCTGAAATGAGCGGAAAACGTTTGCGCGGATTGTCAAAGGCAAAGAGTTTGTCAAAATTGCGTGTCGATGTAGGGTCATGCCCCACGGTCATCATCAATGACTGATGACAGCCGGTGTTGTCGATGAACGACACTCGCAAGGGGAAGTTGGCATTTCCAGGCAACACATCATCGATTGTCACCGGCACATAGCGCACGCCTATCGTGTCGCTGCCCGATGAGGCGATGCGTCGCGCAGGCAGAACATAATACGTCTGCCCTCTGAGCCTCGCTCCGACCGTGTCTATTACAGACGTTTCGATGGCAAAAGGTATGGCAAAACTTTCGCGCGAGGCGAACTTGTCGGGCGACACCCCCGTGCGATATGACAAGCGACGACCGTCATCAGTGTCAAATTTTAAGACCACTTGTTTGTCACCGGTGACAAGAGCTGCCTCCTGTATATCATATAAATATATCAGTTTGCCGGCTAACGAATCCGTGCGATATTCCGTCGAGGGGTCAAACACAAGTGAAAGTCTGT
This sequence comes from bacterium, assembly GCA_963600695.1. GTDB lineage: Bacteria > Bacteroidota > Bacteroidia > Bacteroidales > Muribaculaceae > CAG-873. The sequence goes on from CAVCBR010000028.1 coordinate 27,118, forward strand.
CGTCGGTGACAAAAAACGACTTGCCACGCGTCCATGTCGATGGCTTTTGTCCCGATACGTCATCGAGAAAAAGCTTTTCGGGCGAGTCAGAGACTTTTTGGCGCTTGATGTCGCGCGATGAGATTTTTGGCGTGCTCTCAATGCCGGTAAAACATGACGTCAACGATGACAGAAATATCGTCAACAACACAAAAACATATTTAAAGCAAGCACGTTGAAACATAGATAAAACCATTAGCGGTGAGGGGAAAGGAAGATAGATGCAACTTCTCTGTTCGGAATGGGAAGAGGTGGAGCCCCGCGCTATCACCACCTTAGTGGGGTGTTAGGATGGGGTGTGGGTGGTGTGGGAAGAAGGGATAAAAAATGGAGCCGCGCCCCAAGGGACGCGGCTCCGGATTAAAGGGGCGGTTACCTACTCTTCCACTTTCGCAGTACCATCGGCGTGGCGGGGTTTAACTTCTCTGTTCGGAATGGGAAGAGGTGGAGCCCCCGCGCTATCACCACCTTAGTGGGGTGTTTGCTGACCGACTGTCTGCCGTCGCCGTTTCGTTTGCTGTGGCTGTCTTGGTGTGGCTGTGAGTGCCTGGCTGTGGCGCTCTGCCTGTCTCTGTCGGTCGCGGGTTCGTTGCAGTGAACCGGGCTGTGTGACTCGAAAAAGAGCGGAAACTGAGTTTCTCACACGTGGCATTTCTTTTCATTTGCGTTGCGATTGCGCTGTTTTGCGGTTTCGCGTCGCTGTCGTGTAGTGTTTTGTGCTTGAGCGTCCCGACTCTCGGGTCGGGTGGTGTTTGTTTGTGACTTGCCTCGCGTTGTTTTTTGAAGGGTGTCGCAGTCAGGCGTGGGCGCGGCTTTCTTCGCTCCCGTTGTGCTGCTTTGTCGCCGCTGTCTCGCGGCGGCGTCCTTCGCGCGTGGCGTGTCGCTACGTGTTTGCTTTCGGGGCTCTTCGCCCCTCGGCTTGGTTTTTTTTCTTTGGGGGATTGCTCCCCGGAAAGGGTTTGGGTGATTAGTATCGCTCGGCTGAGACGTTACCGCCTGTACACCTGCGACCTATCGACGTCATCGTCTTTGACGACCCTTATGTGGAGATCTTATCTTGAGGGGGGCTTCGTGCTTAGATGCTTTCAGCACTTATCCTTGCCAGACGCGGCTACCCGGCCGTGCCCCTGGCGGGACAACCGGTGCACCGGTGGTCTGTCCAACACGGTCCTCTCGTACTAGTGTCGGGTCCTCGCAAATCTCCTGCGCCCACAACAGATAGGGACCGAACTGTCTCACGACGTTCTGAACCCAGCTCGCGT
>CAVCBR010000029.1:0-28255 GCA_963600695.1 bacterium
ACATAGCTAATATATTGTCTTTATATACTTTTACAAATGTTATTTACTGATGTCGAAAAACTATATGCGTAGATAATTTTTTATGTTTTTAATTTTAAAATACGTTGAAAAGTCATACGAAAATATTGGTATATCTTTTTTATAAGTATCTAAAAATATTTTTGTTTTTATCGCACCGTTTTCTATATGTAATTGTTTTTAGTTTTTGCAAATTTAGTTTTTAAAAACTTATTGTGATATTTTCAACCGTCTTTTGATGGTTATTGACATACTTATCAACACGCATCATGTTCTATTTCGTGTTGCTCGCAAAAAGAAATACAAAAAGAGTGCGCCGGCGAGAAATAGTGACACAGAGAAGCTTAACACTATGCCCCACAGACCCATACCAAATGTAAATGCAAATACGTATGTTGACGGCAAACCAACGACTATATATGATATAAATGCTATCCACAACATGGGCAACACGTGTGATGTGCCACGCAATGCGTTGGCAAATGTTACCTGTGTGGCATCGCCGAGTTGATACAATACTAATGGAAATATTAGTGCCGAGGCTGAAGCAAGTACTAATTTGTCATCTGTGAAGGCATGCATCAAGTCTGTGCCGATGGTGATAAATATTATCGTAGCCAACAACATAAAAAACAACATTACCATATAACCGGCTTTTGCCACACGGCGCATTTCGATATTGACATCACCTTTGCCGCCGGCAGCGTTGGCAATCTTAACTGATATTGCTGCTCCTATCGAGTAGTAGACACAAAAACCGAGAGTGCCGATGATGACTATTATCTGATAGGCGGCGAGGTCTATTTTTCCCAACCAGCCCGCCATTATTGCCGATATTGAGAAGGCTCCGGTTTCAAATGACATTTGTCCGGCGATTGGCAGTGATGTAAGCCATATTTTTTTATTTGTGTACGGACGCAGTGTTTTGTCTCTAAATCCCTGTCGATAGTCGGCACAACGCTTGGTATGACACCAAATATATATTGCCTTTATCATACACATGATGCGTGATGCAAATGTGGCAAGACCGGCACCGGTGAGACCCATTTCGGGAGCACCGAAACTGCCGTATATCAAAAGATAGTTGCCAAAAATGTTTAGCAGGTTTGCCCCAAGTATTATCCACATAGGTGTGCGTGAGTCACCGGTGGCATAACTCCATTGGGCAAAGAGATTAAAAATAGTTATCGGCAACATGCCGGCGAGCATTATCAAGTAGTATGGCTTGATTAGCGGCAAAAGTTCTGTGGGCTGACCGAGATTATCCACGTTAAAATATAACACGGTCATCACCGCCATCACTAAAATAGTGAATATAATGTTTATTCTCAATGCCGTGCGCACCGTGGCACCTATATTGCGATGATCACAGCGTCCGAATAATGTGCCGGCGAGCGGTGTCAATCCGTATGTAAATCCGAGACAGGCAAGTATAGCCACATTAAAAACGTTGTTGACAAATGAGGCGGCAGCGAGTGCTTCGGTGGTATATCTGCCGACCATGATGTTGTCGGCAAACGAAACAACAATCATGCCGAGCTGGCTTATGAGTATAGGAAATCCCAATTTAAGCAGCTCGGCATATATGTTTCGTGTCGTTGTGGAGTTGTCGTTCACAATCTACACGTTAAGTTTTTATCAGTCTCTGTTGCCAAAAAATCTCAACAGATATAGGAACATGTTAATAAAGTCAAGATAGAGACTCAGGGCTCCGATGGTGGCAAGATGTCCGACAGATATCGATGACTCCATAGCCATTTGTTTGATTTTTTGAGTGTCCCAAGCGGTGAGTCCCACAAAGATAATGACACCTACAAACGATATTATCAAGTCCAAGCTGTTGCTTGTCATAAAGATATTGACGATGGAGGCTATGATAATACCGATGAGCAGCATGAAGAGTATCGAACCCATACGAGAGAGATCACGATTTGTGCAATAACCATAAACACTCATAGCGGCAAACGTGCCGGCGGTGATGAAGAATGTTTTTGCTATCGATACTCCGGTATAAAATTTAAATATTGGTGCAAGTGTCATACCGTTGACAATGGCAAACAAGAAGAATAGTAATGTGGCTGTCGTCGATGATATTTTGTTGATACCGGCAGATATACCTATTACAAGACCTATTTCAACAATAGCCAAAAACCAGAAAGCAAAACTATTTTGTGCCAAGAAACTCAGAAATCCGATGGAATTGGCACATAATAGTGAAACGAAGGCTGTGACAATCAATGCGAGGGTCATTCTCAGATAAACCTGTTTCATTGCCGATGAAACGGTGGTTGCCACCGTTTCTGTGTTGTATGATGCCGATTGGGCATTGTACTGAGGAGGATAATTTGTCATAATTAATTTGTTTAAAGTGTGTTATTTTTTTAATTGTTTGTTATCTGTGTTTATAATTTGACCGATTGATAATGCTTTGGTTTAATCATCACATACGGTCGGGCACTTGAATACCGAGCAGTGACATGGCGGCTTTGATAACACGTGCTGTTTGAGCACTGAGTGTCAAACGCATGGCACGCACTGACGGGTCTTTCTCTCCAAGTATCGAGCAGTCGTGATAAAATTGGTTGTATGTTTTAACCAAATCATAAGCATAGTTGGCGATGAGTGCCGGTGAGTATGAGCGTCCGGCTTCGACAACGGTCGATGGAAAATCGGCAAGGCGTTGCACGAGGGCTATCTCGCGTTCACCCGGCGAAACTTGCATATAATCTACGTCCATATCTTTTGCTTCTGCACGGCGCAATACAGAGCAGATGCGTGCATGGGTGTATTGTATGAACGGACCGGTGTTGCCATTAAAGTCAATAGACTCTTTGGGGTTGAAAGTCATATTCTTGCGTGGGTCGACTTTGAGCAAGAAGTATTTTAATGCTCCCAAACCGACAATTTCGGCTATATTAGCTGTTTCCTCGGCGGTGAGTCCGTCAAGTTTTCCAAGTTCGGCAGACACATTGCGAGCGGTTTTAACCATTTCATCTATAAGGTCATCGGCATCAACAACCGTGCCTTCGCGAGACTTCATTTTGCCCTCGGGAAGTTCGACCATACCATACGAGAAGTGAACGAGATCTTTGCCCCAAGCAAATCCGAGGCGATCAAGCAGCAGTGACAACACCTGGAAGTGATAATTCTGCTCATTGCCCACAACATAAATCATTTTGTCTATGGGATAATCTTGATAGCGCAATTTGGCAGTGCCTATATCCTGAGTCATATAAACCGATGTGCCGTCTGAGCGCAACAGCAGTTTGTGGTCGAGACCGGCATCGGTGAGATCTGCCCACACCGAACCGTCTTCGCGGCGATACATTATGCCTTTTTCGAGACCTTCGAGCACTTTTGCTTTGCCTTCGAGATAGGTATCAGACTCATAATAAATCTTATCAAAGTCAACACCCATGCGTTTGTATGTCTCGTCAAAACCGGCATACACCCAACTATTCATCATTGACCACAGTTGGCGTATTTCGGGGTCTTTTTGTTCCCAACGGCGCAACATCTCGCGAGCTTCGAGCATAAGAGGTGCCTGTTGTTCGGCTTGTTCCTTATCGAGATGCTTCTCTTCCATAAGCTGTTTTACCTGCTCTTTGTAGTGCTTGTCAAACAACACATAAAAGTCGCCGATGAGGTGGTCGCCTTTTTTGCCGGTTGATTGAGGTGTGGCACCATTACCCCATTTTTGCCATGCAAGCATTGATTTGCAAATATGTATGCCGCGGTCGTTGACAATGTTTGTTTTTATCACGCGATTGCCACAGGCTTTGAGTATCTGACTGAGACTGTATCCCAAGAGATTGTTGCGAACGTGACCCAAGTGTAGAGGTTTGTTGGTGTTTGGTGAGGAGTATTCGACCATCACCAATGGTGATTTGTCTGTCACAGGGCAAAAACCATAGTCGGGTGTGTCGGCAATATTCTTTAGCACAGAATTGAAATAAGTCGGCTCAATGGTAATGTTGAGAAAACCTTTGACTACGTTATAGTTTTTGACTGCCGGTTCGTCGGCAACGAGAGCATCGCCTATTTCGCGAGCCACGGCGTCGGGAGCTTTACGTGCGGCTTTCACCCACGGGAAGACAACGATTGTGAGGTTGCCCTCAAACTCTTTACGTGTCGCTTGTGGTACGACAGACTCTGCCGGCGTGTCAATGTCATACAGTTTTTTAACGGCACGACTGACAGCAGCACTGATAATTTGGTTGATGGTCATATCTTTTTATTCTATGTTTTTGCTTGCGTTAGTATATTGTATCACGTCATTTGTGAGGTATCGATAGTTGACACCTGTGAGGCACGAGTCGTGCGCACGATGACGTGTTTGACCGACAAAGTTACAAAAACTTTGCCAAAATCACCCAATCACCACTCAATAAACCATTTTAACAAGGAGCCATGTCAGGCGATGGAAGATGAGGTTGTGGCGATATATGAGTTTTATTTTCCATTTTGAGTCGACACCGGCGAGGGCTTTTGCGAGCATAATCTCGGCATAATGTCGTGATAGAGTGGCATCGGCAATGTTTCTCTTTGCTTCGAGAGCATATTGGGCGGCGAGAATTGCACGGCGTGCCGCCAGCCAGTTGTGTGCCTCAGATCTGCATTGTCCGATGGCAATATTTTCATCGATGATTTTTTCTATGGTGTCGAGAGCCGTCTCCCAACGTTCGTGATGAGAGGTGTAATTCAAACCTGTGATTGAGTCGGCATGGGTATATGTGGTGACTGTGGGTGTGCCGCCAATGTCTATTATTTGACAAGGTGACACGGCCAGTATCAGGCGCACACCGAGTTCATAGTCATTCCATGCTTCGAGGGTGGTGTTCCATGCTCCGATGCGGCGCAGTAGTGCCGTGTCCACAACTATGCGCTGTGTCGACATACAACTGCGAAACAGGTGACTGAACAGTGGCTTTCGTGACGTGAAATACAACTTGCGGCGTTTGCCGTTGGCAGAGACATTGACTATCGAACGACCCAAAATCAGTGCCTCGGGGTGTTTGGCGATGGCGTGCTCAAAGTCGGCAATATGTTCGGGTGACATGACATCGTCAGAGTCAAAAAACATTACATATCGTGTGGTGACTTCGTTGAGTCCGCGATTGCGGGCGGCGCAAGCTCCGCGCTGTTTTTCGCTCAACACGCTGATTTTGAGTTGTGGGTGTGTGGCGGCAAAGTCACTCATAATTTTGAGCGTATCGTCGTCTGAATTATTGTCGACGAGGATAATGTGTGCCGGCATAACACATTGGTCGGCGACAGAGCGCAGAGTCTCGCCGATGGTGTGGGCGCGATTATAAGCCGGGATTATGAGTGTGATGTTGCCGTTCATATAGTGGTATCAATAGTGAAACGATGAGCCGCCGAGAAATTCGCGCAACAGTGACGTAGGCGGTATGACCTCGGGGCGTATGGGGCGGAAGTAACTTAAAAATTTGCGCAGGCGGTAGGCTTGTGAGTATTCGGGGGCGGTTGACGGTACGGCAGCGAGGAGTTCTTCGCCATATTTTTTCATCACGCCGAGTTCGAACAATAGAGAGGAGTTAAACATAGCGTCGGCATTCTCTTGATAGGGAAATATCCATCGTGACTCACCGCGACGCACGGACGGCCAGCGTCTCAGTGTTTCAAGCGCAGAGGTGCCGCGATATTTGTTGTCGCGAATTATGCGGCGCAACAGGCGTGTGTCGGTGGTGGGCACACGATTGTGGTCATCTATTGACAGTGTGGTGAGTGCCGACACATACACGCGATATTTGAGGTTGGAAGCGATGGCGGGTGTCAACTCGGGGTTGAGTCCGTGGATACCTTCGATGAGTATTATCGAGTTGTCATCAAGTTGCACGGTGTCACCGCGGTAATAGCGAGCACCGGTCTCAAATGAGTAGGTGGGTAGTTTTACCGTGCGTCCGGCGATAATGTTAAGCAAGTCAGAGTTAAATTGCTCGAGATCGAGAGCATATAGCGACTCATAATCATAGTCGCCGTCGGCATCGCGCGGCGTGTGCTCGCGGTTTACAAAGTAGTTGTCGAGCGAGATGAGTATTGGTTTGAGCAGGTTTGTGCGCAACTGCACGGCGAGTCGCTTGGTGAATGTCGTTTTGCCTGATGATGACGGACCGGCAATAAATACGAGGCGTGTGCCACACGAGTGATAGCGGGCGGTGATATCGTCACTGATGCGAGCAATGTATTTTTCGTGCAGAGCTTCGGCGACATTAATGAGATCAGATGTGCGACGGGTGGCGACGACATTGTTCAACTCTCCGACATTAGAAACTCCTATGATGTTGTTAAAAGATACGTAGTTTGTAAAAGCGGTGTAGAGTTTGTCGGCAGGTATTTCGGGCGGCACTTGCCCGGGATTTTGAGGGTCGAAGGCTCGCAAGAGTGCACCTTCGCGGTATGGTGTCAGAGCGAAAACGCCGATATGTCCGGTCGTGGGAGCGAGACAGCCATAGTAACTGTCAGCGGTGCCATCGAGGGTGTGGTAGACAATATATGGCTCGCCGACCGAGCCGAGCAGTTTGACTTTATCGTCAAGTCCTTGGTCGGCAAACAGTTTGATGACCTCATCGCGCGGACGTTCGTGGCGCACAAACGGGAGATTGCGTTTGTGAAGGTTTAACATCTCTGCGGCAATGGCAGCGATGGTTGCATCGTCAACATTTATGCCCTCAAAGCGACAATAGCAACCGTTGGCTATCGAATGCTCGATGTGCAGACGTGCTCCGGGATGCAGTTTTGTCGTTGCGCAATACAACATCATTGACAGCGAGCGTTCATAAGCACGTGTGCCGGAGTCTGAGGTGATGTTGAGAAATTCCACCGTCTTGGGGCGGTATATGGCATAATCGAGACTTTCGGTCTTGTTGTTGACGCGTGCACATATAGGGTCAAAGCCGAGCTTATCGGCGAGCGTGGCAACTATTTCATGGAGCGTTGTGCCGCCGGCGACTGATATTTGCGAATGGTTGTTGACGATGTCTACTGTGATTTTTTGTGCTGCCATAACAATATGGTTTTGGAGAGTGTTTATTTTTGTAAGATGCTGTCGAATAAATCTGTATAACGTTTGGCGATCACCTGAGAGTCAAAGCGGCGAGCGGCGGCACGATGTTGAGCTTCGCGGTCAAATGGTTCATAAAGAGCTCGGTCTATGAGCATAGCGAGAGTCGCCGGGTCGTTGTCGGGAGAGATATATCCGTCGATGCCGTCATCGATGATGTCTCGTTGTCCGCCTTTGCCGGTGGTGACAGGCGTGGCTCCGGCAGCCATACCCTCGATGAGTGTCGTCGGCAGGGTTTCAAAAAGCGATGATGATAGCACAACTGTGGCATGAGCCATGATTTGTGCCACGCGATGTGAGTCGGCGATGGAGCCGAGATGCACGTGGGGTATTGTCAGCGCATCAAGAGCATGGGGGTCTTTGAGCGCACCAAAAAATACCGCCGCTGCCGGCATACGTATGGCATTGAGTGCGGTGACCGCCATAGGCAGATTTTTTATCGGGTCATCGAGGCGTGCCGCGCCCATAACTATCAATGGCAAATCTTCGGGGAGGTTTAGCTCACCCCGCGAAATTGTCGGGGTGAAATCATATTCGTCAACCGGGAAGGCATTGGGTATGACATCGACATGATGTCCCGTGAGTGCTCCGGGCTCAGACTCGGCAAGCCATCGACTCACCGCCACAAAATGCAACGACTCGCGCATAGCGTCAAACATCTTGCGCTTGTATGCAAAAACATCGCGTGACAGATCATTATCATGTGGCTTTACGAGCAGCGGGCACATACCGCAACCGTCTGAAAGCCGCCGACAACCGGCGTCGGGCAAATGGTGACAGACACCGGTCTGGCACCATCGGTCGTGCATTACCCACACTACCTTTTTGCCCATATCGGCGAGCTTTTTGAGTTCGCCGAGAGACATCACGCCTTGGTTTATCCATGCCGGCACGATGATATCGGCTTCGCGCACTTGTTGCATACGGTCAAGCCCCATACCGTGGCGTCCGGTGGATATTTTAAACATATTATTGCGCGACAAGCTGTTATGACTGACGATGTCAAGATGCTCGGCGATAAAACCGAGCCGGCGACGACACTGAGAGCCGGCGACGACATATGGCGATGACGACTCCTTGCGACCGACAACCATCGTGGCATCAACACCTCTCTCTCGCAGGGCGTGAGTGAGACGCAGGGTGACAACGGCGGCACCTCCGCGTGTGTCGCTGTGATTTATCAGCGCAACTTTCATGACTTATGATGTTTCAGCGGTATCAACGATTTGATGTTCAAATGCTCGGTGCGCATTATCACAAAGATAAAAACACACAACAACACTACGCGCAAACTCATGCGCAATGCTGTCGGCAGATTGTCTGCCAAAGGACCCCCGACGACATAGAGTGCGGCGGCAATGACAAAGTAGACACCGAGCCGGCGTATGTCGTAACCTATGGGATATTTGGCACGTCCCACAAAGTAGCTCACGACCATCATTGTCGTATAGCAGCACAATGCCGCCCAGGCACAACCCATATAGCCGAAGCGAGGCACAAGCACGATGTTCATAACTATTGTTATCGCAAGACCCATAAGCGAGAAATACATGCCCCACACCGTTTTGTCGGTGAGCTTATACCACAACGAGAGGTTAAAGAAGATGCCAAAAAACAATTCGGCGAGCATAATGACGGGCACGACTTTGAGTCCCTCAAAATATCGTGGCGAAATGAAATATTTGATGATATCGATGAAATACATGACGCCGAGAAATATCAGCAGTCCGAAGATTACAAAATACTTCATCGCATCACGATATGATTGCAGGCGATCACTGCCGCGCTCACGACTTTGGGCAAATATAAACGGCTCGTAAGCAAACCTGAATGCTTGTATGAACATCACCATGACGATGGCAATTTTATAGTTGGCGCCATAGATGCCGAGACCCTCCATGGCTTGTGTCGAGTCGCTGACGAGCGAGGGATAGATAATTTTGTCTATCGTCTGGTTCATAATGCCGGCGACACCAAGCACCAACAGCGGTGCGCTGTATATAAGCATGCGTCGCCACAACGCCGGGTCAAAACGCCATTTAAAACCATGCAACTCGGGTATCAACATCACGAGCGTGACAGCCGAGGATATGAGGTTGGCAAGGAAAACATAACCAATGCCGAATGTCTGATCATAGAACCAATCGACAGTCGCCGGCGCATGTTCCATAAGCCACGGACAAGCGAGAATGAAAAACAGGTTGAGACCGATGTTTATACCGATGTTTACGAGGCGCAAGCCGGCAAAACGCAGCGGACGTTTTTTGTAGCGCAAGTATGAGAACGGTATGGCTGTGAAGGCATCTATGGCGACACACACTGCCATCATCATCACAAACGACTCATGTCCGGCACATTCCATCCATACAGTCACCGGCGACAAAAATATGGCTACGACAACAACAAACAGCGACGAACTCACTGCCAGCGAAATCAGCGAGGTGGAATAAACAACCATCGGGCCGCGATAATCATCATGGTTTGCAAAGCGGAAAAATCCGGTCTCCATACCATAGGTGAGTATTATCAACGCCAACGCCACCACCGAGTAGACGAATGTGACCACGCCATAGTCGGCAACCGGAAACATTATCGTGTATAACGGCACAAGACACCAATTGAGAAAGCGTCCGATGATGGAACTGAGACCATAGATGGCGGTGTCTTTAATCAAAGATTTGATAGCAGCCATATCAATAAGCTAATGACAGTGTGATTTGCGTGAAGAATAAATGATAAAAATCTGTCAGAACAGTGTCGGCGCGTCTGTCGGGCGTGTAGATCCGAGATGCTTATAGGCGAGGTCAGTGACTTCGCGTCCGCGAGGCGTGCGCTTGATAAATCCCTCTTTGATGAGGTAAGGTTCATAGACTTCCTCGACAGTGCCGGCATCTTCGCCGATAGCTGTGGCTATCGTTGTGAGTCCTATGGGTCCGCCTCCGAATTTATTGATAATCGTTGACAATATCTTGTTGTCTATTTCATCAAGACCATAGCGGTCGATGTTGAGGGCTTCGAGGGCAAAACGAGCAATTTCGGGGTCGATGGCACCGTTGCCCTTGACTTGGGCAAAGTCGCGCACGCGGCGCAAAAGGGCGTTGGCGATACGTGGCGTGCCTCGCGAGCGCAGAGCTATCTCGTGAGCCGCCTCGGCGTTGATGTCAACGCGCATGAGTGCCGCCGAACGTTTAAGTATGCGTTCGAGAACTATGTGATCATAATATTCGAGGTGACACTTGATACCGAATCGTGCTCGCAACGGCGCGGTGAGCAGTCCGCTGCGCGTGGTGGCGCCGACAAGTGTGAAGGGGTTGAGCGTCAGTTGCACAGAGCGTGCACCCGGACCTTTGTCGATCATAATGTCTATGCGATAGTCCTCCATTGCCGAGTACAGATATTCCTCGACGACCGGACTCAGGCGATGTATCTCATCGATAAACAACACATCGTTCTCCTCCAAGGTCGTGAGAATGCCGGCAAGATCGCCGGGCTTGTCGAGAACGGGACCCGATGTTATTTTCATGCCCACACCCAACTCATTGGCGATGATGCCCGAGAGTGTGGTCTTGCCAAGTCCCGGAGGACCGAAGAGCAAGATGTGGTCGAGTGCTTCGCCACGCATTCGCGCCGCCTGTACAAAGATTTTGAGATTTTCAACGATTTTGTCCTGACCGTTGAACGCCTCAAAGCGTCCCGGGCGCAAAGCTCGTTCAAATTCCTTATCGCCATCGTTGCGGCGTATGTCAAAATTGTTATCCATGACGGGTTATCTTTTGTCGCTGTTACTTTTGCCGGGGATTGATATGTAGTCGCGAGGCTATTTTGTTGATGATTGTTTCGGGGTTGATCGCTGTCATACACATATAGTCGCCACGACGACATTTGAGTTTGCCATATACCGAGCATGGGCGGCATCCCAACGAAAGCTCGACGCGGTCATCGACCCCCTGACGCCAACCGCCAAAACCGGCAAAGGCGTGTGTCGCTCCCCATATCGACACCACAGGCGTGGCTGTGAGTGCGGCAAGGTGCATATTGGCAGAGTCCATCGATACCATGAGGTCGAGGTGTGACATCAGCGCCAACTCCTTGGCAAAGCCGAGGCGTTTGCCGGCGAGCGAAATCACCTTCCCGGGATAGGCATCAGCCCACACCGCGAGTGCCTTTTGCTCCTCGCCGCCACCGCCAAACAGAAATACTTTGACGCCATCACAGCCGATGACACCATCTAATACTTGGCGCATAAGTTCGGGAGGATATATCTTGCCCCTGTGAGCGGCAAAGGGTGCTATGCCCAACCATTTTTCGCCATCTTCGTGAGGTTTTGTGATCTCGGCAAAGGTTGCCGCATCTGCCTTTTTGCCACTTTCGCCGAACAGCGAATAAAACGCCGGCGTCACCTCAAATCCGGCATCGGCAAAGGCGCGACGATACATGGCGCGAGCGCTGACAAGAGGCATCATCACTTTGTTGTGAGCGCGAGTCAATGCGCGACGCCCCTTGCGGTCTTTGTGTATCGACGTCGTCTTAACGCCGAGAGTGCGCAACCAAAAGCCTAACACTTGTGTGCGCAACACGGCATGCAAGTCGACATAATCCGTGGCATGATATTCACTGACGAGCTTTCGCGCCAATCGCCTCAGACCCCAAATGCCCGAATATTGTTTGTCGACATCTACACCCAACACTGTCAGATTGTCGGGGCGGTTGATAAACATTTCGGCGAGTCGCGACCGAGTCACAAACACCACACGTATATCACAATAGTTGACACAAAGACTGTAAAGCGCGGGTATGACCATAGCGACATCGCCGATTGCCGAGAAGCGCGCGGCGATGAGTGTGCGTTGTGAGTTTTCTGAACTTATGTCATTTTGTTTCGGCACCATATAGCACGGGGTTGGTGTCCGGGTCGTTATACATCTTCATTTGGCGGTACACTTTCATATATTTGCGTCCGGCAGCGATGTCATCGAGCAGTGTGTCGATGGCTGATGTGAGGTCTGTGCGCTGTTCTTCGAGTACGGCGAGCTTGCCCTTGCAGCGTGCTATGTGCTCGGCGGTGGCATCAGTGCGCTGTGTCTCAACTTTCATGTGATATATTTTGAGTGCCAATATCGACAGGCGGTCGAGAGCCCACGCCGGCGACTCGGTGTTGATTGTGGCGTCTGCCAATGCCTTGACATCGGCATATTTGTTACGGAAGTATGTGTCAAGCTCCTCAACCATATCGGTGCGCACCTGATTGGAGGCGTCTATGCGACGCTTCAAAGCCAAGGCTGCCACCGGGTCGATCTGCGGATCGCGAATGATGTCCTCGAGATGCCACTGCACGGCGTCAACATGGTTTTTGGCATAGAGAGTGTGCTCGATGGTGTCGGTGGCATAGGGATTTACCTCGGCGGCATCGACATCATCGGTGATGTGATAATCGTTTGTTGCTTGCTCGAAAATCGAATAGCATTTTTGGGCAAATTTCATAACTGTCGTTTGTTGATGTTGTAAAACTCTTTGAGATGTTCTGCAAATTTAATCAAATTTGGCGATACTCGTGAGTTTCGCCGTCAAAACGCTGATTTTTTAGCCTGTTTTTGACGTCGTTTTTTGTCGTTTGAGTGTTTTTTCGTAATTTCGCCACAGACTAAGGCGTCATAAGTTGCCGCCGGTCATCACAAACATTGTTATCGATATGAGTCATAAATACAACCGTATACTTTTAAAACTCAGTGGCGAGTCTCTCGCCGCCGGCTCGGGTCACGGCATAGACACCAAACGCCTCGGTGACTATGCCTCACAAATCAAGTCACTTGCAGATAGCGGTGTCGAGGTCGCCATCGTCATCGGTGGTGGCAACATATTCCGCGGACTCTCGGGTGCCGCCAAAGGCTTTGACCGCGTCACCGGCGACCAAATGGGTATGCTCGCAACGGTGATAAACTCCCTCGCTCTGCGTTCGGCTATCGAAAGCATCGGCGGCAAGGCACGAGTATTCACCGCTGTGGCTATGGCTCCCGTCGGCGAGCCATATTCCAACCGCCATGCCATTGCTGCTATGGAAGCCGGCGAAGTCGCTATCCTCGCCGGAGGCACCGGCAGCCCATTCTTCACTACCGACACCGGTGCCGCTCTGCGTGCTGTCGAGATTGCTGCCGATGCCATGTTTAAAGGAACACGTGTCGACGGCATATATACCGCCGACCCCGAAAAAGACCCCTCGGCTGTCAAATTTGACCGCATATCGTATGACGAAATACTCAGTCGCGGACTCCGCGTCATGGATACCACGGCGACTGCCATGTGCATGGAAAATCACATGCCCATCGTTGTCTTTGATATGGACACTCCCGGCAACCTCGCGCGCGTAATCGCCGGCGAAGCTATCGGCACCGTCGTATATTGATTATCAACCAAATTTAAACATACCTAAAAACTACCCTTATGACCGAACCCAAAACCTATCTCGACCCGGCAGAGGAAAAAATGGAGCTCGCCGTGTCATACCTCGATGAGTCGTTGGCTCGCATTCGCGCCGGACGTGCAAATCCCAAAATTCTCGATGCCATACGTGTCGACTACTACGGCTCGGCTTCTCCGCTCTCAAACGTTGCCAACATCTCAACCCCCGATGCTCGCACGATAGCCATCACCCCTTGGGAAAAATCTATGTTCAAGGAGATCGAGCGCGCCATCATCAATTCCGATCTCGGCATTATGCCCGAAAACAACGGCGAGGTTATACGCATCTGCATACCTCCTCTCACCGAGGAACGCCGCAAACAACTCGTAAAACAATGCAAAGCCGAGGCTGAACAGGCAAAAGTCTCTGTGCGCAATGCTCGTCGCGATGCTATCGAAGGTCTCAAAAAAGCCGTCAAAAAAGGTATGCCCGAAGACATCGAGAAAGATGCCGAAACCTCGGCTCAAAAGCTCCATGACCGCTATATGAAGAAAATCGACGAGGTTTTTGCTGCCAAAGAAAAAGAAATTCTCACCGTCTGAAACCTCCCCACCCTATCGCGCACTTCATCATTAGCCGTGCGTGAGGGCAAACAAAACTTACTACATTCAACCTTATTCGGGAATTACAAAAGCTCAAGTCCTGAATATGCCACGGGCGCGATCGTACCACTAAGGTCCTTCGCGCCCGCCTTTTTATTAATACCATTTTGGGGCTTGTGTCACAATCTAATATCGTTTTATATGTTATGGACAAAGTTAAATAGCTTAACTACGCCGGTTTAGGTGTAATAGCGCTTTTATCTTGTGTCGGCGTTTTTTTGTGGCTTTGTAAGCAGCGAGGGCAGCGAGGGCTTGAGCAGTGGTGGTTTCGCTGTCGAGACCGGCGGCGGCGGCATATTTGCCGGCGAGGCGTGCCGTTTCATCGGGATCAAGGCTTATGGATTTGAAGTTGCGCATAAGGGTGGTGTGATTATGGACGCCAAAGCGCATGCGGTTTACGTCTATAAGGTTGAAATGACGGCGATTATCCGTGTCACGAGTGACGAGGATATTGCCCGGAGAGAAGTCTTTGTGATACACGCCGGCACGATGCAGGTGCACCATATAGGCGGCAAATTCATCGAGCAGTTCGTCGGCATCATCACGCAGTTGCCAATCGCGCATAGTATCGCCGTCAACGACTTCGGCGACATAAAAACTTATCGTAAGACGGTGGCAAACAGTGACTTCGGCATAACCCAACGGGGTA
Source organism: bacterium (assembly GCA_963600695.1). GTDB lineage: Bacteria > Bacteroidota > Bacteroidia > Bacteroidales > Muribaculaceae > CAG-873. The sequence goes on from CAVCBR010000029.1 coordinate 14,811, forward strand.
GGGGCATCAAAACCCATGGCGAGCAGCCGCCGAGTGTTGTCATACGACCTCCGAGCCTTGGAATGACGCATATTGGTATAGATATAGTTGTTGGGAAATGATGGTTGCCGAAATGCTTTTATACACACGTCTCTGTCGCCATAGTGCATGGTATACAGGGTATTGCGAGCTTTGTATATCTCGGTGGCTTCCTCGGGGATTATGCCGTTGGCAAGCAGGCTCAGCAGCGGTCGCAGGTCTTGGGCATCATCGGCGGTGACGATTGTCGTATGTTGGCTCATTGTGCTTTAAAGTAGTTGCTTGATATTATTGTGTCGCTGATTTGATATGCTTGTCGGGCATGTTCGATGGCTCCGGCGGTTGCACCCTCGGTGTCGCCCATAGGTTTGCCCTGCGGAGTGATGGCAAAGGGCAGTTTGTCGGGGTCGAGAATGCTTTGCCCCAAACCTCGCCAATTATAGTCGAGACCGAGCAAGTCAAGGAGCGTGGGGTACATATCTATCTGTCCCATTACATCATCATAACGTTCCGAAACCGGCGAGTTTAGAACGATGAATGGAGTGAAACACCCGGCGGGTAGCCAGCGCGCGATTTCGGCATTCTTGCGATAATCGGCACGCGGTGCGCCCATGCCTTCGTGGTCGCCGGTGATGACAATCATGGTGTTGGCAAATTTGGGATTCGAACGCAGTCGCTGCATAAAGTTGCCGATGGCGCGGTCTGTATAGTTGGCGACTTCGAGATAGTGACGCAGACGCTCGGGAATATTGTCTGAGAAGTGAACTTTTTTGAGGTTGTCGGGAATGACAAATGGTGTGTGACCTGAGTAGGTGACAAGCTGCAAAAGTGTGTGCCCGTCTGGCTTCCACATGCTGTCATCGGCTATCTTCTGGTATGCCTGACGCAGGAAGGAGTCGTCGCCGAGACGCCCGCGAGGTCCGGTTTTGACATCATTCACAAAGTTGGGCTTGTCATAGAGTTCATAGCCGAAGTCTTGGGCAACGACGGCTACGTTCCACACGGTTTTCTTGTCAACGGTGAAGGACATGGCGCGCGCGTCTGAACCATAGTGTTGTTTCCACGCTTTGTCTATTGATGGATAGGTGTTGTGTATAAAGCGATATGAATAAGCACCATAGCTCACCGGTAGAAGCCCGGTGTGAAGTATCAGTTGGGCGTCGATGGAGCGTGCGCCGCCAACCTGAGTCAGCACCTTGGGCGCATACAGCGTGGATTGTTCGCGCAACAGGGCATTGAGATTGGGGGTGATTTCCTGACCCTCGACACGCAAGTCTATGACAAAGCTCTCAAAACTTTCAAGCAGCAGTATTATGCAGTTGTCACGCGACTCAACCCGGGGTAGGGGACGCGATAATCCGGGGCGGGTGGCGAGATATGAATCAACACGCTCGCGCAGTGCCGGCGTCATCTCTATCGAGCCGCGCAGCCACTCATAAGCCATAGCCCCGGGTATGGTGTAAACGGCGGCTCCGCATGTCGGGAAGTCATACATAAGGTCTTCATAAGCCTTTTTATATCCGCCTTTTATCGTTATAAATGTCATCGTTATAGCCAATGCGCCGATGAGTGTTGCCGTGAGCCGTCGTGTCGCTTTTTTGCGTATGGCGGCGAGGGTGGGGCGCATATCGGTCTTGGAGAGAATGATGGAGAGAATGATGGTGATCAGAGGTAGTCCGATGTCGGCAAGGCGCAAAGACTCGACAACGCTGTCGCCAAAGTCTGCGAGGTTGGAAATCAGTCCGTAGGATGCCGCCGGAATTACGGTGTAGTATGTGCGAAAGTACATCAAGTTGGCAATAAGCCAAATATCTAACAGTGTTGAGATGATGATGACATACCACCGCGAGCGACACCACATCAGAGGTAGCGTTAATAAGGCTGCTGCCGCGGCTTTGGTGACATAGCCTATCGGAAACTGAAAACCGGAGAATGTCGAGTCGAGTGCCCAAACAAAATCAAAATACAGAAATTGTAAGAAGAATGCCGCGGCAACTGTCCACACGATTTTTGCTCCGGACAGTGGGTGAGGGATCAGTCGTGAGCGTAGGTTGTGCCACTTATTTTTTTGTGATGAGCGAGTCGAAGAGTCGGGCATAGTATTTGACATATTCATCAATTTTGTAGTTGTTGACAATGTTTGGCAAAGCGTTGCCACTTAGTTTTTTAAGGAATTTGCGATCTGCCGACAGCGTGGCGATGGCATCGGCTATGGCTGTGGCGTCACCGGGGGCGACAAGTATTCCTGACTGCTGTTCGCCGTCAGGAATTATCAGGTCGCGAGCGCCTATGATGTCGCTGACGATACATGGCAGACCGCAGGCTTGTGCCTCGCGCACGACACGTGGCGAGGCATCTCGTATTGAGGGCAGAATAAAGACGTGTGCCGAGGGCAAAAAGTGAAGGGCGTCACGGCGCGTGCCGGTAAAAATTACGTTATCCGCCGCCGCGTCCATATCTTCTTTTGATGCTTCGCCAACGACAGTCAGCTGTGTTGCTATACCTCTGTCATTTAGTATATTGACGGCATTAATGAGGTGTGACAAACCTTTATGCGGCCGTCCGACGGTGATGCCGACATACACCAATCTTAGCGGTGTCTCGTCTGTCTCCGGACGTCTGCCGGCGATTATGGTGCCGTCTGCATTCGCCGTTAGCGGATTGGCGAGGGCTTGGCTCACCCACGCCGGATCGTATGGCTTGGTCTTTGTCGAGAGCTTGTCCCCGGGAATGTATGTGCTGAGGTAGTTTTCGATGTCTTTTGTTTCACAAATGATATGCGCCACGCGACGGTTGAGCAACGCCATGCGATATGTGGGGTCAAAGCGATGAACACGCGCACCGGTGCCGCGATAGCCGACAACCTTCACATTCATAAATTTCGTGGCTATCAGGGCTGTGGATAGCGCAGATGTCGATACGGCAAACACCACATCGGCACCGATCGATTTGATGAGTTTGCGCAGAGAACGTGCTGCACCGAAGCTCATCTTGCCATGTATGGGTTTTATTGTTGCATGCTGACAGTGAGAGGTCTCATTACTTGGCGTTTGCCCTTCGGGCAAGGCTATGGTGATCTCAAATCCCGGAGTTTGCGCCAAGATGTCGAGCGTGTGGTCTATAATGGTGTCTGAGTCGTGATATAGAGCGATGACTCGTATGGTTTTTGTCATTAATGGTCTATTTGTCAGCAGATTTAACAGAAAGTATTCTTAACCATTGTTCCACGTGGAAACATGGAGCGTTCGCCGTTTTATAGCGCTCGCGTGCAGCGTTGCAAGCGTTGTCATAGCTGTCATCGGTGGTGATAATATCGGTGATAAACGCTGCTGCACCGACTGTGTCACAGGGGTCAAGCAGGGGTATGCCGCGACTCAGTTCTTTGGCTTGTTCTGATGTCGTTGTCGTCTCGGTTTGTACATTTATGTGGACATTTTCAGGCAAGGCGATTGTGCTGTTGCCGCCGGTGGCTTCGGGGTGTTTGGCATCGCCGACGCCACACCACACGATATTGAGAGCGGTGTGGTTGCGACTTTTGCGAACAATGGGCATCACATATCGCGCTTTGCCCTGTCCCTTGATGTAAAGCCTTATTTTTGAGATAAATTCGGGATTACATCGCCTGATTCTTATCATTGTTTCGATCATAGAATCAAGGCGTTGAGGCTCATTTATGGCTCCATCCCACAGTATGTTTAGTGTGTCGCCGGCAGTGTATCTTGGCGCCTTGGCAGAAGTGTCGCCACATGCTGCGATGTCGAGAATCGATGATTTAGGGGCTGACGTGTGTTGCACGAAAGCTTGTTGCCATGTCTGTTGTTCTGCGTTGTTGTGATACAGGCAATGACTGACAGTTCTCGCAATCTCGGCGGTGACGGCTCGTGGGGCGCGGCTCTCGGGATAGGGGCGAAAGATTATTTTATATTTCGCGCCGGAGACAAGTTTTTGAGCCGAGCATGCGGCGATGAGATCTTTGTGTGTGTGACAGATGACAGCATCTGTCGGTTTGCGTTTCATACAACTTGCTATCTGCATGGCTGTCAAGCTGCTGAATATTGAAGGTGACAATATTATTGTCTCTATATCATATCCGTTTTTGAGACTGTCGATGACGAGGCGCGAGCCATCATCGAGAGGGCGTTTTGCGTCATTGCGTATGTCGATGATGGTCATTGCGTGGGCTGTTTTTGTTGTTGTATTGCGATTTTATATGCTTCTTTTGACGAGTCGGCAACGACACGGGCTATGATGCGTCCGGTTTTGCCATCGGCAAAGGCGAGCTTTTTTATCATCAGCCGCATATAGGTTTTAACCCAAGCTATGCTTGGAGCAATAGTGCATATATGTGGCTTTTGCACGGCTAAGGCGGCTCCATTGAGTTGGGCGCGAAGTTGCTCTTTTTGACAAAATTCGTCTATGCTGTTTGCGCGATAGTGCAGGAGTTTGCCGTCAAGCAACACCGGGCGCAAGGCTTCGCTGAATGTCAATTTCTCGCCGACATCGTGCAAGTTCCATTGGGCATAGCGGCGGTTAAAAAGGCGTATCTTGGGCTTATTGTCTATTGCGCAGTGTTTCACCTCATTGCCCCAATAATATTCGGCAACGGCAAAGCTGTAAACCCGATGGCTGAACCCCTGTTTTTTTAGCTGCAACAGGCTTTCGCGCAATTGTTCGGACAACACCTCATCGGCATCGATGGCGAGAACATAACTGTGTGTGGCAAGTGATGTCGCATATTGTCGCTGTGAGCCATAACCGGTAAATTTGCGCGTACTCACCCGACAGTTGTATCGCTTGCAGATGTCAACGGTGGCATCGGTGCTGCCTGAGTCAACAACGACAATCTCATCGGCAATATCACTTAATGAGTTGAGACATCGCTCGATGTTTTCTTGTTCGTTGAGGGTTATTATCGTGGCTGTTATATGATTCATGTTTTTAAGTTTTGCTTGTCGGGGCAGATGAGACGGGGTAGGGGGGATACCTTTCCTGAGGTGAATGCACCGCTCCTTTTAATTTGCAAAATTACTGTTTTTTTGTTGTAGTCTCGTGTTTATATGTCAATTATCTGACATTTTGTGATATGCGTCGCTGTCTCTGCCAATATTTTCTTTGGTCGGCGGTCATCTTTTCGGTGGCATAGCTCAGACTTGTCGCACTGATTTTATCGATGAGCATAGTCAACATTTCGCACAGTTTGTCCATGTCTTTTTTGCCGATTTCTCGCATTACCCACCCCACGGCTTTATGCAAAAGGTCATGACTTTCTCCAATATGTTGCGAGATCATATCCTCGGCATAACATAGTATGCCTCTTCGTGTTGGCGTCAGCGTCGCAACGATGGCTATGCGCTTATCCCATAATGATTGTGAATTGCTCAGCCGTTTTAGCGTGTCTGTGTGTTGTCCGTGGCACAGTTCTTCGCCCAAGATATAGGGGGCACTAAGATCCACGAGATCCCAATTGTTGATACGTTGCTTCAACTTTATGTACGTGTCAATGATCTCTTCTTTGGCTATCGCCAATTCTGCTACTGTTTTATTCTCGCCAATTTTTGCCGTTGGCGCTTTTGTGAGTTGCTTGACACATTTTTGATATTTCATCACAAGGGCGAGGAGTCCGCTGAGTCGATATTCGTGTTCGTCTGATTTTATCATTTCGGTGATGACTCTGATGTCTTCGTTGAAATGTAGTTTTGTCACTCGGCGAGTGTCGGGAACGACAATGCCTAAAAATTTGTCGCCCTCTCCATATTCGCCTTTGCCGGTTTTGAAAAATTTACTGAGTATTTTTGCTTTTTCCGGCGAGGCATATTTATATAGTTCGTTTTTCCATCTTGTCACTCTCTCATCAAGAAAATTTTTTGACCTCAAATGGACGTCTTGTTGAATTTCGATTGTTGTCATGTTTTTGTCGATTTTTTATTCGTTGAGGCGGGGATAATTCTTTATCCTTGGTCTGCGTCTTTGTTTTTTTGAAATCTCAGAGCGTTAAAATCGGGTTAATGTATAGAAACAATGAACGTTAACCCGGTTTTACGCGCTCATGACTTTTGTCAAACCAAAACGCAAAAGTAAATAAGTGTTAATGTCTGTTTGCTATTGTTTATACTCAATGACCGGTTGGGTATTGAACACGTTTTGGCAGCGTCAAAGTTACACAAAAAGGCTGACATCATTTTTGTCTTTTATGTTTTTATCTCTTTCGTGAAAAATTGGTAACTTTGAACGGTGACCGCAGCGATGACAGCAGCGACTGATGCGACTAAGCTCGTCGGGATTTCTATTGTCGGTTGCTCCCCGCTCGCTCATATAAACAGACGCTGTCAATTCGTATAGAGCCTGCTTATTTTTTTTTCTCACATCTGCCCCTTACAATCATTATGATTAAACAAACTTTGTCCAAATCGGTTTTAGCCGGCGTGTGTATAGGTATTGCCTCGATGATGTATCTTAAAACCGGAGGCATCGCCGGCGCGGTATTGTTCTCATTCGGACTTCTCGCCATCGTTAATTACAAATGGTATCTCTTTACGGGTATGTCGGGTTTTACGACAAACATCAAACAGTTGGCATTCGTGCTTTTGTGCAACATCATTGGCTGTGGGTTGGTGTCATTGCTGCTAACTCCCGAGGTGAACACAATCGTCACTACTCGCATTTCGGTGGGGTGGGGCAGGTGTCTGTTCCTCTCTGTGGGTTGCGGATTTATTATGACAACATCGGTGAATTTTGCACGCAAAAAGAATTTTTTACCGCTACTGTTTGGTGTGCCGACGTTTATTTTATGCGGCTTTCCACACTGCATTGCCGACGTGGTTTATTATCTGAGTTGTCCTTTGGACTTTCTGAGTGACAATATTTTAACCATTCTGCCGATATATGGGGCTACAATCCTCGGCAACTATATTGGCTGCAACCTCTATCGCTTTGACAAAACCGCTGTGTCTCAGCCGTCGAATCAACATGATAAGACAGACGTCAATCAATGACACCGACAAATTTTACTGACCGCCGCGACTTTTATACCTAAGCAAAGTTTTTGGCATAAAAGACTTTCACCACTATCTCATCTCCCTTTTGACAAATAAGACGGTTTTTTACCCTTTGGAGCATAATGCAACATCAATGATACGACAATTTGGGGTGAGAATCGTTTTTGACTAAAAAAGATTAAATGATAATGTCTTGAATGTTAGGGCATTCGCCAAGAAAACTGATTTTTTTGCTTTTTGTGGGGAGCTTTTTAAATAATATTTAGTAACTTTGTCAGTTATGTTGCCTAAATAGGTGTATATGCTTTTTAAGCACATACGACAAACACGTTAAAACGTTGTATGACACCAAAGTATGGCACGAATTGTTTAATTGCATATCTTTTAATCTCGTAGTGCCCCGAGCACTATCTGTTGTGCTATGACAATTGATTGGCAGACCGAAGGTGTTGATATGCCCTCGCTTGATATGAAACGCGTTGAGACTTGGCTCGCAAAAGTGGCTGAGGCTCACGACCGTTTTATCGGTGCGCTGGCTTATGTCTTTTGTGATGATGCCAAGATTTTGGACGTCAACCGTGAGTTTCTAAAGCATGACTACTATACCGATGTCATTACTTTTGACTACTCGCGACGACGCATGGTCAGTGGCGATATTTATATTTCGCTTGACACGGTGGCGTCAAATGCCCGACAATTTGATGCCGATTATGACACAGAACTCCGACGTGTGATCGTTCATGGACTTCTGCACCTCTGTGGCATAAATGACAAAGGTCCCGGCGAACGTGAAATCATGGAAGCCCATGAGAACCAAGCCCTCTCAATGTTTTAGTTCCATAAGATTAATTTGCGGTTTGTTGACAACAACATATTGGTGCTCAGCGAAATATCGCCTTTGATAGACAATAAAATATACAAACAGAAAACTTTATTTATAGACCATATAGAAAGATGAGATTTGATTATGATGTGATTGTCGTCGGTGCCGGACATGCCGGTTGTGAGGCTGCTCATGCTGCCGCACGGCTTGGCACATCGACACTGCTCATCACTATGGATATGAATAAAATAGCACAGATGAGCTGTAATCCGGCTATCGGCGGCATTGCCAAAGGTCAGATTGTCAGAGAAATAGATGCTCTTGGCGGACTCACGGGTATTATCACCGACCGCACAGCCATACAGTTCAGAATGCTGAACCGCTCGAAAGGTCCGGCAATGTGGAGCCCTCGATCTCAAAGCGACCGAATGAAGTTCTCGGCAGCATGGCGACATGCCCTCGAAAACACCCCCGGACTCGATATGTGGCAGGATAGTGTCACCAAACTCGACATCAAAGACTCACAAGTGCGCGGCGTCTATACTCAAAACGGAGCTCATTTCACAGCCAAAGCCGTGGTGCTGACAAACGGCACATTCCTTAACGGCTTGATGCACATAGGACGTACGATGGTCGAGGGCGGGCGCACCGCTGAGCCGTCGGCACACGGACTCACCGAGCAATTACAACAATGCGGCATCGCCACAAACCGTATGAAAACCGGCACGCCGGTGCGCATCGACGGTCGCTCGGTAGATTGGTCGCTGACCACACCTCAAGACGGCGATAACGATTTCCACAAATTCTCTTATCTCCCCGAGGTGACGCGCGAACTAAAACAGCGCCAATGCTTTACGCTGATGACCAACCCTCAAACGCACGACATCTTGCGCTCAGGTCTCGCCGACTCGCCGCTCTATAACGGACAAATCAAGAGCATCGGTCCTCGATACTGCCCCTCGATAGAAACAAAAATTGTCACATTTGCAGACAAAAACGAACACCACCTCTTCCTCGAACCCGAGGGCGAAGACACCAACGAATACTATCTCAACGGCTTCTCGTCATCACTGCCGATAAACATACAGATTGAAGCCCTGCAAACAATCCCGGCACTGCGCAACGTCCAAATATATCGTCCCGGATATGCCATAGAATATGACTTCTTTGACCCCACGCAGCTAAAACCGACACTCGAATCACGTGTGCTCCAACATCTGTTCCTCGCCGGACAAATCAACGGCACCACCGGTTATGAAGAAGCTGCCGGTCAAGGACTCATCGCCGGCATAAATGCCGCACTCACGGTTAATGGTGGCGGCGAATTTACCCTCGGACGCGACCAAGCCTACATTGGCGTGCTCATCGACGACCTTATAACAAAAGGCGTTGATGAACCATATCGCATGTTTACATCTCGCGCCGAACATCGCATACTCTTGCGTCAAGACGACGCCGATATGCGCCTCACACCACTTGCCCACGCCATAGGTCTCGCCGCCGACAGACGCATGACACTGTGCGAAGAAAAACGACAACTGCGAGACTCACTCATAGAACTCGCACAAAACACCTCGGTGCGCGCCGATCGCATAAATGACTACCTCGTCAGCCTCGGCTGTCAGCCATTAAAACAAGGCGTGAAACTTGTCGATTTGATATTGCGCCCACAGCTCACGATACCGCTACTCGTTGATGCCGTGCCAAAGCTGCGCTCTGCCATCGATGCACTCCCAATAGATCGCCGTGACGAAATCATTGAGGCAGCCGAAATACTCATCAAATATCGCGGATATATAGATCGTGAGCAACTCATGGCAGACAAACTCAAACGCCTCGAAAATGTCGTTATTGCCGGACGCTTTGACTACTCGACGCTGACATCACTCTCAACAGAGGCACGACAAAAACTGACAAAAATCGCCCCGCGCACCATCGGTCAGGCATCACGCATTCCCGGCGTCTCGCCCAGCGACATCAACATACTGTTAATTCTGATGGGCAGATAAAGAGCCGCGACTCAAACAAGAATAAGCGCAATGTAACCACCGGCGTAAAAATATAGACATAAACATAGGCATAAGTATAAGCAAGAACAAAGGCAACCATAAATAAGGACGACTACAAACAAAGACAGCCATAAACAAAGATGGTTATAAGCATAGATGTAAACATAAAGACAGATAGCTGTAAGCGCAAACAAAGATGGTTATAAACATAGATATAAACATAAAAACAGATAACGATAAACATAAACAAGGATAAAGTTACACGATAAAACAAATTGTTCCACGTGGAACAATTTGATGGATATAAAACGATAAATCAAACACTTAACCCCGTTAAAAAAATGGAATATATTAAATCAAGAATTCGTGATGTTTATGATTTCCCGACAAAGGGTATCGTATTTAAAGACCTCACAACAGTGTTTAAAGATCCTCGCGCTTTGCACATCATCGGTTGGGATCTCTCTCAGCTTTATCGCGACAAAGGTGTCACCAAGGTTGTCGGCATTGAGTCGCGCGGTTTTATCGGAGGTTCGATTTTGGCATTTGAGCTGGGTGCGGGTTTTGTGCCGGCACGCAAGCCGGGCAAGTTGCCGGCAGACACCATACGCGCAGAATATGCCAAGGAGTATGGCACGGATATCATTGAGATACACCGTGATGCCATAACCGAGAATGATATCGTTGTGCTCCATGATGATGTTCTCGCCACGGGTGGCACAATGGCTGCGGCTTATGAACTCGTAAAGAGCCTTAATCCCAAAAAGATTTATATCAATTTTATCATCGAGCTGTCGGCTCTCGGCGGTCGCGCAAAGTTGCCGGCTGACGCCGAAGTGTCATCGTTGATAGTATATTAATACGATTTGCTCGCGCCGAGCGTGGGCTGTCGTGCATAATGCGGACGCATAACAGTGTGTCCGCATTGCGTATATGGTTCCTCTGCCGTTTTCGCTAATTAATGTCTCAATATAAAATGCCTTGATGTAAGGGCGAAAAATGGAATGGATTGCTATTTATACGATGGCGATAGGATACGATAGCGATAGGACACGATGACGATAGGGCACAATGGTAATAGAATATGATGGCGATAGAAAAGTGATGATGGATAATAATTTGACACTCAAAGAGAAGGTTTCGTTCTTGCCCGACACTCCCGGCGTATATATTTATTATGATGCCGGCGGCAAGATTATCTATGTCGGTAAGGCTAAGAATTTGAAACGGCGTGTGTCGTCATATTTCAATCGTGTGCATGAGTCGTTAAAGACGAATGTCCTTGTGCGCACCATTGCCGATATGTCTTATATTGTGGTGCCCACGGAGCCAGATGCGTTAAATCTGGAGAATGCGCTGATCAAGGAGCATAAGCCGCGGTATAACATACTGCTCAAAGATGATAAGTCTTATCCGTGGATAGTGGTGACAAATGAGCTGTTTCCGCGAGTTTTTATCACGCGTCAGTATGTCAAGGACGGTTCGAAATATTATGGACCGTATTCTGACACACGGGTGGCAAAGACGGTGATTAATCTGATTGATGAGCTGTATCCGGTGCGCACGTGTCGCCTGCCGCTGACCGAGAAGTATATTGCCGGCGGTCGCGGTCGATTGTGTTTAAAGTATCATATTCATAAGTGCCGAGGCTGTTGCACGGGGTTGATTTCGCCCGAGGAGTATGGCGTGTATATTGACGAGATAAAGCATATTTTGCGCGGAGAGACCCAGACGCTTGTCGAACATTTGCGTGCCGAGATGGGTCGTTTGGCCGCGGATTTGCGTTTTGAGGAGGCACAAGAGGTCAAGGAGAAGTATGATGTCATCATGCGCTATCGTGCGCGTTCGGTGATAGTGTCGCAGACTGTCGATGAGCTTGATGTTTTTGCCGTCGATGATGATGTCGCCGATGTTTATGTCAACTATATGCATGTGCATCACGGCACGGTCACCGGTTCGCTGACACTGCGCTACAAGCGGCGATTGGACGAAACGACAGCTGTGATACTCTCGTATGCTCTTGACGAGGTGGCGACAAAGTTAGGCGTTAAGTATCGTGAAGTCGTGGTGCCCGAGGTGCCCGATGTCGAGATGTCCGATGTGACGTTTATCGTGCCGCAGCGCGGCGACAAGGCACGGCTGTTGGCGATGGCTCTTGATAATGCCCGTCGGGCTAAAATCGATGCCTTGAAACACCTTGAACGGCACAATCCCGAGGAGCGCACAGAACGCATTCTCAGCCGCATGCAGAAGGATTTCCGCCTGCCGACGCTGCCACGCCACATAGAGTGCTTTGACAATTCAAACATACAGGGCACAAACCCGGTGGCATCGTGCGTCGTCTTTCGCGACGCCAAGCCGTCAAAGCGCGACTATCGTCATTTTAAGATTAAGACGGTGGTCGGTGCCGATGATTTCGCCACGATGAAAGAGGTGCTGACGCGGCGTTATACGCGGCTGATGAGCGAGGGTGAGGAATTGCCCCAACTGATTGTCGTCGATGGCGGCAAGGGGCAGTTGTCGTCGGCAGTGGAGGCTCTCGATGAGATGGGGCTGCGCGGCGTGATTTCGATTGTGGGCATCGCCAAGCGTTTGGAGGAGATATACTTTCCCGGTGACAGCTATCCGCTGTATATAGACAAAACGTCTGAGTCACTGAGAGTTATACAGGCATTGCGCGACGAGGCGCACCGGTTTGGCATCACATTTCACCGCGATTTGCGTTCTAAGTCTCAGATTGTCAGTGAATTGGACGGCATCAAGGGCGTTGGTCCCAAGACGGCGACAATGTTGCTGAGGCATTTTCGCTCGGTGAAACGCATACGCGAGGCATCGTTTGACGCCATCGCCGCCATTGTTGGCGAGGCTCGCGCCCGACTTGTGGTCGAAGGACTGCAAACGAAAGATAATGCGCACGATGACAGTGATTTAACTGGTGATGACCATCAATAACCGCCACGCGAGGAGTCGACGCGGATTGGTTCTGCCGGTGCTTTTGTCGGGATTGTGTTGGTTTATAGACGAATAAGATTAAAATAACGGAAAAAGATGAGAATAGTTATACAGCGAGTGAAAGAAGCGCGGGTGAGTGTCGCCGGTGCGGTTGTCGGCAGCATAGATTGCGGACTCATGGTGCTCGTGGGCGTGGAGTGTGGCGACACCATCGACGATGTCAAGTGGCTCGTGGCAAAGACGGCGGCATTGCGCATCTTTGACGATGCCGCCGGGGTTATGAATTTGCCGATAACGGCAGTGGCGGGAGCACGTGTGTTGGCGGTGAGCCAGTTCACCCTGACGGCATCGACGCGCAAGGGGTCGCGTCCGTCATATATCCGTGCGGCGCGAGGCGATGAGGCGCGCTCGCTTTATGATCTGTATTGCGATATGCTCGGCGAGCAGCTGACGGCAGCCATTGGCAGCGAGCAGCGTGTGGAGCGCGGTGTCTTTGGTGCCGACATGGCGGTGTCGCTGATAAACGATGGTCCCGTCACCATCATCATCGACAGCCGTCTCCGCGAGTAAAGGACTAAAAAAGCGGCTTATATGCCAAAATTTTTTAAGAGCGTAATAAGGTAATCAAGCGACAGAGAAGCCCTAAAC
>CAVCBR010000030.1:0-27838 GCA_963600695.1 bacterium
GATCGCAATCGTTGTGCCGAGGCTTTCAAAAAACTCGGATTTAAGAATGTCGATGAATTTTTGGGTGACTATGGACAAAAAGGAGCTTTTGCTTTACTCGAAAGCGGCAAGATAACTGCCGTCGAGTTTCGCGAAGATGTGCGCAAAAATATCGAGAGTGATGTCAGTGACAAGCAGATAGATGATGCTTTCCAGCAATTTCTTTTGGGCATACCGGCATATCGTCTGAAACAGTTGACACTGTTACGAAATAAATATAAAATATATTTATTGTCAAACACCAATCCAATCATGTGGAATGACTTTATATGTAAAGCTTTCACTATTGAGGGTAAGAGTCGTGAGGATTATTTTGACGGCATGGTGACATCATTTGAGGCTAAATGTATGAAACCGGCGGCACAAATCTTTGATTTGTGTGCAAAGCAGTTTGGCATACTTCCCGAAGAAACATTGTTTTTTGACGACTCTCTTGAAAACTGTAAAGCCTCGGAAGCCTGCGGATATAAGTCGGCATACGTTGCTCCCGGTACGGAGTTTTTTGATATTTTACTGAAAAGAGGAATTTATGAATGCCACCATCGAAAGCAAAGAAGATAATAAGGGCAAGGTATGTGTAATCGGTATGTTTGACGGAGTGCATGCCGGACATCGCTTTTTGCTAAGAAAAGCCGTAGAAAAAGCCTGTGCTCTTCATACCTCATCAATGGTCATTACCTTTGCCAATCACCCTATGAGTGTGATATGTAGGGAACGTGTACCTAAGTATCTATGCACACTTCAACAGCGTGTAAAGATGATAAAAGAGTGTGGCATAGACACAGTGGTGACACTTGACTTTGATGAAAACGTGCGGCAGATGACGGCGGCAGAGTTTTTGAATTTCATTGGCAAGCATTATCATGTTGAGCATCTTATTATGGGGTATGATCACGGTTTTGGCAGTGACGGACTAAAAAATACAGATGACTATGTTAACGCAGCCAAAAATTCGGGTATAAAAATAGAGCGTGCCGAGAAATTTACCATCGATAGTACAGATGTTGCGGTTTCATCATCATCAGTGCGCCAAGCTCTTGCCTCAGGTGATGTCAGTCTTGCCTCGAAGTTGTTGTCATATCCATATACTTTGGAGGGTAGGGTGATAGAAGGCAGACATTTGGGCAGTAAAATAGGTTTTCCGACAGCCAACATAGATGTTGATGATATAGAAAAGAAATCTATAATGATACCCTGTGACGGTGTTTATGGCTGCAAGGCAGATATTGACGGCATAGAATACACAGCCATGACAAATGTCGGCGAAAATCCAACCGTCAGTGACAATAAAATATGCAAGATAGAGGTGCATATCATAGATTTTACAGGTGATTTGTATGGCAAAAACATAAAAATATCATTTGTCGAAAAATTGCGTGACGAGCAAAAATTTAAATCAATAGATGAACTTCGTGTGGCTCTTGAAAGAGATTGCCGTCAAGTAAAAGAAATGTTTGCAAAAAAATAAAAATGCAATAAAACTTTAAAAATCATAACATTAAAAACAGTTATAAAAAATACTTAAAAATAATTTGTCACAAACAGCAAATTTGACTCAAAAATGAAGTAACTTTACACTCCCCAAAAAGCGTTAAATAAAAATAAGCTAAAACACTATAAACAAGACTCATAAAGATAAAAGCGTGTCAGAGACATATCACATACCGGCACTTTTGCCACAAACATTGAGCGGACTTGACATCAAGCCCGAGGGAACGTATGTTGATGCCACGTTTGGCGGCGGCGGTCATTCGCGAGCAATATTGTCACACCTCAAAGGCGGACACCTTTATGGTTTTGACCAAGACATAGATGCCGTGAGACGAGCATTCAAAGATGACCGTTTTACGATGGTGTACAGCAATTTTCGTTTCATAAAAAACTTTATGCGCTATTATGGCGTGGAAAAAGTTGACGGCATACTTGCCGACCTGGGAGTGTCGTTTCATCACTTTGATGTCGTGGAGCGAGGTTTTACATTTCGTGATACGTCATCTCCGTTAGATATGCGCATGAATCAATCCATGTCTCAAACCGCCGGTGATATTATCAACAGTATAGACACGGATAAACTCACTAACATACTCAAAATTTATGGCGAACTGCCAAACGCTTATCGTGTGGCAACAGCCATAGATAAAGCACGCAAAAAAAAGCCTCTCGAAACTTCGGGCGACCTGCTCGCTGCCGTTTCAGATATCATAGACCCGGCACGTCAGAAAAAACAACTTGCACAGATATATCAAACATTGCGCATAGTTGTGAATGATGAAATGGGAGCTTTGCGCAAACTCTTGACATCATCATTAGAGACACTTGCACCAGGCGGTCGTCTCGTTATCATCACGTATCATTCGATAGAAGACAGATTGGTGAAAAACTTTATGCGCACCGGTAACATCGAGGGCATACAAGAAAAAGACTTCTTTGGTCGTGTAAACACGCCTTTGAAACTTATAAATTCAAAACCGATAGTACCTGACGAGGCAGAAATTGCCGCCAATCCGCGTTCTCGCTCGGCAAAGCTCAGAATAGCACAAAAATTATAAATCAAGATATGGCAGACTCGCAAAAAAAATCAGATAAAGATACTTCCCGCGATAAAAAGAAAACATCGTGGTTGCATGACTTTGTCATGGGCAAGCGGGTCAACTCTGATTTTATAGTAAAACATTGGGCTAAAATATTCGTTTTTATCGGACTTTTATTGATATACATTGCATCAAAATACCAATGTAAGACAGAAATGGAGCAGATACGCCAAATGTCTGTCGAGCTTGATATTATAAAAGCCCAAAGTATAGACGAGCGCAGCAGATATATGTCACGCATACGCGAGTCGGCAATACAACAGATAGCAGACTCCGTGCATCCGGGACTCACAATACAGGAACAACCGCCATATAAACTCAAAATGAGTGGTGATAAATAATAATCTCAAATTGTAAAGTTATGGCAAATAGTAAAAAAAACACGCGCAGTGCTCATATAATATTTCGATACTCTGTGGTATCGTTTATTATATTGTTGTTTGCCGCCGGTATAGTGTATTGTGAGGTGAAAAACACGGTGATAAATGCGGCGGCTTGGAATGAAAAAGCCAATAAAGTTTTATCACGAATCGATACCATAGCACCGGAGCGCGGCGACATACTCGCCGATGACGGGTCTAAATTGGCAACGAACTCCAATAAATATGAAGTGCGCATCGACATACGCACTTCGAGATTTATGTTTAAAGAGTTCAGACAAGACTTGTTGCAATTATGCGATACACTCGCCGCATATCATGACACACGCACGGCAAAAGAATGGCGCATATATCTCGAAGATAAAATGAAAGGTCAAGAACAATTGCCGATAAAAAGCCGTCGTCGACCGTTCTTATTACTCAAAAATCTGACTTATGATCAGGTTGAAAAAATAAAGAAATATCCGTTTTTCAAAAGAATAAAAAACAAAGGTATAACGCAAAACCATATAGGTCTGACAGTAGACAGAGTGATTGTGCGCGATTATCCTTATGGCGATATGGCGAGCCGTTCGATAGGTAGGGTAAGCGATTTGGGTGGCAATAAAGGCATTCACGGATATTCGGGTTTGGAAAAAGCTCTTGATTCGTTGCTCTATGGACATGTCGGCATTTATAAAAAAATACCCCTGACAAAAAACATTGTCAACTGGACCGACCAACCGGCACAAAACGGCTATACACTGAAAACCACCATAAATATTGCCATGCAAGATATTGTCGAAACCGAGCTTGAAAAAATGCTCGAAGAAAGTGAGGCAAATTGGGGCACGGCGGTATTGATGGAAGTAGCCACCGGCGATATCAAAGCCATATCAAACCTCGAGTATAAAGAAAAAACAGGTGAATATGTCGAAGGACGCAATCATGCCGTGTCACTATATGAGCCCGGCTCGGTTGTCAAAGCCGTGTCAATGGTTATTGCCCTTGAAGATGGTTTCGTCAGAGATACATCAGAGGTATACCAAACATATACATACATAAATAAATATGGAGAAAAAGCATGGAAAGATCCTTATGGTAATGAAATAACGGATACTCATGGTCCCAATGCGTTGCCTGTAAGTAGATTTATTGAATATTCATCAAACATAGGTATGACCAAACTTGTTGCTTCTCATTATCGTGACAATCCAAACAAATTTAGAGAGCGTGTAAAGCAGTTGGGTTTTTGTGATAATTTCAAAGTTGGTCTTTATGGTGAAGAATCGGCATACTTTTCGGTATTGAAAGAAGATAAAGCTTGGCAAATGTCTCTTGACCGCCAAGTTTTCGGATATTCATCATTTATACCGCCGTTATATACATGTGCCTTTTATAATGCTTTGGCTAATGACGGGCGATTTGTGCGTCCGAGATTGGTGACAGAGATACATACGCCAAGAGGAGACTCTATATTGCCGGTGACGTACGTGCGAGATCGTGTGTGCTCGTCAGAAAATGCACATATAATGCAAAGTATGTTACATAAAGTGGTGTATGGTGACGGTGGTACAGCAAAAAATGCAAGGAACAAGTATGTAGATATTGCCGGCAAAACCGGTACGGCACAGGTATGGAGTGTAAAAGATTCTACTTATAAAAAAGGAGTACACCGCTATTCATTTGTAGGTTTTTATCCTTATAACAAACCAAAATATACTTGTATAGTGGTTATAAGTGAGCCTAACTCACTGAAACATAGATCGGCAAATAATTCATCGGCTGTTGTTGTTAGAAATATAGCCATGCGTATGTATTCGCACGGAATGCTCGATAACAATCCCGACTATCATACAGGAGAAAAAAGCGACAATACGCGCCCGACAATATATGCCAATAATGATACGAAGGCATCAAACATCAAAACCATGCTTGGCACGCAATCGTCTTCGCGCATAGTCAGTGCGAAGACACAAAAAGGCGTGCCTAACGTAGTGGGATTGAGTGTGCGCGAGGCTGTCGGCATACTCGAAAAAGCCGGCTATAATGTAACATTCACCGGTTGTGGATTTGTAGAGAGTCAAACTCCGGCTGCCAGCACTTCAATCAAAAAAGGCTCAAAAGTCGAACTTGTATTGTCACAAGCTATGTAAAAATAAGAAAATAATAATATGCAACAAGATATATCATCACTGCTGAAATCGATAGACACCATTGAGATAATCAATGAAAGTCAAATGACGATAAGCGCACTCACCGCTGACTCGCGCAATGTTATACCCGGAGCAATGTTTGTGGCGATACGTGGCACAGGCGTCGACGGTCACGACTTTATAAACAAAGCAATAGACGGCGGAGCCACAGCCATTGTCTGCGAACAACTGCCGTCAGAACTTGACACAAAGGTGATGTATATACGTGTTGCCTCATCATCGTGGGCTATGGGTATGCTCGCTTCACAATGGTTTGGCAATCCGTCAAAAAAACTCACACTTGTGGGTGTGACAGGCACCAACGGCAAGACAACGATAGCCACGCTGCTGTATCGCGCAATGAGTGATGCCGGCATAAAATCAGGACTTTTATCCACGGTCGAAAACCGCATAGGAGACACCGTGATACCGGCAACACATACCACCGGCGACCAAATGGAGATAAATGAGTTGATGAGCAAAATGGTCGACGAAGGTTGTGAGTTTGCCGCCATGGAAGTGTCGAGTCACGGTGCTGACCAAAACCGCATCGTCGGTCTTGATTTTGACGGAGCAATATTCACAAATCTCACACGCGATCACCTCGACTATCACAAGACAGTCGCCGCCTATATCAAGGCAAAAAAGAAATTTTTTGATAACCTCAAAAAGGGTGCTTTTGCTCTTGTTAATGACGATGATGCCAATGGCAGGGTTATGGTTCAAAACACGCGTGCCGACATCAAAGGTTATTCGTTGCGCACTATTGATGACTTCACTGCCAAAATCATTGAAACGCGCATAGACTCAACGTCAATGAAAATAAACGGTCACGAAATGGTGACGCGGTTTACCGGACGCTTTAATGTTTATAACCTGACGGCAGTTTATGGCGCTCTTGTATTGTTGGGGTGGAACGAATACGATGCCGCCATTGCTGTCAGCAGACTTACACCGGTTTGCGGACGCTTTGAAACATTCACATCGTCGGACGGCGTGACGGTAGTCATCGACTATGCTCACACGCCTGACGCACTTGCCAACGTGCTGTCATCAATAAGCGACACCGTCAAAAATGTCGCCATCACCACCGTCACCGGAGCCGGCGGCAATCGTGACCACGGTAAACGACCACTGATGGGAGCCGAGGCTGCGCGTTACTCAAAAAGAGTCATTATCACATCAGATAATCCTCGTGACGAAGACCCCGCCGATATTGCCGCCGACATCATCAAAGGCATACCCACAGACGCCGTATGTCACGTTGATACAATTCTTGACCGCGCCACGGCGATAAGTACGGCGATAGGCGAAGCTCACAGCGGAGATGTCGTTCTCGTAGCCGGCAAGGGACACGAAACATATCAGATATTTGCCGGCGGTCGCACCATACACTTTGATGACCATCAATATGTCAAAGACGCACTCGCCGCGCGTGACAACAAAAAATAACACCAACTATTTTAATAAAAATGCTTGGTGTCGTGACATTTTAAATATTAACTTTGCACTCAAAGCAACAAAACTTATAAACATTTGCCAATTCTCGTTTAATAACGCCAAATAACAATGTTTTACTACCTATTTAACCTTCTCACCGAATATGATATTCCCGGCGCTCGTCTGATGGAATATGTGACATTTCGCTCCGGCGCCGCCTTTGTGTTGTCAATGCTCATAGCAATATTTATCGGACGCCGCATAATATCTCGTCTGCAACTTATGCAGGTGGGTGAGATAGTGCGCAACCTCGGTCTCGAAGGGCAAATGAAAAAAACGGGGACACCGACAATGGGAGGCATAATAATCATTATCGCCATCATCGTGCCATGCCTGTTGGTTTCAAAGGTAGCAAACCCTTATATGCTGTTGATGTTGTTTGCAACGCTTTGGTTAGGGACGATAGGTTTTCTTGACGATTACAAAAAAATCAAGAAACACAACAAAGAAGGTATAAAAGGCAAATATAAAATCATAGGACAGATAGGTATAGGTGTCGTCGTTGCCGCCACGATGTATCTCAATCCGGAGATGGCATCGACACCCGAATCGGCAGCACAACCGACTCAGGCTGTTGCAACAGCGGTAACAAGCGATGCCGGAGATGTCGCCACAGATGACGCATCTGCATCAGTGACACCGGCGGCGCCTGTGACAACCATACCGTTTGTGAAGACACAAAATTTCAGCTATTCGTCATTGACATCATGGCTCGGTGATTACAGCGAATTGGGCGGCTGGATAGTATTCCTGCTGATAACGATATTTTTTGTAGCTGCGACCTCAAATGGCGCCAACCTCACTGATGGTCTTGATGGTCTCGCCACCGGCACCTCGGCGATAATCGGTGTCACGTTAGCGGTTATGGCATACCTCGGTGCGAGCATTGTTTATGCCTCGTATCTTAATATCATGTACATACCCGGGTCAGAAGAACTCGTGGTTTATATGTCGGCGTTTATCGGTGCACTTATCGGATTTTTGTGGTATAATGCTTATCCGGCACAAGTGTTTATGGGCGATACCGGCTCACTGACGCTTGGTGGCATCATCGCCGTGTTTGCCATACTTATACACAAAGAATTGTTGTTGCCGGTGCTCTGCGCGATATTTTATATCGAAGACCTCTCTGTCG
This sequence comes from bacterium, assembly GCA_963600695.1. Lineage (GTDB taxonomy): Bacteria > Bacteroidota > Bacteroidia > Bacteroidales > Muribaculaceae > CAG-873. Next base: position 7,820 of record CAVCBR010000030.1, read on the forward strand.
TGTTACAAGTGGCATTCTTTAAAATGACCGGCGGCAGACGCGTCTTCAAGATGACACCCCTGCATCATCACTTCCAAAAAGCCGCTGACCCGTCACTCGACTGTTTGATAAACAAACCACGCCAACCGATTGCCGAGCCAAAGATTGTCACTCGTTTTTGGATTATCGGCATAATCCTTGCCGTCTGCACATTTGTGTCATTAAAAATCAGATAAAGCCGATTGTAAAAGGACAAAAGCAAACATCATAAAAACCTCAAACCAAAATATGTCTATGATTGGTAATCTTAATATTGTCGTTCTCGGTGCCGGCGAAAGCGGTGTCGGCGCAGCCATACTCGCCGCCTCTCGCGGATATAAAGTATTTGTCAGCGATTATGGTACGATATCAAATAAATATATCGATATGCTGAAAGCCGAGGGCATACCCTTTGAACAGGGAGGACACGACTATGAGCGCATACTCGCTGCCGATATCATCATCAAAAGCCCCGGTATAGCCAAAACAACGCCGGTGATGCAGAAAATCATCGAAAAAGGTATTCGCGTGGAGTCTGAAATTGAGTTTGCCGGACACTTTACAGACTCAAAAATGATATGTATCACCGGTTCAAACGGCAAGACAACAACAACACTGCTCACGCACCACCTGCTCACCGATGCCGGCATCGATGCCGGTCTCGCCGGGAATGTCGGCAAATCGCTTGCTTTGCAGGTTGCTCGCGACCCACACCCGGTTTATGTTATCGAGTTGAGTTCGTTCCAACTTGATGATATGATGAAATTTCGCGCCGATATTGCCTGCATACTTAACATCACACCCGATCATCTTGACCGCTATGACTATAAGATGCAAAACTATATCGATGCCAAGTTCCGCATACTTCAAAACATGGGACGTGAGCAAAACTTCATATATTGGAAAGATGACCCCGTGATTGACGCCAAGCTCTCAACAATAAAATTGGAGACCACGGCATTACCATTTGCCGACAAAAAGGGTAGGGGAGTCACGGCTTATGTTGAAGACTCACGCCTCAAAGTCACCGTTGGTAAATATGGTTTAGACATACCCCTGACATCACTGCCGCTGCCCGGAGAACACAATCTGCACAACACTATGGCAGCCACCACCATAGCCTGCCTCATGGACATAAAGCCGGAGATGATAGAAAAATCGCTTGCCTCGTTCCCCGGGGTTGAACATCGCCTCGAATATGTTTGTGATGTTGCCGGCGTGCGTTATGTCAACGATTCAAAAGCCACGAATGTAGACTCTACATACTATGCTCTGGGGTCGATGACGACACCCACGGTGCTTATCCTCGGCGGTAAAGACAAGGGCAACGATTATAATCAGATAAAACAACTCGTTGCCGATAAGGTGAAAACCATTATCGCTATGGGTGTCGATAATAAAAAAATAGTTGATTTTTTTACACCCGTCGTTCCGGTTGTTGACACACACACGCTCGAAGATGCCATTACCGCCTCACGCGCTGCCGCCACCAATGGAGACACCGTGTTGTTGTCACCATGTTGTGCAAGTTTTGATCTCTTTAAAAGTTATGAAGACCGCGGTCGTCGCTTTAAGGACGCTGTCCGCGCCCTCGCCACACGAAAGGAGGACGCCTGATGAGTGACGAGAGAACAGATGTTGTCAATGCCCCGGGAGAAGCTGCACCAAGGCGATCGTTACACGAAGATATAGTCGCTGTCACGCCAAAACCGCGTACTGACAAACAGATTTGGGGCATATACATAATATTGGTGTGTGTGTCGCTCATAGAGTTGTACAGTGCGTCATCGCGCGATGTCGCCGCCGGTAATGTTTTTGCCCCCCTGTTGCGCCACGGCGGACTGTTGGGACTCGGATTTTTGATAATGTTGGCATTGCAACGTTTGCACTACAAGTATATTTTCAAAGCCACATATTTCATCATTGGTGCCAGCGTGGCAGCTGCCATATACACTTTATTTGCCGGTCAAAGCATCAATCAAGCCACACGTGCATTCTCGCTATTCGGAATATCTGTGCAGCCTTCAGAACTTATAAAACTGTCGGCGGCATTACTGACGGCTCATGTGTTGTCAAAGTACCAAGAAAAAGGTAAAAGAGGTGTCGAGAAAAAAGGTGTCATCATTGTCGCCGTCGTCGTATTGTTCTTTTGCGGTCTTTTGATCACACAGGGATTTACAAATACCGTCATCATGATGTTTATATCGTTGGGCATGATGGTTGTCGGCTGTGTCAGTTGGCGCAAATTTTTTATCGTGCTTGGCATATATGCGGCTCTCGGTTTATGTTATATGGGATATAAAGTAGTGACAACATCCGAGCCTCAAACAACCACATATATGACAGACGGAGCTGCGACATCAAATAGCGGCGACCGCACACAGATGCGTGCCAATCGCATATCAAACTATCTGCATAGTGACAAACTCAAAGAGCCGATAGATCAGAATAACCAACAAGAGCAATACTCATATATAGCCCAAGCCAATGGTGGCGTTATCGGTGTAGGTCCCGGCAACTCGCGCGAAACGGCGCGTTTGCCTCTTGCATCGTCAGACTTTGTTTATGCCATAATAATCGAGGATACGGGACTCATCGGCGGCATCTGTGTCTTGGTGCTGTATTTATGGCTTCTGGGACGTTCAGGCGTCATAGCGTCACAATGCAAAAAGGCATATCCGGCATTTCTTGTCATCGGTATGGCATTGTTCATCGTCTTACAAGCATTGGCACATATGGCGATAGTCACCGGAGCCTCGCCGGTATCAGGTCAGCCACTGCCATTGATTTCGCGCGGAGGTTCGTCTGTCATAATAACCTCAGTGGCTCTTGGCATAATGTTGAGTGTCAGTCGCTTTGCTTTGCGTAAAGGAGACAAACAGGCTGTGCGCGAAGTTTTGACATCGCTCTCAGATAATGCTATGGCTGACAGTAAAGACAATCCCTCGGCTTTATAATGATGCTAAAAGCAGCGTTGCCTGCCGACAAAACATATAAACACTCAGTCTTAAAGAAATGAAACACGAAATGAAAATACTCATCAGTGGTGGCGGCACCGGCGGACATATCTTTCCCGCCATCGCCATTGCTAACGAAATACGCCGTCGTCACCCCCAAGCCGACATCTTGTTTGTCGGTGCTGAGGGACGTATGGAAACCGAGCGCGTGCCGGCTGCCGGTTATCCAATAATAACATTGCCTGTCGCCGGCTTTGACCGTCATCGCCTGTGGCGCAATTTCAGCGTCATCATACGTCTTATGCGCTCACTGAGCAAGGCGCGCAAGGTGCTCAAAACATTCAAACCAGATGTTTGTGTCGGAGTAGGCGGATATGCCTCGGGTCCCATGCTCAAAGCGGCACAAAAGCGTGGCATACCCACACTTTTGCAGGAACAAAATTCATATGCCGGCGTCACAAACAAACTCCTCGCCAAAAAAGCAAAAGTCATTTGTACTGCCTATGAAGGTATGGAGCGATTTTTTCCCGGCGAGAGCATCTGCCTCACCGGCAATCCCGTGCGTGCCGACATACTCAGCTCGACACTGACACCTGCCGAAGCCAAAACAAAACTCGGATTTGCCCCCGATAGACCTTTGGTGCTTGTTGTTGGAGGTTCGCTTGGTGCACGCACCATCAATCAGGCAATTATTGCCGGGGCACAAGATATTGTCTCCGGCGGGGCACAAATCTTGTGGCAGACCGGCAAAGCGTATGGCAGTGAGGCTCAAAACTCAACGGCGGCAAAACTCGACGGTGTGCGAGCCGTGACATTTATTTCAGATATGGCGACAGCTTATCGTGCTGCCGACCTCGTTGTGGCGCGTGCCGGAGCGTTGACTATCAGTGAACTGCAATTGCTCGGCAAAGCCGCGATACTCATACCATCGCCAAATGTCGCCGAAAACCATCAATTTAAAAATGCCTCGGCGTTATCGATGGTAGACGCGGCGATACTGATACCCGATGACCAAGCTGTGGAGAAACTCACCACCGCCATAGATAAATTGCTATCAGATGTCGGCACTCGCCAAAAAATGAGCGAAAACATACTCAAAATGGCACTACCCAATGCCGCCTCAAAGATTGTGGATCATATTGAAAACATAGTCACACGATAGCCGCAATTTTTAAAAAGAACATCTATAAAAGTAATCAATAGGATATACCACAATGACTTACGATAATATATACTTTGTTGGCGCCGGAGGTATAGGAATGGCAGCTATCGAACGTTATTTTGTCTCACGCGGCAAAAAAGTCGCCGGCTATGACCGCACATCCACGCCTTTGACCACAGCCCTGCAAAAAGAGGGTGTTGATATTACATTTGTTGATGATGTAGCCACAATACCGCCAACGTTTGACAATCCACAAACGACTCTTGTCGTTTACACGCCGGCGATACCTGATGACAATAATATTTTGACTCACTTCCGCACATCAGGGCATAAAATCATTAAACGTGCCGCAGCCCTCGGTCTCATCACACGTGGGTCTGAGGCATTATGTTTCTCAGGCACACATGGTAAAACCACGACCTCATCAATGGCGGCACACATACTTGACACGGCATCGATAGGCTGCAACGCATTCCTTGGTGGCATACTTCGCAATACCGGCTCAAATCTTATGCTCAGCGATACATCGCCATACACCGTTGTCGAGGCAGATGAGTATGACCGCTCATTTCACCAACTCACACCATATATAGCCGTTGTCACTGCCACAGATCCCGACCATCTTGATATTTATGGCACCGAAGAGGCTTATCTCGAGTCGTTTGCTCATTTCACATCGCTGATAGTTCCCGGCGGCACACTGATTCTCCACACCGGATTAAAATTAAAACCACGTCCAAATAAAGACGTTACCATCCTCACATACTCTCGCGATGCCGGCGACTACCATGCCGCCAACATACGCCGTGGAGGTGGCACAATTGTCTTTGATCTTGTGACGCCACAAGGCATCATTAAAGACATTGAACTTGGTGTCCCCGTTGAAATCAATATCGAAAACGCCATCGCCGCCGCTGCTGCCTGTTTGGTCACCGGAGACGTCACGGGCGATGACGTGCGCAAAGCCTTGGCGTCATATCTCGGTGCCGAGCGTCGTTTTCAATTTCACCTCAAACAGCCGCTACCCGGTGGTCATGTCATTATTGACGACTATGCCCATCACCCCGATGAGTTGAAACAATCTATCGCTTCAGTCAAAGCTTTGTATCCCGGACATCGTCTGACGGTTGCCTTCCAGCCACATCTCTATTCACGTACTCGTGACTTTGCTCCGGAATTTGCCGCCGCGCTCTCCGGTGCCGATGACGTCATCTTGCTTGACATATATCCGGCGCGTGAACTGCCGATACCCGGAGTGACCTCAAAAATCATCTTTGACCGCATCACAACATCGTCAAAAGTGTTGATTTTGAAACAAGATTTGTGTAATACAATAAAAAACCGTAATTTTGAAATCCTCCTTATCGCCGGTGCCGGCGACATAATAAACTATGTCGGCGACATTGTATCGCTGTATACAAAATAATAAGGGAAGGTATTAATATAAGATAATGAAAATCGAAAAACGTACACTCATAAAATGCCTGCTGTCGATAGCGCTGTTTGCATATTTGCTGACAGCTGTCGTTGTGAGTCGTCACGTGGTAGCCGCGACACCGTTTAACGGCATCGATATTTGTGTCAACGATACACTCAACACCGGGTTTATCACTGCCGATGATGTTAACAAAATCATCGGTGACCCGATGAAAAAACTCGACACCTTGAAACGTGGAGAAATTAATACCCTTGTCATCGAAAAAAAACTTGATGCTTGTGACAATATAGAGTCTTCGCGAGTAGTGATTCTTGCCAACGGAGTGTTGCGCATCGATGTCACCCCGATGATACCTGTTGCACGAGTATTTCCCGCCGGCAAACAGTCATATTATGTCAATGCCGCCGGCAAACGCATCACAGCACGCCCTGACAACAACATAGACGTGCCGATAATATCGGGGAAAATACCTGATGTCGCTGCCGTCAAACCCCTGTTGCCTATGCTTGCCAAACTCAAAAATGACCCGGCGGCAGAGGCGTGGGCGTCACAGATAGACATCAACCGACGTGGCGACATAACGATTATCCCTGCCGTGCTCGGTCATATTGTCGTTTTTGGCGACACAGCCGATTTTCAATCAAAAATCGATAGACTTAAAACGTTTTATCGTGAGGTTATGCCTGTTAAAGGGTGGAATTATTATGACACCATCTCGGTGAAATGGGGTGGGCGTATTGTTGCCACACGTCGCAAAAAAGATGTTAAGGTTTTAAATGTCGTTACAGACACGATTGATGACGTGCCTGATGATGCTATGATGACCAGCAACCCAGAAATTATGAGGGAGCAGGCAGAGCGCTCAAACAAGACAAAACAAAAAAATGCCAATAAAGCAACCAACTGACACCACAACATATACAATGAACGATAAACAAATAATAGCACTCGAAGTAGGCTCATCAGTGATTAAAATCGGTGATGCCACAATTTCGCATAATGATAACGGTGAACAATCTCTCACTATCAATGCAGTCGAAAAAGTATTTCTGAGTGATGCCGTAAGATATGGACGTGTGCAAAATGTCGATGCCACGACCGAAGCGTTGACCACGCTTATCGACAAGATACAAATGCGCCCCGGTTTTGCGCCGGCAAAAATAAAGGCTCTTTATGTCTCTGTTGGCGGACGCTCTTTGGCGACAGTCAAAACATCGGTTAGACTGACAATGCCAAATGAAGATGCCACCATTACACGTGAAATAATTAATCGTCTCGAAGACGAGGCATGTCGCCAAGTGAGTGACAAACGCCAAGTGCTCGAGGTGATACCTTTGCGTTACTTTGTCGACAATCTGCCAACGGACAAACCTATTGGTATGATAGGCACAAAAATTGCCGCCGATTATACAATCGTTGTTTGTGACGGACGCAATCTTCAAAATATCGAAACTGTTGTCAATAAGCGCATGGGGCTTGATATTGCCGCGTGGACTGTGAGACCGATAGCTATTGGAAATGTTTGCCTCGCCATCGAGCAGACAAGACTCGGGTGTATGCTTGTCGACATAGGTGCCGAGACCACGACAGTCGCCATTTATAAAGTCGGAAAATTGCAGTACATTGCGACAATACCATTGGGTTCACGACATATCACAAACGATTTGGCTATGCAACTCGGCATCACCACCGAAGATGCCGAGGACTTGAAACATCGCCTTGGAAATGCACTTTCCACAGACACAGCCAACGCCTCGGTAGAGCAAACCAAGATTGATAGATATGTACAATCACGTGCCACTGAAATTGTTGGCAACGTTCTGGCTCATATTGGCTTCGCCGGATACAAAAAATCAGACCTCTCTGCCGGCATAATATTGACCGGACAGGGTTCCAAACTGAAAAATATCGGCAAACTCTTTGAAAATATGAGTTGTATGACCGTGCGCAAAGCTACCATACAACGTCAGATAGACATTAGCGACGCGTCTGTTGTTGAAAGCGATGAAGTTGACATCATATCAACACTCGTTGCCGCTGTGCCGTTGGCTGAATCTGATAATGCGACGGAATGTGTCGAAGTTCCGGAACCGGAACATATCGAGCCGAAGAAAGTCGATTCAAAAGAGACACATAATGATGAAGGTTTTCATATCGAAGATAATGACGATGATGATGATGACCTTGACGATGACCTTCTCAGTGATGATGATGACGACTTTGACGAGGAAAAACGTCGTGCTGCCGAAAGAGAACGGTTGCGCCGCGCCGAAAAAGAAAAGGAGAAAGAAGAGAAAAAGAAAAAACGTGGAAATTCACGCTTAAAAAACCGCATAAACAAACTCAAAGAACGAGTTGTGGATTTTATCGGAGGTGAAGAAGATAGCAATCTCGATGACGAATTTTGATGAAAACCAACGATAAAAAGCACGTCCATGTCTAAAAGAAACAACAAACACAATATGCATAACAACCCCCAAACAACATATTTGTCAATGACTAAGGATCCCATTGAAGATAACGATTTTCAAAAACAAAACAACGCAATACAAAGCATAAAAGTCATAGGTGTCGGCGGCGGCGGCAACAATGCCGTGGAGCATATGTTTAAACAGGGCATAAAAGATGTCTCTTTTGTGCTCGTCAATACAGACCGTATGGTTATTGACTCGTCAGAAGTGCCCACAAAACTCGTTATCGGTCCCGGTCTCGGAGCCGGCGGCAGACCCGAAGTCGGCGCCCAGTATGCCGAAGAAAATGCCACAAAAATAGCCGAGATATTTGAAGACTCTACCGACATGGTGTTTATCACTGCCGGTATGGGTGGAGGTACCGGTACCGGTGCCGGTCCGGTCATTGCGCGTATGGCAAAAGAAAAAGGCATACTCACTGTCGGCATTGTGACACTGCCATTCCTTTTTGAAGGACAAAAGAGAATACTCAAAGCTCTTGACGGTGCCGGTGAAATGGCTAAAAACGTCGATGCCCTATTGGTCATCAATAACCAGCGACTTACCGAGATATATCCTGAGGAGACTATAAACGAGTCGTTTGGTCACGCAAACGACACTCTGTTAAATGCCGCGAAAAGCATAACGGATATCATCACCAAACGAGGCAGTATAAACCGAGACTTTAAAGACGTCAACTCGACACTGAGAGATGGTGGCACGGCTATCATTTCGTCGGGATACGGCTCGGGTGAACATCGTGTGACAAAAGCCATTCAAGATGCCTTACACTCACCGTTGCTTAAAGATACCGATATCAGCAGTTCTAAAAAAATGCTTATTATCGTATATCAAAGCACAGATGCCAAACATCAGTTAAAGACAAAAGAGATTGAAGAGCTCACGGAGTTTGTGACAAAAATCGAAAGCGAGGTAGAGGTGCCGTGGGGACTTTATGAAGATGAAGACCTAACCGATCAGGTAAAAATAACCATTCTTGCCTCAGGCTTTGATGTTACGACCTATAACAACGATGTCAAAGACAACATCAAAAAGCCTGAACCCATTAATAATCCCACGGAACGCATCACAGATCAATATGGGTCGGGAGCAACGTCAATACTGCATGGTAAAGTGCAAGTCATTGACCCCGAGCATCTTGACGATGAAGAGACAATGGCAACGATGGAGACACCACCCACAGTGCGCCGCCGTCAACAACACGTCACGGCTTCCGCTCCCCAACAAACCACAAAAGAAAAAAACGACGCCACTGATAACAATAACGCTAAATATATAGATTTCAACGACATTTAATTATGGCTGATATCGATAAAAACGCTCCGCGTTGGACCGAGATAGAACACCTTCCTCAATGGGATGAGGAATTTTATCTCGTATATACCGCAAAAAAATTCGGCAAATGGGTAATGCTCAAAACATTGCGTCCCGAATATGCCGACAAGCCCGAGTATCGGGAGATGCTCGAAAAAGAATTTGACGCGAGATACAATCTGTCACACCCCAATATTGTGATGATTAACGATTTTGAGGATGTGCCCGGTGTGGGGCGCTCGATAATCACCGATGACGTCTATGGTGACTCTTTGCGTAAACTCCTTGACGAAAACCGTCTTGAAGATAAACACTTTGAACAGCTCAAAACGCGCCTTCCGGCAGCTATGGAGTATATACAGCAAAATCATATCGTACACCACCCCATACGCCCCGAGACCATAATTTTCACGGAAAATATCGGTAATCTCAAACTCATCGATGTCGGATTTGATCACAAAAAATCACTGTCACAGGTTGACACCGCCGCCGATCTCTTTAACTATGGAATGATAATGACCGAGGTGCTCGAAAAAACCGGACGTCGTGACTCTGTGGCTCGCCGAGTGGCATCGCGTTGTATTTCTGCCGATCCCAAGAAACGTTTTCGCGATGTTCAAGGGCTTGAACTCGCTATAAACGGCACATCTTCAAAACGGCTCTATATCATGATAATCATATTCTTGTCGTTGATGATTGCCATACTCGCGTTTCTATCACATCAATCACTGTAAATAAAACAAAAACGTCAATAAAAAATCAGATACCACCATGTCTTTGATAATAAAACCGGTCACGGCAAATAAAAAAGAATTGCGCAAATATGTGCATTTCGGCATCGATTTGTATCGCGGTAATTCTTGTTTTGTGCCCCCATTGATATTGGACGAAATCAATACCTTGCTCCCTGACAAAAATCCCGCATTTGAATTTTGTCGTGCGCAGTCATTTATGGCTTGGCGCGATGGTAAACCGGTTGGGCGCATCACCGGCATTATCAATGATGCCTTCAACAACAAAACCGAGCGTAAGGTTTTGCGCTTCGGCTTTATGGATTTTGTTGATGATGACGAGGTGGTTGACGCATTGTTTGACGCCGTTTCAGACTTGGGTCGCAAGCAGGGCATGACCGAAATCATAGGTCCTATGGGGTTTTCGGATATGGATCACGAGGGTATGCTCATCGAGGGCTTTGACGAGATGGGCACCATGGCTACCATATATAACTATCCGTATTATCCCAAACATATGGAGCGCATGGGCTTTGAAAAAGATGCCGATTGGGTTGAGTATCGCATGACCGTGCCCGATGCCATACCTGAAAAGTATATGCGCATCGCCGATATTGTGTCTCGAAAATACAACTTGCGTCCATATAAAATAACTTCGCGCAAAAAAGTAAAAGAAGATTATGGTCGTGCAATTTTTGATCTCATAAACGAGACATATAGCGAGCTTTACGGATATGTACCTCTCTCGGAGCGTCAGATAGAATATTACATCGATATGTATCTTGGATTGTTGCACCTTGACGATGTGTGTCTGATAATCGATGGTGATGACAAGCTCGTCGGCGTTGGCATATCGATGCCTTCGCTATCCAAAGCGTTGAGAAATTCGGGAGGCAAACTATTCCCTACCGGATGGTGGGGGTTGTTGCGAGCCATTCGCGGGCATTCGGACGTCGTCGACCTGTTGCTCGTGGCGATAGCCAAGGAATATCAAAGCAAGGGCGTAAATGCCTTGTTGTTCAGCCATCTGATACCCAATTATATCAAAAACGGATATAAATTTGCAGAGTCAAATGTTGAGCTTGAAGATAACGCCAATGTGCAAAAACAATGGGAATATTTTGAGCGTCGTCAACATCGCCGTCGTCGTGCATGGCATAAAGTGTTATAATCTGCAATTGTCGTCAATAGCGACCTCATATCACAAATCAACAATATTCAAGACATAATAAATATACAAGATGAAACATCTGCGACTATCGCTAATCTCTCTCTTTCTCGCAGTCTTTGGTATAACGGCTGTCGGCGAGGATTTTGTCGTGCCGACATCATATTACACATCGCTCAACGGGCTTAAAACCGTAGAACTCAAAAATGCCGTTTTCAAGCTCGTGCGCAACTTTACACAGGTATCGTCATACTACGACCTGCCCAAATATTTTATGCAAACCGATGTATATCCGGATTCAAATCGATGGTGGGAAATGTATTCGGACAAAACATTTTATACTCCGTCGTTCAAAGGGCTGAATCGTGAGCACTCGTTTCCCAAATCATGGTGGGGCGGCAGCACGTATGTGCCGTGTTATGTAGATCTTAATCACCTGTATCCGTCAGAGATAGATGCCAACTCGGCAAAATTAAATTATCCCCTCGGCGAGGTTGATCGCACGATGACCATAGATTTTGACAATGGTGTGTCAACCGTGGGTTATGCCGTTAAAGGACAAGGAGGAGGCGCAAAATATGTCTTTGAGCCGGCTGATGAATATAAGGGAGATTTTGCCCGCACATACTTCTATATGGCAACGGCTTACCAAGATCAAACGTGGAAATACACTTATATGGTTAGCCAAAACACTTATCCGACATTGAGCGCATGGGCTGTGGAGATGCTGTTGAAGTGGCATCGCCAAGACCCCGTCAGCGACAAGGAAAAACGTCGCAATGAGATGGTTTATAAAATACAAAACAATCGCAACCCCTTTATTGATTATCCTGAGCTCGCCGAGTATATTTGGGGCAACAAAAAGGGGCAGGCATTTGACATCACCGGACAAGACACGCCAAGTGGAGACCCCGAATTGATAACCCCGGTGCAGGATATGAGTCTCGACTTCGGACAGGTCGCCGAGGGCGGCAGTGTCACAGCCAATCTCTTCTTTAAGGGTCAGTATCTGACGACATCTTTGCGCGTGCAGGTTTATACCGGTGACAAAGATTATTTTATGATACCATCAACGTCAATCGAAGCTGCTCGTGTAAATTCGACAGATGGCTATCAGTTAAAAATCACTTATAAACCGGCGGCACAAGGCAAACACACATCGCGTCTGTTGATTTCGGGTGGAGGTGTTCCCGGTTCGCGAGGCATAGCTCTGTCGGGAGAATGTCTGCCTATACCGACACTCACGGCTCCCACCGCTACCGCTGCCACAGACATAACAACCACAAGTTATGTTGCCAACTGGACACCGGTTGAGGGACAAGAGGTAGACTCCTATGTCGTTACGCGCACAAAATATGTCGGCGGCACGTCAAGTGTCGAGGAAATCACCGTTGGTGATGAATGCTCATTGCTTATCGATGATTTCGGTCTCTATGATAAGGAGGCTTACTCGGTGCAGGCTGTGCGTTTGGGTTATCGCTCTCCGGCTTCGAACGTAATATTCGTAGACCATAACGGCGTCTCGGGCGTGAGCGTTGATGCTCCGCTGACGGTTGTGTCTGTTGAGGGTGGTCTGCGTTTGCAATGCTCATCGACACACACCGGTGTCACCATTCACGATATCGGCGGTCGTGTTATCACGATATTGCCGACAGCCGGCGACAACACCATAGTCAACCTTATCCCCGGTGTATATTTCATCACGACTAACGAATGTCACACACCGATAAAAGCTATCGTTAAATAATAATCAAAGCAGTAAAATTTAATCATGAAAGTCACCTCAAACACACTTGCACGGCGTGCAATGACACTTGAACTGCCATCACCCGAAGCCACGGTCATAGACCGCATACGCTATCTCATTAAGTTTATGCGCAAGACACAGGCTCAGTTTGGCGAGCTCATTGCCATTGACCCGTCTAATATGTCAAAAATGCTGTCGGGGCGCGTGCCCATTTCGGATCGCACGATTAACCGCATCGTCGTCAATCTCGGCGTGTCAAAATCATGGCTCGTAAGTGGCGATGATGTGCCATTTCCGCGCGAAGCAGCAGAAGAAATCCCCACATACAGCGATGTGCGGGGACTCAATGCTATAACCGACGGGCATAAATATATGGTTGGTGCTCCGGTTTATGATATAGATGTCACCGCCGGTCACACCGAACTGAGCACGATGTTCACCGACGACCGCATTGTGGGGCGTCTCAATCTGCCGACAGTCAATCCCGAATATCCCATAGTGCGCGTCAGTGGAGACTCGATGTCTCCGCGCATTCCTCACGGCAGTTTTATCGCCATACGTCAGATGGCGTATGATGTGCCCATATTTTGGGGTCACACGTATGTTGTTGTTACCGATGATTATCGCATGGTGAAAGTCGTGCGCCGTCATCACGATGACGATAAAGTGATACTGCATAGTTTTAACAGCGATTATGATGATATGGAGATGCCTCGCGACAAAATCAGGGCACTCTATCTCGTAGAAGCGATATTACACTACGAAGTTCTCGGATAACGTTGTAATTTATTGATGATATGAAGACAAAACCGGTAATAGTATTTTCGACCGGAGCCGGCATGAGTGCCGAGTCGGGAATAAAGACGTTTAGAGACAGTGACGGTTTGTGGGAAAATTATAACGTCATGGACGTGGCATCGGCAGACGGTTTTAGGCGTAACCCCGAACTTATCCATGAGTTTTACAATGCACGCCGTCGCGAGGTGTTTAATACTCGCCCCAATGCCGGACATCGCGCTATCGCCGCCCTCGAAGATCGTTATGATGTGCGTGTCATAACACAAAACATCGATAATCTTCACGAACGAGCAGGCTCGACCAATGTGTTACATCTGCATGGCGAGATTGATAAGATACGTGCCATAGACGATCCGACGTTCATACGCACGTTGCCGCCCGACAGTCTCGATACGACACCCGATACCATTATCGAGGGGCATCATATGCGCCCTCACATCGTGTTTTTTCAGGAAGCGGTGCCAAATTTTGAGCCGGCGACCGAAATTGTTGCTCTTGCCGATGCTTTTGTCATCATAGGCACATCGTTGGTTGTCTATCCCGCGGCATCGCTGATGAATTATGTAAAAAATGGCGTGCCTGTTTACTATATAGATCCGCGTCCGTCAAATGTGCCCTCCGGGGTTCATGTCATTGCCCAAAGCGCGACCAAAGGTATGGAAACGCTGACCGCACTTCTCGATGAGCGGTTTGGTGAGCGGTGACACGGTGACCGACCTCTCTCATCTATGTTTAACCAAATGTAAATATTAGTGGAAATATCTCAGATAATAGCGCTTGCAATAGCCCTTATGTGTTTGGTGATATCCGGATTTATTTCGGGTAGCGAGATAGCATTTTTTTCACTGACACAGGCGCAGAAAGATGATCTCGCCGAGAAGAAAAGCGGGCGGGCGACTCTTGCCCTCATTGACAAACCGGAGAAATTTTTGGCTACAATCCTCATTGCCAACAATCTCGTGAACGTCACCATTGTCGTGCTCACAAACTTTGCACTCGGACCCATATTTGACGGGATGTCGGCAGTGTGGAGTTTTATACTTCAAACGATATTGTTGACATTTTTGATATTATTGTTTGGTGAGATCGCTCCCAAATTGTTTGCCAATGCCAAGCCGCTGAGATGGGCAGTCGCTGCGACCCCGACGTTAAGACTGATAACGGCTCTGTTGAGTCCGCTGTCATCGCTATTGGTGGGTTCTACGTCGTTCGTAAACCGTATGGTGACCAAGCGCACCCCCAACATCTCAACCGATGAGTTGTCACATGCACTCGAAATTACCGATGTGGCAACGCCTACTGACAAGCAGATGCTTGAAGATATCTTGAAATTTGGTGACACCACAGCCTCTGAGGTTATGACTCCGCGCATAGACATCACAGACATCGACATCGACAGCACGTTTGATCAGGTGATGCACACGATAATCGATTCGGGCTTTTCGCGACTGCCGGTTTATGAGGACACTCAGGATAACATTCGCGGTATACTTTATTCGCGTGACCTATTGCCACATATCGGTAATGATGACGCGTCGTTTAAGTGGCAGACTCTTATTCGAGAGCCGTATTATGTGCCTGAGTCAAGAATGATTGATGACCTGCTTGAGGACTTCCGTCGCCGTCGCATACATATGGCAATTGTTGTCGATGAGTTTGGCGGCACGCGTGGCATTGTCACCATGGAAGATGTGCTTGAAGAAATTGTCGGCGACATCAATGATGAGTATGACGAGGAAGATAAAACTTATCGTCGTTTGCGAGAGGGCACTTTTGAGTTTGAGGGGCGCACGTTGCTCACAGACTTCTTTCGCGTCACCGGGCTTGATGCCGACGATTACGAGCCGGTAGCTGCCGATGCCGAGACTCTCGCCGGTATGTTGCTCGCGATAAAGGGTGATTTTCCAAAGGAGAAAGAACCGTTGGTCTATGGACGCTGTCGTTTTCTTATCCTCGAAATGGAAAGCCATCGCATTATGCGTGTGAGAGTGAAGATTATGCCTGAGACCGAAACCACTGAGGAGAATGAATGATCGTCCTCGTCTTACAGCACTCGTTACCACGATAATTGTCGTGGTTTTGATGTTGGCGGCTTGCTCGGGCGGCGGCGGTGGCGACAATGTGCCGGTGCCGCGCCGCAAGGCTTTTCCGCGCATCGAGGTTTATCCGGCAAAATATCGCACCGCAGACAGCCTTTTGCCACTGAACATTGAGATAAACACCGGCGCAGAGTTGCATAATTTGGTGACTCATGGTGATAACTTTTCGCTCGATGTTGTTTATCCGCGATACCGCGCTGTTGTCCATGTGTGGGCGATAAATCTGTGTAAAGATGACACGGCAAAAATTGCAGACATAAAACGCTCGCGCCTCGAACGCGTTGCGCTTAATCTCGGAGTGGCAGATGCGGTGACAACACCTATTGTCAATGATTTTGGTTTGCATGCGCTGATTATAGATGCTTCCACACCGATACCTACACCGATACAGCTCATTGCCGGAGACGATCGCCGCGTGTTGGTGACAGCCACCGCTTTTGTGGATTTCAAACCATCGCCGGTGGCGGCAGATTCGTTGGCTCCGGTGTTTGACGCTTTGCGCGCCGACATCTCTCACCTCATAGCCGCTCTTGATTATAATCACAAATAAAATTGAGTTTTGCCTTGACAAAGACCCTTGACATATATGTCAGCGAAATTCGACAAACGACAGGTTGCACGCGTCATGATGCCGAACAACGTGCCGTGGCAGGTATTGTTGCCGTGGCTTTTGGCAATGAGACAATAGCTCACACACCTGCCGGCGCGCCATATATCGTCGGATGCGAAGATGATGTGAGCATTTCGGTGAGCCATTGCAAGACCCACGCCGCAGTGGCAGTGACACGTGACATGTCGCTGAAAATCGGTGTCGATGTCGAGAATTTGCGCCAACGTCTTGAATATGTCGCTCTGCGTTTTATAAACGAGCGCGATGTATTGCCGGCTGAGGAGACCTCCGAGTCTCGTCTGAAATCTTTGCTCTCGGCATGGACCGCCAAGGAGGCGACGTTTAAAGCTGCCCGTGTCGACGGATTGATGCTGATGGATATAATTGTCGATTTAAACGAACAAACGGCTGAAATCGCAAAAAACGGCATCTGTGAGCAGTTTTATTTGCAATCTTGGCACATCGATGATGTTGTCATGCTGACCTTAGCCGTGAGTGAGCAAGATGTCACCACTAATATCTTTTTTTTATGACCGGCGCATACATACGATCAAAGCGATTGGGTGTTATTATCACGGCATTGCTGGCGGTGTGTCTGATTTATCGCTTTATTGTTGCCGTGCGCATGCAGTGTGGCGACTTTAATGACTTTTCGCTCTCTGAGTGGCTGATAAACCTTCAAGGCGGCTTTGTGCGCCGTGGGGTGCTTGGTGAAACGGTATATCGGTTTGCCGTGACGTTTGGCTGCTCGCCACTGTGGCTTATCGTCGTGCTGTCGGTGAGCGCATATATCGCCGTTTTTGTGTGGCTGTATCGACATTTCAAGAGGGTGGGGGCTTGTTGGTGGATATTGGCATCGCCGATGTTGATGGGCGAGATGACGATAATACGCAAGGACTATCTGATGATGTTGCTGATGATAGCGATGTTGACACTCGTGGGATGCCGCGAGTCGCCGACAATGATGCGCAAAGTGGCGGCGGTGATGCTCGGCGTGGTTGGAGTGTTTATCCACGAATCGTTTATCTTTTGGGGATTTCCGGCTCTTGTCATGGTTATGCTCGCCGAGCGCAAGCATTGGTGTTTGAATATATCACTGTTGGCGCTTGTTGTCGTAGCAGCGATGGTGACCGCCGTGTACAAGGGCGATGCCGATGTGGCGCGAGATATTGCCACATCGTGGAATGATTCCGGACTGATACCGCAACACGTCGATGATAATTCAAATGCGGTCGGCGCCTTGGCATGGTCGTCGTCTTATGCCGCGCAGTTGCACACCACGCTTAATTTCCATGTTCCCGGACTTGGAGCGTGGGGAGGCGTCTTGCGCTTGTTCATACCGCTTGTTCTGTATTATATGATTGCCAACTTCGGATATGTGTTCAGCGACCGCTCGGCAGCGCAAAAACACTTGCGCGATTGTCGTGCTACATTGTTCATAATCTTTATGATATGTATGCTGCCAATGTTCACGGTGCTGAGCTGTGACTATTGTCGCTTGTATCGCAGTGTTGCAGTTAGCGTTTTTATTTGTATCTTTGCGGTGTCGTCAGCAAAACTTGATGCCATGCTTCCGTCTTGCCTCGTTGCTCGCGTAGCACGTCTGAACGACATTATATCTTGCCAAATTGTGCCTACACGCGGCTTGATGCTCATCTTGCTGTTCGTCATAGCGCCATCGCCCGTAGGTTGTGATTTATCGGCGGCGCTTCATTCGACGCTTGTCGCTAATATCTTGTCCATCATGGCATCAACTGCTGAGCATATTACATCTTTGCTCTGACCATGACATGTTGTATCATTATCTAAGGCTTTTAAGGCCCAAACAATGGCTGAAAAATATCTTCTGCCTGATGCCGGTTTTTTTCAACGGTACGTTTGATGACACTTCCCGGCTCACTGCCGCCGTGCTTGCCATGGTGGTGATGACGCTCGCCGCGAGTGCCGTCTACTGCTTTAATGACGTTGTCGATGCCGATGCCGATCGCCGTCACCCCAAGAAAAATCGTCGTCCGGTGGCTCGCCGACTTATCACCGAGCGTCAAGCGTGTGTTTTTGGCACGATACTCGCCATTGCCTCTGTGGTGTTGGCGGCGGTCGTCCTACCCCTGCCTTATGCTGTGGCAATCATCGTTGCTTATTTCGGTATCAATGCTCTCTATATCGTCAGGCTCAAACACATACCGATAGTTGACTGCCTCGCCGTTGCCTCGGGGTTCGTTTTGCGCATACTCTTGGGCTCCGTTGCCACAAATGTGGTGCCCACGCCGTGGCTGATATCGCTGACAGCCACGCTCGCCGTCTTTTTGTGCCTTGGCAAACGTCGCGCCGACATCACTGCCACTCGGCGACAGCCGCGCTCGCCGCTTTATCACGTGCGCAACCTTGACCGCATACTCATAGCCATGGTCATTGTCAACCTCGCTTTGTATGCCGCCTATACGATGTCGCCAGATGTCACTCGGCGCATGTCGCCATACGTCATACTCACCATCATATATGTCGCTGTCGGCATACTGCGCTACTTATATATCGTCACAGTGGCGCGACTCACAGCGCCACCGACGAGCATTCTGTTGCATGATAACGTCATACGTATCTCTGTCGTGTTGTGGCTCATACACTTCTCAATACTCATCTACGTCAGATAACATCTTAGGGATAAGCTAACAGCCGCTCGCCGGTAAAACAGTCGTTTGGCTGCCGGTGGTTTGTCGCACGTTTGTGTAAATGGCGACAAATCACTATATTTGCACCATAAACATAAAACACAAAAGACTATGACAAAAATCTTAAATTCCAAACCGGTGGCGATAGGCTTTCTTATCTTGTTTGCAACGTATGTCGTGAATTTCTCAATACCTTATGTTATGTATTATTTGATAGGCAAGAATCCGGCATATTATGAGATACCCAATTGGTGGTTTGTGTCTTATTATGTTATTAATCTCTGTGCGATAGTTTTAATATCTATCAAATCAAACATTGTCTCAAAAATAGGCGGTGGGTTGTTTGCTGCATTTTGGTTGATCAATTTGGCAGATATATTTTGCCTGATTTTTAATCATCACTATTTGTATGACTATAACCCCACGTTGTGGTATGTCAGATATTTGGGACTTTATCTTCTCGGTTTCTTGTTGTTGATATTGAGTGCCGGGATATGGAAATCGATAAAGACATTTGGTGCCATAGGTATAGTATTGTGTGTCACAGAAATGGTGCTTAGGATGCAGATAATTGCCATAAGTGAAGCGGGAATCTACCATGATGAGACACTGGTGGTTATAGATGAAGTTGCCTCGTTTGCATCATTTGGCTTTTATGTTGTGACGCTGATACTCCTTATCGTGTCTGTCTGTAAAACATCAAAAGCCGATGCAACCCAAAAGAATAAAATCGATTTAATATAACCTGATATGAAAAAGCTAATCTTATTTATTGGCGCATTATTTGTCTCGGCGAGCGCCTTTGCTTATGAAAATAGCTTTGATACAGTATATTAT
>CAVCBR010000031.1:0-26334 GCA_963600695.1 bacterium
CAAGCCTCGCCTCTCCGAGGGTCGGCGGAAGCCGGCCCTCTTTCATATAGGCATATAAAATAAGCGAGGTCGTACAGCGAAATGCACGACCTCTTTTTTCCCTTTTATAGTGTTGGCAATGAGCCTAAAGTCATTACCGGCACTTTTGTGTTGCAAAGGTACTTCTTTTTTCTGATATAACAAAATATCTTCCTGAAAGTTTCTCGAAATTTTTATCGCCTAATAGCGGTGTAGTTCATCTAAACCACTTATAGTGATTAAGATACTGTTTACTTCCGGGAACACCACACACTTTGCTATCAGGGCATCTATGTCAGCGAGTAATTCGTTATAACGATTTTCTGACACCTGTTTCATCATATACAACACCACTCGCAACGCGCCGTTCAGATTTTGGTTCTGACCGATTCCTTTCATCATCGCAGGACCTTTGCGAATGGATTTCTCAGGCGTAAAGTCATACAGGACATTGCCGTGTGCGCAAGCGTTGCGCAAATCCTTGATTAATTCAAGATAGTTTTGGAAAGTAACAAGTTCATTGATACCAAAACACTTAGCTACCTCTGATTTTATTTTTTCATCCTTTATTGACTTGAACAGATGAACCATCTCGCCAAGCGTCATAAACTCCAATGTTTTCCATGCCGGAGCAAACTTGTCGTTTATATGGTGGCGATGGTGTAGAGCGATAGGTGGGTTTTTCAGGAGTATTTGGTCATAAACCTTCGTCTTAAAAGAGGCGGCCTGTTGACGGCTGACAACCGCCGTGTCCACAAACCATGTGGGGCTGTTGACATTAGCATTAGAAACAATGTACGCCACTTTTGTACGAAACGCAATTTCAATGCGGCTCAACGGCTTAAGCAGTATATTCCGAAGATTAAAATCGAAATAGTAAAGTCTTACGGCATTGTCAAAGTCTGTACCATCTTTGAACATATGCGTGCGGTGGTGCTTATTCGGATAACTGGTCTCAAAAGGGAACCAATAAAACCCCAATCTATAATATCCGACATCGAATAAAACCTCTTTGGCTTTATCCTCATCGGCAATAATCATGCCCCTGTTGCGCAAGAGGGCAATCTGCTCGTCCAATGTTATTGCTTTTCTTCCCATTGCGGTTGCAAAGGTACAAAACTTCTTTGGTTTCCGCGTCTTTTCCGGGATAAATCCGCGCATATATTTTTGCAGCGGATAAACTGATTATCATGCCACAAACCAAATACAACCTGCATCTCAAAGGCTTCGTCGGAGGCTGCGACTTCCAAATTCATCGATGTTAATATGGAGCATGAAATCTTCTTCTAACCCAATAACAGCCGTCTACACTCTCAACAATATGATAAAACGAGGGAGCATCACCACCGATGCGCCCTCGTCGCTCTATATGTCTCTAACGGATAACCCGATGCGTAATCAGTATGGACGAATACGTTTCGTTAGAGATGGAGCTGTCAGATAATGATTTTTGTGCGAGACTGCGGCGACACAAGGATATAGATGCCCTTGGGCAGGTCGTAGATGTCTGCTTTGTCGCATTTGCTGCGAACCATAATACCTTGCATATTATACACATCATACTCGGTGGCAGTGTCTACCTTCACGTCCTCGACGCTTTCTGTCTTGGACACTTTGATGGCGCAGGTTGCTATTGCATTACCGTATTTGGCTGTAATTGTTGCGTTTCCTTCGGAGAATCCGAAAACCAGACCTTTGGACGAGACGTCTGCAATGCTTGGATTGGAGCTTTCCCATTGGATGTTTGTTGAGTCGTAATATGGCAGAGCCATAGCCGAGAGCTGGTAGCGTCCGTCAAGGCGTATTGTGACAGCGCTCTCGCTCATTTTCACCTCCGGCTCGAACTCATATATATTTTTGAAGCAGTCTGGATGTTCTGCCTTATATGCTTCATATGCAGATGCCGCGCCTTTGGGAACATATGCGTCGGTGTTTGGAAACCAATCCGCTCCAATCTGCTCATATTTGGGTTCTGCGCTCAGAAATGTGATTTTTTTTAGGTTTTCGCATTGACCATTGAGTGCTTTAAGATAATAACCATAATTGCCTTGTTTTTGGTATAGGGATGTACTCTTTCCCAATACTAATTCGGTAAGTGTCGAAGCTGGTATAGATCTGTTACCTACAAAGCCTTCTACATTGGGGATTGCAAGCGTTGTTAATGCCTTTGACATAAAGATAAAGGGATTGTTATCCCCGTATACTTCTATTTTTGTACAATTGGGAAGTATTATGCTTGTTAGATTGCTGCCATAGAATGTTCGAACACCAACACTTTCTACATTTGGCAGGTCAACGCTTGTTAATGAGGAACATCCTTGAAATGAGCCATAATTAGATCCGCTTAAATTTTTTAGGTTTTGTGTGCCTTCAACTTTTTTAAGACTTGAACAACCATAAAAAGTTCCGTTTAGTTCAGTGAAGTTTTGTAGGTCAACGCTCTCTATACATGTGCAATTCATAAAAGCGCATGCGCCGAGCATAGTTACGTTTTTTAAGTCTATGGCCGTAAGGCTTGTGCATCCCGAAAAAGCCGAGTAGCCTATTTCTGTGACATTGCCGAGGTCTATCGATTTGAGGCGCTTGCAGTCTTTGAAGGCGTTTGCCGCGATGGCGGTTACTTTGTAGGTTGTGCCCTCGAAGGAGGCGGTGGCAGGGATGACCACGTTGCCGGCGTAAGCTTTGTTGCCGGGTGCAACCGCACAGGTGAGGTCGTCGTCCGAGGTGATAAGGTAGTACATGCCGTTGTCTTCGAAGTCGTAGTCATAAGCCATAACCGACAGTGCCGGTAGCAGCATAGCCACCACGGGCAAGAGTTTGCGTAATATCTTATTCATATAAAAATTGTTTTAAGGTTACTAAGGTGAAAGACGGCATATTGCCACATCTTTAATAATATGGCAATATGTCGTCGAGGTTGTTAATTACTTCTCTTTTTTGATGATATACTCGGTGTGGCGTAATATGCCCTTGCCGGTGGCGAGGGTCAGCGAGTATTTGTACGCATTTTTACACGTCGCGCTGTTTTGGCTCGCTATTTTCACAAATTCCGTGGAGGGTATCAGCCAATAGACACCTAACGAGCGAACATAGAACAGATAGAAATAATTGGGACGTGGTTTCGGACAAGAGATTGCAGCAAACAATCCTCCGGTGCTCAGTGATTTAACTTGAATTTCCAAGATGCCTTTTTGCCCGGCATAATACAGCATTTGAGCCGCCTTTTGGGCTGACGCTTGCAATTCGCTATCAGCTGTCTCACAGCGAAAAGCATGCTGCATGTCATTAAAATTTTCGGGTGTAATCACAAGCATATCCACCCCGTGATCATCGACGGCGGGGAGGTATACATCACATTTGGCATCGAGAAACAAAGATGCTACTTTGTATTCCGTTGCCTTGCCTAATGTCAATTTTGAATCAGACATAGTATCATAAGGTAAGTGCGTCCTCACGCTCTCAATGTTGAAATCCCTGACATCGAGATGGTTATTAAAGAAAAAGCGTGGATTTCAGTTACCGCTGCCTGTTTTCCCCTTTAAGGCCTTCGCATGCCCACACAGTAAAAACAAGCAACTATAGAAGCCCACGCAAGTATGAATGACGTGCACACATCACCTTGTCCTACTTGTGGACAAGACAAAGGGTGCTATCTATGCATACCCGGGCGTCTACCATTGCGTTGTTCCCGACTGTGTCTCTTGAAGTTGCGAAGTTCTAAAGGGTCAAGAACAAAGCGTTGATATACGCTTTTTTATTATGTCAATCGTGTCGTGGCTCTCCACGACAAAAAATGCATACCCAAACCGCTAACCCAGACCCGGGCTTCCTTGATTGGGTCTACGTTGCAAAATTAACCAATATTTTTAATAATGCAAAAATTATTTGATGTATAGTGTGTTAGTGTTTAATCCGGTATCACAAATGTGAATTCAAAAACAAAGTGCAAAATCTTCGTTCTGAATAGCACCACAAATTTTGAGGTGTGAGGCATTGAATATTTGTAAGTTTGGAATAATGTCCATAATTTTGCATTCCGAAAAGCTGTAACAGGTGACGGAATTTCGGAATTGCATTATGAGAATAGAACGAAACACATATCTTGACAAAGTGATTGAGTGCCGACATAACGGTATGATAAAAATCATAACCGGAGTAAGGCGAAGCGGCAAATCGTATCTGCTGTTTAACTTGTTTTCTTGCTGGTTGAAAAACAATGACGTATCCGAGAATCACATAATAAAGATTGATTTGGAAAACCGTCGAAACAGGGCTTTACGCGACCCGGACAACCTTTTGGAGTACATTGACTCCAAAATGCTGGATAGTGATATGTACTATATTCTCATTGATGAAATCCAATTAGTTGATGAATTTGAGGATGTACTAAACAGCTACTTGAAGATTGAGAACGCAGATGTTTATGTTACGGGTAGCAATGCGCGGTTTCTCTCAAAGGATGTCATAACCACGTTCCGAGGGCGGGGCGAAGAAATAAAAATCTATCCATTGAGTTTCCGCGAATATATGTCCGTGAGTGACAAATCAACAGAGTTGGCTTTTGAGGAATATATGACATATGGTGGTTTGCCACAGATTGTCGAATATGATTCGGCAGAACGTAAGGTGAACTATTTGAAATCACTTTTTGCCGAAACATATCTGACTGATATAAAGGAACGTTATCAGGTTAAGAATGATGAAGAGTTGGAAATCCTGCTCGACATTCTTTCTTCAAACATCGGTGGTCTTACTAATCCCACCAAATTGGCAAATACCTTTTTAAGTGAGAAGAAAGTAAGCCTATCGGATAAAACAATAAAGACATACCTTGACTATGTCTGTGACTCCTTTCTTGTTGAGAAAGCCCAACGCTATGATGTGAAGGGGAAAAAATATATCAATACTCCCTACAAATACTATTTTGTAGACCTTGGCTTACGGAATGCCCGGCTGAATTTCCGTCAGCTCGAAAAGCCACATATGATGGAGAATGTGATATACAACGAGTTACGGATACGCGGTTTCAATGTGGACGTAGGCATAGTCCCCGTAACCATTAGGGATGCCGAAGGCAGACAAAAACGAGCAAACTATGAGATTGATTTTGTATGCAACAAGGGCAACCAACGATATTATATCCAATCGGCATATCGATTGGAGTCGGAAGAAAAAGTCAGACAGGAGGAAAACTCTTTGCGAAACGTGAATGATTCTTTTAAGAAAATAATCATAGTCGGGAATCCGATACTTGTAGAGCGTGACAATATCGGCATTACCACCATGAGCATTTACGATTTCCTAATGAATCCCAATTCATTAGAATTATAAGTCAACCCTCGACTAACACCTGTTGCTTGTCGGGTGTGGGATCAGTACCAGGTGATGCCGTTGGAGGCTGACGAGCGTTTGTCGTATTTGAGGTCGGCGAGCATCGATGATTTCACGGCGATATGGAAGTTGTAGCTCTTATAGGGTCCCACGGGCACAAAGCTGGCTCGCATCGAGAAGCAGTGCAAGTCGCGTTGTATGTTGCAATTCATATACGCGAGCTTGTGTGTGTCAAAGTTATATGATGCCGAGAATGAGAACGACCAGTTTTTTGTCGGACGTATGTTGCCCGAGATGCTGAGGTTTTGTGTTATCTTTGAATTGTATTCGAGTTTGTCATAGTTAAACGTGCCATAACCATAGCCTATCGAGTAGTTTAACGACAGCGACCACGGCACCTGCCACTTCATATAGCCGTCTTCGTCCATGTCGAGAGCGGTATCGTTGCCATGCTTCTCTCGGTCGCCGTATTCGTCGCCGCTGAGTTGGTTGTCGCCATTGTTGCTCTGTGAGTTACCACCGCTGTCATTCTTCTTCTTGCGACGGAAGGTGTCGTTGTTGAGGGTGTAGCTGAATGATGTTCCCGTCGATGACAGGCGTCCGAGACCTTTGCCGCACTTCCAGCGCGGTATGTTGACGCGCACCGGCGAGCCGGAGGGACTCAGCTGGTAGGTGTAGACGTCCCAAACCGCCGAGAGGTTGAGGTTGAATTCTTTGGTGAGGCGCAGGAGTATCGAGGTGTTGATGTTTGACCAGTTTAGAGAGTCGGCGGCGAAGTTGTAGCTCTGTGAGACTGTGAAGTTTTCGATGAGTGACACCTTCTTCTCGCCCGTGGAGTCGTTGTCTGACTTGACTTTCATCTCAAGGTTGTTGGCGAGAGAGACGCTCAGCGACCCGCTCTTGCCGCGTGACGGCACGCCGAACATGGCGTTGGGGAATTTGTTGTAGACGACTTCTTGCACAACGCCGTTGGCGTCGGGACGCATATATTTGCCATAATAGCCAAAGAATGACGAGCCGAAGTCAGGCGCACCCGAGAATGATATGGTGGGCGTCAACACGTGGCGTATCATCTTGACCTTGTCGCCGAGGAATGGCAGGGGTTTCCAAAAGCCGTATATCTTGGTGTCAAGAGATAGCGAGGCGTTAAAGTCCCAAACGTTATAGAAGTTATAGGTGGTGTCACACACTTCGGCGGCGGCATTGGGATCCCATTGTCGATTAACCTTTTGGGTGTACATGCGGTCGTTGAGTTGAACCGACGGTGTGAAGTTGATATACTTGAAGACGTTGAATGTTGCCGATATGGGCATAGAGTGACGCATGCCGTTGCGCCAATCCTTGATCAGGCTTTTCTTGAAAAACTCGTTCTGCTTGGCAGTGAGTGAGTTTTGAAATTGCCCTGAGTATGAAATCTTGATTTTTTCATACCATCGCTCGGCGCCCACGGCTTTCTTGCGCTTGAATGGTGCCAACTGGCTCATCGTGATGTTGACGTTGGGGAAACCGACGGTGATGGTTGAGTCTTGGGTGCGCTGTGACACGTTCATCGATGCCGAGATTGACCATTTTGAATTGGGTATGCGGTAAGTCATATTTACCGACGAGGACTTGGTGTTCTCGGTGAAGGCGTTTGAATAGTATGAGTTCAGGTCGTTGCGCGTATAGCCGCTGGTGGTGAAGTTGACAGATGCCGACAGCGACATCGAGGGGTTGGCTTTGGCATCTTGCGAGTGACTCCACAGTATCTGGAAGTTGGTCTGCTTTGAGTAGTCGGGCATACCCTTGTCGCCATAAATCGTTTTGAGGTAGCTGAGGTTAAATGTTCCCTGATATTTGTAACGCTTGACGTATGACGAGCGTGCCTGCAAACCCCACGAGCCTTTGGTATATATTTCGCCGGTCAGAGCCAAGTCGATGTTGTCGTTGAGGGCGAGATAATAGCCGCCGTCGCGCAGATAAAAGCCGCGTTGATAGTCATCGCCGAATGTGGGGAATATGATGCCCGACGAATATTTTTCGGTGAACGGGAAGTAGCCGAAAGGCACTGCCAACGGCAGGGGCAGACCGGCAAGCACGAGATACGTGGGACCGGTGACAACATTCTTGCCGGGGCGCATCTTGCCCTTGGTGATTTGGAAGTAGAAGTGGGGGCAGTCGTGATCGTCACACGTGGTGTACTTGCCGCCCTGAAAGTAGTAAGTGTCGTCAGAGTCTTTTTTGGCGATGCCGCCATGCAGATAACCTTCGCCCTGCTGTGTCACGATGTCGTGGAGTATGCCCTTGCGTGTCTTGAAGTTATAGCGCATATTCTCTGCCTCATAGTCGGTGCCGCCTTCGCTGAAAACCGGGCGACCGAGAGGATCGCCGACAGAGTCTGTCGTGCCCACGGCATAAACCGTCGAGCGTTTGAGATCCATCTCTATTTCGTGAGCTTCGATTTTAAATTCGCCATACTCGACATTGCTTTCGCCAAACATAAATGCCGAGTCGCGCCCGACGAGCACCATCGAGTCTTTTGAGGAGAATGTGACAACGTTGTCAAGGTCTACCTTGCTGTGCAAAACACGTTTGCGAGGCTTCACGCCGAGGGTGTCAACGGCAACGGGCTTCGTAATACTGTCGGGCAGAGTGTCTGTCGTGTCGCGTCTTACGATTGTCGGCTCGGGCAGAATGTCCGTGAGAATGTCTGCCGTGTCCGTATTGACATTATGCGCGGTGAGTGTGTCTTCTGACTGCTCTACATCGATGCTCGCCGAGCGCAATGCCCCGGCACACACGTCAATGCCCTGCCACAGCAATGGCAAGGATAGCATAATGACGATGTAAATCAGCGACTTCTTCACCTGAATATGTCGTTTAACGTTGCAAATTTAATAAATAATCACTTAGCGTTGCTTATCATCGTGATTTTTAACGGTTGGCATCTGACTCTTCAAATGTCGGTACGTCTAAAATGACAGCCTGAGGAAAGTGTTTTTTTGTATATCGCTCGACAAATTCGCGTGTGTCTTTTGCGATGACCTCGTCACTGTCAAAGTGATGGTTATAGAGAATGCCGGAGAGCGTCAATCCTCGTGTAGTCAAGGCTTCAAGTGACAATATGGTGTGATTTATCGAGCCGAGGCGAGAGTTGGTGACAAGCCACACCGGCAACTTGCGAGCCACGGCATAATCAATGGCGAAAAAGTCGTCGGTGATGGGCACCATCATGCCGCCGGCACCCTCGATGAGCACAATATCAAATCGCTGTTCGAGTGTCGTGCGTGCTTTGTCGATGATAGCGAGATCAATCTCAACGTTGTCTATTCGCGCCGCCAACTGTGCCGATGCCGGAAAGCTGAGAATGATAGGAGCCGTCAGCCCCTCGACATCTTCGCGCAGCGTGCCGGTGCCGGTAAGCCGGCGATGTGCGTCAATATCCTCAGAGTGACCGACGTTGCCGGTCTGAATGAATTTTTGAGTGATCACGCTATAACCCCGGTCACTGTAATACTTGGCAAGCCATGCTGTGGCGTATGTCTTTCCGGCGTCCGTGTCTATGCCGGTAACAAAATAACTTTTAGACATTTAAGATATGTTTGGCGTTGGATCGTTTTTGCGGGCAATTATAAAAATCGGTCGATAAGTCAACGGATATTTGCCGTTGGCATCACGAGAGTAATCTTTCAGCAACCTGCGTGTGGCAGAGACGCGTGACGAGGAGCCGCCGAGAGCGTTGACACCCGTGTCTCGCAAATGTTCTATCACCTCTCGCGGAGAGTCAAACGTCAATGTCATAGATGATGCCTGACAGATGTATAGCGTGAATGTCGCCGGTATCATTGACTGCCAACCGGCGGCTGAGGGCAGGTTGAGCTTGTCGCCGATGATCGATGATACCTCGCTGAGGTTGTCGTTGACAAATGTTGACAACACAAGGTAACCGCCGGGCACGAGCACCCTGTCACATTCGCGCAAGAACGATGCCGGAGAGTTGAACCATTGTATCGTCGATGACGAGAATAAGTAGTTTAGCGAACGTGATGCGCGACGGCGTATTGCCACTTCGGCGTCACACTGAGTGAAATGTGCGTTGGGAGCATAGGTCGAGGTCTCAATGTCGGCGATGTCCCATAGGTTTATGTCGCCACGCAACAGTCTGGGAGCATACAGTCGCGTCAATGCACCGCAACCGGGACCGATTTCAAGTATGCTGCCCTCGATAGGCGTGTCCTTGTCAGCCATTGTGGCTTTTAAAAACAGACGATTGAGAGTTTGCGCAATTTTTTGCTGTGCTTCGCCTGCTTGCTTATATGTTGACTGCGATGACTCGAAACGATGAGCCACACGGTGTTTGTCAATGATGTAGCGTGATATCAGCCGTTCAAAGTCAGGCAGATGTCCCATATCTTCGATGACGGTCGGCGCCACCTGACGCCATGCCTTCATTTGGTTGGCGGGAGGGAATATGCCATCGTGGCGACCTATCACGGCGCAATCCCAAGTCGTGACCTGTGGCGTGTGGAATATCGTTTGCGTTTCGATGGCAGACAACTCGTCGATAAGCTCGTTTACCCGACGTTGCGGAGCATTCTCGCGAAACCGGGCATACTCCTCGGCAGAAGTGCACATGCGGCGATAAAACTTGCGCAGGGTCGTGGGCGACAAACCGTCAAGCGTGCCATGATATATTGCCGTCGGTATGCCATAGGTGTCATGGATAGGCTCAAGTGTGCCGGCAATGGCAATGCGCGTGGTTATCCGCGGTTCTATTTCGTGTATGGTCTGTGAGGCTTCAAAAACACCCATAGACCACGCCACGAGACATATTTCGTCATATTTCAACAGTGGCGCCCAATTAAAAGTTATGTCGCGATAATCCCAAATGACCATAATGTCATAGGAATTAAATCTGAGATTGCGAAACGGACGCCAATCCATACCCCAACCGGCATATATGAGTATAAGTCGGGAGTTTGACGGATGACGATTGACGAAACGTGATTTCATTTTCTGTTCGTTCAGATAGCGTTATGTCCTATTGTTGTGGCGCAAGTTTTAATCCTGTGGAACGGCCATGCAGCAGGTTTTTCTCGATTTCGGCGACAAGATTGTCGGCATGCGTGATAGTCTCGGATATTTTAGCAACGCGCTGACTTTGCTCGGGAGTGAGATGTGCCACGGTGTTAAGGTATGGCACGATAATCTTCATGCTTGGCGACCAAGTCTCATTGGCAGCCTCGGTGAGCACGTTCCACGCGTCGGCAGCGTCATCGCCGGCATTGAGTTGTTCAAGTTCCTGACATATACGATTTAATGCAGCCTCGACACCGACAATCATCAGTGAGTTGTCTTCGACGGTGAATGATGTGGCATTGTTTTGTATCGCCTCGGCATACTCGTCAAGAGTGCGCCCATCAAAGACTGCCGGCTCGGTAAGTATCTTGTGGGCAGATTCTTCTGTGGTGAGCACTGAGTCGGCGACTGTGGATTTGTCGCCGGCGCCGCAACCTCTGATTATGAACACCAAAGCAACGACCAAGGCGATAACCCCGATCGTTGCTGTGATTGTTGTCCTGCGAGATGTCATTTGTCAATCTGAGATGAGGTCGTGACCGGTCATCTCTGCGGGTTGAGATAATCCCATGATGTGAAGTATCGACGGAGCGACATCGGCGAGAATGCCGTTGGCGACTTTTGCCTGTTTGTTGTCAGTGACATATACAAAGGGCACGGGGTTGAGCGAGTGTGCCGTGTTGGGTGTGCCGTCAGCATTTATGGCGTGGTCGGCATTGCCGTGATCGGCAATGATAATGGCTTCATATCCGTGAGCTTTAGCCGCTTCGATAACCCTGTTGACACAATTGTCGACGGTCTGCACGGCAGTCTCGATGGCATCGTAAATGCCGGTGTGACCCACCATATCACCGTTGGCATAGTTGACAACAACATAGTCATATTTTTCGGTGCCGATGGCTTCGACGAGCTTGTCGGTGACCTCGGGCGCACTCATCTCGGGCTTGAGATCATAAGTGGCGACTTTGGGCGAGGGAACGAGAATGCGATCTTCGTTATCAAACGGTTGCTCGCGACCGCCATTAAAGAAGAATGTCACGTGTGCATACTTCTCTGTCTCGGCGATATGCAACTGATGTTTGCCCTGCTTTGAAAGGTATTCGGCGAGAGTATTGACAACGTTTTCTTTGTCAAAAAGTATATGCACGCCTTTGAAAGACGAGTCATAGGGAGTCATGCAGAAGTATTGCAGATCGGGTAGGGTGTGCATACCCTGCTCGGGCATATCGTTTTGCGTAAGCACAACCGTGAGCTCTTTGGCACGGTCGTTGCGATAGTTGAAAAAGATGACAACGTCGCCGGGCTTGATTGTGCCGTCGACACCGGCATTGTTGATGGGTTTTACAAACTCATCGGTGACACCATCGTCATAGCTTTCCTGCATAGCTTGCACCATATCTGTGGCTTGTTTGCCTTTGCCCTCCGTGAGCAAGTCATAAGCCTCTTTTACACGATCCCAACGTTTGTCGCGATCCATAGCATAGTACCTGCCGACAATTGAAGCTATTGTGCCGGTTGATGTGGCGCTTGCACAGTGATTTTGCAATTCTTCGATAAAACCTTTGCCCGAGTGAGGGTCAGTATCCCTGCCATCCATAAAACAGTGTAGATAAACCTTTTCAAGTTTATATTCGGCAGCGATGTCACACAAAGCCTTGATGTGTTCAAAGCTCGAATGCACACCGCCGTTAGAAGTCAGACCCATAAGATGGAGAGCATGACCGGTGGAGGCTGCATAGCCGTATGCACGTTTTATTTCTTGATTGTCGAGAATAGAGCGATCTTTAATTGCACGATTGATTTTCACGAGGTCTTGATAAACGATGCGACCGGCACCGATGTTGAGGTGACCGACCTCACTGTTACCCATCTGACCGTCGGGCAAACCGACACTTTCGCCCGAGGCGAGAAGTTGTGAATGAGGATAATTTGCAAGCAACGAGTCCCAATAGGGCGTTTTTGCACAATAAATAGCATCACTTTTAGACCGGTCGCCAATGCCCCAGCCATCGAGTATCATCAATAAAGCTTTCTTTGCCATAGTGTATGTTATGTTTTATTTGTTTTTATCTGATTATGAATTGTGCCACAAAACTGTTGTTCGGCGACAAGTGTATGTCTGCCGTTTTGAGCATACAAAATTACTAATATATTTGCTCGCAGACAAATTTATCATAAGGCAAACCACAGCTTTTTACCGATATTTAATATTTGGCGTTTTTAGCACCTCTTTGAAAAATTATTTGTAGTTTTGTGTTATGGAATTGATACACGAACACAAATATTTTTTGACCGCCGCCGAGTGTAACGCTCAGGGCATTATGCCTCTGTCGCTGTTGGTCGAGCGCATTATCGAGACTGCCACGGAGCATGCAAACAAACTTCATATCGGATATGTGGATCTTGCCCCGCTACACATCGGGTGGGTATTGTCACGCCTGAGCGTTGAAGTCGATGTGTGGCCGGCGATGAACACCGACTACACGTTGCGCACATGGATTACCGATTGCAATCGTCTTTACTCGACGCGCAGCCACGAGTTGCTTGATGAAACAGGCGGTGTGATAGGACGCGTGCGCACGGTGTGGGCTGCGATAAACACATCGACCCGTGCCGCCGCCGATTTGTCGGTGCTGAATCCCGAGGCTTTCAGATGTCCCGATAAGCCGTGTCCGTTGGACGCCTTGCGCCGTATCGCTCAAATTACCGATCCCGATATATCGACAGAATATCGCTTCAAGTTTACAGATACCGACGTCAATCGACATGTCAACTCGGTCAGATATGTTGAGGTGGTGCTTGATATGCGTGATTTGTCATGGTATGATGCCCACAGCATCAGCCGTTTTGATATCATTTATCAACACGAATCATTATGCGGACAGACTGTCACAACCGAGTCTGCCGACGAACGCGATGATACCGGCAACGTGGTTGCGACAATCGTTGAATTAAAGAGGGACGATAAGCGTGTTGTCGCCGCACGCCTCGCATGGCGATAATTAGTGCAGAGATTCGATACCGGAGACTTCGGTCGATGCTTCGCCGAGAGCGCCATTGACTTGAAGAACGGCGGTTTGAATTTTTACGAAATCAACGCGGTCAACATTGGCAGGCTTTCCGTCAAGGGTATAGGCGTTGGCAAGACTCAGACCTGATTTTGCAGAAGTGTTGGGCCAACTGTCGGCATAGCCGGTATAGGCACGCTGATAGAAGTAGCCTGATGTGCCGTCAAAAAAGCCGTTATCCGGCAGGCGTAAAGCCGTGACCGTCAGCTTGTCGGTCTTTGTCCATTGAGGAAAGAACGGGTGGTTGTGGTATGCCACGATGCGTGGCAGGTAACCGCTGTTGCTGTGATTGTCTTCCCAATACACATATTTTGTATCATCGCCGGCAGATGAATTGTCAGTGTATGTGACGGTTGTGCTTACAGCCTTGTCAAAATGCTCGCCGGCAAGGATATACCATGTGTCATCCGGAAGACCGTTATTATTCACATCGGTCATAACCATAACTATGCCGGGCTCTGACGAGCCATAGGGGTCGGCTGCGGTTTCGGCTGTGGACAGAAAGGCATTGCCAAGCACGCGAAAATCTGCGCTGCCATCGACAGAGCGCGTTATTGGCGTGGCGAGTTTCAGCGTCACACTGCCGCCAAATGCTCCAAGCGAAATCATATCTCCCTGATTTAACGCTTTCTGAGCTTTTTGCTTGATGGTCTCGATGTTATCACCGGCGGTATATTCGGGAATGTCGTTTACAAATTGTCCGGGCATCGGGCTATAATCGACAACAGTCACTTTTATTCTGCCGGGATTTGAGGGATTATTGCCGGGTTCGTCATTTGATGCGCATGAGGAGAGCATAACAGCCAAGGCAGACGAGGCATATAGGAGTTTAAATGTATTCATATCGGTTGGCTTATAGTGTTATATCGTGTAAATATGTTTATTAGCTGATGCGTGACCAATCGGCTGTGCGATCAAGCGTCAGTTGCAAGGCTTTTTTGAATGTGGCATTTTGGGGCGCTGACAGCGCAGGGTCTGATTTGAGCAATGTCTCGGCTTCATCGCGCGCGAGCTGTATGATTTGTCCGTCCTTGGCAAGATTGGCAATATGAAGGTCAAAGGCTATGCCGCTCTGCATCGTGCCATCGATGTCTCCGGGTCCGCGCATGCGCATATCTGCCTCGGCAATTACAAATCCATCGGTCGTTTGTGTCATAAGTTCGAGGCGTTTGCGAGTGTCGCCGGCAATTTTTTGTTTTGACATAAGTATGCAGTAGCTTTGGTCGGCGCCACGCCCCACGCGTCCGCGCAGTTGATGCAGCTGTGACAGTCCGAAGCGTTCGGCATTTTCGATAATCATAACTGTGGCGTTGGGCACGTTCACGCCAACTTCGATCACTGTTGTGGCAACAAGTATTTTTGCCTCGCCCGACACAAACAATCCCATTTGATAATCTTTGACTTCGGGCTTTTGTCGTCCGTGAACAAACGCCACACGATAATCCCGATAGATGTCGCAAATGTCTTTATAACCTTCTTCAAGAGAATGCAGGTCAAGTTTTTCGTTATCCTCAATCAGCGGATAGACGATATATGCCTGTCTGCCTGCTTGCAGTTGTTTGCTAAGCGATTGGTAGACATTCAAACGATTTTCTTCGTAACGCAACACGGTGTTGACCGGTTTGCGTCCCGGTGGCAATTCATCGATGACAGATACGTCAAGGTCGCCATAAACCGTCATCGCGAGAGTTCGCGGTATGGGTGTCGCCGTCATCACAAGAATGTGGGGTGGGGCGGCAGAGTTTTTTGACCATAATCGGGCACGTTGAGCGACACCAAAACGATGTTGCTCGTCAATGACGGCGATGCCGAGATTTTTAAATTTCACGGTATCTTCGATTAAGGCATGGGTGCCGACGACAATGTGAACGGTGCCGTCTTCGAGCCCGGCACTGATAGCCCGACGCTCTTTGGCGCGTGTCGAGCCGGTGAGCAATACGACATTCACTCCTATCGGTGCCACAAGACCGCGCAAGGTCTCATAGTGTTGACCGGCAAGTATTTCTGTGGGAGCCATCAAACAGGCTTGGGCATTGTTATCCAAAGCGATGAGCATTGACATAAGGGCAACAATGGTTTTACCCGAGCCTACATCACCTTGCACCAATCGGTTCATTTGATGCCCCGAGGCAGTATCAGTGCGTATCTCGCGCATTACCCGTTTTTGTGCACCTGTCAACGGAAACGGCAGACATTCGTTGTAAAAACGGTTGAAAAAAGTGCCGATTCGAGGAAACAGCTGACCGACAGACACCTCGCGACGATTGATGTTGCGCCGCTTCATATCAACGGCGATATAAAACAATTCCTCGAATTTAAGTCTCAACTTTGCACGTTGCAGGCTGTCGCCGTCACTCGGATTATGAATGATTTTTAACGCCTCGTCAATACTGATGAGATGCAGGTGGCTTATAACGCTTTGAGGGAGCGTCTCATCGAGATGTCGGCTCTCGACCACCGAGCGTATCCACGTCGCAAGTTGCCGTGAACCAATCCCGGCATTTCGCAGACGCTCTGTGAGCGGATACACACCGCGCAGCCCTGTCGACAAACGCGGAGAGTCTGAGGCATCAACCTCGGGGTGTATCATTGACCACGAGCGTGTCGGCTCAAAATAGGTGGGCTTGCCAAACAGTATATATTCGTTGCCGGGCACGTATGCCGACTTCAATGTTTTTATTTGTCTGAACCATAAGATTTCGATGAGACCAGTGCCGTCAGAAAAGAGTGCCGTGAGACGTGCCCGTGCACCTTCTCCCTTGACATTGAAACTGATAAAGCGACCTTTAAGTTGAACATACGGCATATCTCCCGAGATCTCTTTTATCGTGTAGATTTTTGAGCGATCGACATAATGCGTGGGATACTGGCGCACAAGGTCATAGGCAGTGCGCACACCGAGCTGCTTTTCGAGCAACTCGGCACGCTTGGGTCCTATACCCTTGATGTACTTTATATTGAGGTCGCGCAGTTTTAACATCGTCAAATCATACGGCGTGTTTTATCTCTTTGCAATATCATTATTGCATTGTGGCGAGGATGCCGGCAATTTCAATATCTCCGGGACGTGTTATTTTGATATTCGCCACGTCTCCGGGTATGGTGGTTATGTCATATCCTGCGGCTTCAACCACAGAGGCATCGTCGGTGAACGCCTCACAATAGTCGCCCATATATGCGTGGGTCAAAATTCCGGCTTTGAACGCTTGTGGCGTTTGCACGCTGACATAGTCTGAACGGTTGGCAGCCGATGTGCCACCATCATTATTGATCACCCTTATCGATTCGGTCAAAGGCAATACCGGTATTGTCGAACCGGCGGAGCGTGCGGTGTCAACCAACTGACGACACAATCGTGCCGAAATATTCGGACGAGCACCGTCATGCACAAGGATAATATCGTCATCGTCAACCCTGTCGGTGATTGCGCGCAGTCCGTTTTTGACAGAGTCATACCGTGTGGCACCGCCGATGACTACCTTTGGCGAATTAAAGTTGTGCTTATCACACAGACTTTCCCAAAGAGCGATGGCTCCCTCACTGAGTATGAGTATTATTTGCGAGTCAGGCAAGGCGCGGCTCACAGCCTCTATGGTATGAAACAGCACAGGTCTGTCACCCATCTCACAAAACTGCTTTGGCAACGAAGAGCCGAAGCGAGTGCCGGAGCCGGCTGCCGATATCAACACATACACCATGTGAGGACTATATCAATAGGCAAATATCGGATATTGAGACATCGTGGCATTGACTTTGGCGCGAACGGCATCGATGGTTGACGTGCTCTCGGGGTTTGTGAGCACGGTGTCAATCATTTCGGCGATTTCGCCCATCAGCTCGGTTTTCACGCCACGAGTGGTTATTGCCGGTGTGCCAAGGCGTATGCCCGAGGTTTGGAACGGCGAGCGAGTGTCAAACGGCACCATATTTTTGTTGGCGGTGATGTCAGCCTCAACAAGAACGCGCTCGGCGACCTTACCGGTGAGCTCGGGGAATTTTGTGCGCAAGTCAACGAGAATACAGTGATTGTCTGTGCCTCCCGAGACAATTTTGTAACCCAAATCTGAGAGTGCGTTTGACAAGGCGCGAGCATTGTCGCGCACTTGTACCTGGTAGTCGCGATACGATGGCTGTAATGCCTCGCCAAAGGCAACGGCTTTGGCAGCGATGATGTGTTCGAGAGGACCTCCCTGAACACCGGGGAATACAGCCGAATCAAGCAGCTGTGACATCATTTTTATCTGACCCTTGGGCGTCGTCTTACCCCATGGATTGGCAAAGTCTTTACCCATGAGGATTATACCGCCACGCGGGCCGCGCAATGTCTTGTGAGTCGTCGACGTCACGATATGCGCATAATGCAAAGGATTGTCAAGAAGACCGGCGGCAATAAGTCCTGCCGGGTGAGCCATGTCGACCATGAAGATCGCTCCGATCTCATCGGCGAGACGACGCATGCGAGCATAATCCCACTCGCGAGAATATGCCGAAGCTCCGCCGATGATGAGCTTGGGACGCTCACGGCGTGCCGTTTCTTCCATGTGGTCATAATCCACGAGACCGGTTTCGGGTGACACGTTATATTCGAGGGCATGGAACACGAGACCTGAGAAGTTGACGGGGCTGCCATGAGACAAGTGTCCGCCATGTGACAGGTTGAGACCCATAAATTTGTCGCCGGGTTGCAGACATGCCATAAACACAGCCATATTGGCTTGTGCCCCCGAGTGTGGTTGCACGTTGGCATATTCGGCGCCAAACAATTGTTTCACACGATCTATCGCCAACTGTTCTGCCATATCGACTATCTGACAACCGCCATAATAGCGTTTGCCGGGATAACCTTCGGCATATTTGTTGGTCAGGCACGACCCCATAGCTTGCATTACCTGGTCGCTGACAAAATTTTCTGAGGCAATGAGTTCTATACCTTTAAGTTGGCGTTTGTGCTCATTGTCAATGATTTCAAATAATTGAGTGTCTCGTTCCATGTTGAGTATTTATTAGTTGTGGTTAAGATTATTTTGTTTGAGTAGTCGTGAGGAGTGACGACATCAGTCGATGATAAGCATGGCATCGCCGTATGCTCCAAATTTATAGCCTTCTTTCATGGCTGTCTCGTATGCCGACATAATGGTGTCATAGCCGCCGAATGCCGCTGTCATCATCAGCATTGTCGAGTAGGGGAGATGAAAGTTGGTTATCAACGATGTCGCAACCGTAAATTCATAGGGAGGGAAGATGAATTTGTTTGTCCATCCGTCATAAAGTTTCATATGTCCGCCCATGGTGACCGCCGACGCCATGCCTCGCAGTGTCGATGTGCCGACGGCGCAGACTTGTTTTTCGTTGTCCTTGGCGCGGTTTACGGTGTCGATGAGCTTTTCGTCAACGAGCATCTGCTCCGAGTCCATGCGATGTTTTGTGAGATCCTCGACATCTATCTCGCGAAAAGTGCCGAGTCCCGAATGCACTGTTATGAAGGCTTGGACGACACCTTTGATTTCAAGACGTTTAAGCAGTTGACGCGAAAAGTGCAAACCGGCGGCTGGAGCAACCACCGCACCTTCTTTGCGAGCATAGATTGTCTGATAACGCTCGGCATCGTCAGGCTCGGGTTCGCGAGTGATATATTGTGGCAACGGAGTCATGCCAAGGTTATATAATGCTTCTTTAAACTCATCGTGAGGTCCGTCATACAAAAATCTCAGCGTGCGACCGCGAGACGTGGTGTTGTCGATGACTTCGGCTACCATAGATTGGTCTTTGCCAAAATACAACTTGTTGCCGATGCGTATTTTGCGCGCCGGCTCGACGAGCACGTCCCACAGTTTGTTGTCTGAGTTTAATTCGCGCAATAAAAACACTTCGATGCGAGCACCGGTTTTTTCCTTTTGACCATAGAGACGTGCCGGGAATACCTGGGTGTCATTATAAACCATAACATCGCCATCGTCAAAAAATTTGAGTATGTCGCTAAAAACGAGATGCTCTATTTTGCCGGTTTTGCGATGAACAACCATCAGTCGCGCACCATCGCGCTCGGTTGAAGGATATTGAGCTATAAGTTTTTCGGGAAGGTTGAATTTAAATTGCGAAAGCTTCATATTGTTATATATTCCGGAATATTATGTTGTTTTCTTGTTGTTTCGTTCTCAAATACTATTTGTTGTCCGTGACCGGCATTTCGATGTCGACAGTGGCTATCATGTCGGCAAGAGCATGAGGCGACATACATTTGTCGATGGTGATGTCGCCGACGCGCGTGCGTCGCAGGGCGGTGAGATGGGCGCCGGTATGCAGAGCCTCGCCGATGTCTCGCGCCAAGGCGCGGATATAGGTGCCCTTTGAACATACTATGCGCACGGTTATCTCTGAAGGCTTAAAATCCAGCAATTCTATTTCATCAATGACAAGAGTCTTTGCTTTAAGACCGGGGTCATCTCCTTTGCGTGCCATTTCGTATGCCCTGACACCATTGATTTTGCACGCTGAGAATGCCGGTGGCACCTGTTTGATTTCGCCTATAAAACGCGACAACGTCTCCATTACGAGTTCACGTGTTATATGGTCGGTGGGGTAGGTGGCATCAATCTCTGTTTCAAGGTCAAAAGATGGTGTCGTCGCTCCCAAGGCAATGGTGGCGACATACTCCTTGACGCCGGTTTGCAGGCTGTCGATAAGCTTTGTGGCTTTGCCGGTGCACACGATCATCACACCCGTTGCGAGGGGGTCGAGAGTGCCGGCATGCCCGACTTTTATCTTCTTGACATTGATGCGACGATATATGGCGCCGCGCACTCGCTTGACGGCGTCAAACGATGTCCACCCCAAAGGCTTGTCAAGATATAAAACTTCTCCGTCTAAAAAATTCATTTGTAGCGTTCTGTGACGAATGCGTCATAAAATCATCGCCGATGTCTGTGCTATTCAGAATACCAGACAGATTATGCCGACGATGACACAATAGAGGGCAAACCACACGAGGCGTCCACGTTTTACCAATTCGATCATCCATTTGCAGGCAAGACAACCCACAACAAAAGATGCCAAAAATCCCACGGTGAGCGGCAACCAACCTATGGCATTGTCAAATCCGTGAGAAAAACCTTTATAAACATCGAGCAAGGCTTGTCCGAGTACCGGAATTATCACCATAAGAAATGAGAACCGTGCCACTTGGTCTCGGCGATTGCCCAAAAGAATACCGGTGGCGATTGTCGAACCCGAACGGCTCAATCCCGGCAGCACGGCTACCGCTTGGGCGCACCCGATGATGAAAGCGTCAAAATAGTTTATCTTGCGTCCCATGCTTGCCGACGCGGCTGCTCCGCGAGCCATAATTTGGCTGCGCGTGCGCGTGAAGTATGCAAATGACAACAACGCGGCAGTGACAATCAGACATATGCCGACAACCATCAGGTTAGAGCCATAAAATGCTTCGATCGTGTCTTTAAAGAACAATCCGACAACGCCGACCGGTATGCACGAAACGATGATTTTCCATACCATAGATGTGTTTTCATCTCGTTTTAGTGTGAAAAACGAATTACACATCTTTGAAAACTCATGCCACAAAATTACTATCGTAGACAACACCGTGGCTACGTGAAGAGTGACGTCAAATTGCAACGAGTCGGCACCGTTGAGGTCGAGACCCAAAACGCTTTGACAAATCTCAAGATGCCCCGACGAACTTATGGGCAGGTATTCGGCAAGTCCTTGAACGATGCCGAGAATCAGTGCTGATAACCAATCCATCAGTTATTATTTTTTAGCGCGACGAGGTTTGATAATGATGGCAACAGCCATGGCGACAAAGCCGAGAAATGCTATCAGCGGTCCGATGACTATGCGACGTGTCGAGAATATGTCAGGATTGTATTGCTCGGTAGTGGACGAGCCTCCGAGCATCAGCAAAAAGCCGACGACAATCATCACTCCGGCTATAATCATGCCGATATAGTTGTTGCGCTCGAGCACACGTGACTCTTCGCTGTCGGTGACCGCCGTCGATGTCTTCTCATCAACGCCGTTATGCTTGCTTGGCTTAAACTGTGGGGGCAGTTTCGTTTTTTTGTCTTCTTTCATTTATGTGAGAGTGTATAGTTGAGTTCTAATAAATGTTATGATATCACTTCCTGAAAAGTTGGTCGTAGTTCTTATTTAAATAACGGTCGGCTGCGAACCATGCGGTCGTTGCGGCTATCACTATGCCGATAATCGGCAGGGCAATGAGTATCAACGTCAATTCCAATGCCGAAACATATTGTCCGACCTCGGGATAAGTGACACTCATATATGTTGACACTCCGCCCAAAACCACAGCGGCAATCACGCCGGCGATCGCTCCGCACGCAGCACCGGCTTTGACAAACGGTTTGCGCACAAACGAGCGTGTGGCGCCCACTAATCTCATCGT
Source organism: bacterium (assembly GCA_963600695.1). Taxonomy (GTDB): domain Bacteria; phylum Bacteroidota; class Bacteroidia; order Bacteroidales; family Muribaculaceae; genus CAG-873. Next base: position 21,898 of record CAVCBR010000031.1, read on the forward strand.
GTGGATAATGAAGCGTCGTGCATAAATCGACAGGGATACAGTGTTGTTTATCAGTACTATCGAGATTATGAGCAACAACAGTGCCACTCCGCCCAAAATCATTGAAAGGTTGCCAACGGTGTTGTTGACATCGGCGGCAATATTCATAGGAACATCTATCGTGTCAACAACGTCAAATTTTGATAAATCGGCATTGATGATCTTTATCGAGTCGGCATTGATATATTCAGACTTGAGCGTTATGGCAATCTCATCGGTATATGGATTTTCGTCAAGAATTTGGAAAATGCTGTCGCCCATAAGTGCCGCTTCCTGAGCGAGAACGTCGGTCGCACTCGTATAGGTGTGAGACACGGCATAGCGAGACGTGTTGAGATGTTGTCTCAGCGGATTAACCTCAAACAACTCGGTGCCGGGATTGAGGCGGACTATCACTGTCAAAGATGATTGCACGTTGGCAACGGCATTGCGTGTGCAAACGCCGATAATTGCCAATGCTCCGATTAAAATCAATACCATAGACACGCTGATAACCGATGTGGCTCGTGACCCAAATGTCGATATGCGTGCTGTCTTTTTATCTGTCATCTGTCTGTCTGATGTCTGTGTAGGGGTATGTCAACCCAAAATCGTGCAAATTTACTCATTCAAACACCCCTTGTCAATAGTTTGAGGCTTAAAAATCGTAAAAAGATTGACTTTTTTGTCGTGATGACGTGTGTCAGCGCTTATTATTTATTCGACGGCTTTACACAGCAGCGTTGCCGATGTCGCATCTACAACCTCCACACGCACGATGGCTCCGACATGAGCCTGAGGCGTGGCGTCAAATACACATGTCTTATTCTGTGATGTGCGCCCCACGCGTTGCGCCGCGCTACGCTTTGATGCTCCTTCGATGAGCACATCAAAGGTCTTGCCGATGTCGCGACGATTTGACTCTGCCGACAATTCGTTCTGTAAAGCTATCATACGGTTTAGCCGCTCGATTTTAACGTCTTCGGATATATTGTCGGGCATAATCTTTGATGCCAATGTGCCGGGACGCTCTGAGTATTTAAACATAAACGCCGAGTCAAAGCCCACCTCGCGCATAAGCGATAGGCTTTCTTGAAAGTCTTCTTCACTTTCGTCATGAAAACCGGTGAACAGGTCGGTGGTTATCGCACAATCCGGTATCATGCGGCGGATGGCTGCTACGCGATCCAAGTACCATTCGCGCGTGTATTTGCGGTTCATGGCTTTCAACACCTTGTTTGACCCTGATTGCACCGGCAGGTGAATGTGGCGACAAATATTCGGGTGGGCGGCTATGACCGAGATGGTCTCGTCAGACATATCCTTGGGGTGCGACGTAGTGAAACGTATGCGCATGTCGGGCGCAGCTTCGGCTACCATCGCCAACAGCTGCGAAAAGTTGACGGTTGTGCCATCACCAACCTGACAGTTATATGAATTGACGTTTTGACCCAACAGCGTCACCTCTTTAAAACCGCGTGTGCGCAGGTCGGCAAGCTCGGCAAGTATCGACTCGACGGGGCGCGAACGCTCACGTCCGCGAGTATAGGGAACAATGCAATAAGAACAGAAGTTGTTGCAGCCGCGCATGATGGATATGAAACCGCTGACGCTGTCTTTGCCCAAGCGCAGAGGTATTACCTCACGATAGGTCTCGGTCGTGGATAACTCGACATTCACTGCCGGATGTCCGGCGCGAGCCGTGGCAAACAACGCCGGCAGGTCGAGATAGGAGTCGGGACCCGCCACGAGATTTACACCATGCTCGTTGACGAGCGTGTCACGCACGCGCTCTGCCATACAGCCGATAACGCCGATAATGATGCGGCGGTCTTTGTGACGACGGCGCAAAGCTCCCAACGCTTGCAGTCTGTTTATGATTTTCTGCTCGGCATTGTCGCGTATCGAGCACGTGTTCAGGAGTATGGCATCGGCAGACTCGATGTCGTCGGTCAATTCATAACCGTCCATATTCATAATCGCCGAGACAACCTCGGTGTCGGCGACATTCATCTGACAGCCGTAAGTCTCTATATATAACAGGCGTTTGCCCGGAGTATTATCGTTGTTACTCATCGTTCTATGTGATGGATAATATATTTGATGCAAAAAATTTGTGAGTCTGAACTCTTATGGCTAAATTTGCACAAAATTACAAAAAAGACGCTTAACCCACAAATCAAGACTTCATCTTTGAGTCGCAGGGCGGTTTGACGGTCGTGTTTGCTGACAATTTGTTTGTCGCTTTTGTTCGACGGGCTAACGTTTTTGGCGTTATTAAATCTGATTATTAATTACTTTAAATCATAAAAAGAGGTCAGATCGATTATCGAACTTTTGACAGCTCTTTGTCTTCTGACCATTACGAAAAATCAATTTTCACACATTATGGCATACAATTTTATGACCGCCGAGGATGCGGCGGCGATGATTAACAACGGTGATACCCTGGGTTTGTCGGGTTTTACCGCTCCCGGTGCTCCCAAATTTATTACCGAAGCTCTTGCTCGCCGTGCCGAGGCTGAGCATGCCGCCGGTCGCGAATTTAAAGTAAACATCTTTACCGGCGCATCAACGTCTGACCACGTCGATGGCTGTCTCTCACGAGCCAACGCCATCAATATGAGAGCGCCTTATCAAAACGTTCCCGATTTGCGCAAACGCATCAATGCCCACGATTGTCACTATTTTGACCGCCACCTCTCAGAAATGGCTCAAGAAATGCGCTATGGCTTTTATGGCGATATCGACTTCGCCATTATCGAGGCTGCCGACATCAACGAAAAAGGCGAAATCATTCTTGGCACCGGCATTGGCAATATTCCCACTTATGCCAAACTTGCAAAACGCATATTCATCGAACTTAACGATAAACTGCCGTCATCAATCTATGGCATGCATGATGTCATTCTCCTTCAAGATCCTCCATTCCGTCGCGAGATACCCATCTATGCAGCCAACGACCGCATAGGCTCGCCAATACTCAAAGTTGACCCCTCGAAAGTCATCGGTATCGTGCGCACAAGCTCGTATGACGGTGTGAAACCGTTCTCGGCTGTTGACGCCGTGTCACAACAAATCGGCTCTAATGTCGTTAAGTTCCTCATCAGCGAATACCGCTCGGGACGCCTGCCCGCCGAATTCCTGCCTTTGCAGTCGGGTGTGGGCAACGTGGCTAACGCCGTGCTCTATGACCTTGGCGAAAGCAAAGAGCTGCCTCCGTTTATGATGTACACCGAGGTGCTTCAAGACGCCGTTCTGAACCTCATCGAAAAAGGTAAATGTACGTTTGCGTCGACTTGCTCGATGACTGTTGCCGATGCCACCGAAGAACGCCTGTTCTCTGACATCGACTTCTTCCACGACAAGATTATGATGCGCCCTGCCGAAATCTCTAATAACCCCGAGGTTATCCGTCGCATAGGCGTCATCGCAATGAATACCGCTCTCGAAGCCGACATCTTTGGCTGCATCAACTCGACACACGTCCTCGGTACAAAGATGATGAACGGCATCGGCGGTTCGGGAGACTTCACCCGCAACGCATATATCTCGATATTCTCATGTCCGTCAGTCACCAAGGGCGGTCTCATCTCCAATATCGTGCCTATGGTTGCCCACTGTGATCACTCGGAGCACTCTGTCGACATCATTGTTACCGATCAGGGTATCGCCGACCTGCGTCACAAAGATCCGGTGGAACGTGCCCACGAAATCATCAACAACTGTGCCCACCCGATGTATCGCGAACTCCTCAACGATTACCTCAAACTCGGCAAAGGCGGTCAGACTCCTCACTCGCTCCACGCTGCCTTCGCGTTCCACAACGCCTTTAACGAAACAGGCGATATGCGCAACGCCGATTTCGCAAAATACTGTTGATTTTCATCTCCACACATTATTATATTATAGTGCCTGCAACGTGACAGGCAACGATAGTGTGTCAATCAAATATTATGAGTGCTCCGAAACAATCGCGGGGCACTCATTGTTATATATATGACGTCATATATGGCACGATTTAACGTGTGATATCGAACGGCACCCGATAAACATAACGCCGCCGATACAAATTTTACAGCCCTTTGGACGCTGATATGGCTCTTTGCTACCTAATGACGGATAATGATTGCTAAATGTCATATAAATTTTAAAAATCGCGAAAAATATTTTTAAAAACTATGTTTTTCAGCATATTTTTTCATTTTGTCAAAATGGTCTTTTTACAGTCTGTAACACTCGGTAATGCACACCGTGCTTGTGCGTTTGGATAGGTTTATGACCGCTTTTTGTGTCAAAAAGATAATCATAAGTCAAAAAATATGCTCAAAAACATCATTTTTTTCGCGTTTAATGTGATTTTTTTTCAAAAAATGTGTTTCGCTTTCGATAAAATTATTTAACTTTGTGAAATACTAA
>CAVCBR010000032.1:0-25774 GCA_963600695.1 bacterium
TATCCAACTCGTTGTGTGTAAATACATTACCGCCCCCTACTGTCAAAAATGGGAAGTTAGCGCATTTTTCATTAACTCCCAAAATTTAATGATAATATTTTTGCTAAACCAACGTAATATGTTATATTACAGCATATTATATCCTAATAGTTGTTGCACTTTTGTTATACAATATCATTCTGCCACAAAAAGGAATTGAGATAAGAGCCAAAATGTTTGAGAATTATTGCTAATTTTGCATTTTATAATAATGATAGCGATGTTTATCGTATTGAAATGTAACATCAAATGAATACATACGACGAGCATAATTTTTCATCTGCGTCAAAGCCCAAAAGTGTAATACGCCGTGGTGCGGAAGATGGCACATTAATGGGCATTTTAATGTCTGTAATCGTGGTGTGCGTGATTCTGACAACTCGTATACCTTTTTTGTCATTGGTTTCATTGATACTGATGATTGGTGTGCCCATATTGCTTTATCGCCTGCTAAATCGCGGATTTAAATATGGCGGTGTCACAGCGAGTTTTTCAGGCACGTGGATGCATGGCACAGCGTTGATGTTCTTTGGCACACTGATTATGGGTTTGGTAATGTATGGCTATTTGCGCTTTATCGAGCCGGAATATATATTCACCAATCTTCATAACACAGTTAAAATACTTTCAGATGCCGGTGGAGAGAATAACATAGCCGCAGCCCGACGCATAGCACATATGCTCGAAACCGATGATGTGCCGACCGCCATCGAATGTGCATTTTCAACGATGATTATGGTGTTGACAAGCGGAGTTCTCTTGGCTATGATCGAGAGTGCCATACTAACTCGTCGACGCAAGCACAAAGTTTGACAAGCAAATAGAAACGTAACAATATAAAAAAGCTGATATTATATGGACATTTCGGTAGTAGTGCCACTTTACAACGAAGCAGAATCTCTGCCCGAGCTCGAAGCTTGGATTAAACGGGTAATGGAGGCAAACAACTTTACATACGAAATATTATTCATAAATGATGGTTCGACAGACGATTCGTGGGCGGTCATCGAACAGTTGGCAAAAGAAAATGTCAATGTCAAAGGAGTATCTTTCAGACGTAACTATGGCAAGTCTCCGGCATTAAACACCGGTTTTGAACGTGCTCAGGGTGATGTTGTCATCACAATGGATGCAGATTTACAAGACAGTCCTGACGAGATACCCGAGTTATATCGCATGATTACCGAAGATGGTTATGATCTTGTGTCGGGATTTAAAAAGAAACGCTATGACCCTCTGTCTAAAACCATACCCACCAAATTATTTAATGCTACGGCTCGCAAAGTCAGTGGCATTAAAAATCTGCACGACTTTAATTGTGGGCTTAAAGCCTATCGCAAGGCAGTTGTCAAGCATATCGAGGTTTATGGCGATATGCATCGTTATATCCCCTATCTCGCCAAGAATGCCGGTTTTACACGCATAGGCGAGAAAGTCGTTCAGCATCGTGCCCGCAAATATGGCAAAACAAAGTTTGGTCTTGATCGTTTTGTCAACGGGTATTTAGACTTAGCTACATTATGGTTTACAGGTAAGTTTGGAGCAAAGCCCATGCACTTCTTCGGCCTTATGGGTTCGTTGATGTTTGTCCTCGGTTTCATTGCCGTGGTAATTGTCGGAGTGTTAAAACTTTACAATATGTATCATGGCAACCACTACACGCTTGTCACCGACTCGCCATACTTCTATATTTCGTTGGTATTGATGATACTCGGCTCACAGCTGTTTCTCGCCGGTTTTGTCGGCGAATTGGTGGTGCGCAACTCGCCGCGTCGCAATGAATATGAGATTGCCGAAGAATTAGGCATTGATCATATTGACAAAAAATAGTTATCACACAAATTAAATCGCACGATAATACAACAAACAATGTTTCCTCAGTTGATAGAACTTCTCGGCACACGCTACTCGTGTCGTTCATATTCAAAAGCGCCGGTCAGCGACAACCTAATTAACGGCGTTCTCGAAGCCGCTCGCATTGCGCCATCGGCTTGCAACCGCCAGCCTTGGACATTTATCGTTGTGCGCGATGAGAATACGCGCCGCACTATGTTGGCAAAATCACGTCCGTCATTTATTGATGCTCCGGTCGTAATCGTGGCATGTGCCGATCACAATTTATCGTGGCATCGCCCCGCCGACAACAAAGACCACGCTGACATCGATCTTGCCATAGCTATCGACCATATCACATTGGCTGCCACAGCGTTGGAATTGGGTACTTGTTGGGTGTGCAGTTTTGACACTGTCGCCACTCGCGATATTCTTCGTCTGCCGGACAACATCGAGCCGGTAGCCTTAATACCCATAGGTTTTGCTGCCGAAGACGAACATACCCCTATCAAGAGTCGCAAATCGCTCGAAGAGATTGTAAAATGCGAACACTTCTAAAACATAGTTTTACACTCATCGTGACCATCGCCATTGCCGTTGGCTGTGCCTTGTATTCGTGTAACACCAACGGTTGCACCGACAATCGCAGCTCAATACCTTTGGCTGAGTTCTACTCATCGTCGACTTTGAACGGCATCACTCTTGACTCACTCGAAATTTATGGCATAGATGCCACAGACACCATACCACTGCTAAGTGCCGGCAGCGAAGCCTCACAAGTATATTTGCCTATGCGCTCGACCACGTCGACAACAAGTTGGGTATTGGCATATCGTTGGCACAATCTTAATATTGCCGGCATTAAAGACACGTTATCGTTCGACTATGATGCCGAACCGTGGTTTGCCACTGATGAATGTGGTGCGATGTACCGCCATCACATAAACAGTGTTAACTACACAACTAATATTATTGACTCTGTCGGTATTGTAGACTCGCTCATAACAAATATCGATCGCGTGGATATGAAAATTTATTTTCGCACTGAGGCTTCCGAGTCAAACCGTTCATCTAAAATCATCAAACGATGAAGACTCCGCATGCATCATTAATCGTCACCTTTATTGCCGCCATATTGGGTATGATATTGGCGACGCTCGATTGTTTTGGACAGCGGCGTATCACGCCCGTGACCGCGCCCGAGATACAGAACGCACCGGTAGACTCTGCTCTCATTCGCAAACGCGCCTTGGAACAACGTCGTGCCCGTTCGGTCGAGTATCGTGATGCCCAAGGCAAAATCATTATGGTTGACACGCTCACCAACACCGAATGGGTTGACTCGACTATGTTGCCAAAACCGCCCAAAATGTCATACCATCGTCTGCAAGATGTCAGCATTGGCATCAATCTTTTTGACCCTCTCATGCGTGTCTTTGGTCAACACTATGGTGGCGGAGATGTCTCGGTGTCACTGAGTATGTATAATCGTTATTTCCCGACTTTTGAGTTTGGCGTCGGTATGGCAAAAAATACGCCTTCCGGCAACAATTACACATATCGATCACCACTTGCGCCATATTTCAAAATCGGTGCCGACTATAATTTTCTTTACAACTCAGACCCGGCATATCGTTTTTTTGCCGGCGTGCGATATGGTTTCTCAACGTTTAAATACGAGGTCACCGATGTCACCCTGCCGGACAACTATTGGCACGAGGGAGGCACACTGACCATACCATCGACATCAGTAACCGCCGGTTGGTTTGAAATTGTCCTCGGCTTGCGCGTCAAACTTTGGAAATCTCTGTCTGCCGGTTGGCAAGTAAAATATCATACACTGTTACATCAAACACATCCTGCCACAGGCGATGCGTGGTATATACCGGGGTATGGCACGGCGACTTCGTCACTCGCCGCGGCGTTTTCTTTCTACTATACATTCGGGCTTAATACCGGTAAAATCGCAAACGACTCGCCAACAGCGCTCGTCGATGGCACCATACCATCTCCCACCTCTAACAAACCGTAATGTCAACACCTCGCATAATAATCGTTGGCGCATCATCGGGCATTGGCAACCGCTTGGCTACAATCTTTGCTCAACACGGTTGGCGTGTCGGCGTTGCCGCTCGGCGCTCGGCTCCGCTTGTCGCGCTACAAACGCAGTATGACAACATAGAATATATCACGCTTGATGTTACTGCCGGTGACGCAGTCGCCCGTTTACAACAACTTATAGATAAAATCGGCGGTATGGACGTATTGATGTATTGTGCCGGCTGTGGGTGGAACAATCCGAACCTTGACAATGAGAAAGACATCACAACTATAAATACCAATGTTCTCGGATTTACGCAAATCGTTAGTGCCGGATACAAATATTTTTTGAGACGACATCAAGATGATAGCAATAGCACTACGCGACGTCCTCAAATTGCCGTGATCACCTCTATTGCCGGCACCAAAGGAATAGGTGTGGCTTCTTCATACTCCTCATCTAAACGCTACCAAACCACATATCTCCAAGCTCTCGATCAGCTCGCACATAATGACCACCTGCCTCTGACGATAACAGAGTTGCGACCGGGTTTTGTTGACACGCCATTGCTTGATGGCGATGCTCACAAATATCCGATGATGATGAATGTTGACTATGTCGCTTCTCGTATTTTTAAAGTTGTGACTCATCGTCGTCACATTGTGACCATTAATCGACGATGGGCTGTTATCACTGCGTTATGGAGACTGATACCGTCATGGTTGTGGCGACACATAAAACTTAATAATTGATTATCCCCTACCCGATGACTTCGGGTTTCACATTCGGGATATTCGTTGAGAGTATGCGTCGATCTGAGGGCAGTAACGTGTTGGCTCGCGAACCGATATTTTTCATAAAGCCCAATGGGCGTTGGTTATAGGTCAACAGAATTACTCCTCGTGGCGCGGTGTCATCAAATGTTATAGCCTCACGACGCAAATAAGCCACCGCTTGCTCCCAGCCGATCTCCACTCGTGAAAACGCCTCACTATTCAATGCCGTAGAACGAGCCAAGGCATATGATGGAATAATATCGCGCCCCTTTATCGTACCAATATTCACGCCGGAGAGCATCACTCCGCCGACAACATCGCCTATTGTCTTCATCTGCCGGGCATTCGCAGCCGGTCGCGCCACAAGCATACCGGAGGGGAGCATCTCCAAATCATAATCGCCGATCAGCCATTTTTTTATCTCAGCCGAAATCTTTTTATCGACAAGACTTCTCGAAGCATTGTTTTTGTTACGCGACGCCTTAATCTTTACATTGTTCACACCTTGATCACCACCCGGTTTGCGGATAACGGCAATAAACAAGCCCTCGCCACGCACCAATCCCGGAATAAAGCGATAGCAATGTAAATCCGTGTCTATACCTTTTGCTATTCCATATTGTTCGAGACCGGTGACAGCCACGCTTGTACCACCATATTTATCAATAATATATTGCACATTTTCTTCATTTTCGATGGTATTAAATGTGCATGTGCTGTACACCATATATCCTCCGGGGCGTAATGCCTGCCATAAATTGTCGACAATCTGTCGTTGCAAGGTGGCACAGCTTGCGACAAGAGCTCGTGACCACTGAGAAACCGCCGTGGGGTCTTTGCGCATCATACCTTCGCCTGAGCAAGGCACATCGGCAGTTATTATATCAAATGCAGATTGCAATGCCGTGAAACGCGATGTATCTCCGCGAGTAACCATAACCGAGGGGCAACCCCACCGCTCGATATTTTCTACCAAAGCTGAGGCTCGTCGTGAGTCATATTCATTTGCCACAAGCAAAGAGCCATCGGGTAGAGCGTCAATAATTGCCGTCGTTTTCCCTCCGGGAGCGGCACAAGCATCAAGACACACAAGCGGTTTTTGATTGCCTTCCGTAAGTTGTTCTATGATATGCCCAACCACCATAGATGAAGCATCTTGTACATAATACAAGCCTTGATGTAACGCCGGGTCAAAGGTGAAGGGCACTCGTTCATCGAGATAGTAACCATTTTGAGCCCATGGTACGTGTTCGGCTGCCGGGGAAGGCGTTGCATTTTTGGCGCGATTGAGGCGCACCGCCACTTCGGGACGAGTGGTCATCACCACTTCGGGTAATTGCCTCGTCAACGTGTGACTATGACAAAAGTCGACAAACTCTTTGGGGAGTGTCACGTGTTGATCTGCTTCGTCATACTGTTTTTCAATCATTTACCGGTAATGATTTTGCGTATATCAAAGAGTTTGTTAAGCGCCTCCACCGGTGTGAGATTGTTAATATCCAACCCTACAATTTCATCTCGCACATTAGACAGCACCGGGTCATCAAGTTGGAAAAAGCTCAGTTGCACACCTCCGCCATCGCCTCCGCCATTATCGGTAACTCGCGACATATCGGGAGTGTCTGCCGATGGAGTGTTGCCTGATTTGCGTGCTTCTTCGAGCAAGTGCAGTATATCGTTTGCACGTGCAACGATGCTGTTTGGCATACCGGCGAGACGTGCCACATGTATACCGAATGAATGTTCAGATCCACCACGTTCGAGTCGGCGCATAAATATCACTTTGCCATCAACTTCCTTGACTGAGACATGATAATTGCGTATGCGTGCAAACGTTTTTTCCATCTCATTGAGTTCGTGATAATGAGTGGCAAATAATGTTTTGGGGCGCAAACGCGAGTTATGTATGTGTTCCACTATGGCGCGTGCTATGGATATGCCGTCGTATGTCGAGGTGCCTCGTCCGAGCTCATCAAACAATATCAGTGACCGTTGGCTCATATTATTGATGATTGATGCTGCCTCGTTCATTTCAACCATAAATGTCGATTCGCCAAGCGATATGTTGTCTGATGCGCCAACGCGCGTAAAAACTTTGTCCACGAGCCCTATGTGTGCACTTTGTGCCGCCACGAACGAGCCCATTTGGGCGAGAATGACATTAATTGCCGTTTGGCGCAAGAGTGCCGACTTACCTGACATATTGGGACCGGTAATCATCAATATTTGCTCGCTGTCAGGGTCAAGATGCACGGTGTTGGCTATATATGGCTCGCCATCGGGCAAACGTTGTTCGATAACCGGGTGTCGAGCCTCAACAAGGTCTATTGTCAGCGTATCGTCGACTACCGGGCGCACGTAGTTGTTGTTGGCGGCTGCTGTCGTCAGTGACAACAGACAGTCAAGGTCGGCGAGCAATGCACTGTCTCGTTGCATAGCGCGTATATGTCGAGCCGTGGCAGCCACAAGGTCGTTAAACAGTGAGGTTTCGAGTGATGCTATGCGGTCTTGTGCACCAAGTATTTTTTCTTCGTAGTCTTTAAGTTCCTGAGTTATATATCGCTCGGCGTTGGTCAGCGTTTGTTTGCGTATCCACGCTTCGGGCACCTTGTCGCGATGAGTATTGGTGACCTCGATATAGTAGCCAAAGACGTTATTAAATCCTATTTTGAGCGATGATATGCCGGTAGCTTCAATTTCACGTTGGCGCATATTTTCGAGGTAGTCTTTGCCGGAACGTGCCATATCTCGCAGTTCATCAAGAGTTTTGTTGACACCACGAGCGATAACGTCGCCGGTGCCGACTTTTGCCGGAGCATCAGGGTTTATTTCGCGAGCTATGCGTGAGGCAACGCTTTCACACGCGTCAAGTTGCTCCCCGATAGTACGCAATTCATCAAGGTCTGATCCGAGGCATTGGGCTTTGATGATGACAATAGCCTCGAGGGCGGCTTTTATCTGTACTATTTCACGTGGCGTAACACGCAACGTTGCGACTTTTTGTACAAGACGTTGAAGATCTCCTATTCGCTCGAGTCGTTCGCCGATAACGTCACGCAAAGCTGTGTCGCGGAAGAAGTATTCGATAACATTCAGACGTGAGTTAATGGCTTTGACATCTCTCAGCGGCATGAGTATCCATTGTGCCAACCGCCGGGCACCCATTGGCGTCAACGTGTTGTCAATGATGTCAAGCAGACTCTTGCCATCTTCGCTCAGAGGTTTCACAAGTTCAAGGTTGCGCACCGTAAATCGATCAAGCCGCACAAAGCGAGACTCCTCAATAGGTCGTATGGTGTTTATGTGTGAGGTATGAGTGTGAACTGTGATATCGAGGTATGCGAGAGTGGCACCGGCGGCGATTATTGCATCTTCCTCGCGAGCGATGCCAAAGCCTTTGAGGCTCTTTGTGCCAAATTGTTTTAGCAATCTCTCAGTGGCTGCATCAAGAGTAAACACCCAGTCTTCAAGCTCAAAAGTCAGGTAATGACCCGAGAAAGTCTCCTCCATGCGACGTTTGGCACCTCGCAATATCAATACCTCTTTGGGAGCAAACGATGACAGCAGTTTGTCAACATAGTCTGCGGTGCCTTGGGCGCATAGAAATTCGCCGGTAGAAATATCAAGGAAGGCTACACCTATATTACCGTTGCGCGAAAAATAGATTGCGCCGAGAAAGTTGTTTTCACGACGGTCAAGCACATTATCGTTGAGTGAAACGCCGGGCGTCACCAATTCTGTGATATCGCGCTTGACAAGTCCTTTTGCCAGTTTTGGATCTTCAAGTTGCTCACAGATGGCAACGCGACGTCCGGCACGCACCAGTTTAGGCAGATAAGTGTCAAGGGCGTGGTGTGGAAATCCGGCAAGTTCTACATACGCCGCGGCGCCATTGGCGCGACGAGTGAGCGTTATGCCCAATATCTCTGATGCCACAAGGGCATCATCACTGAAAGTTTCGTAAAAGTCGCCGACACGAAACAGCAATATTGCATCGGGATGTTTTTTCTTCATCTCGACATATTGACGCATAAGCGGTGTTTCGACTATCTTTTTTGCCACGGCAATAATATTTGGCACGTTAATTATATAGGCGACATTCTCGTCGCTTTATCATCACAAAATTACTCAAAAGCCCAAAATCTCACAACCCTTCAAATAACAAAAAGTGGCATTTCTGCCACTTTTTGTCAATAGTTATGTAGAGCTGTTATCTCTATTTCGGGAATAAATTATTCCTCTTCATCCCAAGTGCAATCGATCGGCTCGAATTTGCCGGGAGCTACAACGCGGAAGCGTGCGGTGTATTGCTTCGAGCTGTTGTCATAAACGGTGAAGTTGATGGTATAGATAACATCGAGACCGTCAATGGGGGCTGCGTCTGCGTGCAGTTTTGCCAACGCACCGGGCATAACCTCGTTCATAAAGCGAGATTTTTCGAGCGCAACGACAGCTTCGTCTGTCATATCACCATATTCGGTGGGATATTGTGCTTTGGCTGCGCTGGCGCGAAGGTCTACGTTGCCTTGATATGCAGATGTTCCTGAATAGTACTCGTTGTTGCCATACGATGAGATGTAGGTCTTACCTGATTTGATGTCAGTGTCACCGAGAGGTTTGCAAACATTCTCAAATACCCAGTCAACGCATGCCTGATAGTATTTTTGTGAGAGTTCTTGACCTTTGCCTGAGGGAAGTGTGATGGTCACACAGGGGTCATACATCCATTTGCCACCATTGCGCACGAATTGAGCAGTCTCAACGGTGATGCCGGTATTGAGCGTCCAAGCATTGCCGTCAAATTTGTATTCGTCACAGAGGTAGTAAGACTCTTTGGCTTTTGAGTCATAGTAAACATACATCACGTCCTTAACGTCATCAGCCTGTGCATACGGGAACGTAGTTTTGAGGTATGTGGGGAGATAAGCGGCAGGATTTGAAAGGTTGTTGTACGATTGACCCATGGCTTTATAGTCGGCAGGATTGAGCACGGTGAAGCCTGTGGGTTGTGTCCAACGACCGCCTGAGAATTTGTAGAGGGCGTTGTATGTCTCCATCGGCACTTCGGCGGCGGCAGCCGTGCGAAGTGATGTGCGGAGCGGACGGGCAAGTTGTTTGCCGTTAACGGCAGTAACAATCATATTGAAGTATTTACCACCTGAGATTGAAACGAAGTAACCGTCAACTGTAACCTCGGCTTTGTCTGTAAAGAGAGCTTTTTGCTCTGCTGTACCTTGATAGAGCGAGCCTTGTGCTTTTGTGGCTCCATCAATGGCAATGTTTATGTAGTTTGATACAGAGGCAACGCCTTTGATGCGCACGTATTGAGCGAGAGCATTGTCGGTGCGAGTGATAGCCTCGTCAACGTCTGCACCTGACATAACTTTGGGTGCAGGGTATGTCACGGCTTGTGTGCCGACAACGTTCACTGCCACGCTACCACCATCAATTTGGAAGCCCTTGTTGTAGGCGCTGACAGTACCGTCGATTTCGACTTGTTGTCCGAGGGCAACAGATGCCGGGTCAAAAGTTTTGCCAACATAGACAAGGATTGAGCCTGAGTTGTCGGTAACGATGTAGCCTTGTGCGCAGATGCCGGTGATGACACCTTTGCATGAGATGTCTGCATCGAGAGTCACTGAGCCGATAGTCTCAGAGGGCACGAAACCGGGGGTATCGCCTCCACCAACGTTGCCAAATACGGGTTCTTGTGTCGAGGCTTTATAGGTCACAACTGCATAGTCACCTTCTTCGGCTTCGAGTTCGTTGCCAAGGATTTTGGCAAGATATTTTGATGCGGGGTGTGAGGGAGCGAAACCGAGCACATTGTCGTCTTCCGATTCCCAAACATCATTGATATAGTTATCATCGGTGAGCTCATAGCGTTGAGCTTTTGCAGCTTGGTCAAGATATTCGGGAAGAGCACCGGCAACATTATATGTGAGTTTTACCGACGAGCCGTCTGTGGCTGTAAAGTGGGCAAATGATGTCGAGGCAAGGAATGCGGGGACATAATCACGAGCGGTGATTTGCTCTGAGAAGGCGTGACGTGTGCCAACAGCCGCAAGAGCTTGTTTGCCGTCTTCGCCGGCGAGGGCTTTGTTCGTAGAGTTAGAAGCGATGGCTGCATAGTCGGCATCGGTAAGCGTATACTCAACAGTGCGCACATCGGTAAAGGGTTGGTCTTCGTCAAAACCATCAAGACGATTATTCCAGTCGTTTTCGTCGCAAGCTGTGAACGAAACGGCTGCCGCCAACGCCAAAACTGTATTTAAATATATTTTTTTCATAACTGTTATCTATATAAATAATGTGTTGGGATTAGAAGTTGATGCGCAGTTTCATTGAGTATGTGCGACCAAATGAATAGAATACGCGGAAAGCGTTATCCCAAGTGCCGGTTTCGCCCGTATTGGTGTAAGCGTCCATAATGTAGTAGTGGTTGAAGAGGTTATGAACGTTGCCCGAAAGTACGGCATTTACACCGCCGATTTTGAAACGATAAGAGGCATTGATGTCAAATTGGTTGCCCCATGGAATACGCCAAGGATCGGCAACGTTAACATCACCGTTGGCTACAAAGCTCGATGAGCTGATGGTGTAGTCTGAGTAGTTGCGATCGGCAACTGTCCAGTCGGCACCGATGCGGAAGCCTTTGAAGGGACGGAATACGACACCGAGAGCGGCAGTTGTTTGTGCCGAGCCACCGACTTTACGACCTTTTTGCTTAAGGTTTGCCCATGCGTGGTCTTCGGCAAGGATACCTGATGCTAAGTCACCGGTGAGGTTTTTGAGGGGCTGACCGTTTTGATTATAGAAGTAACCTTTGGCATCTGATGCCCATTCATAGTTACCCAAAGAGAGCATACCATTGAGTTCAAACCAGCGAGTGGGAATCAATGTGAAGTTAACTTCGACACCCATGTGACGAGCATCAACGCCCGACATATTCATATAGTAGCGGTCGCCGGCGTGCTCACCTTGCTCGATGTTACCTGTTTTCGTTGTGGTTTTGTCAAGCCATTTTGTATAGTAACCGTTGAGGGTTGCCGAGAAGATGGGTGATGAGTAGCCATAACCGATTTCGGCTGAGAATACTTTTTCGTTGATAGGATCGGGGTTGGCAGCGTTAGACACTGACGACGAGAGGAACACGCCTTGTGAGAAGAATGGTGCACGTGAGATGTAACCTACGTTACCATAAACGTTGTTGCGACGATCGATGTTGTAGTTGGCACCAAATTTGGCAGTACCGCCAAGGAAGTTGTAAGAGTCTGATTTTGAGTGAGCTTCGTCGTAGTAGAAGTGGTCGATACGTTGGTAACCGGTGTTCGAGAGAGAGCCTGAGAGCACGAGGTTGAGGCGTTTGTTAAGGAGTGAATATTCACCTTGCACGTATGCACCTTCTTGGTGGGTGTGACCGTCATAATCACGATAAACAACATCACCGACACCGAGTTTTTGGTAGCGCCAGTTGGGATCGGCGGCGGCGGCGTTATTCTCAACTTTTACGTTTTTACGAGAGCTGTCGTCCATAAAGTAGTCACCGCTGTAAAGGTCAATGATTTTGTTGTTGTGGTGACCGATGTAGTAGCGAATGTCGATACCGCCGGTAAACGACAGTTTATTGTCAAAGAAACGGTTGTTGTATGTCGAAACGAGTCCGTACCACTCATGAGAGTTGTTTGACTGAGACATAACCATATTTGAACCGGTTGTTGATGCGGCGTTCATTTCTTCGATTTTGTCATACGCGAATGTTCCGTCAGGGTTGCGGAACAATGTGTTAAGTTTACCGTTTGAGGCGCCATACCATGAAGAATTGCTGAGCGATACGCCGTTATATGTGCCACGACCCTGACCGCCGTAACCACCACCGGTTGCAAGCGACATATAAAGGGTTGTCGACAACGATGATTTGTGGTTGATCTGCCAGATGTGAGCGAGAGAGATTTGAGGTTTGTGATAGGTGTTGAGGTTTGACGAGCGCATATTGCCATGGCTGTCATAACCAAAGGTAGGATTATAGCGATAGGGGCTTTGATCTCCCATATATTGTTTAACATCCGTTTGGTATCCCATAATGGTGAGACCGTCTTGTGACGAACGTTTGTTGTGTTCTTGGGGAGCACCGAAAGCTGTCAACGATAGTTGATGTTGATCGTTGATGCGTTTTGAAACGTTGATGAAGTAGTTGTATGATTTGAACCATGTTCCTTGGATATAGCCATCGCCCCATTTGCGAGAGCCGAGGACGGTTACAGCCCAACCGTTTTTCATAAGACCGGTAGACACTTTGAGTCCGACATTGTTCATGCCGTCGTTACCGAAGCCATACCATACCGAACCGCCCTTTTCAGCGTCAAGCGAACGAGTGGTAATGTTGATGGTACCACCTACTGAGGGAGCCGAGAGGATAGCGGCACCAAGACCGCGTTGTGTCTGAATGTTTGAAGCAACGTCAGCGAGACCTGCCCAGTTTGACCAATAAATGCCACCCCATTCCATATCGTTGACGGGAATACCGTTAACGAGGACGGCAACGTTGGCACTTTGGAAACCGCGCATGTTGATTTTGGCGTCACCAAAACCACCACCGTCTTTGGTCGCCCAAACACCGGGAGTCGTTTTAAGAACCTCGGGAAGTTCCTGTGTGCCAAGTTTCAGCTCAATGTCCGAAGCATTGATTTGTGACAAAGCCACAGGCGTTTGGCGAGTTTTTGCCAACGATTGTGTTACGACAACGTCAGCGAGAATCTCGGTTGCAGGCTCGAGAACAATGGTGCCCATTTGATGGGCTAAGGCAACAGTAACTGCCTTGTAGCCGACAGAGCTGATTGTCAAAGATTTGGCAGATGTTGCAACATTTACCGAAAATTTGCCATCGATGTCGGTTGTTCCGACAGGTTTGCCGTTGGTGACGACGATAGATGCACCGATTACGGGCTCATTTGTTTCGTCGACGACCGTACCTTGGCATTTCATGGTTGTCTGAGCAGCGACTGTGATGCCGGCTGCAACACAGAGAACCATGAATACAGAAAGTAGTCTTCTCATTTGTAATCTGGGATTAGTTAGAAAAATATGATTTGGTATTTAATTTAATCGTTTTGGTTGCAAAAAAACAGCAACAAGGATTTTGTAGCTTACGTTCGGCTCTCGAAGGAGCTGATATTGTTGCAAATAGACACATATAATGTGATGCAGCGTTTTATATTTTGTTCAAAGATAGCAACAATATTTAATTCTTGCAAATTTTTAACTTTTGCAAAAATCATCTTTTCATATCCTCAGCCACATTACTAGCTGATTATAAGGATAATAAAGTCGAATAAATATTCTCTGTCAGGCAACAGGTGTGTTTTGTGCTTTGCCAAGCTGTTTAAACTGCCAAACAACCATGACGGCAGTCACAATTGTCGCTGCGGCATCACTCAGTGGGAATGACATCCACACACCATTGAGATTAAACATCTTTGGCAATATCAAAAGCAACGGTATCAGAAATATCACCTGACGTGACAACCCGAGAAATATTGATTTTGTTACTTTGCCAATGGCTTGAAAAAAATTGGACGCCACAATTTGAAATCCCACAAAAAAGAACATTACCATAGCTATCGCCATACCATTTGCGGTGACATCTATCAACGTCTTGTCTGTCGTAAACACTATGGCTATCACATTGGGGGCAAACACGCCGGCGATACCGCCAACGACACTCAATATGGTGGCGGCTCCCGTAGCGAGAATAAACGTGCGTCGCAATCGTTTTATCAATCCGGCACCATAGTTGTATCCCACAATGGGTTGCATACCTTGACATATGCCTATTATCACCATAACGATGAGCTGTGTGAAAGTCGAAAAGATGCCGGCAGCACCCACTGCCATATCACCACCACGCGCCACAAGTTCGTTGTTTATCAAAAAGTTAATTAGTGATGCCGCCGCATTTATTAGTGCCGGCGCCGCACCTATGGAGATTATCGCAAGCACGTATTTCCATTGCAAAGCAAACGTGCCACGCTCAAAGTGCAATATCGAGCGACGATCGACAAAATGTGCCATAACAAACAGCATTGTTGCCGCCATCGTGATGTCTGTCGCCAATGCCGCGCCACGTATGCCCATATCTAAGCCAAAAATAAATATCGGAGCCAAAATGAGATTGAGCAACGCACTTATCAGCATTGTCATCATTGCGCGACGTGGATAGCCCGATGCTCGTTGTATATTATTGAAACTGTAAGTAAGGTTTGACAACAATAGACCGGGCAACAACCACAGCATAAAGTCGTAGGCATAAGGGAGCGTTTGGTCTGAAGCGCCGAAGGCTCTCAAAATATCCTCGAGAAACACGCCAAACAATGATACGTACAGTGTCGACAATATCAGTGTCATTGTCAGAGCATTGCCGAGTATCATCGAGGCATCTTTGTAGCGACGACTGCCGAGGAATATAGATACGCGAGCGGCGCCTCCACCGCCAATCAACACGCCGAATGCCGTGGCAAGATTCATCACCGGAAACGTGATCGCCAAGCCCGAAATGGCATCTGCCCCCACGCCGCGACCTATAAATATGCGGTCTATGACGTTGTATAGCGATACCACGACCATACCGATAATCGCCGGCAGCGAATATTCCCACAAAAGTCTGCCTACCGGCTTTTGTGCCAAATCTTTGAGTTTGTTTTGAGTGGCAGTTGATGCGTCTTGTTGCGTTGTGTCAACATTTGTCATAGCGTAATCTTGATTTTGATTATAAATATTGCGTTTCCATATATATTAGAATATTCGGTAAAAGAACAAACCAGCGGAATTGAACGATAATCGTTCAAATTCCGCTGTGTTTGTATGGTTTATAGGTGTTGTGCAAATGCACACACTTCCCGACAAAAGTTACTTGCCGGCACGTGTTTTTGCCCGCTCGTAATACTTATCGATGTCGTTGATTGCGTCCGGATAGTCGCGACGGATTGTTTCGTAGCACTCAAATTCTTTGTCGTATGCTTTTTTCTCAGCATAGACATTCGCCATTTTTTGGAGTACGAAGGGGGTGATCACCGGATTGTTATCGGCGATCGAAACGGCTTTGTCATAGCATTCGAGAGCCTCATCGTATTTTTTGAGGTTTACATGGCAATCACCTTTGAGTGATTGGATACCGGCACCAATAATATCGCTTGAGACAGAAACTTCGTCAAGATAGTTGATGGCTTCCTGATAGTTTGAGTCATTGTAAAGTTGAATGGCAACCATCAGTTTGGCGCGTTTGTTGGCGTCATAGTTACCATCATCAGCTATTTGTTTGTATTTCACATTACGTATTGAGTCATTTTGCTCAATATCAACCAAACCGATGGCGTCGTTTGCTTTATTTGAACTGATTGTGTACCACGCAAAAACAGCACCGGCAACAACAATCACAGCGGCAACAACAATACCGGCGATGATTAATGTTTTCTTGTTACGGGCGGCACGAGCTGTACTTTGAGCCACTTCTTGCTCGGTCATGAGCACTTTTTTGTCTTTTTTTTCTTCCATTATAGTTATTGATTTCTTATCGTTTTAATGGTGACGATTTAATCGTTATCGCCAATTTTTCAGTAAAGGCATGTCACAAATGACTCTCGCGCCTTACGAACTGCAAAATTAGCGTCTTTTTTGCGAATATGAAAATTTTTAGTCCAATTATCTTGGGTTAATTTGTGTTTTGTCGCTTTTTCACGCAAGTTGACTTATGAGTAAGTCGTTTTTTGTGCTTTTTCTTATCTAAACATCATACGTTCCTGATATACATAATCAGTGTTTCACCGTGAGTGTCAGATATTGTTTTGTCTTATCGTTTATGGCAAAATACATCGACGCGCGTATGCCAACGACCCACAAAATCACCTCATCGCGACACAACAACCATTGTCGCTTTTTATCACTTGGCGACAGATGCGCCTGAGTGAGTATGTCGCTTACTAACTTTGTGCGCCCGTTCATGCCATACGGAGCTATGCGATCACCTCGGCGACAGTGGCGTAGCACAAACTGCGGATTGTCTTCGAGTGCCTCCACATCCAAAGCCAACATATTCGCGCCAAGAGCCGAAGCATCAAAGTCACACACATCATGCCGTCTGACAGTGATAGTCACCGGCTCTGTCACGTTGTCTGACAGTGACACCGCGACCTCATCATCGTCTTCTATATAATCATTTTTGGGCTCGATGAGAAAATGCCCACGATTGACACAACCATATTTATCTGTGGCATAAAACTCAACTCCGGTGTGCTTATTCGCCACCCCTCGCACAATATCGTCTGCCTGCTCCCCATTAAAACCATACGTTTTAATCAGCTCATAAACAATGGTTCTTGCAAGGTCGCAGTTTCCGGTTTTGGCAATAATTGCCTCAACATCTATATCAATTATGCCGTGAGACGACTTAGAAAGATACTCTTGAGCCATCTCAGCTATGGCAAAATCATACAACATTTTGTTTTGCGCCACCATACGCGCAGTTTTGGCAATAGAATCCGTAGCTCCGGGAAACAACTTTTCGAGTTGAGGCACAATGTGATTGCGCAAACGATTGCGACGAAAATCGTCCGAAGCATTTGTGCTGTCAACAATCCACGTCAATGATCGCAGATGCAGATATCGTTCAATTTCACCACGAGTGACATCAAGCAGAGGTCTTATCACATTATCTCGCCGAGGACGCATAGCTGCAAGCCCCGATATCCCTGTTGTTCTCAATAAATTCAGCAACAATGTTTCAACGTTGTCCTCGCGATGATGCCCCACAGCCACAGCCTCGGCGTGGTATTCGGCAATGAGCTTTGAAAACCATTCGTAACGCAGTGAGCGACATGCCATCTCGACAGACTCATCAGCAGCCGACATTCTTTCTCTGACATCAAAGTCATGCGTGACTATTTTTATGCCCAAATTGTGGGCAATGTCATGGGCATGTCCACAATCGCGCATTGATTCTTGTCCCCGGAGGTGAAAATTGCAATGTGCGGCGACACAATCATACCCCAATGCCACGAGCACCGCCGCCAAGGCAACCGAATCGGCACCACCACTCAACGCCACAATGACACGCGCCCGCGGCTCGAGCAAGCGATTTTCGTTAATAAAACGCGAAACACGTTGCTCAAAGCCGCGGACAAAGTCGTTGTCGCTATGATGCAAAATCACGAGACGAGGCTATTTCTTTTGTGCAGAGTCCTTATAAAGAAGTGGTCGCAAGATAGGTATCATCTTATCGGCATAGTGTCGGAAACCGAGATCCGTGAGGTGAATGCCGTCAACCGTGCCGTCATCTTCCACGCCATCAAGACCATCGGAGGTCACATAGTAGAGATTTTTAGGATTTTCGGCTTTGAGCTTGTCGTAGTTGCGGCGGAATGCGGCATTCTTAGCCGGTAGATATTTATTAAAGAATGAGTCGTATCGATAATAGGGATAAAGCGGACCTTCGAGCATCACGATCGGCACTTCGGGACGCGCCGTGCGCAGTATGTTTATAAATCCATAAGTAAGTGTGTCACACATCATCTCTGTGCAGTTTGGAACCGGGTCAATGAGGAACACATCGACATCAGGTATCTGTGCCATTGCGCGAGCCATGCACGAATCCATTTTACCCTCACCGGAAATACCGATGTTAACAACCTCACAATTTAGCTCGCGACCAATAATATTGGTTGCCGCCATACCTGTGCGAGAAGCGCAACCGCCTTGCAAAATCGAAGTACCATAAGCAACAATTCTTTTGCCGCCGTCGATGAGATCTTTGCGTCCTGGGGTGATGACTGCCGCCGAATCAACTTTTATAAATAGTTCGTTGACACCATCATATAATGGAAAATACACGACATATTCATGCATCTCACCATCGAGATTTGAAACGTATGTCGACTCGACATTTTTTGTTTTATTCCCGAGAGAGTCTTTTTTAACATAAGGACGATTGGTGTTGACATGACGCCAAACTGAGTCACCCTCAAAAATGTACAAATCGGTGCCTTTCAATCCGGTGTCTGCCATGTGAATGAGGTGTGTATCCCACAAAAGTTCATACTTGACACCGATGCGCTTTGAATTGGTGGCAAAGCGCACGGCAATACCCGATGAGCATTGTGAACGTTCCCAAAGGTCGGGGCGCACGCTGTCTTTGAGATATGCCGGAATACGGGTATAGGGACGCAACGTGTTATCCCAACCTTTATTAATGACACGCAGGTCGCGAGCGTCGACATACTTCCAAGGTTCTTCTTGTGTTTCGGCGGCATAAGACACCGCTGTCGACATCACGACTGTCGACAAAAGCAAAAATGATTTGAACAAAAATCCGATTTTCATGATTATAAGTATATACAGATATGTTTACGGTAAATAATATTTCGATGTATATAATAAATAATAATGTGTAATCACATACGTCTCCGGCATAGAGCCGGATGGGTATATGGTATCACAAAATTACATATTTTTTTGCCCTTTTTGCTCAGTCGGCACATAAATCTCACACTTTTTATATACATTTGCACTCTCGGCACATAATTCTCACAATAAAAAAACATAATAACAATGCTAAAAACAAAAAAAGCGACAACCACACTTCTAAGTGGCATCATAATACTCGCCGCCGGCATAATATTTGTGTTGTGCAACAACACCATAACCGGCAAAGGCATCGTTACGGCTGCCGGCATCTTGTTCCTTCTCTCCGGTATCATCAACACCGTGCTATATCTCGGAGCAAAAAACGACGATGGCAAGCCACGACACTCCGGAGCCTCAAAAATCTTTGGTCTCATTGTATCCATAGCTGCCCTACTCTTGGGTTTATCAATGTTTATTTTCACATCAGACTTTGTCAATCTCATACCAATGATGTTTGGCATACTGATGATTATCGGCACCATCATCCAACTATACATCATTGCCATTGCCTCACGTCCGGTACAGATGCCTTTGTGGTCATATATCTTTCCGGGCATCATATTGTTGCTGAGCATTGTTGTGCTCGCCACCAATCTTTCTGAGCCCACGCTTAT
The DNA here is from genome assembly GCA_963600695.1 of bacterium. Taxonomy (GTDB): domain Bacteria; phylum Bacteroidota; class Bacteroidia; order Bacteroidales; family Muribaculaceae; genus CAG-873. Next base: position 19,758 of record CAVCBR010000032.1, read on the forward strand.
GACACTTGCCGGCTTATCATTTATAATTTTTGGCATAGCCGGATTTGTTGAAGCATATATCATCGCTACCGAACGCCGCCGTCTTGACAAAATGCAAGATGTTGCCAATACACACAAAGCCATCGAAGACATCGCCACAACCGACGTTAAAGAGATAAAAGCCCTCGATGACTGAGCCGGTAAAAATCTCCACACTATGGGTGTGGTTTGACCTTGATGATACAATATGGGACTTCTCAGGCAATTCCATAATCACACTTGCCGAGGTATATGATATTGCACATCTTGACCGATGGTGGAAGACTGTCGATGAATGGCGTGACCATTATCATGCGATAAATGCCGACTTGTGGGTAAAATATGCCCATGCTCAAATCGACCGCGACACCTTGCGTGAGAGCCGTTTTGCCATACCGCTCAAAGATATGGGTGTCGATACGGAAACCGCGACTATTATGGCTTGGAAACTTGACAATCTATATCTCTCACGTCTCGGACAAAAGCAACAACTCATACCCGAAGCCCGGCGAACCTTACAACGTCTGCGCAATCGCGGGCATAAAATAGGCATTCTCTCAAACGGTTTTAAAGATGTGCAATACAACAAATTAAATTCATCAGGCATAGCTCCGCTTATAGACTGTGTGACACTGAGTGATGAAATAGACATCAACAAACCCGACACTCGCCTGTATGACTATGCTGCAGAAAAAGCCGGCACCACAGCCAAAGACAGCACCCTCGTTGGAGACAACCCTGACACAGACATCATTGGCGCCATTAATGCCGGGTGGCAAGCCATTTGGTACAACCCCAAAAAGCTCCCTGCTTCATCTGACCTCGTCTCACTCACAGCCGATAATTCGACCTTGACATTCAAAACAATTTACAGGCTGTCACAAATCGAATAATCACAATTTTGGCATATTTTATATCGCCAAAAATCGAATTAATCTGATAAATATCAAAAAATCAGCATAAAAAACACAAATAATTGTGTTATATGAAAAAAAATTACGATATTTGCACCGCAATTACAGCCACCCCCTCTACAAGGTGGCCGCTAAATCGTGACTTCAATCAATTTAATCATTAATAATATTTTAAAAGATAAACTAAAATGACTAAAGCCGACATCGTAAACGAAATTTCGAAAACCACCGGTATCGAAAAAGCCAATGTTCTCGAAACAATCGAAAAATTTATGGAAGTCGTTAAAGACTCTCTCGCACATGGCGAAAATGTATATCTCAGAGGTTTTGGTAGCTTCATCGTAAAAGTTCGCTCTGAAAAAACTGCCCGTAACATCTCTAAAAATACCACTATCGTTATCCCCGAACACAAAATTCCCGCATTCAAGCCCGCAAAAGTGTTCATGGAAGACGTTCGCTAATCGTCACATAACGACATCAGCATAGAGAAACAACTTCCAACTAACCAACTAATCATTTATAAAAATGCCCAGCGGAAAAAAAAGAAAAGGTCATAAAATGGCCACGCACAAGCGCAAAAAACGTCTCAGAAAAAATCGTCATAAGAAGAAATAAGACGGTTTGAGAGACATCACAACGGTCATCACAGACCACAACAGATAACAAGGACAAACATCAAGGCGAGGATCGGCACCAAGCGATCTTCACTTGGGTTTGTTCTTTGTTAATTTATATTTTTCAAATCACAACATTCTCATCACCAACGTCAAACAAATGAAAAGCGAACTCATCATCGACGTGCAGCCCGGCGATGTATCGATAGCTCTTTTGGAAGATTCACGACTTGTGTCTCTGCAAAAGGAGCAACGTAACATCGCATATGCTGTCGGCGACATCTACTTGGCAAAAGTCAAAAAACTTATGCCCGGGTTGAACGCCTCTTTTGTCAACGTGGGATATGAGAAAGATGCATTCCTTCACTACCTCGACCTCGGACCACACTTCTCATCTTACAACGACTTTGTAACAAATCTCTTTGAAGACAAAAAACGCTTACCGGCTCTGCAAAAATTCAAACTCTTGCCCGACATCGAAAAAGATGGCGCCATCACCGAACAGGTGTCTCAAGGCAAGCCACTGTTGGTGCAAATAGTAAAAGAGCCGATTTCATCAAAAGGTCCGCGATTGACAACCGAAATAACTTTCACCGGACGATATATGGTGCTTATACCGTTCAGTGACAAAATCTCGGTATCACAAAAAATCAAATCCACCGAAGAAAAGTTGCGCCTGCGTCAACTCGTCGAGTCCATAAAGCCAAAAAACTTCGGTGTTATCATTCGCACTTCTGCCGAAGGCAAACGTGTCGCCGAGCTTAACAACGAGATGAAAACCCTCGTAAAATGCTGGGAAGACACCTTAGCCAAAGCACAAAAAGCCGAAGCCCCGGCTCTAATCTTTGAAGAAGAGAGCCGCATCGTCGGTATGCTACGTGATATTTTCTCTCCAACGTTCGAAGCCATATATGTCAATGACAAACAAACCTTTGAACAGATACAGAAATATGTCACTCTCATTGCTCCCGATCGCAAAGACATCGTAAAGCTATACACCAAACCCGAACCGATATTTGACACCTTTGCCGTCACTCGACAAATCAAATCATCATTTGGCAAAACCGTATCTTTTAAGTCAGGAGCATACATCATCATCGAGCATACCGAAGCTCTGCACGTCATCGATGTCAACTCGGGAAATCGCACAAAAGCGACCAACGACCAAGAAACAAATGCCCTCGAAGTCAATCTGCGCGCCGCCGATGAAATCGCTCGTCAACTGCGTCTTCGCGACATGGGTGGCATCATCGTCGTTGACTTCATCGACATGGCTAAAAACGAGCATCGCCAAGAGCTATACGAGCACATGAAAGAAATCATGCAAAATGATCGCGCTCGTCACAATATTTTGCCATTGTCTAAATTCGGGCTTATGCAGATCACACGCCAGCGCGTGCGCCCCGTTCTTGACATTACCACCACCGAGACATGCCCCTCTTGCCACGGCAAAGGAGTCATACAGCCTTCTTTATTATTCACCGATACACTTTTCGAGAAGCTCGATTATGTGGTATCCATTTTAAAAATCAACGAATTTACGCTCTACGTACACCCGTATGTCGAAGCATATCTCAAAAAAGGCTGGCTGTCATCAATTTCGCGCCGGTGGAAACGCGCCTTGTCTGCAAAATTCAAAATCATTGCCGACCAATCGCTTGCATACTTGCAATACAGGGTTATCACTGCCGATGGCACAGAACTGAACCTTATGCAAGAAAAAGACACGGGCTCGTCACAAACATCAAAAACTCGCGAAAAGACACTGACTCGCAACAATGCCACGATAGACATCGCCGCCGATCTCGAAGAGGCGGCAGCCCAAGCTGAAGAAATAGCCAAGGAACGTCGTGCAAACAAAAAAAACAAACAGACACCCGTTGTCACCAACAAACCCGTCAGCGAACAGGCAAGTCAGCAGCAACAAACAATGACTGCTGACAAAGCAAAACCGAACGAGACCATCGTCGACGATAAACAAGACGCAGCGACAAACAACAACGATAGCACTCAGGCAGAAAAGCCGACTCGTGCCCCTCGTCGCCGCTCACGACAAAAGTCGACTCGCGACACTGAATCAGGTGTTCAGAACACAGATGAGACCAACAACAATGACAACAGTACCATCAACGTTCCGACACCCGACACAGACAGTGCCGACGATGCTCCTAATGAACCTGCCAAACCGACAAAAGCAAAATCCCGGCGTGCTCGCAAGCCGAAAGCACAGTCTGCAAACAACGACAACAATGAGTCACCTATCGGTGAGTCAAATGAAGCAGACACAAAAGCCCCAACGCAAAAAAAGCGAGCTCCCCGGCGTCGCTCCAAAACCGCCAAAGACAAGGCAGTCAACAACGGCACAGCGTCCTCGTCGACGACAACAAGCACCAATGCCGACACATTGGCAAAACAACAAAACAAGGAATGACATCAACCCCATACCACCACGTTAAGGGGTATCCACTTCAATATTGAAGCAACCCTCAAAGTGGCACATCGCCACTTCACGCAGAGAGCTTGACGACCACGTCAGGCTCTCTTGTCTTTTAGTTATCGTAACAGCAACGACTTTTACACCGTTTTTTTCGACAGCTTTTTATATTGTACTTTTTTCTACTGAGTTGGTGCAAGGGGGATTGTTAGAGGAAAAAGCGCACTATTTTTTTTGCACTACCAAAGATATAGTCGCTTCGATTTGTTACAAAGTTCTTTTCCTTATTAAATTTGCATCGAACATAAAATCAAACTTAAAACAATAACATAATAATAGAAATAATTATGAGACTAAAAGCACTACTCGCATTCTCAGCTGTTGCAGCAATGCTATCGTCTGTCCCGGCTTCTGCCGTAACTCCTGCTTCGGGATATTGCGGTGTCACCGGCTATGAAAAAACCGTATCATGGAGTGTCGATGCCAACGGGGTATTAACACTATCCGGTCAATGGACTTCAAGTTCCAAAGGGTCAGTAGGCGCTATGGAAAGATACACCACAGAACCATACGGGGGACCGTGGGGCAAGGACATTGTCAAAATCGTCTTCAAAAAAGGCGTAAGAAGTGTTGGCGCATACGCCTTTCGAGGCTGCTCAAAAGTGAAAGAGGTGGTCTTCGAGAGCAACTACAATCCTATACAGTTCAATTATGGTGCTTTCTATGGATGTGAGTCATTGGTAAGCTTCACATTCCCTGATAAAACCGACTACGTTAGCAATCAAATGTTCGAAAAATGCCGATCTCTGAAATCGATCAAACTGTTTCCGGGTATCAAGTGGATACCCCAGCGCTTCTTCCAAGAGTGCTATAGCCTTGGTCCGGAATTTATCGTTCCCGAAACATGCACATCTATAGGCACCCAAGCCTTCGAGCTCTGCACCAACCTCAAGAAGATCGTCATCAACGACGCCTGCGAAGATATCGAAAACCTTGCATTCCGCGCATGTTACGACCTCGCCGACATCACAATCGGCAAATCAGTCGCAATGTTTGGCGAAGGCGCATTCTTCAACAATGCACGTAATCGAGATGTTGTCATTCGCGATATGGCGACATACTGCCAAGCTTATTTTAAGACATCTTCCACCGAGGCTCATTCGCCAACCTCATCACCCACAAATCTAAGTTCCAAGCTGTACCTGGGTGATAAAGACCATCCGATCAAATATCTAACTATTCCGGAAGGCGTAACAACAATTCAATCAGAGCATCCGTTCTATTATTGCCCCGACCTTGTATCTGTCACCCTCCCATCGACAATGAAAACATTAAAAGGCAAAGCGCTCTACAATAGTGGCAAAATTTGGGAGTATATCGAATGCAGATCCACCACTCCTCCCACCGTTGAAACCGCCGACTTTGTATCAACCTATGCATACAACACTACCAAGCTATATGTACCCCAAGGCTCTTTGTCTGCATACAAGAATCACCAGATTTGGGGAAAATTCAAAAACATCCAAGTGGGCAGTGGTGTCGAAGATATGACAAATGATGATGTAAAAGTTTATACTTCAAACGGTCAAATCATTATTGACGGCATAAGCCAAGGTTTGACAATGGACGTATATGCCATCGATGGCAAGCACATTTATAGCGGCGAGGCAACCACAATCACGCCTCCGGCACTTGGTATTTATGTCGTGAGAGTAGCCGACAAAACATATAAATTAGCAGTCAACTAATACCTTATAAACATATAATCACGACGGCGGTACCGATTGGCTCCGCCGTCACTATTTATTAATGCCAAATGATATGCCTGCACTTTAAGCCTTAATCACTTTGGAATCGTCATTTCAGATGTTTGTGCTCTGTGCCGTTTACCGTTCGGTCTTCACGCCTCACAGCACCCGCACCACGTCGACTGACACTACAAAAAAACTCCGTCGGCAAACGCTAACGGAGTCATTTCTTTCTGTGGGCGCTGAGGGATTCGAACCCCCGACCCTCTGCTTGTAAGGCAGATGCTCT
>CAVCBR010000033.1:0-24334 GCA_963600695.1 bacterium
ATTGTGAGTCAATTATTTTCAAAAAAAATTATCTCAAAACTGTCAAACTCCCGACATAAATGATGACAGCGAATGCCGGGTGCGTTTGCTGTCATCGGTATTTTTATGTGGCAAGAAAAATGCGATATGTAAAGCAGTTGTTGTAAATGATATGTGTCGGACAAAAAATATTTTGTATTTTTGTGGCAGATAATGATTATTAACAATTAAAACATATATACGAATGAACGTTGTTGACCGTTTTTTGCAGTACGTCAAGTTTGACACTCAGAGTGATGAACTCACAAATCTCACGCCTTCGACTCCGGGGCAGATGAAGTTTGCTCATTTCCTTGAAAAAGAGCTTATCGCTCTCGGTTTGAGTAACATAACTCTTGATGATAATGGCTATCTGATGGCTTGCCTGCCGAGCAATATGGATCGCAAAGTGCCGACAGTCGGTTTTATCGCTCACATGGACACGTCGCCCGATATGTCGGGACACAATGTGTCGCCGCGCATCATCGAAAAATATGATGGCGGAGATATCGTCCTCAATGCAGATAAAAATATTGTTCTCTCGCCCACTGAGTTCCCCGAACTTAATAACTATGAGGGACAACCGCTGATAGTCACTGACGGCACAACGCTGTTGGGAGCCGATGACAAAGCCGGTATCGCTGAGATTATTGCCGCCGTGGCATATCTCAAAGAACACCCCGAAATTAAACATGGAGACATACGCATCGCCTTTAATCCTGACGAGGAGATAGGGCAGGGCGCACATAAGTTTGACGTGGAAGCATTTGGCGCAGATTGGGCTTACACTATGGATGGCGGAGAAATCGGCGAGCTCGAATATGAAAACTTCAATGCTGCCGTCGCCCGTGTGTCGTTTGTAGGACGTAACGTTCACCCCGGTTATGCCAAGCATAAGATGATAAACTCAATGCGCATCGCAAATCAATTCATGATTATGTTGCCACGTTGGGAAACTCCCGAGCATACCGAGGGTTATGAAGGCTTCTATCATCTTGTCGGTATGGAGGGAACGGTCGAAAAGACAGAACTCACCTATATCATTCGTGACCACGATCGTGATCGTTTTGAACGTCGTAAAAAAGAGTTTGAACATTTGGCTCGCAAAATAAATGCCGAGTTCCCCGGCTGTTGCTCGTTGGATATCCGCGATCAATATTACAATATGCGCGAAAAAATCGAGCCGTTGATGTATATCATCGATATTGCCGAGCAAGCTATGCGCGACTGTGACGTTGTTCCCAAGGTCGTTCCAATTCGTGGTGGTACAGACGGAGCCCAACTCTCATTCAAAGGCTTGCCCTGTCCCAATATCTTTGCCGGTGGCTTGAACTTCCACGGACGCTATGAGTATCTGCCCATACGCTCTATGGAAAAAGCTATGGAAGTTATCGTTGCCATAGCCCGTATCGTAGGACAACGCTGACATGCACGATGAGTATGTCGACGGCGGGTCATCTTGTGATCATCACCGGTGCCACCGGCTCCGGAAAAACGGCTCTGTCAATAGAGTTGGCAAAGCTGTGGGGCTGTGATGTAATTTCTGCCGATTCTCGACAAATATACAAAGATATGCCGATAACCACGGCTCAGCCGTCGGCGGCACAATTGGCTGACGTCAGGCATCACTTCATAGCTATGCTCGATGTCGGAGATTATTACTCGGCGGCTCGATATGAGTCAGATGTCATGGCATTGCTCGGCGGTATGTTTAAACAAACGCCTGTTGCGTTGATGTGTGGCGGATCTATGATGTATATAGACGCGGTGTGTCATGGCATAGACGAAATGCCGACGGTCAGAGACGATGTGCGTCGCCGTGTGATGTCTTTGCGTCATGAACAAGGCGATGAGGGGCTGTTGGCGATGTTGCAGATTTGTGACCCGGTGACATACGAACGCATCGACCGGGCAAATATGCGTCGCGTTATGCATGCCCTCGAAATATCGTTGCAAGCCGGTGTGCCATATTCGACTTTTTGCCGTGCAACACGTAGAGAGAGAGAGTTTGGTATCACTAAATTTATGATAGACTTGCCGCGTGATATATTGTTTGAGCGCATAAATTGCCGTGTGGACGACATGGTGGCATCGGGTATGGAAGATGAAGCTCGCAAGTTTTATCCGCTCAGACATCTCAATGCTCTCAACACCGTCGGATTTAAAGAATGGTTTATGCACTTTGACGGCATTATGGATCGAGAGACGACCATTGCGCGTATTAAAAAAAATACGCGCGTCTATGCAAAAAAACAACTCACATGGCTTGCCCGTGACAAAGATGTTGTGCGTCTCGACCCGACAAAACCGCTAACTTTGCAGGTGATCGAGACATTGCGGAGCAAGAATGTTGAAGTGTAACCCATTAATTCAGCCATAACCAGGTCAATAAACCAACGATTATCACAACAACAGTATGTTAGAAAAATTAAAACAAAAAATCAAGCCAACACCCTTGTCGCGAGATGCCCTTTTGCGAACGACAAAAGACTATTTTTTCATAACGCTCGGCATGGCTCTGTATGCCTTTGGCTTCACCGCGTTTATATTGCCGTCACAAGTTGTCTTGGGCGGTCTTGCCGGTATTGGTACGCTCGTTTACTTTTGGACGGGTATTCCGGTGGCTGTCACTCAATATGTGTGCAACCTCATACTGCTTGCCATAGCATACAAAATTGTTGGCAAGAAGTTTGTGATGGGAACGCTGTTTGGCGCAACAATAATCTCGGTGTGGGTCGGCTTGTTCCAACCACTGTTTGCCGATGGATTAATAGTGTCATCGGGACCGTTTATGAACATAGTTATCGGTTCGGCAATAATCGGATTTGGTATCGGCTTGACATTCACTCACAATGGCTCGTCGGGAGGCACGGACATTATTGCAGCTATGGTGTCAAAACATTCAAATGTCACAGTGGGACGTATGATGCTATACACCGACGTGTTCATCATATCATCATCATATTTCTTATTCCATACTGTTGATCGCATTGTTTATGGTTTTGTTTGTCTGTGCATTATATCATATATTGCCGATTTGGTAATCAATACCAATCGTCAGGCTGTTCAGTTTACGATAATATCAAACAAGTGGCGCGAGATAGCAACAGCAATTAACAATGACGCTAAACGTGGGTGCACGGTATTAGATGGTATGGGGTGGTATAGCAAATCGACTGTGCGCGTATTGTTGGTGATGTGTCGCAAGATAGAGTCCGTTACCATTATGCGCATCGTGAAGGCTATCGATAAAGATGCCTTCATCACGCAGGCAAACGTTAATGGCGTCTACGGCAAAGGTTTTGACGAAATGAAAGTCAAAATGAAACCTGAGCACGTAGAACTTTCAAAACGTATTAACGAGGCGACGCTCGCCGATTTCCCGGGAGCCAAACATAGCCCCGACATACAAGACGATACCGATAGCGAGACGACAACATTGATAACCCCGGTTAACGACCAACCGACATCGTCTCAACCATTGGGACGTATATAAATTAATTATAATGACACGAAATATCAACAACGAAATTCACGACACATGGGATCGTGAGCATTTATGGCACCCATATACATCGACAATCGACCCACTGCCGACATATAAGGTAGAGCGAGCCGAGGGGGCAATCATCACGCTCACCGATGGCACACGTCTGATTGACGGTATGTCATCATGGTGGTGTGTAATTCACGGATACAATAATCAGGTGATTAATGCCGCCATAAAAGAGCAACTCGATAAAATGAGCCATGTGATGTTTGGCGGATTTACACATCAGCCGGCAATAGACCTCGGCAAGAAACTCTTGCAACTTGCTCCCGACCGAATGCAACATATATTCTATGCCGATTCGGGCAGTGTTGCCATTGAAGTCGCTATGAAAATGGCTGTGCAGGCGGCGGTGTCTCGCAGTGGAGATCATCGCAAAACAAATTTTGTCACACCGCGTCGCGGATATCACGGCGACACGTGGAACGCAATGAGTGTGTGTGACCCGGTCACCGGTATGCATGGTGCGTTTGGCTCGGCATTGCCTATAAGATATTTTGTGCCGTCACCGACAAGTCGCTTTGATGGGGATTGGAATGCAGATGATATTATGCCCTTGCGCGAAACGCTTGCCACTCATAGCGATGAGATAGCCGCCGTTATTCTCGAGCCCATAGTACAGGGCGCGGGAGGTATGTGGTTTTATCACCCTCAATACCTTGTTGAAGTGCGCAAACTATGTGATGAGTTTGGCGTATATTTGATTTTTGATGAAATAGCCACAGGTTTTTGGCGCACGGGACGTTGCTTTGCCTTGCAACACGCCGGTGTAACGCCCGACATAATGTGCGTCGGTAAAGGTCTTACCGGCGGATATATGACCATGGCGGCAGTTATGACCACACACGATGTCGCCGATACTATCTCGCGAGGTGAAGCCGGTGTGATGATGCATGGCCCGACGTTTATGGGTAATCCCTTGGCATGTGCCGCATCGTTGGCATCACTGAAGCTGCTCGACACCTATCCCGAAGGCATAGAACAACGCATAGCGAATATACATAAACGTATTGCCGACGGAATAGCTCCGGCAAGAGAGTTTGCAAATGTGGCAGATGTGCGCACGATAGGCGCAATCGGCGTGATAGAAATGCAACAACCCGTTGATGTTGGCGAGTTCCAAAAGAAGTGTGTAGCACATGGTGTGTGGATACGCCCCTTTGGACGCAATGTTTACATTATGCCACCTTATATAATCTCGCCGGAACAGATTGATACATTAACGACGGCAATGCTCAATATCGTTAAAACTCTCTGATGGATAAATTAGCCGAAACACTCCATACCCTTGACCTGGGGGGCAATATGCGTCGATTGCCCACTGACGCCGGCGAGACAGATATCGTAGATCTTAGTTCTAACGACTATTTGGGGTTGGCTGATGACATAGAGCTCAGACAACAATTTATCGACGAATTGACGCCGGCATCATTTTTTCCCACATCATCGGCATCACGACTGCTCGCCACAAAACAGAACAGCTACAATGCTCTTGAAAAACGTCTCGGCGCGCTATACGAACGAGATGCTTTACTCTTTAATAGCGGATACCACGCCAATACGGGGCTTGTGAGTGCGCTCGGAGGTAAAGACACGCTGTTTGTCGCCGATAGATTGGTGCATGCATCGATAATTGACGGGCTCATACTCTCGGGGTCACATTTTGAGCGCTATCGTCATAATGATTATGGTCATCTTGAACGTATTATAACTCGTTATGGAAAAGATTATGCGCGTGTCGTTGTCATCACGGAGTCAGTATTCTCCATGGATGGCGATTTTGCAGATATAGATCGTCTTGTGGCGGTGAAGAAGCTGCATAAGCACACGTTGTTGTATGTTGATGAAGCTCATGCCATAGGCGTGGTCGGCCCCGGAGGATTGGGATTGATCGCCGCTACCCGACATATCAATGATGTAGATGTTATCGTCGGTACCTTTGGTAAAGCCCTTGCCTCATACGGAGCATTTGCCATAATGTCACCGATTGTACGCCAATATATGATAAACAAAGCGAGATCATTGATTTTCTCGACAGCGATACCACCGGCAGTAGCACGTTGGTCATTACTTACGCTCGAAAAATCATTGACACTCGATGCTCGGCGGTCACATTTGCAAGAATTGTGTTCATTGCTGTCACAAATTATTGCTACGAGCGATTGTGGTAAAAAGGTACAAACAGTGTCAACATCACATATACAGCCATTGGTCATTGGAGATGCATCTCAAACAGTGGCTCTTTCTCATAAACTTAGAGAACAAGGTTTTAGAGTATTGCCAATACGCACCCCAACCGTACCTAAGGGTACTGAACGACTGAGGTTCTCGCTGTCGGCATCCCTCTCAGTTGACAGGCTGTTACCATTGCGGCAAGCCCTTTGCATAGTTAAACATAGTTAAATAGCAACAAGAGCTATTGCCGGCTCGACAAAAGTGCGTACCTTTGCACTACCAAAACATCGCGGAGTAGAGCAGTGGTAGCTCGTCGGGCTCATAACCCGGAGGTCGTTGGTTCGAGTCCAGCCTCCGCCACTCACAAAAGCTGTGTCGCTAATGCGGCACAGTTTTTTTTAGTGCCGGTTTGCACAATTTTTAACAGGGGTTTTTGTGGTGTGAAAGTTTTTTGCACGGGGTATACAAAAATATGTTGTAAAACATATTTTAAATGTAATACATTGAAATATATGATATTATATGCGCTGTTTGGAGGTGGTTTCGTTGTGTTTATAATTTTTTATGATAATGACGTTGTGAGGAGGTAATGAAAATTTTCTATCTTTGGTTTGCCGAGAGCGAAAATGTTAATTAGCATTTAGAACTGAATGGTAGACATATTAATATGTCAAGAGACTTGTTGTTAACTCAGCGGCACATTATTTAATTGATAGAATAGCATAATGGAAAAAACTCTTATCATACTAAAACCCTCAGCAATAAATCGTGGCTTGTGTGGCTCGATAATTGAGCGTTTTGAGCGTAAAGGCATGATTGTTGCCGGATTAAAGATGATGCAACTCGATGAAAAAATACTGCGTGAGCATTATGCCCACTTGGTAGATCGTGAGTTTTTTCCGTCATTGGTAAATTCAATGACCGCCACACCGGTGATTGTTATGTGTCTTAAAGGTAAAGATTGTGTGAGTGTCGTTCGCTCTATGGTGGGTGTCACAAATGCACGCAATGCAGCGCCGGGCACCATTCGCGGTGACTTTGGTATGTCGGGACAAGAGAATATTATTCATGCGAGTGACTCTCCCGAAAATGCTCTCATTGAGATTAATCGCTTTTTCTCGGCAAACGAAATATTTGATTACAACCCGGTGACGATAGGCGCAATATATGCGCCATCTGAGCGTTGATAATATATGTGCTGTCTTGTGGCAGCATTTGCAAACTTGATAATAAACCAAATCGGTTAAACTTGATAACTATTAGGTGACGCCGATGACGCAAAGTAGTCACATAGCGTGATATAATTGCGTAAAAAACATAATTGTGATGATAAAACTCTCCCAAATCTCCAAATCACTGACGATGATGCTTGCACTTGGTGTCACAACACTGTGTGTGCAAGCTCAGACATATCGTTTGCCGGGACAACACACGGCACAAACTAACGACCTGTTGGCACACCAACAAACCGTAACACATACAATCTCTGTAGATCCGACCATTGACTATCTCAACTTCTCTACCGAGGACGAGCCAGAGGGAGACCTTTATACCGAAGGGTGGAACTCAAACCGAGTGAATTGCTATGCCAATGTTGCCGTTCCTCAAACAGCTGTCATAGATGTCACACATTTTGCCATGCCTCACCCCGGACCGATAAGTTCGCCTTATGGCTGGCGCAAACGTTTCGGACGAATGCACAAGGGTGTTGATATATCTTTGCATGTCGGAGACACCGTGCGCGCTGCATTTGACGGACGTGTGCGCATAACAAACTACGAAGCTCGCGGTTATGGCAACTATGTGGTTTTGCGTCACTACAATGATCTCGAAACCGTTTATGGTCACCTATCACGATTCCTTGTCAAAAACGGACAATATGTAAAGGCAGGACAGGCGATCGCTCTCGGTGGCAATACCGGACGCTCGACAGGTCCACACCTTCACTTTGAGACACGTTATATGGGCTATGCCATTAATCCGGCGGCCATATTTGATTTTCCTAATCAGACAACACATACCGATACGTACACATTTAACAAAAACACGTATCAAAATGCTCGTAACTTTGACCCCGAAGCCAATGCACGTTATGCTCAGGCATATCATGCACAACAATATAAAAACACAGCCTCGACTTCGACTCGCAACAATTCATCGGCGAGCAAACGCTCTGTTAAAGTGCGCAAAGGAGACTCGTTGGGCAAAATAGCAGTGCGCAATGGTACCACGGTCTCGGCACTGTGTCGGCTCAATGGCATAAAAGCATCAGATAAAATTGTGCCCGGTCAGACATTAAGAGTCAAATAGTCGGTATTGATAAAATATAAGGGCGATGATGCAATAGTATCATCGCCTTTGTTTCAAAATATATACATATTAAAGCAGACAACAAACTAAAATAGAGATAAGAAATGCCACAGGTTGGAGATACCGTCAGATATTTAAATGCCGTTGGCGGTGGCAAAATCGTAAAAATTAAAGATAACATAGCCTATGTAGATGAAGACGGGTTTGAGACCCCGGTACTTCTGCGTGAATGTGTAGTGGTAGGGCATGCTACACCTGCGACACCAACAAAGGCAGAGAAAGCTCAGGCAACGATGGCAACTGCGTCTCAGAGTATAAACAAAAGCGATATACAGCCGGTGACAATCACACCTGCCGAAGATCTTGATATCGATGAAACAGAGTATGGTGATAAGGCGAATGTCGTACTCGGATATGAAGCCATCGATATTACACACATCGGAGAGTCCGGCTATGAGGCATCGTTGGTCAACGACTCAAATTACTATCTGTATTTTACATATCTCACGCGTGGCGACAGTGCCACTGATTGGACCGTGCATTACGCCGGTATTGTCGAGCCAAATATCCAAGTGATGTTGTGTGAGCTGTCGCGTGAAGATGTGGCAAAAATAGACGCCATAGCTGTTCAAATAATAGCATTCAAACGCGACAAAGCATTCAAACTTCAACAACCGGCATCAGTCGAATTGAAAATTGACAACACAAAATTCTTCAAAGTGCATTGTTTCCGTGACAATCAGTATTTTGACAGCAAAGTGTTGGCTTTTGATATAATCAAAGACGGCACTGTGACAACGGCAAAACAAGACAACGCAATGATTGCCGGACAGCTGATGGACGCCATGAACGCAAAGCGCAAAATAGATCAACCCCGACGTCGCCAGGTCAAAAAACGTAAGGCAGACCCCAATAGTCCGTTGGTCATCGATTTGCACATACATGAGCTGGTAGACACGACACGTGGACTATCAAATGCTGATATGCTCAATTTGCAGATAGATACATTCAGACATATTATGGACGAGAATTTGCGTAATCATGGACGCCGCATTGTCTTCATACATGGTAAAGGCGAAGGTGTTCTGAGACAAGCGTTGTTAAAAGAATTATCACATAGATACAAAGGGCATGATGTGTGTGACGCATCATTCCGTGAATATGGCTATGGCGCCACCCAGGTGACAATACATTGAAATTTTTCAGACAGACACACATCTAATCCAAAGAGACTATGATAGTTTACTTTTCAGGAACAGGCAACACACGACACTGTGCCAAAAAATTGGCAGAAATGCTTGGTGATGAACTTTTCGAGCTCACCGCCGGCTTGTTGATCGCCCCGATGCGCGCCAGAGTGGTGACAAACGATAAACGTATTGTGTGGATGTTTCCCGTATACTCGTGGGGCATACCTCCGGTCGTTGACAATATTTTAAAATTTGCTCGCATAGGAACACCTCACGGAGCTATGCATCATCTTGTGATGACTTGTGGTGATGATGTAGGACTCACACACAAGCAATGGCGCAAAATCATAGAGAGCCGTCACTTTAACACAGGCCTTACATTCTCAGTGCAAATGCCTAACACATACGTGTTGATGAAAGGTTTTGATGTCGACCCCTCAGATGTCGAAAATCAAAAAATAGAGGCGAGCGAAGAGCGTCTCGGATATATAGCCGAGCGTATTGCCGATTATAAAGAGGAAAGTGATTTTGACGCCTCACAGCTCGACGAAGATGATGTTGTTTGCGGACGCTTTGCCGGTATTAAAAGCAGACTTATATATCCGTGGTTCAAACGCCACGCAATGTCTCCGAAACCATTCCATCATAGTCATGGTTGCACAGGTTGTGGTTTGTGTGCCGCATCATGCCCAATGGGTAATATTATTATGGATTGCTACCGCCGCCCGGTGTGGAGCAAGAAGTGTGCATTATGTCTGAGATGTTATCATATATGTCCGGCACATGCTGTCGCGTATGGACATAAGACAACAGATAAAGGGCAATATCAACGATATTTGAAAAACAAGGATTAGAAGTTTCTATAAGCCGATCTTAATCTTGGCAGTCGGTATATACAAAATGGTGGTGGGCAGTGCACTCATGGAGTGTGCCGTCAACGATGAAATGCCGATTTGCCATGCCGGCAATGGTTGACATCTCGTGCGAAACCAAAACGATGGTTGTCGTTTGAGCTATGTCGCGAATCGTATCATACAGACGAGCTTCAAATCGTTTGTCAATATAACTAAGCGGTTCATCGAGAACTAACAGGTCGGGTTGTGAAATAATCGCGCGTCCGAGCAATGCTCGTTGCAGTTGACCGCCCGAGAGTTCGCCTATTGCTCGATCTGCCTGCTGTTCAAGTCCCATAGCTTTGAGCGTTTGCTCATATCTTTTTTCTTGTTCATATTTATCTATGCCGCGAGTGCCAAGCAGTCCCGATTTTATAACCTCTTTTACGCTGATCGGGAATTGTGAGTCTATCATATTTTTTTGGGGAAGATAGCCGATTGTCAACGACTTGTCATTGCGCGTAATAGTTCCGGACATAGGTTTTATGAGTCCCAATAAGAGGCGCAAAAGCGTTGTTTTGCCACCACCATTAGGTCCTGTAATAGCGATAAAATCTCCCTGACAGACGGTTAGCGAAACATCGTTCAGAGCCAAGCGACGATCCCAGCCCATCGAAACATTTTTGATGGTTATTAATGGCACACCGGTGATATGGTGAGGAGCATTGCAACAGTTGTGAACACTATTTTCGTTCGAGTGCATGGGTGACATTTTCGAGCTGTTGTTCCCAATCATAAGCCAAAGGGTTTATGATGACAATCTTAGCGTTAAGAGCTGAGTTGAGACTTTGTACCTGACGTGAGTCATATTCTTTCTGAAAAAACAATACGGTGACGCCTTCGGCTTTTGCATGCTTGGCGACCTCAGCCAAACGCAATGGAGACACCTCTTTGTTTTCAAAGCCCACGGCGATTTGTTCAAGTCCATAGTCGCGAGCAAAGTAAGACAGCGACGGATGCCAAATGGCAAACGCTTTGTCGGGCTGTGTTGACAATCGCGAGGCAAAAGCATTGTCGAGCGAATCAAGGTGGGCAATATATCCAAGGTATCGTTTGGTATAGTAGTCAGAGCCGTCGGGGTCAAGTTTTTTTAAGGCTTCAAACATATTCGTGGCAATAATATGTGCGTTTCGCACCGATGTCCACGTGTGTGGGTCGATATCATTGTGATGATGCTCATCGCCAACTGCGTCATGGTGATGCTCGTGGTTGTGTGTGCCATAAACAGGGACAATCCCGGTTGAGGTATTGACCGTAGTCACCGTCGGTGGTAAAGTCTCAATGATTTTATCCTCAAAAGGAATATTGCCGATATAAAAATAGGCAGATGCGTTATCAACGGCTTTGCGCGTTTTTATCGTTGGCTCGAATGTCTCGGGGTTTGCACCTGATGGCAGCAGTGTCGTCACTGTAAATCTGTCACCGACGATAGCTTCAAGGATGGCGCGTTGTGGTTCGAGCGAGACTACGAGTGTGTGCTCGTCTGTTTTTCTGCTTGAACAAGAAACAGCTATCACACACAGAAGTATAGCGCTTAAACTTATAAGCAAACGAGAGTGTCGTATGTGTTTATTGACGAGTAACTTCATTATTAATTGATTTCGGATAGTTTTGCGTGCATGGCTTGTGCGGCGCGGCGTCCATCGCCCATAGCGAGAATTACGGTGGCACCTCCACGCACAATATCGCCACCGGCATATAGCATCGGTATCGATGTTTGAAGGTTGTCATCGACTTCGAGTGTGCCGCGTTTAGAAGTAGACAGCCCTTCAAAAGAATTTGGTATCAGTGGGTTGGGCGAAACGCCTATTGATACGATCACTTCGTCTACAGCTATCTCTATTGTTTCACCTTCGATAGGCTCCGGACTGCGGCGTCCATCAGCTCCGGGTGCGCCGAGTCTCATCTTTTGCAACACCATAGATGATACTTCTCCACGTTCGTTTCCTTTATATGCTACCGGGTTGTGGAGGGTCATAAATTCCACACCTTCTTGTTGTGCGTGCTTGATTTCCTCGGCACGTGCCGGCATCTCGGCATCACTGCGACGATATACGATTATTGCACGTTTTGCGCCCATGCGCAAGGCGGTTCGCACAGAGTCCATGGCGGTGTTACCACCGCCGATAACGGCGACTGTGTGTCCGTGGCGTATCGGAGTGTCATAGTCCGGACGCCCGGCACCCATCAGATTTATGCGTGTGAGAAATTCGTTTGACGACATTACGCCGATAAGATTTTCACCCGGAATATTCATAAATCGAGGTAACCCGGCACCTGAGGCGACAAAAATGCCGTCAAAGCCTTGTGATACGAGGTCGTCATAGCTGAGTGTCTTGCCAACAACGATGTCTGTATGAAATTCAACGCCGGCTTTGTGCAGAGCATCAATCTCCTTGTCTACGATAGCGTTGGGAAGGCGAAATTCGGGAATGCCATATTTTAAGACGCCGCCAATCTCATGGAGTGCTTCAAAGACTACAACTTTATATCCGTATGCAGACATGGCACCGGCAAACGACAGTGATGCCGGACCGGATCCGACCACAGCTATACGTTTATTATTATCTTTGGCGTGAGCATCGTCGGCAGTGCCTTTGCCATTGTCGGCAGCAAAACGTTCGAGCCAACCGATAGCCACCGGCTGTTTGTTCATCTTGTGGTATATACATTTGCTCTCGCATTGACGCTCCTGAGGACACACACGTCCGCAAACAGCGGGCAGAGCACTTGTCGCACGCAATACACGATATGCCGAGTCGATGTCGTCACGCTGTATGTTTTTTATAAATCCCGGAATGTCTATGTTTACCGGACAGCCGGTGACACAACCCGGGTTGGGGCAGTCAAGACAGCGTGATGCCTCTGTCATAGCATGTACCTTTGTCAGACCTTGGTTAACTTCCTCGTTGTTAGTTATGCGATATGAGGGGTCAAGCTCATTCATCGTGGCACGAGGTATGGCTGTGCGCTCGCCGGCTTTCATCGCTTCGCGCAACTGTTTGCGCCAATTGTTATCGCGTGAAGATATTTCTTCAAATGTTTGTTTCATTGCAGAGTGAAAAATTTAAAACGGCTGAAAGGTGACTCTAAACGGTTACTTTTGTGGCGTGATATTGTCGTAGGCTTTTAAACGCATTATCATTTGGTCAAAATCGACTTGGTGAGCATCAAACTCGGGACCATCGACACAAACAAAACGTGTTTTGCCGCCGACTGTTACACGACAAGCTCCACACATACCGGTGCCATCGACCATAATCGTGTTGAGTGAGCAAATCGTTGGAATGTCATATTTTTTGGTGAGCAGGGCGACAAATTTCATCATCACAGCCGGTCCGATGGTGACGACCATATCGATATGTTCGCGGTTGATTACCGCTTCGATACCGTTAGTGACGAGACCTTTTTGTCCTGCCGAACCGTCATCGGTCATAATTATGACTTCATCAGAATATTCGCGCACCTGATCTTCGAGAATAATCAAATCTTTATTGCGAGCGGCGAGCACAGATATGACGCGATTGCCGGCTGCTTTCATAGCTTTGATTATCGGCAACATAGGTGCTACGCCGACACCGCCGCCGGCGCATATCACAGTGCCGAAATTCTCAATATGCGTGGCATGTCCCAACGGACCTACGACATCGGTGAACTCATCTCCGACCTGCAGATCGCAGAATTTTGTCGTTGATGCGCCCACTGCTTGTATGACCAATGTTATTGTGCCGGCGGTCTCATCGGCATCGGCGATGGTTAACGGTATGCGTTCGCCTTTATCACCGAGGCGCACTATCACAAAATGTCCGGGACGGCGCGAGCGTGCTATCAGCGGCGCTTCAACAACCAGTTTAGCCACTTTGGGGCTAAACATCTCTTTCGATATGATACGAAACATTTAAATCTGGATTACGGTATTGACAGTTGTAAATTATTGGTAAATAGGACTATCACACAAATTGGCACTGTCGATGCAGACTGCGCGCAATGATATGCAAAAGTACCACTTTTTTTCGTAACAACGCCATATAACAAAAGGTTTTCACGGCTCATCAGTCGAAGAGCAGATGTCTTGATTTGAGCTCGTCAAGACTTATGCCTGCAAGGTCTTTTGGAGAGAGTTTTAATTCAGCGGTGACTGATGGAAGTTTGATGCCGAGCCGGTCATCGTCATATCGCAGTGAAACCTCGGCTTCGGGACAATAAATGTTATCAACTTTGTATTGAAAAATAGCTCTATCTGAGAGTACTAAAAAACCGTGGGCAAAGCCGCGAGGAATAAATAGTTGGCGATGATTCTCTGACGACAGTTCTACCATCTCATGATGCAAAAATGTCGGTGATGATTGTCGCAGGTCAACGGCAATGTCTAAGACCCGACCTTCGCTGACTCGCACGAGTTTTGCTTGCGATGCCACGCCACGCTGAAAATGCAGACCGCGAAACACTCCCTTCGAAGACATAGATTCGTTGTCTTGAATGAATTGCACCCGGTGTCCGGCACGCTGGTCAAATACCGAGGCTTTGTATGTCTCGACAAAATATCCTCGGTCGTCTCCGATTACTCGAGGCTGTACTATAAATAAGTCGGCGATTGAAGTGTCTATAAATTCCATTAAAATATTTGTTGTTATTTGAGGCTTTCTTTTTGCTCCGAAAAAATGAATGAAATATGCTACAAAATTAATAATTTTGCCCAAATATTTCTATTAATTAGCCCTGTAAAGATGAAGGTTGTATTATGTGATTTGCGTGATGTGCGCGATAGGTTATTACCTCTGACATACACACGTCCGGTGAGTGAGTTGAGAGTCGGCATCGACACTATTGGTGATAAATGGCGTCGAATGATTCCCGGTGAGTATTCATGGAAAACTGCCGACTATCTGCAAGTGAAGTATGCTGCCACTGATGTTACAGCCACAGATGAGGATGCTATGTTTATCAACGGGCATATCGTCCCTGACGAGTATTTGGCATCGATGGTGCGCAACCTGAAAGTGGGACAGGCATTGTTCACACCGACACAGGTGATGGTGGCAATGCGTGGCGGTAAGCAAACCGCTGATAGTGCTGTTCTTGATGCTGAGCCACAGATGATAAATCATCTTTATGATATATTCTTGCTCAATGGAAGGGCTATTGAAGATGATTTCATACGAATAACTCGCGGGCGCACGTCAGCTGTGCCGTCACCAACGGTCACTATTATCGGTCCGCGTGACAGATTGTTTATCGAGCCTGACGCACGATTTGTCGAAGGTTGCACAATTAATACTTGTGGTGGGTCGGTTTATATCGGACGTGATGCCGAGGTTATGGAGGGCGCGTGTCTGCGCGGTCCCGTGGCGGTTTGTGATGGTGCCGTTGTCAATATGGGTGCGCGTATTTATGGGGCAACGACTATCGGACCGCATTCAAAAGTCGGTGGCGAACTTAACAATGTTGTTATCTGGGGATATTCCAACAAGGCTCACGATGGGTTCCTCGGTAACGCCGTCATCGGACAATGGTGCAACATCGGCGCCGGAGCCACGGCGTCAAACCTAAAAAATGACTATACGCCGATTAAATTGTGGAATTATCAGGCTCGCCGTTTTGAACGCACCGGGTTGCAATTCTGTGGTGTCATTATGGGTGATCACTCAAAACTCGGTATAAACACTATGCTTAACACGGCGACAGTGCTCGGCGTTGGAGTGAATATTCATGGCAGTGGTTTTCCACGACCGTTTTTGGCATCGTTCTCCGAAGGCTCGCCGGCAGGATATACCGATGTTGTGATGTCAAAGTTTTTTGACACGGCTCGCACCATGATGGCTCGTCGTGGCATAGCATTGTCAGATGCAGATATTAAAATACTTGAAACAGTAAGGCGTCTCGCCGAAAATTACAGATAAAGATGAATATTATATTTGATGAGATTATAAAAGAAAAAGCCCCGGGCGTGACATTGCTTGTTTGTGAAGCTAACGTCAAAGATTGTGCCACGGACGATCGCTTATGGCACGAAATAGAGGTTGTCGCCTCACGTATCCGTGAGTCATATGAAATGGCTATGGTAAACAAACGCCCGGGAATATTGGCAACACGCTTGGCATACAAAGCATGTGGCAAGGATCCTAATCGCTATCGTCCGTCGACCGAAGCCATGTGTCGCCGCATAGTCAAGGGTGACGGATTGTATCGCTTGACCGCTATTGTCGATCTTGTCAACTTGCTGTCGATAGCATCAGGCTATTCTATTGGAGCATTTGATCGTGATAAAATTGTGGGTGACACGTTGACTCTCGGTGTCGGGCGCGAAGGTGAACCTTATGAGGCGGTGCATCGCGGAGAGTTGAATATTGCCGGTTTGCCGGTCTTGCGTGATGCTGTCGGTGGCATAGCAACGCCTACGAGTGACAACGCTCGCACGGCGGTCAATCCTCAAATCAAGCATCTGTTGATGGTCGTCAACATATATGGTGAGGAAATGCCGATAGATGATGTCAAAGATTATGCCACGCGCCTGCTCACTGATTATGCTTCGGCAACCGATATCAGGTACACTATATATCGCCCTTGAAATAATATCGACAGTCTGTTAT
Organism: bacterium; assembly: GCA_963600695.1. GTDB lineage: Bacteria > Bacteroidota > Bacteroidia > Bacteroidales > Muribaculaceae > CAG-873. The sequence goes on from CAVCBR010000033.1 coordinate 16,727, forward strand.
GTTATTGGGCATACAGAGGCACGCAGTGCATCATATAGGCGCGAGCCTTATCCCACGGCATATATGTCTTTGAGTCGGCGCCGGGGAGCACAACAGGTTTTTCGTTGACGTCAAAGCGCACGTAATATTTGCCCGATTTTTTGGCTTTAAACAGTATTATTTGCAGGTTGGCAGCCATAGGCACAACGTCAAAATCGCGCCAATGCAACGCTACGGTATCAAAGTAGTTTGTGACGTAGTAACATCCCGGCAAACGCAATAGTGACAACAGAGGCATAAGCGTCTCGGCGTGACCGAAACGCAAGTTGACTTGTGCCGGATTTGTGCCTTCGACGGCAGCATCGGTGGTCTCGATGAGGTTTAAAACCAAGTCGGCGGTAATGTCGGCGGGCGTTGATGAAACGGTTGTCGCCGTGTATTGCAGATATTGGCGCAGGTTGAAGCATGACCACAGAGCGTTATATTCAGCGGCTGAGAAGAATTCTGTTGCGTCAGCCGTGTATGACATTGTCGATAAACCGGCGATGACATAATATTCGGTGATGGCGAGGTCGCGAGCTGCGTCTGTTGAGCCATAAGGATAATCCCTGCCCAAAACACGCGATATGGCGGTCACAGGACAGTATTTTTCAAAATATTCGTCATACGCCGGTTTCCATACGTTGTCGCTGCGGAATGTCTGGTAATCGTTGTCGATGTCAAATGGACGCATTAGTTTTGAATTTATACGCCCTGCCGATGTGTTGTATGTCAAGCGATTGTTCAGCCGGGAGAGCTGATGCACAAATGAGAACATACTCATCATTGAGCGTGGCGAGTATGAAGATAGAGCATTGACGGTGGCGCCTTCTCTGAAAAGCGTTTTGTAGTTGGTATACATGCGTGAGGCTATGGCACGTTGCTCAGCCATTCCTAATGAGTCGAGTGCGCCCCACTGTGCATTTGCGCGTGATATCACATTGTTGGTGAGTGTGAGCAGTTTGCGTCCTAACGGCGTGATTGTGCCAAGGGTGTCGGCATGCATGAGTGCGTCACGAAGTTTAATACATGATGCCGATGACGCCGGGAAACGCGAACCGTGACGTCCCACATGGTTGATGTGAACGATAACGAGTGAGTCAGGGGTAGGTGTCGATGTGATTTTTGCAGGGTAGGGTGTCAGAGATCCTTCACATTGTTGCACAGTGTATTTTGTCTCCATAGGATCGGCTGCTGCCAACGGCAACGATGCCATACTCAATAGCAATATTATGAGACTGAGACGTATAGTGTGATATGTGCGTGATGTCATAACTGTATGCATGATTTTTATCACCGAATAAATGTTTTAAAATCCTCTCGCCAAAGCGTCTTTGGCAATATCCAAGTTTTGATCAGCCGCGCGTTGCATCCATGTGCGTGCCTGCTCTTGATCTTTCTTCACTCCCCAACCGTTATATAAACAGATTGCCAAGTTGTATTGAGATTGGGCATCGCCACCCTCGGCAAGAGGTACAAACATCTTGTATGCCCGGTTATAATCGCGCTCGGCGCCAATGCCTTCGAGTAGGCAGTTGGCAAGATTGTATTTGCCGTCAAAGTCATCTTGTGCGGCAGCGAGTTCAAAGAGCTTGACAGCCATTGCTTCGTCTTTGTCAACGCCATAGCCGAACAGATAGCACAGACCGAGGCTGTTTTGTGCATCGGCATCACCTTGGTCGGCAGAGAGCTTGTAACAGTGTGCGGCTTTGGCATAATCTTGATTGACACCGCGACCATGGTAATAACAGCCGCCGAGGTTATATTGTGCCGCAGCATTGCCATTATCGCCCGACAGGGCATAGAGCATTGCCGCCACTTCGTATTGCCCGGCTTGTTCATAATAGTAGCCGAGGTCACATTGTGCGTTGGCATCACCGGCAACGGCATTGACAACGAGCATTGGATCGGGCGCAGCTTGTGTTTGTGCCGGGACATAGGTGAATGAGACAAGTGTCAGAGCGATAAGTATCATTCGCCGGCTTATGGTTGAGATAAGTTTCATAGCTTTTTTATTTATATGCGTAATGCTGTTTTTTGTTTTGAGATGAAAAGTTGTGTATATTTGTGGCGTTAAAGTTACAAAATAATTATGGATTTGCAACATTCGGACGATAAAAGTGAGTTGACCGACAATATCGAGGAAGCTCGGCGGTTATATGAGGCGGGCGCAAAGTTGTGGCGCGAGGGCGATCGTGCCGGAGCGATCACGGCATATACTTCATCGGCAATGCTTGATCCACAGGGTCCCGGTGCGACGGCTTTGGAGTTTATTACCGGCATTATGGATTTTTATGATACCAATCAATATAATCCATGATGCCAATAATCAGATTATAAGTCGTTAAACAGATTTGGAGACGGCTGAAAGGCTCTTGTCATACAAATGATAATATGTCATCTGGGTTGTTGACGATATGGTCGGCATAGCCGGCGATAAGTTCTTGTCGGGGGCGAAATCCCCATGTCACACCTACCGACTCGACACATGCGCGGCGCGCGGTTTCCATATCGACACCCGAGTCGCCGACGTATAGCACATCGGCTTTTGCCGTCGGGCATAGGGAGAGGGCTTCGAATACTATTGAGGGGTCTGGCTTTACGGGCACACCGTCGCGATGACCGAGAACTGCCGCCCATTTTATGTTAGGGAAGTAGTGGGCGATGATTGATGTGACGGCGCTTTGATATTTGTTTGATGTGACGGCGAGATTTATGCCGCGATCAGACAGTTCGGTGAGCAACTCGTTGATACCGGGATAAGGTGTTGTGTCATCGGCATAGTGGCTGTCATAATATTCGGTGAAGTGTACGCGCATAGCTTCGATAATGCGCGTGGTGCGTGATTCTTCGGGTAGAGCGCGTTCCAATAATTTGGTGACGCCGTTGCCGACCATACGTGTGAATGATGCTGTGGTATGTGTGGGATAACCGAGCGCTTGCAAGGCGTGGTTGGTGGCAGAGGCAAGGTCGGCGATGGTGTTGAGCAATGTGCCGTCGAGGTCAAAAATGACGAGAGATTTCATTTGTGAGTTCGGGTTGTGAGTTTGTTTTGATATGTCAGAACGGATAGCCGACGGCAAAATGAAACGTTGCGTCTCGGCTCCAACTTGGGTGAATGAGTGGCCATTCTTCTTGATTCATAGCCGGGTTGTGAGCTTTCATACCCAAGTCGAGGCGTAGAAGGAAGTATGTGAAGTCCATACGCAGACCGATGCCGTATGCGGCTGCCAATTCTTTGTAGAAATTTTTGAAGCGGAAAACTCCGCCGGGTTGTGTCTCGTAGTCTTTAATAGTCCAAATGTTGCCGACATCGATGAATAATGCGCCCTCAAACACCCAAAAGAGTTTTGCTCTGTATTCGAGGTTGAGGTCAAAGTGTATGTCGCCACATTGGTTAATGAAGTCTGTCACCGAATTGTGAGCATCATAGCGTCCGGGACCAAGGGTGCGGGCACTCCAACCTCTGACACTGTTGGCGCCTCCGGCATAGAACCGTTTTTCAAACGGTATCATCGATGAGTTACCATAAGGATAAGCAATACCGGCACCGGCATGGAATGCCAAAGCGTTGCGCTTGTTGAAGTTGCGAGTATAGGTGAAATCGGCTTCACCTTTTACGTATTGGGCATATTGTATGCCGAATATCTTATATGCACCATCGCTTTTGTGTTGACCGACAGCCGAGGATATGGCATACAGGAGGTTGCCTGCCATCTCTGCCGATGCGCGGAATGTCGTCACCGATGGTTGTATGGCAAAAGAGTTTATCGTGGCGGTCGGTATGCGACGATTTGTTCGGTAATAAGTATAGCCCAAACGCATTATGAAGTGGTCTTCATAGCTGTATCGCAACAGGGGGTTTGTCGGCGCTATCTGATCTATGAAATCTATGGTAGAGTGGGGCAAGTAGACATAGTTTATGTCTATGAGGTCGAATGTGCGCCTAACGTTAAAGTCTCGCTGACGTGTGTCCCATTTGTATTTCCATGCGCCCCCCATAATCACACGTGTGTATTCGGGACGTTCTTGATAGTTCATCGAGAGCGCAAACTCGGTCGTGGCGTTTATGCGCTGTTTAAAGCTGCGTGACAAGAATGGCGCTTTGAATTTGGGGAATGTTATGCCGACTTCGCCGGCGACTTCGGTATAGCGGTTGTTGATGAGTCCGTCAAGGTTGCCCGAAAGGCTCTCGTAGGCTGTGCGCAGTTTTGCCGTCAGCAATTCCGATCCTTTTGCGAGATTGCGGTGCCGATACGTCAGACCGATGCCAAAGCCGAGGTCGCCCTCTGAATTTGTGCCTTCGACTTCGACAGATATGTTTTGTTTCTTGTTGCGCGACAAGAGCACGTATGCGTCGAGCCATGTGCGCCCATCGATTGTTGTCACCGGCATCATCTCGATGTTTATGAATTTGACTATGCCGAGACGGCTCAGTGATTGATAGGTGCGCTCAACGGCAGAGGCATCAAACGGTGCCCCGGCAACGATGTGGCAATTCTCTTCGAGTACCGAGGGACGCAAGTATCGGTCGGAACCATACAGCACGGTGATATCTTTGAATGTTATGGTGTCGCGCTTGGTCTCGGTGACATCGGCAAAGCCGAGACGCGAATTGTAGTCGGGCACGAATATTATGTTGCGCACAGAGTATTTTTTGTGTCGCAAGTCGATGATGCTGTCAGATGTTTCGCCTGATTTGTGACGTGGCGGTTGCACCGTCATTTCGAGGTCGACGTCTGTCGACATTGCTGCCGTGTCGGCTATGAATGTCACATATTCTTTTGAGAAGTTGAAATAGCCGTTGTCACGCAACAGTTTTGACACTCTGTCACGTTCGGCATCGAGACGATTGCGGTCAAACGGCTGTCCGGGCGCAATCAATGTCGCCGTGGTGTCAATGTGCAACAATGAGTCAATTGCCGGGTCGTCACATATCGTGTGCAATGATGATATTGTGTGACGCTCGCCGGTGACAACGTTATAGGTTAGCGAAATGCGTTTTTTCTTGTGATTTACGACCGAATCAACGCTGACCGTCGGGTGCATATATCCGCGGTTGATTATCGCTTGGCGCAACTGTTGTTGTGATGCCCGGGTGAGCGTCGAGTCATAGAGCACCGGCGCCTGTCCGATGCGCCTGAGCCAACGATTGTACCACCGTGTGGTGTCGCTACCTGACATATTATATACGCCGAGTTGCAGCTTGGCAAAACCGAGCACTTTGTGATTGGGGTGTTGGCGCAGATAGTTGACGAGGTCTGTTTCGCCGATGTGTTCTCCCGACAAAGAGTCATTGATAACGGTGATTTTGACTTTGTCGAGAAGCAGCTCTCCATCGGGGACGTGGCGTGTCGATGAGCAACTATATAAATATAGTAGTAACGTTGCCAAGCACAATGCCTGCCATACTATCGTGGCTGAATGTGATTTTCTCGATTTCACGTCGCAAAATTACTAAATTAATCCGATAATGTATAATCGCTGACATAGTACCTGATTTGTATTTCTCACCGGCTGGGGATTGCTCTCTTGGAATATATCAAAGTGGCGGCAGAAACAGGCGCAAAAAAAAATTATCCGTCATCACGACGAATAATCTTCTTACCTTAAATCTAATACCATGAAAAACTGATGCAAAGGTAAACGTTTTATGTTATACAACATACTTTTTGAGCAAAAATATTTATTGGTTTAACTTGATTTAACTATTATATTATAATTGTAGGGGTTTTGTTTGCGGCTGTTAACTATTCGGTGGTTTCTTACATACATTTTTGGGAGTAGACTTGTGCTGTTGTTTGTTCGGAACGGTTGCTACGGCAACGTGGGCACTTGCCTTATCTGTTAGTGCCGATATTTTGACGAATTGCGGAAAAATAAACGCAAAATATTTGTTCAAAATCCAAATAATCACTACCTTTGCGGTGCCATTACGAACCGGTGTGCGCCCGAGGCTCGCGTCGGTGCGCCTTACCAGCGTGACGTAAACATCTGTAAGACAAATAAAAAAATAACGACAATAATGAAAAAAGACATTCATCCCTCAAACTATCGCGAGGTTGTATTCAAAGACATGTCGAATGATGAAATCTTCATCACTCGTTCAACAGTGGCATCAAAAGAAACTATCGAAGTCGATGGTAAAACTTATCCCTTGGTGAAACTTGAAATCACCAGCTCATCACACCCCTTCTTCACCGGCAAACAAAAACTCGTTGACACCGCCGGTCGTGTTGATAAGTTCATGAGCCGCTATGGCAACCGCAACAAAAAGTAATTTCCTAAGATAATTACCATACAAATAAAAAAGGACACTTGGTCATATCGGTCAAGTGTCCTTTCTTTTTAATGCTGTGCTGTCTTACAAGTTAATGTCTTGCTGACTCAGAAGCCGCGATAACGTCAAGTATCTCCTGTGTCAGATAGCTCTTGGCTGTCGCGACCATTACCGGTGGCACCGGGAAACAGGCTTCTGCTAGCGAGCCGACGATGGCGCCGACTGTGTCTGAATCACCTCCATATGATATTGCAAGCCGTATGGCATCTTCAAAATCTTTGGCTGTCGCGGCGAGGTGCAGAGACAGAGGAACACACCCTTGACACGTCACGTCAAAATATCCGCGCGCGGGGAGATTGTCACGATAGTTATCGCCGTAAAACTCTTTTGCAACGTCATCAAAAAGCGAAGAGCACTTAACAGCCGCTTTGCGCATTCTGAATATGGCAACGGCGATGGCGACAGACCCCTTGATACCCTCGGGGTGGTTGTGTGTTATTGCTGCCTGTGCTTCGGCTTGACGTCTCACTTCGGCTTCGGTGTCAAACAGCCAAGCTATGGGACTCACACGCATTGCCGAGCCGTTGCCGAAACTCTTATACGGATGAGGATCGGGGCTCATAATCCAATTAAAGAAATAGCCGCCATATTCACCCTTCGGGTGTGGGTATCGCCGACACCATGAGCGCACAGATGTTTGGTAGTCTGTGCCTCGCAGAATGGCATCGGCAACAGCCACCGTGCATATCGTGTCATCAGTGAAATCACTGCCGGCAGGGAATAACTCACAATTATAATCACTCGTGTTGGCAAATTCATATTGCGACCCGACGATGTCGCCAATAATAGCTCCTAACATAAAAACATCGTTTAATAAATTCCGGTTGATTAAATGGTGTCATCAATTCACGCCACCAAATATGTCATAAATACGTATTCGGCTTAAAAACCTTTTAATCTCTAAATATAGGCAACCAAACTTTCACTGCCATTGATATCAAAGGCACAAGTCAGTCAAAACGGTCATTGCAAAATTAATCATTAGCCGTCATATATTGATGCAGCCACCATCTTTTTATTGTGGAGAAGATGAAGCGCAATAGTTCCCATCGAAAAACCACCGACATTTATTCACCCCCATTTCGCATTTACCTGTTTAATCTGCCTCCAAACAGCTCAATACACGGCAACCGCATCAAAAAGTAAAATTTTGGCTTATATGCCAAAAAGGGAGATGAAATAGGGGTGAACCCGTCTTATATGCCAAAAAAGGAGATAAAACGGCTGTAATATTCACATTCTCTTTGGGT
>CAVCBR010000034.1:0-23295 GCA_963600695.1 bacterium
AAGAAAGTTTTTTACTGAACTGCGACCTCAATACCATTATTGATGCTAATATCATTATGAATGTAACCCCTTTCTTCAAGCAGTCTCAAGCATTCAGAGTAAACTATTCCACTCTTAGTGGGGTCTTTGATTGTTATGACAACTACAACATCTTGTGAAAGAGCTTCGCCATCTCGTAATAAAGCCTGTTCCGCAGTATCTCTATACAACCCTTTTAACTTCAAGGCCCATTTTCGATTACTGCCCAAAACTTTTTCTTTATTTGTCGGTGTCATTTTTGACAGGTCCACGCAATACTTTTTTATTGGCTGATACTTATCTCCATGTTCAATCAGCATCCTTTCATTTGCATACTCGCTTTTGAAAGCTGATTTACTATACAAGTTCGCATTTAGGACGTTAGTCGCATCGTTAGATGTTCTATGTTCATTTCTAAATATACTATTCTCGCCCAAAGGAACATGTTCTACGTGGTCATATGTTTGAAGCATAACGTCCACTTGACTTTGGCAATATTCACTACCTTGACTTGCATTAAGCATTGGATTAACTGCCATCGTTAGGGTAATATCTCCAATGAATTTATCACCATCAACAAGTTGAGTAGGATATGGGAAATCTAATGACACTATATCACGTCCTTTGTCTAATGTATGGGTAAATACCATTGTGCACTCATTTTCGTCATTAACCAACATATCGCTAATCAAACAAGGCAAACCAAACCCCATTTCTTTTCGCAATTCACTTGCTGTTTTGGCAAGATGGCTTGGATAATTGGAGTAATGTACCAATAGAGCCTTTATTAATAACGGGTTGCAATCTCCTCCTATCTTCTGTTGCAAATTCGCTGCAAGAGAAGTTATGCGCGGTGTAGAGAAACTTGTGCCACTATAGCAACTATATTGTCTGCCCCATTCCGATAATAATGATAGGTGGCTATCAATATTACCGCCATAATGAACTAAGTCAGGTTTTACCACATTCTCTATTCCAGGTCCTATTCTTGAAAACGGACTGCGGTCGTTTTCGTCGGCATCGTGTTCTGTTGCTTTCTTGTGGGCAATAGAACCAACAACTAAACTTAATATAGAGTCTGCGCCCTCTGTAATTCGTAAAGGAGTACAACTTGCATCATTCCCTGCTGACTTACAAATAAGCACGTTATTGTCCTTCTGTAAACTATCCAAGGCAATGCCAAAGTCAGAATATTTATTGTCTTTAATGGTCATATTTGTTCCTTGTGATAAATTCCAAATTTTTATATCAGGATGTGCATTTATCGCTTGTTGGATATGCATCACAAGTTCATTCTCCATAATACTTACCAGTCGAGCATCTGTGTTTACGATACAACTTTGAATTTTGCAAGGTCCACAAGCGGTCATGTCTCTATCTTCAAGAAAATCGCCATAGTTGATTACGCTGGCGACAGCAGTTCCATGTCCTCTTGCAATATCGTTTTCTGGTAAATCAGCAACGTTATCTTCAACTGGAGTCAACCAAGGTCGCAAGTGTTCAATGGCTGCAACTCCACTATCCAAAAGCCCAACAGTAGGATATACCACGCCATCTCTCGGACGCATCACTTCTATACTTGTGTTTTCAGGTTCCGCGGAAACCTCAAATTCGATTGTCGGCATTTTTCTTACAGACAAGACTGCATCCATAGTTGCAATTTGAGACAAAGCATAGGTGGTGATATTCTTTATTGAAAATAGTCTTATATCACTGGCGTAGTGTAATTCTTCCAATTCCAATCCTGTTCTACTGCAAAAGCCCTCTAAAAGCAGGCGCGAACGATAGTTAAAGTCGTTGTTTTGATAATCAACTAATTGGATTTTTACACAATCATTTTCAGCAATTCCGTCATCGATGACGGAAAAATATTTAACAATGTCTTCAATAGCAGCCAATCCAAGGCGCGTACTCTTGGGCATTTGACCGTCCATATAGTTGAAATTAGAGGAAATCCTGTCAAGGTCACTTCTTGTGTCAATTTTAACAATCAGTTTCCCGACAGAAGACACGCCAAGTACATTCCTTTTGTTGCCTACATCAAGCATTTTTCTAATGGCTGGTCTATATGATTTAGCTGTTGCGTTCTCATTCAAAGATACTTCTGTGAGCAATGGCAATGCTCTGCCATTATTGAAGGCTTCGGATAACGTTGAAAGTTGTGTACGAACTCTTATGGAATTCTGCTTGACTTCATCAGAGGTTACCCATTTCGGCAGTTTGCTCGAACCCCCACCTTCCGTTAAAAAGCTATCAATTTCCCCACGAAACGATACGTTCTGAATTGGCAAAGTTCTTGACATAATTCACTTAATTTATATTTTTTGTTAAAACGCTTTTTACTTGTCTTCTGCTAACATTCAGCATTTTTGAAATTGTAGTTTGGCTTACGCCGTTCAGACTCAAATATTTGATGAAGTCGTCTGTTGAGCCATTCTCTCCCCCAAATTCAAATATTGCTGATAAAACGTCCTCGTACTCAATCGGTTTATGCTTGTTTATAATGCTTTTAACTTTCAGTTTCATAAACAATGCAACAATGTCAGACGGCGAGAAATTGGTCATCAGTTCATTAATTATTTTAGTTCTGACATTGTCTGCCTTGAATGAATATTCAAAACCTTTGATTTGGTCAAGTATGATTTTCATTCTGTCTTCATCTGTTGGCATGCAGATTTCTATCTTGGTAATAAATCTACGCCATACAGCCTTATCTAATAATTCGGGGTGATTTGTTGCTGCAACTAAAACACACGAAGAAGGCAAGCTGTCAATGTTCTGAAGAAGACTGTTTACAACTCTTTTTAGTTCTCCTAATTCGTGGCTGTCATCACGAGCCTTAGCAATAGCGTCGAACTCATCTAAGAACAGAATACAAGGCATACTTGTAGCATACGAGAATATCTTTCTTATGTTTTTTGCTGTACTTCCTAACATTGACGAGACTATTCCGTCCAGACGAGCCACCACAAGGGGCAGTTGTGTTTCTTCACTTATATAGTGCGCAATTGATGTTTTTCCGCAGCCCGGGGCTCCATACAGCAGCATTGTCTTTGGCATCATTAATCCCGCCTTTTCTAAATCATCAGTATGCTTCACTATATCAATAAACTCATATACTTGCCTGCCAACAGTATCAGACAATATGATATTTGTTCTCGTTTTATCATCTGGGCATATCTCAACAATCTGCAACTTGCTATCAGGGTCAATCGGAATCATACGCATAGCATCGGCTGTCGTTTCTTTCTGAGTACCGTAATTTTGCACTTGTTCAAGTATGCATTTGGCAAATTGGGCATCACCCTCTGCCTGTATTCTTTTTGCAAGACGGATTGAATAACTGATAATTTTTCGTTTATCATTACTCAACCCTCCCTCAATTATTCTCAGTATATCGGTTGTCATTCGGTCTGTTGTTGTGGTCGCTTTTATGGCTGCAAAAGTACGCATAATAGTATAATTGCAGAGCAAAAGCGAATTGTTTTAACACCAAATTAACGTTTGGCGTGCATAAATAGTCATTATTTGTGCAAGATGCAGTGTTATTATTTATAGATAAGCACACAAAAAATATATTAACCCCAAAAATCACGTCGCTCTTTTTACCTTCAGTCGTCAAAGATGTTGGGGATGCGCGATACTGCTGCTTGCTTGTTTTTGTCGAGTACTTTCGCGTATATTTGCGTTGTTGATAGTTCGCGATGACCTAACAATTTGCTGACGGTATAAATGTCTGTGCCAAGGTCGAGCATCAGAACTGCGAACGTGTGACGACCACAGTGAAACGTGATGTTTTTGTCAATGCCGGCACGTAAGCACCATTCTTTGATTGCGTGGTTTGTGTCGCCGGGATAACGTATGTCGCCAAAGACGCATTCAGACGCATTGCCGCGTGGCGTCTCTGCTATCAGTGTGGCAGCTTGTGGCGAAATGTCAAGATACTCCTGCCCTCCGGTTTTCTTCTGTTTGAAAACAAGACGCGTAAAAGAACCTTGCGTCAGTACTTCGCCCCACGTCAGTTTGATGATGTCGCTTCTTCGTAGCCCGGTAAGGCATGAAAACATAAATGCACGTTTGATTTCGGGAAAGTCGCAGTCTGTGATAGCGAGTTTGCGTAACTCTTCAAGCGTCAAGTATTGTCGCGTACCTTCTTCGCCTTTGATGCCGGTGATGCCACGCATAGGGTTGTGTGCGATGATGCGGTCTTCGTATGCTTGATTTAAGCACGCTCGGAGTTTGTTGAAGTATGATTGTTGTGAGTTTTGCGACAATGGACGCTTGTCTTTGCGCTTGCGCTTGTCGGTCGCAAACGCTTCTGCTTCGTTTTGAAGATAGTTTTTGAAGCCTTCGACCCATGCCGGCGTGATGTCGGCAAATGTGATGTCGTGACGCTTTTCGTATAGCTTCAAATGTTTCAAGCAAGACAGCCAGTTGCCCCAATTGCCTTTGCTTTCCTTGCCAAGTCGTTTCTCTGTAAGTACGCGATAATAGTCGAAGAAACGAGTTTGTTCAATGTAGTTGTCTTTGAACCCAAATTCTCCATTCTGAATTTCGACCATACGTTGCGCTTTGATAGATTGTGCGAGTTGAAGCGTGCTGCGGTTTTTGTCTCGGTCTTCTTTCGTGCGTTCAGGGATAAGATACAGCTTCAGATACTCGTTTTTGCGCTTGTTGTTTCGACAGATGTCAAGATACAGGGCGATAAGACCATTTTTTCGCGGTCGTTGTCTGAGATAGACAAAATCTTTTGTGACTTTTTTCATGTGGTGCGGTGCAATGTTGTTTGTTGCGCTTTGTTGCGTATTGGTTGACGCGCAACAGAAACGCACCGCAAATATAGCATTAATTTAGTATACAACCGCACGCATATCGAAAAATTGTTGTTTGGCACACTTCTGCATCTTGTTGATTGTCTTGCTTTTTGTGCGCACTTGGGTGCTATTGTTGTGCGTCTTGATGTTGGACTGATTTTCGCGATTATTTTCCGATGCAGAAGCGGGAGAAGATGGTGGAGAGGATTTGGTCGGTGGTGATGTCGCCGGTGATTGAGGCGAGGTGGTGGATGGTGAGGCGTATGTCCATGGCGAGGAGGTCGCCGGGGAGGTTGTCGTCGATGGCGGTGATGACGCGCTCGATGGCTTGTGAGGCGTCGTTCAGGGCTTGGGCGTGGCGTGCGTTGGTGATGATGACGCCGTCTGTGGGTGTGTGTGTGGTGATGTCGTCGGCGATGGCGGTGAGTGTTTGTCTCAGGGTGTCGATGCCTGTGCCGTGGAGGGCTGAGATGGGGATTATGGGGGCGGGTGTGGGGTTGTCGGGGGTGGTGATGGGGTGGGCGGTGAGGTAGGTGTGTGTGGCGGTGGTGTCGAGGTCTGTTTTGTTGAGGGCGATGATGAGGTGTGAGCCGGTGGGGGTGTGGGTGGTGATTGTGTGGAGGGTGTGGAGGGTGTCGGCGAGGGTGTCGGTGCCGTCGATGACGGCGATGATGATGGTGGCGTGTGTTGTGGCGTTGAGTGTGCGGTTTATGCCTATTTGTTCGATGGTGTCGGCTGTGTCGCGGAGTCCGGCGGTGTCCATGAGTCGTAGGGTGGCGCCTGTGGGCAGGGTTATGGTGTCTTCGATGATGTCGCGTGTTGTGCCGTGGATGTTGCTGACGATGGCGCGGTCGTCGCCGAGGAGTGTGTTGAGGAGTGATGATTTGCCGGCGTTGGTGGCGCCGACGATGGCTGTGGGTATGCCGTTTTTTATTGCTTGTCCGGTGGCGAAGGTGTCGCGCAGTGTGGTGACGGCGTGGTGTATTGTGAGGGCGAGGTCGCGCAGTTGGGTGCGTGAGGCGAATTGGACGTCTTCTTCTGAGAAGTCGAGTTCGAGTTCGACGAGTGAGGCGAGGGTTGTGAGTTGTTCGCGCAGGGTGGAGAGTCGTTTTGAGATGTTGCCTTTCATTTGGTTGACGGCGATGTCGTGTGAGGCTCGTGTCGTGGAGGCGATGAGGTCGGCGACGGCTTCGGCTTGGGCGAGGTCGAAGCGTCCGGCGATGAATGCGCGGCGTGTGAATTCGCCGGGGAGTGCGAGTCGTGCGCCGGCTGCCATGAGGGTGTTGAGGAGGGCTTGTTGTATGTATGTGGAGCCGTGGACTGAGAGTTCGACGGTGTCTTGTGTGGTGAATGAGTGTGGTGCTTTGTATATTGTGGCGACGGCTTGGTCGAGGGTTGTGCCGTCGGTGTCGATGATTGTGCCGAGGTGGGCGGTGTGTGATTTGGTTGTGGTGAGGTCGGCGCCGCGCCATATTTTGGCGGTGATGTCGATGGCTTGTGGTCCTGAGATGCGGCAGACGGCGATGCCGCCGACGCCGGGGGGTGTTGATATTGCGCAGATTGTGTCGTTGGTTTCCATTGTCGGGGTGGGTTATTTGTAGTTGTAGCCTTTGTCGTGTTCCCAGAGGGTGAAGTTTGCTTGTGATTCGATGGTGTTTTCGAGGTCGTCGTCGAGTGTGGCGAAGAAGTCAAAGCCGGTGATGGCTTCGATTTGGTCGATGGTGACGACGGCTTTTTGCATGCCTCCGGGGACTTTGCGGTTTGGCATGATGAATGCTATGGCTCGTGGTGGGTTTACGTATGGGGCGTAGATGATTTTGAAGAAGCGGTCGGGGACGGTGATGTGTGTGTCGCCGATGGTTTGTGTGAGGCGGTCGTTGAGTATGGGCCCGCAGATGATGATGAGTGCTGAGTCGCGTTGTGCCCACAGGCGGCATTTTTCTTCGAGTTTTTTCCATGAGCCTGAGTTGAGTTCGCTGCGTTGTGGTGAGATGTTTGTGAGCATGAAGCAGTCGTTCATAGCGCGGCGGTCCCAGCGCATGTCGGCGGCGGGTGCCATGTGTCCGCGGTCGAAGCCTGAGTTGCGGTAGTCGTCGGTTGTGGCGCAGCCGGCAATGCGTGTGTCGGTGGTGAATTTTTTGGCGCGTGGTATGGGTCCGTCGGTTTTGTCGGCGGTGAGTTCCCATGCGACGTAGTTTGGTTGGTGGTGTTTGGCGTTGAAGCTGACTGTGAAGCCGGTGTATGTTATGATGGTGTTGTCGATGTCGGCGGGGAGTGTGACGTCGAGGAGGTCTGATTGGGGTGTGGCTGTGGTTGTTGTGGTGAGTGTGCAGCCGGCGAGGGTGTGTGTGGCGAGGGTGATGATGATGGTGACGGCGATGGTGATGGTTGTCGTCGTGATGTGTTTGAGGTGGGTGGGTGTTGTGGTGTGTATGTGCATAATGTGGTGGTTAGGGTTGTATGGGTGTGAAGTATGGGTATTTTATGTTCCAGAGGAAGAGTGCGTGACCGGGCATTGATTCGCCGGCGGCGCAGCGGTTTTTGTTTTCGATGATTGTGGTGATGTCGTGGGGTGTGGTTTTGTGTCTGCCGATGTTGATGAGTGTGCCGACGATGGCGCGCACCATGTTGCGGAGGAAGCGGTCGGCGGTGATTTCGAAGTACCAGCGGGTGGGGGTTAGGGGGTGCCATGCTGCGGCGCGGATGTCGCAGATGTTTGTTTTTGTGTCGGTGTGGAGTTTTGAGAATGATGTGAAGTCGCGGCGTCCGATGATGAGGGTGGCGGCGGTGTTCATGGCGTCGAAGTCGATGTTGCCGTGTGCGAGCCATGAGCGGTCGGTGAGGAATGGGTCTTCGAGGGTGTGGACGAAGTAGCGGTATGTGCGTTCGGTGGCGTCAAAGCGTGCGTGGGCGTCGGGGTGGAGTGGTGTTATGGATTGAATGGCTATGTGTGGGCGACAGAGCCCGCAGAGGCTGCGGCGCAGTCCTTCGCGGGCGAAGTCGTCGTCATAGCGGTCGGGGAGGTCGACGTGGGCAATCATCATGTGGGCGTGGACGCCGGTGTCTGTGCGCCCGGCGCCGGTGACGCGGATGTCGTGGCGTGTTATGGTGCGCAGGGCGTTCTCGATGGTTTGTTGGACGCTCGGGCGGTCGGGTTGCACTTGCCAGCCGTTGAAGGGGGCGCCGTTGTAGCTGAGTTGTATGAAGTGTCGTGACACGTGGCGGTTGTTGTCAGTCTTTTTCGAGGTAGGTGTATCCGTAGAGTCCCGAGCGGTATGTGGAGATGAAGTTGCGTCCTTCTTCGGGGGTGATTTTGCCGGCTTTCATTGATGTCGTAACCCATGTTTCGACGTTGCGCACGAGTTTCTTGGGTGAGAATTGAACGTAGTCGAGGACTTCGGCAACAGACTCGCCGTCAATGATTTGGTCTATCTCGTAGCGGTCTTTGTAGACGCTGATGTGGACGGCGTTGGTGTCGCCGAAGAGGTTGTGCATGTCGCCGAGTATTTCTTGGTATGCGCCGACGAGGAAGACGCCGAGGTAGTATTTTTCGCCTTGGCGCACGTTGTGGACGGGTAGGGCGGGGACTGTTTCGTTTTGTGTTATGAAGTTGGCGATTTTGCCGTCGGAGTCACAGGTGATGTCTTGTATGGTGCATGTGCGTGAGGGCCGTTCGTCGAGGCGTTGTATGGGCATGATGGGGAATACTTGGTCGATTGCCCATGAGTCGGGCAGGGATTGGAAGAGGGAGAAGTTGCAGAAGTATTTGTCGGGGATCATGCGTGCGATTTTGCGCAGTTCTTCGGGGGGGTGTTTCATCGTGAGCGCCATCTCGCCGACTTCGCGTGCTATTGACCAGAATAGTTTTTCGATTTGGGCGCGGGTTTCGAGCGAGAGCATGCCCAGTGAGAAGAGGTCGAGGGCTTCTTCGCGTATTTGGAGGGCGTCGTGCCAGCTTTCGAAGAGGCGTGCTTGGTCGAGGCGGTCCCAGATTTCGAAGAGTTCGATGGCGAGTTCGTGGGCGTTGTCGGGCAGGGTGTCGCGGTCGTTCCACGAGGGGAGTGTGGCGGTTTCGAGGACTTCGAATATGAGTACTGAGTGGTGGGCGGTGAGTGATCGTCCGCTTTCGGTGATTATGTTTGGTTGTTTGAGGTTGTTTTTTGTGCAGACGTCGACGAGCGCCGAGACTGAGTCGTTGGCGTATTCTTGAATGGAGTAGTTCATCGATGATTCTGACGATGATGAGCGTGTGCCGTCATAGTCGACGCCGAGTCCGCCGCCGATGTCGATGAAGTCGATGTCGAATCCCATTTTTGAGAGTTGGACGTAGTATTGTGTGGCTTCGCGCAGGGCGTTTTTTATGCGGCGTATTTTTGTTATCTGGCTGCCGATATGGAAGTGTATGAGTTTTAGGCAGTCTTTCATCGCGCGGCGTTCGAGTATGTCGATGGCGTCGAGGAGTTCTGAGGAGTTGAGACCGAATTTTGATTGGTCGCCACCGCTTTCAGCCCATTTTCCCGAGCCGGTTGAGGATAGTTTTATGCGTATGCCGATGTTTGGGCGTATGCCGAGTTGTTGTGAGATGTCGGCGATGAGTTTGAGTTCGTTGATTTTTTCGACGACGATGTATATGCGGCGTCCCATTTTTTGTGCCAACAGTGCCAGTTCGATATAGCTTTGGTCTTTGTATCCGTTGCAGATTATCAGGGCGTTGTCGGTGATATTTGTGGCGAGGACGGCGTGGAGTTCGGGTTTTGAGCCGGCTTCGAGTCCGATGTTGAATTTTGTGCCATAGTCAACGATTTCTTCGACGACTTGTCTCACTTGGTTTACCTTTATGGGGTAGATCATGTAGTTTTGGGCGGTGTATTCGTATTGTCGGGCGGCGTCTTTAAAGCAGTTTGAGATTTTCTCGATGCGGTTGTCGAGGATGTCGGGGAAGCGGAGTAGTATTGGTGATGACATGTCGCGCACTTGGAGTTCGTCCATGACGTCTTTGAGGTCAACGGAGGCAAATCCTTGACGGGGTGAAACTTCAACGTGTCCTTTGTCGTTGATTGAAAAGTAATTGCGGCCCCAGCCGCGTATGTTATACAGCTCTGCGCTGTCGTCTATGCGCCATTTTCTCATCGGCTGATTGTTGTTAGTTTGTTGGTGGTATTAAGTGTTGAGCTACAAAGGTACAAAAAATCGGGGATATAAGTGGACGTTTGAGATACATTCACATTATTATATTGTACGGGAAAGGTTTGGGGTGGGTTGTTATGTTTTTTGGGGAGAGTTTTTTTGTTGGGGGGTGATTTTTTTGCTGTGAAGGATTTTTTTTGGCAAGGGGATGAAAAAATATTTTTGTCGTGGGAAAAATGTCACGCTCCCGGGAGAAAAATTGCGCTGTATATGCGCAAATGGTGTCAAGAAATGCACCAGCCAAGTAAAATAATGTTAAAAACGCTTAAAATGCGATTTTTTTTGTCAAACGTGCTTGTTGTTTCAAGAAAAAGATATACTTTTGTGCGTGTGTTTTTCATAGTATTAGATTAAGATAAAGGTTTAAAGGAAAAGAGCTATCGTGAGATAGTTCTTTTTTTATGTGGTTGTGGAAAGTTTTTGATGGGATAATGTATTGATATATAATGTGTTTGCGCGTTAGGGCTGGTATGGCGCGGTGTTTTTCGTGATGTTTGTGGGTTGGAGGTGATTTGTGGGGGTTGTCAAATTTTTGTAGATTTGCGGTGAATGAGGGTTTGATGACACAAGCCGAAAATGTGGTTTGATATTGTTTCGGGTTGTTCGTCTTGTTCCCTTTTTCCTTTTTTTCTGATATTAACCGGCACGTGTCTCGAAGGGGCGGTGTGCATATTAATTTTTTTTGTTATGGTCGATGAGAAGTTGAGAGCTGAGGTTATTGCTTTTATGAAGCGTGAGGTTGTTCCTGCCACGGGTTGCACTGAGCCGGTGGCTGTGGCGTTGTGTGTGGCGCGTGCGGCACAGGAGGCTACGCGCCATGTCGGGGGTGATCGTTCGGTGGTGTCGCATGTGACGTGTCGTCTGAGTGGCAATATGATTAAGAATGCGATGGGAGTGGGTATTCCGGGCACGGGTATGACGGGTTTGCCGATAGCTGTGGCTTTGGGTGTGACTCGCGGGCATAGTGAGGCGGGTCTTGAGGTGTTGTCTGAGGTGAGTGGTGAGGAGGTTGCTGTTGCCGCGGCTTTTGTTGAGAGGGGTGATAGTATTAAAATTGAGTTGGAGACGGAGGATTGTGATCGCTTATATATAGATGTGTGTGTTGAGACTGTTGATGGTCATCGTTCGCGGGCGGTGATTAGGGGGGCGCATACGAATTTTGTGCGTGTTGAGCGTGACTCGGTTGTCGTGCTTGATGTTGCCGGGGGTGAGTCTGCCGGGGGTGGTGAGGCAGATCCGCGTCTTTGTATGTCGTTGGTGTGGGATATGGCGATGACGACGCCTGTCGATGAGTTGTTGTTTATGCTTGAGGCGCGCCGACTGAATAAGGCGGCGGCTGAGCAGGCGATGATCGGCAAGTATGGTCATCAGGTGGGACGCACGTTGCATTGTGCGCGTCAGCGTGCGATAATGGGTGATAGTGTGTTTTCGCGCATATTGTCATACACGTCGGCGGCGTGTGATGCTCGCATGGGTGGGGCGTCGGTGGCGGTGATGTCGAATTCGGGTTCGGGCAATCAGGGTATTGCGGCGACGATACCGGTGGTGGTTTATGCCGAGGAGAAGTTTGCCGATGAGGAGACGACGGTCAGGGCTTTGACGTTGAGTCATCTGACGGCGATATATATAAAGCAGAATTT
Organism: bacterium; assembly: GCA_963600695.1. GTDB lineage: Bacteria > Bacteroidota > Bacteroidia > Bacteroidales > Muribaculaceae > CAG-873. The sequence continues at coordinate 11,660 of CAVCBR010000034.1, forward strand.
GGGTCGTTTGTCGGCGTTGTGTGGGTGTGTGGTTGCTGCCACGGGTAGTGCGGCGGCTATATGTTATCTTATGGGTGGTGATTATGGTCGTGTTTGTGCGACGATTAAGAATATGGCGGCGACGCTCACGGGTATGATATGTGATGGTGCCAAGCCGAGTTGTGCTTTGAAGTTGACGAGTGGTGTGTCAACGGCGGTGTTGTCGGCGTTGGTGGCTATGGAGGGTCACACGGTGGGTGCTTTGGAGGGTATTGTCGATGATGATGTGGATCGCACGATCGCCAATCTCACCGATATCGGGCGCAATGCGATGACTCAGACTGATGATGCGATTTTGCGCATTATGACGACGAAGCATTGATGTGTTGACGCGGTGTGTCGCGGTGTGTCACAGAAATGCCAGGGCGATGAGGGCGAGGATTACAAATGAGCCTATGCGGTCGATTTTGAGGCGCATGTCTTCGGGGAATTGGCGTCGCGAGATGATCTCATAGATTGATATCAGTACTCGTGAGCCGTCGAGCCCGGGTATCGGCAGTATGTTGAAGAGTGAGAACAGCACTGAGAGCACGACAAAGTACCATGCATAGTTGATGGGTGTCGATGTGGCGGTTTCTTCGAGTTGTGTCAGCATGTAGACTGATTTGTCTGAGAATATTGACACGGGATGGGTGACAAATGTGGTGATGACAGACCACCATTTTGCGCTGCCGGCAGACAGGGCATAGGCGATGTCGAATCTGTGGGTTCGGATTGTGCCGGCGGTGTCGTTGTTGCGCAGTGGTATTGGTGTTCGGGTGTTTATGGCGATGTCAAATTGTGTGCCGGCGGTGTCGTGGGCGGTGATGGTGTGGGTGGCGGTCTTGGAGGTTTGTATGATGTTGTTGTATTCTCGGGGTGTTGTGACGGGGTGGTTGTCGATGGCGATTATGGCATCGCCGGGGGTCAGTCCGTCGGGGGTGTCTGAGTCGGCGACGATGAGTGGTGATGCCGGCAGGGGGCAGAATGGTTTTGTGTCGTCATAGGTTGTGGGGCTGACGGGTATGGTCATGTTGTGAGTGTCGCGAGTGACTGAGATGTTGGCGCCGTGGGTGTTGGCATAGTAGAGCAGTGTGGCGCATTCGCCGGGGCGTGCCGGGTCAAAGGGTATGCCTTCGATGGCGGTTATGATGTCGTTGTCTTGAAAGCCTTGAGCTTTGTCGGTGGCGGTGAAGGTATAGGGTTGTGGGTCGGAGGTTGTGGTTGTGGCGCAGAAGTAGATGGCGATTGATGCAATCAGGGCTGAGAGGATGTTGAAAGTCACGCCGGCAATGTGCACCGAGAGGCGTCGCATGGGGGATTTGGCACTGAGTTCGAAGGGCATGGGTGTCGCGCCGCCGAGCAGGTAGCGGTCGGCGAGGTGGCATGAGCCGCCGAATGGAAGCCAGCCGAGGGTGTAGATGGTGTTGCGCCATGAGCCGGGTGTGGTGTCGGGGTGGGGTTTGCCGAGGCGAATGGCGAATTTTGGCACGCGGGTGACGAATTTTTTGCCGAATGAGTCTGTTTGGACGATGTCGCGCGAGATGATGTTGAGGGTGTTGGCGCGCGGGTCGTATGAGAGGAGCGAGAAGAAGGGGCTGAAGAAGATGTTGAATGAGTAGACGCGGACGTGGTTGATGCGGGCGAGGACGAAGTGTCCCAGTTCGTGTATCACGACTGAGAGTCCGAGTATCAGGAGGAGGGTGATCGATATCATGTGGGTGTGTGTGGGAGGGGTTGTCGGGTGGCGTGGTGCCGGTGGGGGCAGGGTGTTGCTATTTCCACGTGTAGTTGTGGGTGTGTGAGCGTGAGGCTCTCAGCGCCAGTGTCAATGCGCGCAGGGGTCTGAACATGGCGAGGCGCGGAAGTGTCCAGAACATTGTGCGCGATCTTAGGGCAATCATGACTCGGCGCCAGGCGATGGTCACGCATAGGAGGGTTGCGATCACGATTGGGGCGGCAACAGCCACGGGGAAGAGGTTCGTGGGGTCTATGAGGCAGGCGGTGCCGGCTGTGGCGAGTTGTATCCACAGTGTGAGGGCGCCGATGTTCATCAGGAGTGTCGATGTGCGTGGCAGGCGTCGCGCGGTGAAGGCGTGGCGACAGCGGGTGTCGTTATGCGCCGCGCGATGGTCGCGAAAGTTTGCCATTGTCATGGATTCGGGCGCGAGGGCGACGGCGGTGTTGTAGGGGGTGGTGATTTGGTTGATGAATATGTCGTCGTCGCCGTTGACGAGGTTTAGTGAGCGTGAGAAGCCTTTGTTGCGGAAGAAGATGTCGCGTGTGTAGGCGATGTTCATTTCGGTGCCGCGATATGGGTGGTGTGAGAGTGCGGCGGTGAGCCAAGTGACGGCGTCGGCGACATAGTCAAAGGCGCGACGACGGCGACCGTAGGTGTCGTCGGTGGGCGCGGGGTATGCATAGCCGATGATGACTTCGATGCCGGCTTGGTCGAAGTGGTGCATGATGTGTCTGAGCCACAGGGGTGATTCGACGCGTGTGGCGGCGGTGATGTTGACGATGACGGGGTTGGCGGCGGCTTTGATGCCTATGGTGAGGGCGAGTTTTTTGCGGCTGAGGTTTCGAGCGCCGTCGGGGGTGTAGGTGAGGTATAGGTTGGGGTGGGTGATGGCGAGGCGTTCGACGAGGTCGCGGGTGGCGTCTGAGCCGCCTTCGTTGACGACGATGATTTCAAAGCCGGCGGGGTAGTCTTGTGCCAAGAGGTCGGGGAGCAGTTCTTCGAGCCACGATGTTTGGTCTTGGGCGTATATGACGATTGATGCCGGTTGCATGGTCGTGGGGTCGGGGAGGGTGTCGCTGTCGGCGTTTTTGACGGCGCGTGTCACGCGGTTTATGCGGCGGCAGTATATGATGAGTGTTATAAGCAGGCACAGGAGTGTCGTGGCGAGGAGGGTGATTGTGAGTGGTGGTATGTTATAGTCGAATAACATAAATATGGTTTTGTGATGGGTGGGGCAATCAGAGTTTTTTTGTGATGAAGTCGATGATGCGGTCGCAGGCTGTTCCGTCGCCGTATGGGTTGGCGATGAGTTGGTGGCGGGCGTAGTATTCGTCGTCATCGATGTATTGTGAGCAGGTGTCGACGATGGTGTCGCGGTCGGTGCCGACGAGGTGTATGGTGCCGGCGGCGAGGGCTTCGGGTCGTTCGGTGACTGAGCGCATGACGAGCACGGGTTTGCCCAGCGAAGGGGCTTCTTCTTGTATGCCTCCCGAGTCGGTGAGTATGATGTGGGCGTGTTTCATCATGTAGACGAAGGGAAGGTAGTCGAGGGGTTCGATGAAGAATACGTTGTCGGGGCGTGAGCTGCCGTTGTCAAAGACTTGTGCTATGGGGCGGCGCACGTTGGGGTTGAGGTGCATGGGGTAGACGAAGTCGACGCCGGGGTATTTCAGGGCGAGGTCGCGTATGGCGTGGCAGATGTTCATAAATCCTTCGCCGAAGTTTTCGCGGCGGTGACCGGTGATGAGCACGAGGCGGCGACCGTCGGTAAGTCGCGAGGTGTCATATCCGAGTGCTTTTATAAGGGTGCTCAATGAGTCGGAGATGTGTGGGGTGTTGTCGATTTTGGCGACGACCATTTTGAGGGCGTCGATGACGGTGTTGCCGGTGACGATGATGTTTTCGGGGTCGACGTTTTCTTTGAGGAGGTTTTGGCGGCTGGTGTCGGTGGGGGCGAAGTGGAGGGTGGCGAGGCGGCCGGTGAGTCGGCGGTTCATTTCTTCGGGCCATGGTGAGTAGATGTCGCCGGTGCGCAGTCCGGCTTCGACGTGTCCCACGGGTGTTTGTGTGTAGAAGGCGGCGAGGGCGGCGGCTGTCGATGTCGAGGTGTCGCCGTGAACGAGCACGAGGTCGGGGGTGGCGGCGGCGAGGACTGTGCGCATGCCGATGAGTATGCGTGAGGTGACGTCAAAGAGGTCTTGTCCCGGACGCATGATGTCGAGGTCGTAGTCGGGTTTGATGTCAAAGAGTGAGAGCACTTGGTCAAGCATCTGGCGGTGTTGCCCGGTGACGGTGACTATGGTGTCAAAGGTGTCGCCGTGGGTTTGAAGTTTTTTAACCAGGGGTGCCATTTTTATTGCTTCGGGGCGTGTGCCGAAAACGAGCATTATCTTTTTTTTCGCAGCCATGTCGGGGTGATGTTTTTGTGTTGGGTGTTTGTGTGGGGAGGGTGTGTGTGGCGGTGACGGTCAGAATTGTCGTGTGAGCAGCCACCAGCCGAAGGGTATGTATTTGAGATTGCGCCCTATGCGCTTGGGTTGGCGCAGCAGGCGATAGGCAAATTCGAGGTTGTGGTCTATCCACCATTTTGGCGCGCGAGGCACGGCGCCGGCATATACGTCATAGCTGCCGCCGAGCCCTTGGTATATCGCGCGGTGGCGTTTGAGCATGTCAGCCATGAGTATTTCTTGTTTTGGCGAGCCCATGGCGACGAAGACGATGTCGGGTTTTTTTGTGGCGACGTCGTCGATGAGTTGTTGTCGCTCGGTGTCGTTTTTGATGTATCCGTCGCGGTGTCCGATGATGTTGATGTCGGGGTATTGGGTGCGGAGTTTGGTGATGACTGTTTCGTGAACTTTTGGCGCGGCGCCAACGAGGTAGAATGTTTTTTGTGAGTGAAATCTGTCGATGATTTTGAGCCATAGTTCGCAGCCGGCGATTTTTGTGCATTGCCGCGCGCCTTTGATCCGGGCGGCTTTGACGGCGCCGACGCCGTCGCAGTATGCTATGTTGTTGTTGATGATGGGTATTGTCGTGGCGTTGGCGTTGGCTATTTTGAGGGCGTTGACGGCGACGAGTATGCCTTTGTGTTCGTCGGCATAGTCTATGAGGTCGTCGGCGTCGGTGAAGGGGTAGATTTCGAGTTGGCGCAGTTTGATTTTCTCCATAGGGGTCGGTGGCAGCAGGGGGTTATTTTTTCCAAATGCCGCAGAAGTCGAGCACGATTTTGTCTTCGGGGTAGGGGAGTGAGCGGAATGGCGTGTGTGCCGTGAGCATGACGATGATGTCGGCTTTTGTGAAGGCGTCTTGGTATGGGGTCAGGGCATACACGGGGTGTGAGGTGACGTTTGGTTCGACAATGAGGATGTCGGCATCGGTTTTTTCGGAGACAACAGCGTCGATGATGTGGCGTGCGGGGCTTTCGCGCAGGTCGTCGATGTCGGGTTTGAAGGCGACGCCCATCATGGCGACAACGGGTGTGCGCCGGTTGTCGAGTTTGTAGCGGAGTATGGCGTTGATGATTTTTTGGGCACACCAGTCGGCTTTATAGTTGTTGATGGCGCGAGCGTCGCCGATGATGCGTGATTGCTCGGGGAACATGGCGGTGATGAAGTAGGGGTCGACGGCTATGCAGTGTCCGCCGACGCCACAGCCGGGTTGGAGTATGTTGACGCGCGGGTGTTTGTTGGCGAGGGCGATGAGTTCCCAGACGTTGATGCCGGCTTTGTCACAGATGAGTGAGAGTTCGTTGGCGAAAGCTATCTGAACGTCGCGCGATGAGTTCTCGGTGAGTTTGCACATTTCGGCGGTTCGTGCGTTTGTGGCGTGGAGTGTGCCTTTGACGAATTGACCGTAGAATTGTTGGGCTTTTGCCGTCGATTGGGGGTTGATGCCGCCGATGACGCGGTCGTTGTGCACGAGTTCGTATATGACGTTGCCGGGGAGCACGCGCTCGGGGCAGTATGCGATGTTGATTTTGTCTTTGAGTTCGGGACGCTCGGCATAGATGATTTCTGCCATAGCTTCGGTGGTGCCGATTGGTGATGTCGATTCGACAACGAAGAGGTCGCCGTCTTTGAGGTATGGTATGACGGCGCGTGTCGCGGCCTCGACATAGCTGACGTCGGGCTGGTGGTCGCCTTTGAAGGGTGTTGGAACGACCATAAAGAAGGCGTCGGCGGTCTCGGGGACGGTTGAGGCGCGGAAGTGGCGGTCGGCGATGACTTCTTTGAGGAGGTCGCCGAGTCCGGGTTCGATGATGTGGAGTTCGCCACGGTTGGTTTTTTCGACAACGGTGGGGTTGATGTCGACGCCGAGGACGTCAACGCCGTGCTTGGCGGCAATTATTGCTGTGGGGAGGCCGATGTAGCCGAGTCCCATAAAACATGCTTTCATATCGTGATAAATATACTATCGGACTTCATCGCCGGTGGTGGTGAAATCTCTTTGGTTTTTATGCCACAAAGGTACAAAAAATCTTGTCAAATTTGTTCGTTTTGACAAGATAAAATGTGAGGGTTAAGGTTTGTGAATATTTTTTGGTTTTTTGTGTTGATTTTTAGGGTTATCGGCGTTTTTTTGTTTGATGTTTGTCACACGTTGTCGGTGACCTCGGCGTCGATGGCGGTGGCGAGGGCGCAGAACATGAATGCGTTTGACCATCGCATGTAGGGTATGCGTGAGGATATGCCTCGTTTGAGTTGGTAGTAGAAGTAGCCTCGCGGGGAGCGCATCCGGGTGAATGTCCAGCCAAGAACGCGGGCGACGAGGTCGCGATTGGCGGCGTATGTGCCGGTGCGTGTGAGGGTCATGATGAGTTGTCCGGGGCAGTGTATGTCGATGGGGTATTGGCGGTCGTTGTAGTATTTTGGCGAGCCGTCGGCGAGGAAGAAGGTGTCGAGGTAGTATCGTAGTCCGCGTTTTATGTTGTCGTCAAAGGAGGTGTCGCCCGAGAGTTGTTGGTAGGCGATGAGTCCGTCGAGGTTGTAGCCGGTGTGGAATGAGTCGATCCAGCCGGTGACGGGCTTGACGCCGTATGTCCACGAGCCGTCGGGACGTTGTGCCTCGCAGCAGGCTTTGACCGATTGGCGGGCGAGTGTGAGGTGGTCGTCGTTGTGGGTGTATGTGTAGCAGCGTGTCAGCAGGCGCGAGCCCAGCAGTGAGGCGTTGAATATGGTGTCGTTGCCGGGCATTTTTGAGTATGAGATGATGACGCCGCCGCCGTAGGGTGTGCGCCGCAGGTCGTTGGCTATGAACGCTGCCGAGCTTAGGGCGGTGTCGCGATAGCGTGTGTCGCCGGTGATTTCGTAGGCGTCGAGCAGTGCCCAGGCACAGAAGTTTGTGGCGACGACCGTGGGCTCGCCGGCGGGGAACAGAAACTCGCGGCGGCATTGCCACGGGAAGTTGTATCCCCAGGCGGCGCCGCTGAAACCGGGGGTGACTAGTGTGAGCAGCAGGTCGGCGGTGTGGCGTATGTGTTGCTTGATTTGGTCTGCCGTGCCGAGAGTGTCGCTCAACGACGGGCGTTTGGTGACGGCGTGATGGCAGGCGCAGTAGCCTTGAAGAAACAGTCCTATGCCTTTGGCGTTGTGTTGTTTGGGCACGAGAAGCAGGCGGCGCAGGTTGATGGGGTTGCGCTTGAACAGTTGTATCCACACAAGGCGGCATATCGCCGATTTGCCGACAAAGGGTATGGCTTTGAAGATTTTTGAGTTTAGACCGTCGTAAGGGTCCCAGCCTTTATATTGCTCGTGCTCGCAATATTGTTTGAGCGCGACAAAGTGGGGTATTATCTCGTCGAGTAGCATCATCATGGGTTGGCGCGTAAGGATTTTTGGCTCTTAAAAACGTTTCTAACAAAAAAGAGTCAAAACCCCTGTGAGTTTTGACTCTTTTGTGATCCGCCTGGGGCTCGAACCCAGGACCCCAACATTAAAAGTGTTGTGCTCTACCAGCTGAGCTAGCGAATCAACAGACTTCCAGGGCAGGCTGTGCGAGGTTTTATTCTCGCGGGCTTTGTGTTGCCCTCAAAAGCGTTGCAAAGGTATGGCGTTTTTTTTGTGTGACCAAATTTTTTGGGCGTCTTTTTTACGGATTGTTGCGCCGAATAGCTTTGTTTGGCGGTTAAATGACAATATGACAAAGTTTTGCATCGTTGGTTAAAGTGTGTTAATTTTATTGGGGTCGGGGTTAGTAAAACAGCACGAACGATGCCCAATAATATGGGTCTGTGTATCCGTGCGAGATCATAAAGTCACGCATGGCGTGCAGTGCCTCATCGGGGTTATTGCCCTCGCTCAGGGCTTTGTAGAAGCCTTGCATACCGACAGATGTAGCCTCATCAGAGATGTCCCAAAGGCTCATAAGCACGGTTTTCGCGCCGGCTGATATCAGTGAGTTGGCGACGCTGCAGATGACGCCGGTGAGGTTGCTCGTGTCGCCGAGTCCGCCGGCACAAGATGAGAGCACGGCAAGGTCGATGTGTGAGAGGTCGGTGCGGGCGATTTCGCTCGCCGTGAGTCTGCCGTCGTTGCTGTCGGGGCGATTGTTGACGGTCGATGTGTGTGCTCCCGCCATCAGCAGTCCCACTCGCGAGGTGATTGTGGCGAGGTGTGACAATGAGTCGGGCTTCGACTCTGACTTCGGCGCAGGCTTCGACTTCGATTTAGGCTCCGATGGAGGACTCAGCGTGTATCCGTGGGTGGCGATGTGTATGACGTTGATGTCTTTGTTTATGGTCTCACGGAAACTTGCCTCGGTAGCGTCGGCTCCGGTGCAGAGATATGAGTGCCTGTCGCCGAGAATTGTGGCAATGGCGTTAACCTCGGCGAGAGAGTGGGGCAGGGTGACGCCTTTGCCATAATCGATACCTCCCCACAGACCGGCAGTGATTTTTGTTATAGGCTTAAAGTCTTTGATATGTGCTATGTCGGCAGTCGTGGTCATCTGCACAATGTTAAAGATGTCGTCGAACCGCCGTCCGCCACAAGTCAAGGCGCCATAGTTGAAAGGTGTGTAAAAATTTGATGCCGAGATGTATATGGTTTTAATGCCCGAGGTGTGGGGCATGATCAGTTTTATCAGCTCAGACATGGCGCCATCGTGGGTGTATGTCTCGTTGACGGCGAGCAGGTCTGTGGTGTTGTAGGTCGCCGCATAGTCGGCGATGTTCTCGGGTATGGCGATGGCTGTCGGCTGTGACATGTCGCCACGAATGATGAGTATTTCGTCGGGAGAGGTTTTGATCTCGACTGCCATCTCATCGTCAGCCAACGCCGCGCGGACATCATGCCAACGCACTGGCTTTTTGTGCAATCGACTGCCGTGATAGTCCAGAAAGTTTTTGCGCAACAACGTCAGGTCGTATGCCACACCCTCGCGCCCCGGCATGTCGTCACACAGTATGTCGAAACAGACGATGGCATGTGCCAACAGTGTGTTCCAATAACGCTCGTCATCGGCGTTGTCGGTGTCAAAACACAGCAATTCGAGCTCGCGGATTATGGCATTGATAAATCTGCGCAATCGACGGCTGCCGTCCTCATCTGCGGCTGATGTCAACAGCAGGGAGTTACAGATGTCTTGCACTCGCTTTATGCGCCGTGGGGCATCGCGCTTCCAATCAAAATCGGAGGCAAATTCGCCGAGCATGGCGTCAAGGCGGTCCAACTCGCCGTTTAAAACTCCGCCGCCTTCGCGATTGTTGATGTCTCTGACAAGTTCAGCCTTCGCGAACGCCTCAGTGAGGTCGTCGGTCAGTATCAGGGCGATTATCTCTTGGTACATCAGTGCATAGTACTCCTTTTGTCGCGGAGTGAAGACGGTAGCGATGTATGGCTGTCCGCGGCGACATATCTCGCTCACGCCCCGATATCGGCGCAGTGACAGCATGGCGTGGGCATAGCTCTCAAAGAAGCCATAAGTCTGAGAATAGGCTCTCAATGTCTCCTCGGGGAGTGCGAGAGCCACCTTACACAGGCTTATCGTCGTCTCCCAATCGCGGTTTGCGTTTGAGGCGTTCACCGCCCTCATCAACGAGTCCGGTTTGGCGAGCGCGACACCCTCGGTTGCGGCGATATCGCTCGACAACGCGGCGTTGCCTGCCGAGACAATATTGCTCGCCGAGGAGTGAAATGTGCCGACTGCCGTCAGCAACAATGCCACAGCCGTGCTCAAACCGATTTTTATGATGGTGTTCATGTGTTGGTGGTTGATTTGTCACAAATGTACATAAAAATTTCGACAACAGCGACTATTCCCGACTGTGGCAACTCTATCGGCGGCGATCCTTGCCGTTAATGAACAAGAGGTTGCACATACGATGCAGGCGGCTGACAACGCGCTCGCCATAGCGGCGCATGATCGTCGGGTCGTCATAATCATAATTTGAGGTGATCAACGTCACAAGGTCACGGCGGTCACCGCGAGCCTCGAGCAACTGTCGCAGGGGCTGTCGCCGCGCACCCATAAACACGGCGTCATAATCAGGCTCGGCGCCGAGATCCTGTATGCAGAACAGGCGTGCGTCGGTGCGCAGTACGGCGGAGCCGAAGTTCATGCTGATGGGCACGACCTGGTTGGTCTTGTAGCCCTTGAGCATCTGGTCGAGGAGTCCGCGTTCCTGCAGGTACTCTCGGGACAGCCCGAAGTGCTTCAGTTCCTCCCAGTTGATCATGGACTCGTTGTAACGGTACTTGGGTTGCTGCAGGCCGCCGTCCTGGGCAGCCTGCTGCTGGGTCTCATTTTTCTTTGCCATTTCTTCTTGATTTTGATGGTTGATACTTTGGTTTTCCTTGTCGCGGGGGACAATCTCGTATTTCTTGAGGAATTCCTCCACGACTTTGGTCTGCTTTCCTGCCGCGATGTCCTCGACAGCCTGTTTCACCTCCGGATCATTCAATGTGTTTTCCTTGACGGAGAGGATGCCGAACCGTGTTGGGTCTTTGAGCTGGCTCCAGAAGTTCTTCAGGAAATTCTCGAACATGTTGGCGTAGCGGTCGATTTTCAGAAAGGAGTTTTGGTGTTCCTTGTCTGCCGGAACCGTCTTGTACCTGCCGTCCTTTCCGATTTCGGACACGGCCTGTAAAATCAGTTCCATCTTGTCGAGGATGAACACGATGTCGCTCATCTGTTCGTTCTCGGTGACTTGCGGTTTAGGGGGATCGTCCCGTCCATTTTTCTTTGCCATAACTTTGGTTTTTAGAGTTGATAACTATGATTGTCAGTGCAAATATATAGGCATAGAGTTGATAAATAATTATAATTCAATGCGTTATGCTACATATTTCATCACTTGTTATCACGTTTCACCGCAGAAGGAAAACACGGGACGAAAAAAACGGAAAAGCAAAGGCAAAAGCAGGAGAAATGCGCCGAGAATGACGCACAACCGCAAGAGGGAAAAGCATAAAAAGGGAACGCTGGGAAAGAAAAAGCGTGAAACAGACCGAAAAGTGGAAAAACGAGCGACAAAAAGAAAGAAAACCTGTCTTATGCAGAGTTGGGAGCGAGCTGTCTTTAGTCCCCGCTTTCTTGTGGCACTCTATAAGACAGGCGGCAGTGTAAGGTTGGGAAATGATAGTATGGCATAGAGCATTGGGACAACATTAACCGATAAAATATAGCCGTCATGTTGTTTTTTAGAATTGTCCTATGTGTCGTAGGTCGCTTCGCTTGCTAAGTCCCGACCCATTCCTCAACTCGGACGGCGATACCGGAACGTTTTTTCGGGTGAAAAATTACCGCAGGGAATTTTTTGCCACGGCTCTTTCATTTAACATAGAAAAAAGGACACAGAGCTCTTACCCGCTCCAGCCGAGAACAGGTAAATTTATGAGTTCTGATATTCAGCTAATTATCTAAATTTTAAATTCAATAT
>CAVCBR010000035.1:0-19100 GCA_963600695.1 bacterium
GCATCTACTATTCCTGCCATCACCAATATCCAATATGCTACTTTGATCATATTATCAAATTATTTTAAAAGTTTATTGTAATATTCGACAATACTATCGCATCAACTATCGTAATTTTCTCAAATAGTTGAATAACTCTTCGATGGTCTTGGGCATATTCTCTTGGGTGAATTTGACTGTTTTGGGATCTGAGTAACCTAACTCCCACAATCGCCATTCAAAATGGTCACTGAATATATTAGTCTGAATGTAGCCATCTATATCTATAACCATTTCCGGTTTTTCGATCATTTTATCAATAAACCATTGACGACGTTTATCGGCATGTTCTTTTGATTCTTTTTTTGTCACCCAATATCTATTCATAATGCGTGGTCTATAGTAATAATAAAATGTGTGATATGTAAAAGTACTATCTTCACTGTCATTCGGTATCAAGGCACTGATAGTTATATTCCGACTTTCAATTATATCCATAAACTCCACATCAGTAGATACATTAACAATGATATTTTTCTCAGATAGCAATTTTTCAACATTGCAATCGCCATATTGGGGATATGACTTAAATGGCAATTCTTCAAAATATGTTTTTGTCTTAATACTGTCAACTATACGCTTTTGCTCATGATCATATTCATACCCATCGCCTAAATCGATAGCGTCATCATCGTCATAATCATTTAGGCATATTTTATGTTTTTTTCCAACTACACTTTCAAAATCAAAATCTTCCATATAGTCTTCAAATTCCCACCATGGATGTGCGTTTATCTTATAATCCGGTTCTTGGATCTTAAAAACTATGACAGGTATATCTTTGCCGGTAAATTTTTCTGACCACGCCTTAAAGGCTCGCAGTGACATACCGGCTAAATAATTATATGGATCATAACCATAAATTTGAACAAGATTTCGCTCATAATTAATTATGTATTCTTGTATTGTGTCAATTCCTATCTCTGAATATGGTATAGGTTTGGTTTTATGATTAGGTCCTGGGGCAAAAACCTGATCTATATATCCATATGTCACAACATTGGTAAACAGCAGTGCCACCAACAACGTAAAAAAAGTTTTAATCGTTTTATTTCTATACATATAACCCTAAATATTAATTCATTAAAAATCGTATTTTATTTATCTTGTGGAATCACTTTTATAAGATTTTTTATCTTTGCTGTAAATATTATGGTCTTACCATAATAAAACGTAATTTTTTCATCTTTACCTCCAATGACAAAAGTCGCCCCCTTATATCCTTTTTTTCTCATAATATCAGCATCATAAACCTTATCGGTATCTGATGGTTCACTCTTACCCATTTGATTTAGATATCGTATTTTAGGATGAACATGATAATACCACTGAGAATATTTTCGTTTTGGTAAACTCTCTCCATTTAAATTAAATGCCTTTATCTGTTGATTCTTAGGCACGCCATCTGCATCAAAGTTTAGTTTGCCACCATTATCCCATATGTGTATATTGCCGTCGGCATCTTTGCTCGCTCCGGTTTCTACTTGCAATTCATTTGCAGTTTTCAAAGATTTTAAAATGGTTATAAAGTCTTTGAAGGTGGGGACGATTGCCATATGCTCGGTGTTTTGTATGTCAGTGTAGTATCCGCCTTGCTCGGTGATGGCTTGTATTTGTTTGCCTAATTGTTTATCGACAACGGCAACGACGCCATCGTCTACTCCACTGCTGCCTACCCATTGCAATTCATCTCCTTTGCCAACATATATCTCTGCCATGCCGGTGGGGTCGATGAGGTTGAGGGGGTTGGCGGAGCAGTGTGACCAAGGGGAGTTTTCGGGGTAGTTGCCGCTCAGGGGGTCGGCTGTCGTATAGTGCATCAGAAGGGGGTCGTGGAGGCGCGCGGTGTTGTCGTAGTAGTTTAACCCGGAGTGGGACAACAGGCGGTTGCCGATATGCAGTTTGTCGGTCTTGGCATCGGTCTTGGTGGCGAGTGTCGTGTTGGGCAGGTTGTATGGTGTTCCCGATGGGTAATATGCCGTGGTCTGCACTATGTTTGCATCTTCGTCTATGACTGCCGCCGTCGAGCCGAGGCGGTCGCGCAGGTACCAATAGTGTTTCCCGGCTCTAAGGTCGTAGTGTCCGACCGGCGTGTGGTATATCCACCCTTCGGGGGTATGTTCAAAGCCTCCGGCATATTCGCGTATCGCCGTCGTCGGGCGTGACACTTGGCGTATTATGGTGTCGCCGTCTGCCGTTATCTTGGTAATGGTCTTTATGATGTTGGTGGTGAACATGCGTTTGGTCAGCGTGCCATCAGGCAAGTAGGTGCTGCGCATTTCATCGCCGTTTGACATCTTGATAGCTTTGGGCAGGTTGCCATATGGGTGATAGGTGATGTGTGTCACGCCGCGCGTTTCGTCTGCCGTCAGGCGTCCGTCGTTGTCATACGTCAGTGTATAGCTTCCTGCCGGAAAGCGTCCCACGGCGTCCATCCAATAGGGAGTGGAGTAGTCTTCAACGTTCGTGGCTTTACCGCCGTCATACATTATCGCGGCGTCTTGAACGATGTCGCCGTTATAGTGGCGAACGATGGTGAGAACGTTGGCATCGAGGTCTGTTGTTATGTCTTCTATCATCTCGCCATCTTCGGTCTTTGAGGAGGCGTAGCGTCCAAGGTCATCATAGGTGTAGGTTTCGGTTTTTGTGTACAGTCCTGAGGCATCTTGTCCGTCTGACCACGCGGTGCGCTGAGCATTAATGCCGGCGTAGTTTATTGTTGGGGCTGGTGTAGTTGTAGTTGTGCTTGTGGTTGTGCTTTCATTGGGCATACTGCCATACCATGCTCTCTGCATAAATCGCTCTGTGGTGATGCCGGTCAGGTGTGAGCGTATGTCATAGTCGTATGTGATGTTTATGGCGGCGTTGTTGTCGCTCGTGAGTCTCCCTACGGCGTCATACGCCGGTCTTGACACTATTGTCTCGGGGTTGTCGTCTATGCGCACCGTTATCTTCACGGGGCGTCCCATGTTGTCGTAGGCTGTAGTGGTCTGCGCCGTGTGGGTCTCTGTGGGCATGGTTTCGGTCAGTTCTTCTATCTTCTCGACTCGTGCTGTCTCGTTGCCGACAAAGTCGTAGGTCATCGTTGTCGTCAGTCTGCGTTTTTGCCGGTAGGTGTCCCAACGGCATTGTATCAGGGGCTGTCCGTGGCGGTCGTATTTTGTCGCCGTGTACCATGTCGTTCCTTCGCCATCGACTTGTGCCATGCCGGTGCACATCGTCTTTTGGGTGTAGCCGTCTGTCTCGTGTGTGTCAAATTTTGTTTTTATCGAGTCGCCGGCACCGATCATAAAGTCGTAGTTGTCATAGTACCATGCCATATAGGGTGTGTAGCCTTGCGGTCCGCTATCTTCGCTATACATCAGGCGTCCTTCGGCATTATTTATTGTCGGCAGCAGTGTCTCTTGCATCAGTGAGTCGCCATAGTGTGTTTGCAAGGTCTCGCGTGTGGCGTCGGCGATGGTCACCGTGCCGCGGACTGCCGGGCGGTGGTTGCGGTCGTATTTGGTGAGTGTCCATTCGCCGCGTGTGCGTTGTTCTGCCGTGTTCTCAAAGCATACGGCATTCATACGGTTGTAGACGTAGTGGATAGCGCCGCATCCGGGGGCTTTGGCGCTAACACATCTGTGCCAGATATCGTAGTCGTATCTTTGTCCGTGGTTGTCTATGACATCGGCATCAACCGCACCATTCTCGGGCAGCAGGCGTGAGCCTTCGGGGGAGAGGGTGCAGCGCAGGTCTCCGCGGGCGTCATAAACATAGCGGGTGTCGGCAGTTGTGCCGCTGTTGCCTATGCGGCGCACGAGCACGGTTTTGCCTCCGCGGTTGGTGAAGGTCAGTGTGCGTATGCCGTCACCGTCTGTCGTCTCTGTCACCGTCAGTGTACCTGAACCATATCTCCCGGAGGCGGTCATTTGTCCGGCGGCATCAATGGTGAGTTTTATGCAGGAGTATTCGCCGCTCTGTTCGTTTTTGTGCCATATGTGGTGTGTGCCATGGTTATGCCACAGGCGTCCGGGTCCGTCTTCGCCTATCACGCGGTTGGCTCCGGTTTCGTCATAGGTATATTTTTTGTAGGCGATTTCTTCTCCACCGTAGTAGCCGGCGACTGCTGCGTCAAAGGCGGCAGATGTCAGCAGTTCTGCACCTCCGGGCACTGCCAGCCATTGTTTGTCGACATTCCCGCGGGCGTCATAATCGGTGCGCATCGCCACGGCGTCATCGCCGGTGCTGTGCGTCACGCGCAGGCGTTCGCGTCCGAGTCCGTCATAGTAGGTCGTGGTCGTGCGTGATGCCGTGCCGGCGCTGTCGAGGTATTGACGGCTGACGATGCGGTTGCCGCTGCCAAGCGCGTGTGCTGGCGCGCCCTGACCGAGCAGCAGCACCACCAGCAATATGTCCAAGCCTCGCCTCATCGCTCCGTGGTGTTAAATTTATAAACTTTAAGGTATGTTGTTCGGTTTTAACCGCCACCGCAAATATATATACAAATTTCAAGAGTCACAAATGTTTACGAATTTTCTTGCGCTTTTTGATGAAAATTTTCCTCTAAAAAAATGTAGACGTCCATATATTCATAGACAACACGTGCCACCTCTTATGAGATGGCACGCCGTTATTATGACAAATATGAATGTGTATCAGTCGATTATTTGTTTGTCCGTCGCCGGATTGCGATAGTAGAGTTTGTGATCCACGTATTCTTGTGTGGCGATCAGCGTTGGTTTGGGAAGTTTTTCGTAATAGCGCGAGATTTCTATTTGTTCTCGATTTTCCGAAACCTCTTCAAGGTTATCGCTGAGCGAGGCAAACTCTTGGAGTTTTTTCTCGAGGTCATGTTTCATTTCGGCAGCGATTTGATTGGCACGTTTTGCGATAATGCAAACGGTTTCATAGACATTGCCGGTGTCTTGCGACAACTCAATCATGTCGCGAGTGACAGTGTTAAGCGGAGCGTTAGTCTTCTTGTAATCCATTTTATAAGCGATTATGCTGATGTTTGATTAATCTTTTACGTATTTCTGTGCTATGCGGAAGATGTTGTCGGCTTCTTCGCGATAGGGACTCTCGGGATAGTTATTTATAAAACTGTAATATTCATCGATAACATCACGAAAGCGGTCAGCCTTGCGTTCGTCGACACTCTGATCTGCTTCTTGATAGCGTGCCTTTAACACAAGCATTTCGAGGTCTTCCTTGTATTTTGAGTATGGGTATTTCTTGACGGCATTTTTTGCCACAATGACAGCAGACTCATAATTGTTGCCGAGATAATTGCCGAGATTATAGTACAACTGAGCGTTTTGCAATTCTTTGAGTGTCAGTTTGTCTTGCAGTTCAAAAATGGCTTTTTGGGCAGCCGGCACAAATTCAGAGCGAGGGTAAAAGTCGAGAAAGCCTTGCAACTCCTCAATAGCTTTTACCGTGCCTGTTTGATCAAGTTGCGCCTCAGGCGAGTCAAGATAGTAGCCATATCCGCAATAGTATCTTGCAGCCTCGGCATATTTACCTTTGGGATAGCGTTGATAATATAGTTGAAAATATGCGCTCGAATTGATAAAGTCCTTATTCTCATAGTAACTCATCGCGAGGAGATATAGTGACTCTTCAGCTTTTGATGAGCCTTTAAACTCTGTCACACAATCTTTAAGCACCGTTGCCGCTTGAGAATATTTCTTTTCTTTGAATGCACGTTGTGCATATTCAAATTTATAGTTTGCGTCTGTACTTTTAAGCACACGCTGATATTCACCACACGAGCATATGATAAACAACAGCAGGATATAAACAACGTATCGCGTCATATATTTCAGTCAAAGTAGTTCATAATGCGAGCACGCATCATTAGACAATATCACGACACGGGCACGAAGCACCCGCGCATAAATCGGTGCAAAGTTAGCATTTTTATGCTCAACATCAGATATGTTTGATGCAAAAGTTTTGCAAAAAACAGTTAAACACACTTTTTTGAGCAGTGTGTGTCATAAAGTTGGTTTATGATGCTCTTCATACAGCTTGAATATGAAAAAAAATCTCTACCTTTGTGTGTAATGATAGACATACTCTACGAAGATAATCATCTGTTGATAGTCAACAAGCGACCGGGTGAGATTGTACAAGGAGACAAAACCGGCGATGTTCCTTTGTGCGATGAGCTTAAAGCGTTCATTAAAGAGCGGGATAACAAACCGGGCAATGTTTTTATCGGTGTTGTCCATCGTTTGGATCGTCCTGTTGGCGGAGTGGTAATTTTTGCCAAGACGTCAAAAGCATTGTCTCGATTAAACGAAATGTTGCGCGACGGAGCCATTCACAAAACATATTGGGCAATAACTCGCAATATGCCTAAACAAGCAAGTGGCTTGCTGACCCATTACATAACAAGTGTTGAACGCAACAATAAGTCATACGCCTCAACGACACCTGCAAAGGGTGGCAAATTGGCAAGTCTCAGATACCGTCTGATTGCATCGGGCGATCGCTATCACCTCATTGAAGTCATATTGCTCACCGGGCGCAAACATCAAATACGTGTGCAGCTGTCGGCGATCGGCTGCCCGATACGTGGCGATTTGAAATATGGAGACAAGCGTTCCAACCCTGACGGGTCAATATCACTATTGGCGAGACATATCGAGTTTGAGCATCCGGTGTCACACAAACACATAAGCGTCACAGCTCCCGTCCCGGATGAAACCGTGTGGCAAGCCTTAGCCGAAAGAGTTATCCCCGAGGTCGATATCTCTCAGATATAATCAAACCAAATTATCATACCATCAGTCAGATAATATAAATCAGCTCATGTCAAATATAAATAAAGACAATCTCAAAATAGTTTTCTTTGGCACTCCGGATTTTGCGGTGGAGAGTCTGCGTGCTCTGGTCAAAGGCGGATATAACATCATCGGTGTTGTCACGATGCCCGACAAACCGGCAGGTCGCGGACACCGCCTGTTTCAATCTCCGGTCAAGCAGTATGCCCAATCCGTGGGATTAAAAATTCTGCAACCCGTATCTCTCAAAGACCCACAATTTGTCAGCGAGCTAAAATCATTAGGTGGCGACCTTTTCATCGTCATTGCGTTTAGGATGCTACCCGAGATTGTATGGCAAATGCCACGATTGGGAACATTCAATCTTCATGCCTCGCTGTTGCCACGCTATCGTGGTGCCGCACCCATAAATTGGGCAATCATCAATGGTGACACTCAGACCGGCGTGACAACATTTTTCTTAAAACACGAAATTGACACCGGCGACATCATTGCCCGTGAGGCGATAGACATCACGCCCGAAGACAATGTCGGCACCATTCATGACCGCCTTATGATTTTGGGAGCAAAGCTCACCATTGATACCGTTGGCAGCATCATCGCCGGCACACTCACAACAACGCCTCAAGAGTTGCTCGCCAAAGGCGAAACTCCGACACCGGCACCCAAAATTTTCAGAGAAACGTGTCACATCGATTGGCATCAATCATCGACACAAGTTCATAATCTTGTGAGAGGGCTTTCGCCCTACCCTGCCGCATGGTGCACTATGGTTGCCGACGGGCATGAACCGACAGATATAAAGGTATTTGTCACACGCATTGCCAATGACATATCTGCACAAGTCGGCGATGTTGTCATTGATGGTGACAAATTATTTGTCGGCTGCAACGATGGCACTGTCGAATTGCTCGAAGTACAACCCACCGGCAAGCGTCGCATGCCGGTTGCCGACTTTTTGCGCGGAGCACGTTTGACTACCGCCAAAATGATTTAATTCTGACAATCCACAAGAAGAATTCAGACAATATCAAACCGAATAACAATATGTCACTGCCTCCATTAGCCGAACGTATGCGCCCGACAACCCTTGACGAGTATGTCGGTCAGACACACCTTGTTGGCGAAAACGGAATTTTGCGACGTATGATAGACACCGGTCATATCGCCTCATTTATATTATGGGGACCTCCGGGTGTCGGAAAAACCACCATTGCACGCATCATTTCAACAAGCATAAAGGCTCCGTTTTATACCTTATCGGCGGTTACTTCGGGGGTGAAGGATGTGCGCGAAGTGCTTGACAGATGTCGGCATGATGGCGGTATGTTTGCCACGACACGTCCCATATTGTTCATAGACGAAATTCATCGTTTTTCAAAATCACAACAAGACAGCCTGCTGTCTGCCGTTGAATCGGGCACGGTAACACTAATTGGCGCGACCACCGAAAATCCATCGTTCGAGGTGATCAGACCCCTTTTGTCGCGTGCTCAAGTTTACACACTCAAATCACTTGACGAAACAGAACTTGACACGCTGATGCATCGTGCCATCGAGCATGACAAAGTGTTGTCTGCCCGTAAAATCGAGATTGTCGAGACGGCGGCACTATTCCGTTATGCCGGGGGCGATGCTCGCAAGTTGCTCAATATCCTCGACCTCCTCGAACAGTCGACACCTATCAACCAGCCGATAATCATCAACGACCAAGTCATCACCGAGCGTTTGCAGGAAAATCCACAGGCTTACGACAAAAACGGCGAGATGCATTATGATATAATTTCGGCATTCATAAAGTCTATGCGCGGTTCAGACCCGGACGCCGCAGTTTATTGGCTGGCTCGTATGATTGCCGGGGGCGAAGCCATCGAGTTCATTGCCCGACGCATGATGATACTTGCTGCCGAGGACATAGGTCTTGCCAATCCCAATGCATTGCTCTTGGCGAATGCCACATTTGACATAATACACAAGGTCGGTATGCCCGAGGCACGCATACCACTTGCAGAATGTGCAATATACCTCGCAACCTCGCCAAAGTCAAACTCGGCATATATGGCAATTAACGATGCGTTGTCTCTCGTTGAGCAAACCGGCAACTTGCCGGTGCCTCTGCATCTGCGCAACGCTCCGACCGCCCTCATGAAAAAGCTCGGATACGGAGAGCAGTATAAATACGCCCATGACTATCCAGGCAATTTTGTCGTTCAACAATTTTTACCGGACAAAATCCGGGATCTGACTCTTTGGCACGCCGGCAACAATCAGGCAGAAGCTGCTCATGCCGAACGTCAGCGACTCAGATGGGGCACGGCAAAAAAGCAGAACAAATCCACAGCAAAATAATTCAAAAAAAAATAATACCAACTTAAAACAATAAGATAATGATTACAAAACTTTCGCAAATCGTCGACGAAGCTCGGGCACGCGGTGCTCGCCGTCTCGCCGTGGCTTACGGTCAAGATTCTCATACTCTCCACGCTGTCAATGACGCATATCGTCAAGGACTTGTTGTTCCAACCATTTATGGTAACAAAAAAACGATAATCTCTGTGTGCCAACAAGAAGGCATAGACGCCACAGATTTTAACATCGTTGACGAAAGCTCTGACGTCAAATGTGTAGCCATGGCAGTTGCTGCCGTTGCCACCGGTCAGGCAGACGTATTGATGAAAGGTCTTGTGTCAACCGATAAATATATGCGTGGTATTCTAAACAAAGAAGCCGGGTTATTCCCTCCCAAGGGCGTACTAAGCCACGTGTCTGTCGTCGAGTTGCCCAACTATCACAAACTCGTGTGCGTGTCTGATGTTGCCGTAATTCCAGCCCCTGACTTTAAGCAAAAAACCGTACTCATCAAATACCTCACACAAGTAGCCAATTCGTTAGGAATAGACACGCCAAAAATTGCTTGCATTGCTCCCTCTGAGCAACTGTTGCCTTCAGTTCCGTCATCTACCGAGGCTGCCATAATTGCAAAAATGGGCGACCGCGGACAACTCGGCAACGTCATCATTGACGGACCGCTGTCACTCGACGTTGCTCTATGTCGCGACGCCGCCGAGCAAAAGAAAGTCAAAGGCTCAAGCGTTGCCGGCGATGCCGACTGTCTGTTGTTCCCCAACATCGAGTCAGGCAATGTATTTTTCAAGGCAGCGACACACTTTGCCGGCGGCGAAATCGCAGCTATGGTCGTGGGCACAAAAGTGCCTTGCGTGCTGACCTCTCGTGGCGACACCCCACAAACCAAGCTGTACTCTATTGCTTTGGCTTGCTTGTCTTGCAAATAAGGCATTTAAAATACACTAATTAACAGAAACATTATACAAATATAATAATGAGTTATCGTATATTAGCCATAAATCCCGGTTCCACATCGACCAAAATCGCCGTCTATGAGGACGAAAATCCGATTTTCACACTTTCGATACCACACTCTGCCGATGACTTATCTCATTTCAAGAGCGTCCCTGATCAATTTCATTGGCGCAAAGACCTCATTGTCGGTGCATTGCGCGAACAAGGCATTGATATAAAAAGCCTGTCTGCCGTCATCGGACGCGGAGGCATCATCTCACCGGTTGAGTCGGGCGTATATCTCGTCAACGATGATTTGCGTCATGACCTGATACACGCTCGCGTGCAACACGCATCAAACCTCGGCGGACTCATAGCTCGCGACCTCGCCGATGAAGCCGGCGTGCCATCATATATCGCCGACCCCGTTGTCGTTGACGAAATGATACCATACGCTCGCATCAGTGGCAGCCCTCTGCTTCCACGCGAGTCAATTTTCCACGCGTTAAACCAAAAAGCCATAGCTCGCAAATTTGCTGCTGAAACAAACACAAACTACGAAGACCTTAATCTCATAGTTTGCCATATGGGTGGCGGCATCACCATTTCGGCTCACCGTCACGGACGTGTCATCGACACCACCAACGCACTTGACGGCTGTGGTCCGTTCTCTCCTGAACGCTCAGGCTCTCTGCCCCCCGGGCCGCTGATCAGACTTTGCTTCTCGGGCAAATATACCGAGCCCCAACTCATGAAGATGGTGCACGGCAAAGGCGGTCTCGTCGCACACCTCGGCACAACTTCCGTTCCCGAAATCATCGACCGCATAGACAAGGGTGACCTACACGCGATGTTGATACTTCGAGCCATGTGTTACACTGTGGCAAAAGAAATCGGAGCCATGTCAATAGCTATGAAAGGTGACGTTGACGCCATACTCCTCACCGGTGGTATGGCACACTCAAAACGCATAACAGACTTTGTTGCTGAGCATGTCGATTTTATAGCCCCCATCTATGTTTATCCGGGAGAAAACGAGCTGTCGGCATTGGCACTCAATGCTCTCGCCGCACTTCAAGGCAAACGCGAAGTTCACGATTACAAGTCACAAGAATATGATGACCCCTCGACCATCAATGACACTCGTCACCCGTCAAAACTCCGCGAATGGCTCAAAAACACCATCAACATCACTCCGCCGCGTGCCGCGCCAATGACTGCCATACGCCAATATTTGCGCAAAATCCAGACATATACGTCAAAACGCCGCTAAACGACCTTATTTCAGTTATTATAAATTTTGAAGTGCACTCCGAAAGTTTTGATTCAGCTTTCGGAGTGTACTTCAATTTTGCGGTCTACACTAATTACTTATTTTTGGGTATTGTGGCGGGGAAAAAATGGCGGTAACTTTGCCGGTGTGAAAATAATACTCATAACACGTAGCCATATAAGAAGATTGCTTTTATCTTAACTCCTGACAACGAAAGATGCACCGGCATAAAGTCCTTGCCTCAGACGTTGTTCGTTCATCTTCGGGCGACAACGTCGAGTCAGGGATTTTTTAGGTCTATATGCCAAAAAGGGAGATGAAATAGGGGTAAAACCGTTTTATAGTTCGGGGAGGTTGATAAATAACGGTTAGTTGAATTTAATGTCTTTGATGTCAAGAAGTTTGTGCATTATGGCATAAATGGTAAGACCTGCCGGAGAGTGTATTTGCAACTTAGCGGCGATATTACGGCGATGTGTGGTGACCGTGTTTATCGACAGACACAGCCGGTTGGCAATTTCTTTGTTTGAAAAGCCTTTTGCCACGAGTACGATAATCTCTTTCTCGCGATCTCCCAACGCTTCAGGTGCTGTCGGTGGTGTCATCGCATTGCTTTCGTCGGTGGTGTTTGTGTTTTCTTTGCGATTTTTCTCCAACCTATATACAGCCGGCACAAGAAGGTTATTTTCTATGGAGCAATGCGATATGAGGTCGTTTTGGGTGTTTATGATATCATATAGCACCGTATTGAGCAGGTGGCTGTCGTCATTGCGACGATAATGGCGAATAATGATGTCTTTAAGCTCGTTGAGCTTGTCTGCCATATCTGTGTGATTTGCCGAGTAATGTTTGAGCGAAAAGTGTTTTACGCTTTTACCTTCGCTGAGATTGGCAACATAGGTAAAGAGATGATCATTTTCATACTCCATGTGAGCACGCACCTCAACGGCATAATCGTCAAAATATTTCAGTATCAAGAATGAAATATCATTGACTTCGCGACTGTAAAGAGCCTCAACGAGTTTGCGACGTATAGCCGGGAGACTACGATCGAGGAAGTGTGAGTGTGCTTTTTTGAGATAGCTGATAAGCGAATTCGGGTCTATATCATAGTTGGCATACGTTTTTTTTGCGATAAGATTGGCAACAGCCAAGAACGTGGGAGTGTGGACATCGTTTTGTTTGCACACTTCACCGACAGTAGCGTCGCCAAAGCCGAATGGTATCGAAAAACGACTGATTACCAACAACATCAGTGGATTGTCATCAATAATATCTCGCAGTCGGTCGCTTGCCGTGTATTGTTCGGTGATTTTTGACATATGCCTTTTGTTTATTAGTGCCAACTCACGCTCCGAAGTTGTCAAAATGAATGGATGTCGGGTCAACGCCAAGCGAATCGAGCATCGTTTCCACGGCGCGACTCATCGGACCGGGTCCACACATATAATATTCTATATCCTCGGGGTTTTCGTGATTTTTGAGATAAGTGTCATAGATAACCTGATGCACAAAGCCGGGGGTATATTTCACTCCGGCTTCGTCAGCCGCCGGGTCAGGACGGTCGAGTGCAAGGTGGAAGTGGAAGTTTGAGAACTCGCGTTCGAGTGCGAGGAAGTCATCGAGATAGAACACCTCGTTAAGTGCGCGAGCGCCATAGAAGAAGTTCATCACTCTGTCTGTGGTGTGCAACGTGCGTGTCATGTGCATAATTTGAGCACGCAAAGGAGCCATACCGGCGCCTCCGCCAATCCACATCATCTCTGCCTTTGAATCAAAGTTGGGGAAGAAGTCTCCGTACGGTCCCGACATCATAACTTTGTCTCCGGGTTTGAGCGTGAAAATATAGCTCGATGCTATGCCCGGCATAACATCTTGGAAACCCGTTTGAGGCTTAGGCTTGAATGGTGGTGTTGCAATGCGCACAGTGAGCATTATGCGATCACCCTCTGCCGGATAATTTGCCATCGAATAGGCACGTATGGTCGGCGTATCGTTTTGACATTTAAGGTCAAAGAGTCCAAATCGTTCCCATGCCGGGAGGTATTGTTCGCCGATAAGTTCGCGGTCAATGTCTTTGGCGTAATCCATTTTATACTCCGGTATGCGTATCTGGGCATACGAGCCGGGCGTAAAATTCATATGTTCTCCGGGTGGCAATGCTACGATAAACTCTTTGATAAATGTGGCTACATTGCGATTTGATATTACCGTGCATTCCCATTCTTTGACATCAAGCACTGATGCCGGGAGATTTATCGAGATATCATCTTTGAGTTTTACCTGACAGCCCAAGCGCCAACCTTGCTGTTGCTGACGACGCGAGAAGTGTACGATTTCGGTCGGGAGTATTTCACCCCCACCCTCTTTTACTTGTACGCGACATTGCCCGCAACTGCCCTTGCCTCCGCAAGCCGAAGACAGGTAAATATGTCGGTCGGCGAGCGATGATAACAACGAGGCTCCTGCCGGCACTTTAATTTTTTTATCCTCATTGATAGTCACGGTGACATCGCCTGTCGACACGAGATAGTGACGTGCCACCATCAGTATTATAACAAGCAACAGCGTTATGGCAAGAAAGATAACGATAGTCGTTATTACGGTCAGTGACGAGTCTGTGGCGACAGCGGCAAGTATCGATGTATAGTTCATTGTTTCTGATGTTTAGATTTTAATGCCGAGGAAGCTCATAAACGCAAGCCCCATAAGCGCGGTAATAATAAAAGTGATACCTATGCCTCGCAATGGTCGCGGTATATTTGAATGATGAGCGAGTCGCTCGCGTATGGCAGCTATTGCGACAATGGCGAGCAACCACCCGAGACCCCATCCGAGTCCGGCACACGTGGCTGTCGTGACATCGGGAAAATCTCTTTGTTCCATAAACAGCGAGCCTCCGAGTATAGCACAGTTAACGGCTATCAGTGGCAAAAATATACCAAGTGAGGCATACAACGACGGCGTGTATTTTTCGACCGCCATTTCTACAAGCTGTGTCATCGATGCGATAACTGCGATATACATTATCAGCGACAAGAAACTCAAATCCATCGTCGCATATTCCTCGCCGAGCCAAGCGAGTGCTCCGGCTTTAAGCACATACTCTTCAAGCAAATAATTAACCGGTAGTGAAATGGCAAGCATAAATGTAACGGCAATGCCAAGTCCGAAAGCCGTCTTGACGTTTTTTGACACCGCCAAAAACGAGCACATACCAAGGAAGTATGCAAAAATCATATTGTCGACAAATATCGAACGTATGAATAAGTTAAAACTTTCCATTATGATTGTTTATACTTTAATATAACGAGGATTATCAGTTTTGCAGTTCTTTATGATATGAACGATGCACCCAAATGATGCAGGCTACGACAATGAGTGCCATAGGAGGCAATATCATAAGTCCGTTGTTCTCATAGCCATGTTCATAGAGCCATTGAGGTATCACTTGACAGCCGAGCAGTGTGCCACTGCCAAGCAGTTCGCGCACTGTGGCAATTATCACAAGTATTATTGCATAGCCGAGACCGTTGCCCACACCATCAAGAAATGACGGCCACGGACGATTTGACATCGCAAAGGCTTCAAGTCGTCCCATAAGTATGCAGTTGGTGATTATAAGTCCGATAAACACCGAGAGTTGACGACTGACATCATAGGCATAAGCTCGCAGATATTGATCGACAACCACCACGAGTGCCGCAACAACAACGAGTTGCACGATAATACGTATGTTGGTGGGTATCGTATTACGTATCAGTGATATGATGACATTCGAAAATGCAAGGACGGCAATTACCGACAGTCCCATTACGATTGCCGGTTCAAGATTGGCTGTGACCGCCAACGATGAGCAGATGCCAAGTATCTGTACAATAACAGGATTGTCTTTTGACAACGGATTAAATAGAACTTGTCGGTTTGTGATTTTTTGAGACATGGTTAAGTGTCGTTATATTGCTTTATGATTAATCTATTAATTATTCACAGTCGTTTGACGGTGTGAGATTTTGCGCAAATAAGCAGCGTAGGGAGTCAAACAGTTATCGAGCATGGAGGCAACGCCTTTTGATGTTATGGTGCCACCGGACACGGCGTTTACATACTCGCCGCCATTATTAGGCTTTTGCCCTTTTTTGACGACGGTCACCGGAATGAATGTCGTATCATTGACAAACATATGTTTGTCGTTAAATTGAGACGAGAATGCCGGCTCTTCAATGCGTGCGCCAAGTCCCGGCGTTTCTCCTTGATGTGAAAAATAAGCTCCGTAAATCGTCGAGCCGTCTTCGTCAACTGCTATATACCCCCAAATCGGACCCCAAAGTCCTGTGCCGTAAGCCGGAAGTATATATTTCTTACCTTGCTCACCAAGATCACAAACGTATATCGGCAGTTGACGATCTGCCGGGTTTTTCTTCTTGCTTTCGAGGGCGACATTGACCTCAAAAGCGTTGTCTGTTATGACATTCCCATCGATATCTACAACATGTTGCTCGGTGATGTATTTGGCGAACTCATCGGCAACAGTCTCTGCGTCTGTCGTAATGTGAACTGAGGCGAGTATCTGTTTCATCTTGTCGGCATCGATATTTTCTTGTTGCTTGTCTTTGAGCGACATTGAGGTTATGGCAAGTGCCGCGCCGACAACAACGACGATGGCGGCTATATAAATGATAATGTATGTTGTTGATTGCTTATTGATTTTCATTGTCACAAAAACTTCTCATGTTTATTGACGTGGACTATTTTTCGCATTCGCGCGTGCCTTGCGTTTGGCGCGATTAAGACGGCGACCTATATTTGCCTGCACTACAAAATAATCGATGAGGGGCGCGAGGGCATTCATCAGTAACACGGCAAGCATAGCCCCCTCGGGATAACCGGTGTTATAGACGCGTATGAGCACCGCCATGACTCCGATAAGAAATCCATATATGATTTTGCCGGTTGACGTACGTGCCGCCGTCACCGGATCTGTCGCCATGAATACTATGGCAAAGGCAAAACCACCATAAGTAAGATGTGATACCGGCGACAACGATGACGCAGGATAAGTCGGGGTGGCAAACTCATTTGCCACGAAACCCATAAGCAACGCGCCAACAATGCCGGATAGTATTATACGCCACGATGCTACACGCGTAAACAGCAATATCGCAGCACCTATAAGTATGCACAGTGTCGATGTTTCACCAAACGACCCGGGGATAAAACCAAAGAATGCATCAAGCGAAGATAGAGTGCCACCATCAGCTCCCACGATGTTAACGGGAACATCTGACGCTGAGGCGAGCTGCCCCAAGGGCGTTGCACATGTATATGTATCGGCAACTGTGGGACCAAAGCCAAATGGTGTTGACGTTGGCACAAACACTTCGTCGCCGGACATTTGTGCCGGATATGCGAAGAACAGAAAAGCACGAGCGATAAGCGCCACATTAAATATATTATAGCCTGTGCCACCAAAAACTTCTTTGGCGAATATCACGGCAAAAGCTGTGGCTACGGCAGTCATCCATAGCGGAGTCGTCACCGGTAATATCAATGGCAATATTATACCCGTAACAAGGAAACCCTCTTGTATCTCCTCGCCTCGCCACTGTGCCACCGTAAACTCAATGCCAAGACCGACAATATATGTCACGGCTATTGTCGGCGCTATCGACAATAAGCCATAGAGCATCAACGACCAAAATGGAAACGTTGTTTGTCCGGCAGCGAGCCAATGCTGATAGCCGGTGTTATACATTCCAAACAACAAACATGGCAAAAGCGCGATGATAACAATCGTCATCGTACGTTTCGAGTCCATAGCATCATGCACATGGACACCTGTTTTACCAGCGGTTTTACGCGGAGTGAACAGGAACGTGTCAAAGCCTTCGTAGACCGAACGAAAAGCATGTAATCGCCTTCCTTTATCGAAATGCGGAGCGACTTTATCAAGAAATTTGCGCAGGGGGTTCATCTATGTTATAATTTTTGTTTCAATATTGCTGTATCACACGTTGTTTTTTAGCTCCATTCGACTATCCGAGTTCTTGGCGCAAATAGTCGAGTCCTTGGCGCACGATTTCTTGTAAAGGCATTTTAGACGAATCTATGCACTCGGCGAGAGCAAAGTCTTCGGGAGCTACTTCATATATACCGAGCTGTTCCATACGATCAATATCACGAGCATTTATCGCCTTTATGAGATACTCACCCATAATATCCATCGGCAACACGCGATCGATTAGCCCCGACATTATCATTGCCCTCCTACCACCGAGCACACGAGCATCGGGATTGAAGAGACGCGTAAAAAAGTGTCCTGGAAACGAAGGGCTTATCGACATCTTGCGCGGTGACAATGATGCCCACCCCATAAACTCATCGACATCATCACCTTCGGGGATAGCCGTAATCTGTGTAGATGGGAAATGTAAATACGAGTCTGCCTCAGTTTTAATACCGACAAGAACATTACCGCTGATAATACGTGTATGATGTTCGTCATTGACAAGACGACCGGCAAGCAACCCTGAGAGTTGCGCACCAATTGTGGTCTTTACCAATGTTGGTGACACAACGCGACTGCCGACAATGGCAACCGTTGTCGACATATCCAAATGACCGGTCGTCATAAGTTGACCGATACGCATAAGCGTGTCTGCCGAAAGCGTCCAAATAACCTCACCTTTATTTACCGGGGCGATGTTCGCCGCTTGTACTCCGGGGTTTCCTGCCGGGTGAGGACCTTTGACATCTACCATAACGGCACCTTCAACGTCAGGCAGTTGTGCCTCTGAACGACGCGATATGTATATATGTTCGCGCGCGAGTATTCCAAGTGCCTTGACAGCTTTTGTCATAAGACGCGCCTCGTCATTGTTATAGTGACGAGTGACAGCGAGTGGAGCGCTATCAAATGCCGTGACAAAAATATTTGTGGGACGATCATCGGGATTGGCAACGATAGCATACGGTCGACGAGATATCATCGACATCAGACCGGAATTGGCAAGAAGTTTGGCTATTGCTTCCTCGTTGTTTGATGTCGGGACATCAAACTCTCTCATAGTGTTTTGCCCATCGCCATCAACAACAACTTTAACTATGCGACGACGCTCGCCTCGTGTCACTTCGCGCACAACGCCCGACACCGGAGATGTAAGACACAAATCGTCATAAGCCTTATCATGTAATAGTGGTGAGCCAACAGACACAATATCCCCGGGCTTTACACAAGTTTTAGGCGTAAAGCCGGCAAAATCGTCCGGAAAAATAGCAACACTCTCGGGGCTGAAAGAAGCAACGGTGTCATTAACGACACTGCCGACAATTTTGAGGTCTAACCCTTTTTTTATAGTTATTCTCATCTTTGGGTAAAAGAATTCAAGTAAATCAGTCTAAAAAGGATGAAAATTAAAAAATGCGTCCCGGTCTCCGGGGTGCTAAAACACGGCAAAGTTATTAAAAAAAAATGTAGAACGCTTAACGTATATTTAAAATCGCTGTTAAAAAATGTAAGTGAGGCATAATACCATACAAGTCTAAAATTTTGGTGTTTACAACACTTCACCATAGCTATTCGGTCAATATCAAATTGCAAGTAATTGATTATCATAAGATATAAAAAAACGGCACTTAATGATTTGCGAAAATTAGCGAAAAAAATTTTGCTTATTGAAAAACTAATGATAATTTTGCGAGTAATATTCTGT
>CAVCBR010000035.1:19110-22874 GCA_963600695.1 bacterium
TATTCTGTTGCATGCGTCAACATAAACGCCCGAATTAAGAGCAAAATGTCAGTTGCGGAGTTTAGCTCCCAACTGATTACATAATAGAGACAATAAACTAATAAACAAATCATTAACAATTTTCTAACTTAAATTATTAAAAAACTTATGGAAGCTCAAAAGCCCAATGTTGCAGCCCCTAAACCTGCACAAAAGCCCGCAAAGGCTGACTCAAAGAAAACCGAAATCCCCGGCATCAAAAATGCATTCTGGGTTATCTTGATTTGCTTTGTAGTAGCAGTTTGCTTGTTTATTTTCTGGTTCGGTAACGATATGCACACCGACGAAGAAGGTCACCCGATTAACATTTGGGGTACCATTTACAAAGGTGGCGTTATCGTGCCTGTGCTCCAAACTCTACTTCTCACTGTTATCGTTCTCTCTGTTGAACGTTTCATCGCTCTCTCAGCAGCCAAAGGTCGTGGCAACATCGCCTCATTTGTTGCCGCCGTTAAAAAATGTCTTGAGAAAAAAGACATCGAAGGTGCTAAAAAACTTTGTGCAAAACAAAAAGGTTCAGTTGCCGCTGTTGTTGCCAACGCTTTGAAGAGCTACGAAGAAATGGACAAAAACACCGAGCTGACAAAAGAACAAAAAATCCTTACCATCCAAAAAGCCGTTGAAGAAGCTACCGCTCTTGAGATGCCCGCTCTCCAACAAAACCTCCCCATCGTTGCTACGATGACCACCCTCGGTACTCTCGTCGGTCTTCTCGGTACTGTGTTGGGTATGATCAAATCATTCCAAGCTCTTGGTGCCAGCGGCGGTTCTGTTGACTCTATGGAACTTTCAGTCGGTATTTCAGAGGCCCTTATCAATACCGCCTTTGGTATCGCTACCGGTGCTTTCGCCGTTATTTCGTATAACTTCTTCACCAACAAAATCGATAACCTCACATACGCTATCGACGAAATCGGTTTCTCGATTGTTCAAACATTCGCAGCTACACACTAATCCCATTTACTGTTTTAAATACTGAAAAGTCAAACAATTAAAAACCAGTAAATATGGGAAAAGTAAAAATTAAAAGAAAAAGCACGCTCATCGACATGACGGCGATGTCAGACGTGACAGTTCTTTTGCTTACTTTCTTCATGTTGACTTCTACCTTCCTTGCCAAGGAGCCTACAACCGTCAAAACACCATCATCGGTGTCGGTTGAGGCAATTCCTTCAAAAGACCTTGTGACGATACTCGTATCGGCAGAAGATCAAACCGGCAAAATGGCAGACCCCACTGCAATCGAAGGCAAAATCTTTATGTCTTTCACCGGTGACTCAACCATAAACAGCGAGTCTCTGCGTAAAGCGATTTTGGAACAAGCCGTGGGTATATACAATCAAAAATGCAAAGAACTTAACAAGCCGACAATCGCCCTCGACACCACGCAAATAAATACATTTGCGAAGATGACAATGTTTGGTTGCTCGTTCAAAGATCTTGGCGACGTTCTCAAAATGGACGCCACAGCTCGCGAGAAATTTATGTCTGACCTCACAAAATCGGGCATACCGACAAATGACAACAAAGACAAAACAGACACTCGCCGTTTGAGCGACTTCCAAATCTGGCTCAAAGCCCTTTCGAGCGTAGCACAAGAAGGACGTGACAACGCGATCATGGAACAAGGTTTAGACCAGTCTACACCTGAAGGTCGCGACGCAATCCGCAAACTTGATATCCTCTACAATGCAGTATTCCAGGGCAAGTCTGTAACGGTTAAAGCCGACAAAGACACCCCGTTCACCGTCATCCACCACGTGTTTGACAACCTGCAAACCATGGGTCTCAACAAATTCACTCTCATGACCAACCTCAAAAACGAGGAAGGCGACTAATCAAAAGTAAAGAAAACAATGGCACAAATAGAATCAACCGACAAGGGCAAAAAGAAAAAAGGAGCCCAAAAGAAGATGACTATCCATGTTGACTTTACCCCGATGGTCGACATGAACATGCTTCTGATCACGTTCTTTATGCTTTGTACTACGATGTTGAAGTCACAAACACTTCAGATTGTGCTTCCCTCGAACGACCAACGCATCAAGGACGAGAATAAAAACCAAGCCTCAGCCGAGGACGCCATCACTCTAATTCTTGACACAGAGTATGACGCCAAAGGTATGCCTGCAAAAGACGAGAATGGCAACACCAAACATAGTATCTACTACTATGAAGGCAAGCCCGACAGTGCCGCTGTCAATATCGACGGTCAACCCGTTGTCAGCAAATCTGCCATACGTCTCGAGAAATTCACAGACAACCAAGGCAAAGAGCGCCAAGGAATTCGTAAAGTGCTCTATGATCGCAATAAAGAGGTCATGGAAGCATACGACAAACTCAAAGAGCAATATCGCAATAAGGAAATCACCAAAGCTCAGTTTGACGAGATGGCAAAAGCCAACGCTAACGACACTCTCAAACTCCATCGTCCCATTGTGATTATCAAGCCCGGTCCCAACGTAACCTACGAAGCTCTGGTATATGCGATTGACGAGCTCAATCTCAACCAGATTACGCGATACTCTATCCAAGGCACTGACCACACCGATACCCTCCTGCTCCAAAACTATGGCAAGGCAAACGGTAAGGAAGTCATCAAACCTAATGTGCGTAAAGCCACTAAGTGATAAAGTTCTATTGTTTAACCAATCAAAAAATTAAGAAAATGGCAAAAGACGTAGATCTTTCATCAAGAGAATGGCGCGACCTTGTCTTCGAAGGCAAGAATAAATCGTTTGGCGCATATACCCTCCGTGCAAACTCTGTAAGACGTCACACAAAGTCACTATTATGGGTGCTTGGCGTTTTGGCTGCATTACTGCTTATTTTGGTACTCGTCCTCACCGGAGCATTGAAATTTGGCGAAGACGAAACCGAAGCTCAAAATGAAGCACAAGCCACAACCGTAGATATGGGCGACGTTGAAGAAGAGCAACCCGAAGAGGAACAAATTGACATTCCCGAACCCGAACCCGAACCCGTTCAAGAAGAAATTGAAGTCGCCGCATCACAAGCCGTGACCGAACTCAAAATCGTGGACGAAGTTGATAAAAGCAAAGAAGTCAAAAACGTTGACGAAGTACTTGACAATACCGCTCAAATCGGTGCCACCGACGCTGTCGGTAAAGAAGACGTCAACAAAGAGGCTATCGTTGTTAAAGTCGTTGAAAAAGAACCGGAACCCGTTAAGCCCAAACATGAAGAGCCGGTTATGGCTGCCATGGTTGAGCAGAAACCTCTATTCCCCGGTGGTGATGCAGCAATGTATGCTTGGTTGAAAGACCACATCGTTTATCCCGCAGCCGCTTCTGAGGAAGGTATCTCAGGTAAAGTTACAGTACAATTCATCGTTGAAAAAGACGGTCGCATCACCGGTGTGAAAGTCGTGCGCGGCAAACACCCCGCTCTCGATGCCGAGGCAAAACGCGTGGTATCACAGATGCCAAAATGGACTCCCGGACGTAACAACGGTCAACCCGTGCGTGTAACCTACCACATCCCGGTTAACTTCCAACTCAAATAAGCAAGCTTTTGTAATTCCATACTCTCAACCGCGAGAGCCGATGTCGACAGATGACACCGGCTCTCGCCATTTTATTGTAACCCGAAACATAACCATCCGAAATAAGCGTAACCATCCGAAAGGCGCCGACTTGTAGGATTAAGGGGCTGTGTCAAAATAGGCGCAGCCCCTTTCTACAACCTGTTGTAAAACATAAAAC
>CAVCBR010000036.1:0-22416 GCA_963600695.1 bacterium
CAGGAACATCCAAAAAGCATCTTCTGTTTTCATTCCGCAAATTTAACACTTTTCTAAATTTCCATGCACCGAATATTTGGCTTGTGCCCCATTTTTAGTAATTTTGCGCTTGCAGACTTAGGGTTACTAAATTCTGCACAACATATAAAAAGCATATACTTTACGTTTTATTCTTGACTTCCCGGAACTTCGCAACTTCTAATCACCGTCAAGAATGGAGCAATAGTAGATGCTCTTGTTTGTGTAAACGTCATTCCAAGTCGTTATTTGGAATCGTGTATACATAAGCATGAGGTCTATGGGTTGCTCATTCTGTGGTGATGGGCAGCGAAGGCCTTGGGAAACAGAATGAGCAGTAGTACAGACTCTCATGCTTTTTTTGTTTATCAATCTAATATCCAATGAGGAGAGTCCGGAGGAGCTAATATTTTCGAATGAAACGTGCTATAATTTTACTGACGTTAATCATTTCACTGCTATCCTCATTTTCAGCAACGGCACAGACTAAAAAGGTTGCTGTTTATGTAACCGGAGCAGTTGAGCCGGCAAAAAAGTCAATTGTAAGTTCCGCCATCCTCGCGCGTATATCGGGCAATAAAGATTTTGTTCCTTTTGAAAGGAATGAACAGTTTGTCAACGCTCTTTTCAAGGAACATTCTTATCAACAATCGGGCGAAGTTGCGGAGCATGAAATACGTCAATCGGGTCAAAAGTTTGGTGTGGATTATGTCATTGCCACAAACGTTGTAATTGATGACGAAAATCAGTGTTATATGTCGGCAAGGCTTATCAATTTAAATACCGGCGAAATCGTCAAATCGGCGAACATCAATCGTTTGTACACCGGAGCAAAGGTGTTGAGCACAATGGCAACAAATTTAGCTTATCGTCTAACTAATAAAAATTCTAAATAAATTAATTCACAATGAAAAATCTTTTTAAAGTGTTGGCGTTGGCTCTGTTGCTAATAGGCTCGACGTCACAAGCGTTTGCTCAAAGCACCGCCAAGAAAAAGGTCGCCGTCTATATGACAGGCGAGGTGCAAGCCGGAATCAAAAAAGTAATTGGTTCAAAAATTGTGTCGGGTGTCACCGAAAGTGACGAATATTCTGCCGTTGAGCGAACAAGCGACTTCTTGGCAGAGTTGACAAAAGAACAAGACTATCAACTATCGGGAGCCGTCACTGACAACCAAATAGCTCAAATCGGTCAACAATTTGGCGTGCAATATGTTTTGGTTGCCGATGCCTCTGAGGTATTCGGTTCATTGTTTGTATCGGCACGCTTGATAGACGTGCAGACAGCCCAAATCATCAAATCGTGTGAAGCCTCGGGCACGGTCTCAAACATGACAGAGCTGACAAAATTAGCCGACCAAATCGCCGTCAAGTTGGTATCCAAGACCTACACAGATAATGATTTAAAAATATATGGTCCGTTCTCAACTGCTGAAAGTTTAAGAGGTCTTGAGATACCAAAAGGTTGGCACATAGCAACAACAAAAGAAATGCGAGAAATCATAAATACATTTAACGCCTTGAATATATCCATAAAATATCCAATCTATACACAATATGAATTTAAGTCCACAATTGAACCCATAACTTTTACATATTATGCATACCTTTCCGAAAAAGACAAAAGAAAAGACAAAGTAGATAGAATAGGGACAGATATAAGACATTATACACAATGGGTTTTAACTGGAACTATTCTAAATTACAATACAACTGACAACATTAATATGACGTATGCCATAGATAGTTCTTATGATGTTATCCGTCGTATTTACTCTGACGAAGACACTAAAAGAATTAAGTATATGGAACGTAAGTATACTTATGATTCTATTAAAACCGGTTATGTTTATCTTTTGAAGAACAAGTGAATTGATGGTGGTGGGTCAATAATGGAGGAGGTTGTGTCGGTGACACAACCTCCTTGTTTTGAGCCGCGAGTGGGACTCGAACCCACGACCTTTTCGTTACGAATGAAATGCTCTACCGACTGAGCTATTGCGGCAAAATCATAATGCTCTCGGCATTACTTATGTTTCTTTTGTGCGTTAGCCGTGAGTGTCAAGCTCTCGGCTTTTGCAGTGCAAAGTTACGATTATTTTTTGATTTTAGCGTCATCACGCGCCATATATTTTGCGCCGGTTTTACAGTATGTCGGTTCGGCTATATGACTCAGCATATAATGCCTTGGTTTGTTGCTATTGCGCCATACCCTGCCGCTGTCGCGATGCGCCGTTTTGATTACATCGATATTGTTTTGCGCGAATAGACAAACTTGATTGTTGATTGGTCGATGAGCAGGCGTGTCATCACCGGTAGATAAACGTAGGGTGTTATCGAGGTGACGTATGTTGTCGAACTTCCATAATAGCTGTTGCTTGACTCTGTTGACACTTGCACGGGGGTCAGCACAAATGTTATGTCGTCATCAGTGATCTCGTCTTTTTCGAGCAGGTCTATTATGTATTCGCGCATCGAGCCAAATGAGTATGTTTTTGACGTCGAGTTATATGTGGCATAGAACGAAGTCTTGCTGTCGGTGGTTTTGTTTTTGGCGAAGAACTCGTCTTTCTTGTTTTTGAGCACCATCAGCACGTATGGCGGTGGCGTGATGTCGTATTTATTGGCAATAAGTTCGACCGGAATAGAGAAGTCAAGTGAGTTGATGACACCGAGTCCCGAGCCGATGCTACTGCGATATTTGGCGATGAGTTCACGAGCCGGGAACACCATTTCGACATCAAGTCCGGCAGGAGCCACCAGCAGTTGCTCGCCGCGGGCGCGACGCTCTTTAATCTCTGATGACATTGTCAGCGCGATGTTATTGTTCATCGCAATCTCGGGTGTCACGGCAAAGTATGAGCCGATGTTGTATATCGTGGTATCGTTGTCTCCGTTCTTGGTCACCGTGTGGTAATACATATCCATAGTGGTTTTTGCCATACGTGTGATGCGACCTGAGCCATACGAACTCTTCACATACAATCCGGGGAAGAATTTGGCGAATGTCTCAGGCGAGGAGAACGTCTCGGGACTTGTCTTGTATTGTTGGTAAAACTTGCGTCCGAGGCTCACCGGCAATTTTACGCTAACTTCGGCATAGCTCAAGTTTTTTATAGAGTCTGACTCGTTTTGGCGCGAAGATGTGTATATGGTTTTGCCGAGAAGCTCGTTGTGATCATAGTATGTGTCAAAATCAAAGTTTGAATATACCGGTGAGGGCAGGTCTTTGATCAGCGGATATACCTCGATGCCCATCGGAGCGACAGAGTCACCGATAAATGCGTCTGTCGTGAAGCGCATCACGAGTTTCAATGAGTCAATTTTGTCAACATCGACGCCAACGGTATCCATCTCGATAGCCGGCATAAATTGGGTAACAAAGTCGGACGACAGGGTACCATAGCCGGGGGCATCGACACAGCCCAACAATCCGGTGATTGTGCGAGAGATCACAGCCTCGTTATCAATGGTTGTGGCCGTCGGGTGAAACGTGGTGTCAATGAAAACTTCAACTTCATCATCAACGATTGAGCTGCCGTTATGGTAGCTGTCGTCACACGCAACAAGAGCCAAACCGATGGTGGCGACTGCTGCAAACAATATTTTTAATGAAAAGCAAGATTTGCGCATCAGACAATGTGATTTATCGGGAGCGAAGAGAGATTATATAAGTCAATTGTTGTTTATGAGGGAGTAATGACTGTTATAGCTGTTTGTAGAAGTCAAGATATTTGCCGACAAAGCCCTCGCCTTCACCGGGGAGTTCGAGAAACGGTTTGCCGGAGGCTTTGGCATATTCGATCACCTCGGGAGCGATATTTTCGGAGGCTTGTACGATAGCGTCCGCATGGTCAATGGCGATGCGATGCAAAGCCGTCGTGCCTATTGCCTGTTTGGCAGATGTCAAGGATTTTATCGCCGCAGCCGAGAAGCCGTCCATTTTCAATTTCTCAACAGCACGAGGGGCGAGCACATCAGGCATCTCTGTATCAAACAGCGAGTATATAACTTTGCTACCGCGGAATGTCGGATCATGTGAATAGACTTTGCGCAGATACAGCGGAGCAAGAGCCGTTATCCAACCTGAGCAATGTATAATGTTGGGACACCAACGCAACTTCTTAACGGTCTCGATAACGCCGCGCGCAAAGAACATCAGACGTTCATCGTTCTCAGCCGGGTCTGTGTCTATTTCAAGTCCTTTTGTCGAATGGCGGCGGAAATAGTCATCACTGTCAATGAAGTAGACTTGCATACGTGACGGTTGCAACGTCGCCACCTTAATAATCAAAGGGTGGTCAGTGTCGTCAATAACAAGATTGAGACCTGAAAGACGTATTACCTCATGGAGCTGGTTACGCCGCTCGTTAATTGAGCCAAAGCGAGGCATAAATGTGCGCACTTCAGCCCCACTCTCCTGAATGCCCTGCGAGAGATTGCGACACAGAGTTGACATTGGAGTCGCCGGGAGATAGGGCGAAATTTCTTGTGAAATATATAAGGCTTTATTTATGTCCATCGTTATATATAAATTAGTTATTGGCGTTTTGCAAAGTTACGAATTTTTCCTGAAATAGCGAAGTTATCGCCTTTCACAAGCCTATTTTTTCACGTTATTTTACACTATCACAATTATTCGCCAACCGCCAATATTCCCACATAACACACAGAGCCACACCCGCCATATAAGACATATATATTGGGTGTGGCTCTATATATTATTGTTAATCTAATGATTACGAGCTTATTCGCCTAAAAATGACTCTTGGAGTACCTGCATTGCCTGAGCCA
This sequence comes from bacterium, assembly GCA_963600695.1. Taxonomy (GTDB): domain Bacteria; phylum Bacteroidota; class Bacteroidia; order Bacteroidales; family Muribaculaceae; genus CAG-873. The sequence goes on from CAVCBR010000036.1 coordinate 4,812, forward strand.
AGCCATCGGCATCTTTACCACCGGCTTGTGCAAAGCCGGGCTGTCCTCCGCCACCACCTTTGATGACTTTGGCTGCGGCACGCACGATAGTCGATGCGTTCAAACCGCTTTTAACGAGGTCATCTGTGAGAGCGACAGTGAGCAACGGCTTGCCTGACGGGTCTATTGTCGCTGCAATAAACGCCGTATTCTCAGGCGAATCGCGTTTCACAGCCATTGCCGTATTCTTAACCATTTCAGGTATGCGTATACCACCCCATTTAACCAATTTGACACCATTAACGTCTGTGGCTTTTTCGATGAGGCTTGCGGCGAAAGCATTGGCACGCTCGGCCATAGCTTCCACCACCTGACGTTTGAGGTCGGCGTTCTCTTCGATAGAGCGACGCAAAGCTTGCACGACATTGGGAGCATTGTTGAGCATCGAGCCAATTTCGCGCATCGTATTTCGCGCCACATCTATGAGGTCTTCAACTTTTGCTCCGGTCATAGCCTCTATGCGACGCACGCCGGCGGCCACCGATGACTCTGAGATGATTTTTATCATACCGATATTGCCGGTATTTGCAACATGCACACCGCCACACAATTCTACAGAGTCACCAAAGCGAATGACACGCACTTTATCACCATATTTCTCACCAAACAGAGCCATGGCACCCATTTCGTGAGCTTTATCTATAGACATTTCGCGATATTCATCACGAGGCAAAGCCTTTCGCACTTCGATATTGGCGAGTCGTTCAACCTTGGCAATCTCATCATGAGTGAGTTTTTGGAAATGCGAGAAATCAAAACGCAGAACATCGGCACTGACATACGAGCCTTTTTGCTCTACATGAGTGCCAAGCACTTTGCGCAGTGCGGCATGCAAAAGGTGTGTCGCCGTGTGGTTGGCGGCAGATGCCTGACGTGCGTTCTCGTCTATTGCGGCAACAAATGTCGCCTTCACATCATCGGGGAGTACTGTCGTAAGATGCACGCCTACACCGTTTTCACGCTTGGTATCGTATATTTCTATTGCTTGACCAGTAATCTTGTCGGTGAGTGTGCCACGGTCTCCAACCTGACCTCCCATCTCGGCATAAAACGGCGTTTTATCTAAGATGATTTGATAAAACTCACGATTTTTTTGCTTCACATGGCGATAGCGCAATATCTTGGCATCAACCACGCTGTTGTCATAACCGACAAACGCCTGCTCGCCATCAGCGACAATCACCCAATCTGAGGCTTCAACAGCGGCGGCATTGCGCGCACGAGCTTTTTGAGCCGCCATTTCTTTTTCAAATCCGGGCTCGTCAAGCGTCATGTCATTTTCTTTCAATATCAGTTTTGTGAGGTCAAGCGGAAATCCATATGTATCATACAAAGTGAACGCATCGACACCGCTAATCTCTGTGAGACCGGCTTTGCGTGTGCGAGCCATAATATCATCAAGTAAAGCGATACCCTTTTCAAGAGTGCGCAAGAATGCGTCTTCCTCCTCCTTAATGACACGCATAATGAGTTCGCGTTGTGCCGTAAGTTCGGGATAAGCATCACCCATAGTCTCAATGAGAGTATCCACCAGACGATAGATAAACGCAGATTTCTGTCCAAGGAATGTGTAGGCATAACGCACGCCGCGACGCAATATGCGACGTATCACATATCCGGCTTTGGCATTTGACGGTAACTGCGAATCTGCTATCGAGAAGGCAATCGTGCGCACATGGTCAGCAATGACACGCATAGCCACATCGACCTTTACATCAACACCATATTGCTTGCCAGAGAGTTGTGATATTTTATCAATAAGAGGTGTAAAGACATCAGTATCATAATTTGATGTTTTGCCTTGCAGAGCCATACAAAGACGCTCAAAACCCATACCGGTGTCGATAACCCGTGCCGGCAGCGGTTCGAGCGAGCCATCTGCTTTGCGATTGTATTGCATAAACACCAAATTCCAAATCTCAATCACCTGAGGGTGATCTTTGTTGACGAGCGTTGCTCCCGGCACTGCCTGTCGCTCGGCATCGGGACGCAAATCGATATGTATCTCAGAACAGGGGCCACAGGGACCGGTATCGCCCATCTCCCAGAAGTTATCATGTTTGTTACCGTTGATGATATGATCTGCCGGCAAATGTTTACCCCAAATGGCGGCAGCCTCATTGTCTCGTTCGATACCATCGGCAGCCGAGCCTTCAAACACCGTGGCATAAAGATGCTCGGGGTTGATTTTCAACACATCGACAAGATATTCCCACGCCCAATCGATAGCTTCGGCTTTAAAGTAGTCGCCAAACGACCAGTTGCCGAGCATTTCAAACATTGTGTGATGATAGGTATCCATACCCACCTCTTCGAGGTCATTATGCTTACCGCTGACACGCAAACATTTTTGAGAATCGGCAACACGACGACTTTGTGGCTTTTTATTGCCAAGAATTATATCTTTAAATTGATTCATACCGGCGTTTGTAAACATTAACGTCGGGTCATCTTTGATTACCATAGGTGCCGAAGGAACTATTCGGTGACCTTTTGACTCAAAAAACTTTTTAAACGAGTCACGAATTTGCTTTGATGTTAGCGTGGTCATATAGTTGTACGTGTATTGAAACAAATATATCTTATTTTTTCGTTCATTTCAAGGTGCAAAAGTAATTGAAAATTGCTAAATTTGCAAAAAATAGAACGAGCAACGACCTATAACGCGCTTAGATTTAGATGCGGTAACTGTTCGTTGTAACCATTATTACTAATATGAACACTTTTGAAAAGAAATATTATCGCATACGCGAAGTTGCCGAGATGCTAAATCTTCCGGCGTCAACACTTCGCTTTTGGGAATCTCGTTTTACCGTCATTAGCCCCAAGCGCAACGAACACGGCACTCGGTTCTACACTCCGGCAGACATCGAGGTCATACGTATGATATATTACCTTGTCAAAGAAAAGGGACTCAGACTCGAAGCCGCGCAAGAAGAAGTAAGGCGCAATCGCAAAGGTGTCTCAAAAAAATATGAAACCATTGAAAGACTGCGCGCCGTTCGTGCGCGACTGTCAGACATTCTCGTTGCGCTTAATACAAGACCGTCATAAATACCCCGAGACAGACAGCCTCGTTTCACAGCATTGACAGCGCCTTTTTAATTGCTGTTTCCAGTGTCGTAGTCGGATTGTCGTCAAATATTTTTTTCAGCACCTTTTGACTTTGGACTCTGGTAAAACCGAGCATTACCAATGCCGCCAAAGCCTCATCAAATGCTTGTACTTGCATCGGACTCTTTGCGACCATAGCAACATTTTCAATAAGCGCATCGCTCGCGATCTTATCTTTCAAGTCCACCATAATGCGCTCAGCTGTTTTCGAACCTATACCTTTTACATTCTTCAGCGCCTTAACATCTCCTGATGATATTATACTTTCGAGCTCAACAGCCGTATATGATGACAATACCACACGCGCCGTTGCCGCGCCCACGCCCGAGACGCCTATAAGCAATCTGAACAATGTGCGCTCTCGCTCATCGGCAAAGCCATACAAAGTCCACGCATCCTCACGCACGACAAGGTGCACAAGCAGTGTCGCCTCCTCTTTACCTTCAAGCGCCGAATAAGTATTTAACGATATATTAATAATGTAGCCCACACCGCCGGCTGTCGCCATAACGGCTGCCGTTGGCTGAAGGTCAATGATTTTGCCGGATATAAACTCAAACATTTTAACAAGAAATACTATTGCGATTTAACTTCTGCAAATATACAACAATTATCAAAGAAATAAAGACTGTCACCATAATGATGCACCCATCATAAAAAAAATCCGGCAACATCTATCGATATAGCCGGACAATAATACGTTTGTAATAGTATCAATTCAATACCACGCCATCTATCTCAGTAGGAACATACACACGCGCAAATTGTCGCAGGAAATCGAGAGTTGCTTTACGCGGACCTTTAACGGGAGTTTGGTCTTTGGTAGTGGTTGGAGAATTTGACACCTTGGGTTGAGTAGAAATTTTATCCATAGGCAAAATTTGTTTTGATATTCATAAATATAACGGCGTTATCAACACATTATTATATTGTGACACAAAAAAATTTAGCTATGCCCGCACACACCCGTCCGATATATGAAGGCTACGTAATTTGATACAAATTATTATGCACTAAATTCTAAATAATGTTAAAATTTACAGCAAAAAACATCTGTGCACACATAAAATTTGGTCATAAAATTTTAAGTAGGTAAATTTGTCGCAATGTTTGCCAATGAAGTACTGAGATTAATCATTTGGACCATCATTGACAATATGCAGAAGTGCCAACTTCACGAATACATATCAATTAACTGAATATTAATCTATAAACTAACTTGCCTATTGTAAACTGCTACTCAAATTAAACATTTAACGTAGTAAGAACAAAATGCAAAAATTGTCAGAGCTCACGGACGATAGTCTTGTGTTGGCTTTCGCAAATGGAAACAATCAGGCGTTTGACGCGCTTTTAGAGCGTCATCAGCGTCGTGTTTACAATTATATATTATCGTTAGTCAAAGATGCCACGATTGCCGATGACGTCTTTCAGGAGACTTTTGTTAAAGTCATAACCACTGTCAAGCAATCACGCTATACACCCGACGGCAAATTTGCCTCTTGGATTACACGCATAGCCCACAACATTGTTATCGACCTGTTTCGTCAAGGCAAAACAGAAGCTGCCGTATCGACGTCTCAAACAGATTATGATATTTTAAATCGTCGCGACCTCGCCGAAGAAACAATCGAAGACGTTATGGTAGACTCTGCTATACGCAACGATGTCAGACATCTCGTCAAAGCCTTGCCGCCGGAACAACGTCGCGTGTTGGTTATGCGCTTTTATGCTGATATGTCATTCAAACAAATTGCCGAAAAAACCGGTGTTTCAATAAATACCGCACTCGGACGCATGAGATATGCCATACTCAATCTAAGACGCATAGCCAAAGAAAACCGCATTGAGCTATCTCGTTAAGCCGCTCAGCTCGATACCATATACAACAAATTATCAATCAGTTACACAATATAGAACATTTTCGGGTACTCAAAGAAACAAAAATAGCATCAATTTTGTAAGTTCAAAATTTGGCAGTTTCAAAGATTAACCATAAATTTGCACTCGCAAAACCGACAAAACGGTACCTTGGCCGAGTGGTTAGGCAACGGTCTGCAAAACCGTGTACAGCAGTTCGATTCTGCTAGGTACCTCAAAATGTTTCAATATTCAAAGTCCCGCTTCGCTTGGCGGGATTTATTGTTTGAAAACTTCAGTCACAAATGAGACGTTCACACATTATTATATTGTTAACATTACTTCTGACATTCTTTCGATCAGAAGCAATGTGTGTGGCTGAGTCTGAAACCATTGAAGTATCCATCGTCAATTTTTACCCCGGTAGCGATATTTATGAACTCGAAGGTCACACGGCTTTACGCATTAAATCAAACCTTCGTGGGGATATGGCTGTAAGCTACGGAACATTTGATTTTAATGCTCCGGGATTTGTATATCGTTTTGTGAAAGGCGAAACCGACTATTGGATGAGCATTGCTCCCTGGGATATGTTTATATCTCCCTATATTCAATCCAATCGTCGTATAGTCGAGCACATTGTTGATATGACTTATGAGCAAAAGAAGATACTCTTGATGCTGTTAGCCGAGAACATAAAACCCGAAAATCGCACATATCGCTACAACTATGTCAAAGACAATTGTGCCACACGTCCACTGAGAATAATAGAACAAGCCATCGGTGACTCCATTATCCTTGGCGATCCTCAAGATGTCTTTCAAGGCAATAATGTTACATTTCGTGCGATAATGCGACATTATCATGCCAACTATCCATGGTATCAGTTCGGCATCGATTTATGTCTCGGTTCAGGCGTAGATTACACTTTGAATAATAGAGAAAAGGCGTTTGCACCGGCTCTGCTTGATGCACAACTTTCAGGTGCAACAGTCGCCGGCAAACCGCTAATTAAAAATGTCGTCATTCTTAACGATGTCCCGGCTGACAATGCCATTGAAAAAGCCACTCCATGGTATGCCACGCCAATGACTGCCACCACCTTGATATTGGCATTGTCTTTGCTGATTGCAATTACAGACATACGTCGTCATAAAATTCGGCGATGGTATTACTCTGCAATGGCAACAATATTTGGCATAATGGGTCTGTTGATTTGGTTTTTGGTCTTTGTGTCTTCACACGAAGCCACCACTCCCAACATACTGATGTTTTGGCTCAACCCCCTATGGTTAGTGCCGGCGGTGACCATTATGATTAAGTCCTTGCGTCGATTTACGTTGGCTGTTATGACACTCGAAGGCATCGCCACATTAGCGACTATGTTGATTTGGGCATTCCAATCACAAGTATCGAATATCGCTTTTTGGCCACTGATACTTTGTAGCATTGTTTTATGCTCGTCATACCTATCATGCAACCTCGGTTCAATCCTCAAACATTATGCAAAATGAAACGCCTAACACATACCACCACAGCACAAAAATTGATGGCGTTGCTTTTTGCATCGATGATGACGATGGCAGTCAATGCCGGTGGTCACACTAAGTTGGTGTTGAACATCGTTGTTGACGGTCTGAAACTGGAAAATCTTGATGAGCTCTCTCGCCATCTTTCTGACAAAGGTTTTAATCGTCTAATTATAAATGGCGTAACAATAGAGAATGTGGATTTTGGCACAAATCTCGACCTCGTCGCCTCAACGGCAATGCTGATGACCGGCGCAGCACCGTCTGTCAATGGAATACCTTCGGCGACCATATACAATCCTACGACCCTGAGACTCACAAATGTGCTTGATGACGGCAAAACCATAGGCAACTACACCGATGAGACCTACACGCCAATGCGATTGGCTGTTACGACACTGACAGACGAGATACGTATTGCCGGCGGCGGTGTCACCTATTCTTATGCCATCGCCCCAAACGCAATGTGCTCAATTCTTCTTGCCGGGCATGCTGCAAATTCCGGCATATGGCTGAATGACAAAACCGGCAATTGGGCATCGACAACGTTCTACAAAGAATTTCCATCACCGGCAGCCAATGCAAATCGTCTGACACCACTTGCCAACCGACTTGACACAATAACATGGAGTCCGTCGCCGCTTGTACGTAAAACAGCCATACTGCCCGACCATCTCACACGCTATCCGTTCAGCTATGTATATCGTCACAACAATGCCGATCGTTATTTTGAGTTTAAATCAAGTCCGCTGATTAACAGTGAGGTGACAAAATTAGCACAGGACTACATCGCCACATTATCGCTAGGTACTCACGACGAGATTGATGTGCTGTCTCTCCAATACACCCTTGTGCCCTACCCCTTTGCCAAAACCGGCGAAAGCCGTTATGAGCAAATTGACAGCTACATAAAACTTGATGCCGATCTCGCCTCTCTTTTTGAGACCATAGACAATAAAATCGGCATCAACAATACTTTGATATTGCTCACCTCAACTCCCGGCAAAACGACACGCCGCGTTGATTCGGAGAAATGGCATCTGCCCGGAGGCATTTTCTCGACTCGTAAAGCCATCTCGTTGCTAAACATGTATCTGATGGCAAAATATGGCAATGGTCAATGGGTAAAAGCTTATCATAACGGTCAATTCTATCTCGACGCTGAACTCTGCGAAAAAAATCATCATGACATTTCGAAGCTACGCGCCGAGTCAGCGCTGTTCCTTGCTCGCATGAGCGGAGTTCACCAAGTGATAACCGTTGACGAGCTGATAAGCGGTTCTAACGATAGTGAAACCACAGCCGCCATGAGGCGCAACATCGATGTGCGTCTTTGTGGCGACCTATTCATTGATATTCTGCCGGGGTGGGAACTTGTTGACGATTTCAATCACCCGTCGCAAAAACGAGCCGAACAAACAATAAAAGCGATGACCACGGCACCGGCAATCATTATGCACCATGGTGTCAAACCTTCGCGCCTTGACATTCCCGTCGATGCCCGCGTCATAGCGCCAACGGTCGCGAGACTATTGCGCATACGCTCTCCCAATGGCTCGAAGTGTGCTCCGCTTAATCTTGAGTGATAAAAGACATCGGTCATAATTCACAACGTGTGGCAGTGTCTATAACTTAGGAGTTCAACCTGCGAGTCCCAAAACACATATCATTAATTATCAAAAAAATCACTATCTTTGCACTTGATTTGTCTCATTTACAAAAGATATTGAGACACCAAGAAGCAATAATAACAAACTCTTAAAACAATCAATAAATAATATGTCATTCACAGGCATACTCAGCAAGCTATTCGGTGACAAATCAAGCCGTGACCGAAAAGCGCTACAACCAATTGTCGACAAGATAAATGCGATAGGTCCGTCACTAAAAGACCTAACTAACGACCAACTGCGCGAGGAGATTGACAAGGTGCGTGCACAAATAGCCCAAGCCATCAAGCCTTATCAAGACATCGCCACCGAAGCTCGTAATACAGTCGAAACTTTACCATTTGAGAAACGTCAGCAAGTATGGGACACCATCGATGAGCAAGAAAAGAAAATTCTCGATGTCATCGAAGACCAACTCAACGAGGTTCTGCCCATTGTATTTGCCACGATACGCGAAACAGCAGCACGCTTTGCTGCCAATGAGACCATTGAAGTCACTGCACGTCAGTTAGATCGTGACCTCGCTGCTCAAGGTCGCGACTTTGTCTCTATCGACGGCGACAAAGCCATTTGGAAAAACCATTGGATGGCAGGTGGCAATGAGATCACCTGGGATATGGTGCACTATGACGTACAGCTGATGGGTGGCATCGTTCTCCACCAAGGCAAAATCGCCGAGATGGCAACCGGCGAGGGTAAAACTCTCGTGGCAACGCTCCCGGTGTTCCTGCGTTCACTCTCGGGCAAGGGTGTGCACGTTGTTACTGTCAACGATTACCTTTCAAAACGTGACTCGGAATGGATGGGACCGCTTTATATGTTCCATGGCTCGACGGTAGACTGTATCGACAAACATGAGCCTAACACTCCGGCTCGCCGCGCGGCATATAACTGTGACATCACCTTTGGTACCAATAACGAGTTCGGCTTTGACTACCTGCGCGACAATATGGCAATGTCTCCCGAAGACATGGTGCAACGCAAGCACTACTATGCCATTGTCGATGAGGTCGATTCGGTACTCATTGATGACGCACGTACACCTCTTATAATTTCAGGTCCCGTACCCAAAGGCGATGATCAATACTTCAACGAATACAAATCAAATGTTGAAGTTGTCGTTAACGCCCAACGTCGTCTTGTGACACAAATTCTAGCCGAGGCAAAGACAAAACTTGCGTCAGACGACAAAGAAGTGCGCAAAGAGGGCGCTCTTCTCCTATTCCGCGCATACAAGGGCTTGCCAAAAAATGGAGCTCTCATCAAATTCTTGTCCCAAGAGGGTATGAAGACAGTCCTCCTCGAGACCGAGGCACACTATCTCCAAGACAATGCTCGCGAAATGCCTGTAGTCACCGACCCTCTGTACTTTATCGTTGATGAAAAAAATCGTCAAGTTGAACTTACCGACAAAGGTCTTGACGAGCTCACCGGTAAAATTTCAGACCCACAATTCTTCGTGCTCCCCGACATCGCCTCACAACTCTCAGAATTGGAAAATGTCGAAAACCTCGAAGAACGAGCCACTCGCAAAGACCAACTGCTCGCCGACTATGCCGTCAAATCAGAACGCGTGCATACCGTCAATCAGCTGCTCAAAGCCTACACCCTCTTTGAAAAAGATGTGGAATATGTCATCGATGACAACAAAATCAAAATTGTAGACGAGCAAACCGGTCGTATCATGGAAGGTCGCCGTTATAGCGATGGTCTCCACCAAGCAATCGAAGCAAAAGAAGGGGTTAAAGTCGAAGCAGCCACTCAGACATTCGCCACAATCACGCTTCAAAACTACTTCCGCATGTATCACAAACTTGCGGGCATGACCGGTACAGCCGAAACTGAGGCAGGCGAGTTTTGGGATATATACAAACTCGATGTCGTGACCATACCTACAAACCGTCCCGTGGCACGTATTGACATGAACGACCGTGTTTATCGCACCAAACGCGAAAAATATGCCGCCGTAATCGACGAGATTGAACGTCTCATCGGTTTGGGACGTCCCGTGCTTGTCGGCACAACTTCTGTCGAAATCTCCGAACTTCTGAGCCGTATGCTCCAAATGCGCCGCATTAACCACAACGTCCTCAATGCCAAGTTGCACCAAAAAGAGGCTGAGATTGTGGCTCACGCCGGTCGCCCCGGCACCGTCACCATTGCCACAAATATGGCAGGTCGTGGTACCGACATCAAACTCACGCCCGAAGTTAAAGCTGCCGGCGGTTTGGCTATCATTGGCACCGAACGTCACGAGTCGCGTCGCGTAGACCGTCAGTTGCGCGGTCGTTCGGGTCGTCAGGGTGACCCGGGCTCGTCAGTATTCTATGTTTCGTTCGAAGATCAACTGATGCGCGTGTATGCCAATGACCGCGTGATGAAAGTTCTTGATACTCTCGGATTTAAAGAGGGTGAGATGCTAGAGCATAAAATGATCAGCAACTCTATCGAAAAGGCACAAAAACGCGTCGAAGAAAACAACTTTGGCATACGTAAACATCTGCTCGAATATGACGATGTCATGAACAAACAACGCACCTATGTTTATGATCGTCGCCAACATGCACTCAAAGGTGAGCGCATCGGCATCGACATCTCAAATCTCATATATGATGTCATTGAAAAAATCGTATCAACTTACGACCAACCAAATGACTATCAAGAGTTGTCGCTCGAATTGATGAAAGTGCTGACCATTGAACCCGACTTCAACGAAAAAGAATTTGCCGACCTCGACCGTCAAGAGAAAATCGACCGCCTCCATGCCACGGCAATGGAAACTCTCAACCGCAAGAGCAAAGCTATCATCGAAGACGTCTTGCCTGTGGTCAAAAACCTTGTTGAAAATGGCGAAGAAGGCAACCGTGCACTTCCCATCACCGATGGCAAACGCATATTCCGCATCATCTTTGATATTAACGAAGCCGTGCGCACCGAGGGCGCCTCTCTCGTCAAAGAGTGGCAAAAGAAGATCTTGCTCCTCACAATCGATGAACTTTGGAAAGAACACTTGCGCGACAATGATGACCTGCGCCAATCTGTGCGCAATGCCTCTTACGAGCAAAAAGATCCGCTCGTAATCTACAAAGTGGAGTCGTTCCACATGTTCCAAGATATGCTCGACAACCTTAACACCAAGACGGCATCATCATTGTTGAGAGGTCAAATCTATCGTCCCGAGCCATCTCCCGAGCAAATTCGCGCTATGCAACAGGCTCAACAAGAGCAACAACGCCGACAATTAGAGCTTTCGCGAGCTATGCCACAGCAACGTGCGCCACAAGACTATAAACTGTCAAAAGCCACGTTGCCGAGCGAGGAAGCCGCCCAACGTCAGGCAGCCTCGGCACCGCAAGGCGAACAACAACGCCCCATGCCCGTGAAAGCCGGTCCGCGCATCGGTCGCAACGATCCCTGTCCCTGCGGCTCAGGCAAAAAATACAAAAACTGCCACGGTCGCACCGCCTAAGCAATCACTAACCCACTAAATAAGACGAGAGACTGCACCCCATCACAATGCAGTCTCTCGCTTTATCTTGCGATTCCGAGACTATCGTGTTCTGATGATCACGTTAAAATGAATGGAGGCTGCGTCTGAATTGTGACACAACCTCCATTCGCTATTATTAACCCTTTTTATTTTATCAAGTATTGCGATGATATCGACTCGTTGTTGTGAACGCGACGTATCGTGTCGGCAAAAAGTCGGGCAACGGATATCGTTGTCACTTTGGGGCACTCTTTGGTATAAGGTATCGAGTTTGTAAAAATAATCTCGTTCAACGCACTATTGTTAACACGCTCCGTAGCCGGATCTGACATAATGGCGTGTGATGCCAAGGCTCTCACCGAGCGAGCGCCATTCTCCATCATCAAGTCTGCTGCTTTTGTTATGGTGCCGGCGGTGTCAACCATATCATCGACGAGTATCACGTCTTTATCCTTGACATCGCCGATAATCGTCATATGTGCCACAACATTGGCTTTGGCACGCTGTTTATGGCACAATACCAATGGCACACCGAGATATTTGGCATATGAGTTGGCACGTTTTGCCCCACCGACATCGGGCGTGGCTATCACAAGATCCTCAAGATTTAGTGATTGTATATAAGGTATGAATACTGATGACGCATACAAGTGGTCTACGGGCACATTGAAGAATCCTTGTATTTGATCTGCATGCAAATCCATCGTAATCACACGATTTACGCCGGCTGTTGTCAGCAAATCAGAGACGAGTTTGGCGGCGATAGACACACGCGGTTTATCCTTGCGGTCCTGACGTGCCCAACCGAAGTAAGGTATCACGGCGACCACCGAGCGAGCCGAGGCTCTTTTGGCGGCGTCAATCATCAGCAACAGCTCCATGAGGTTATCGCTGTTGGGAAATGTCGATTGCACGAGATAAACTTCACAACCGCGTATCGACTCTTCAAACGATACTTCAAATTCGCCGTCGGCAAAGTGCAGAATGTTCATCTTGCCGAGTTCGACGCCGAGTTCATCACAGATCTCACGAGCCATATAGTGTGACCGTGTTCCCGAAAAAATCTTGAAAGGTGCTTGTGGGGATATCATTATATTATATCAATAAAAATGAATAATTATTTTGTCATATTTGTTTTCGTATGAGTGTCTCGCCTGCGCTTCTCGGCATTCTCGCACACCAACACGACAGCTCCATGTGCCGGCACATTGACGCTCACCGCTGTGTCGGGAGTCAACGTCAGGCGTTGGTGTTTAAGCGATATTATATCGACACTGTCGTATGTGCCGGGAGCGAACTCCAACGTATCAAACGCATGCGCGGGTATCATCACTTCGACATTGTCGTCACTGTCGCCAAAGTTGGCAACGACAAGCGCCGCCTGACGGCGTGTGGCACGCATGAAGGCATAATGGCGATGCGGGTCAAGATGTGGCTTGTTATAGTTTACATACATCAGGTCAAAAAATCCGCCCTGACGCAATGCCTCCATATCATTGACCGCCGACAACACTCGCGAATAGAGTGATTTCAACTCGCGCTCATCAGCGGTGAGGGCGCCGGCGCATGTGCCGTGGTCAAGCCATCGTCTGATTTTTTCTATCGACCAATAGTCAAAGATTGTCGTGCGTCCGTCATGTCCACTATACCCTTCGGCATCTGCCGCCGGCTCGCCAAGCTCCTGACCCATATATATCATTACCGCGCCACACGATATACACGCCGTGACTGCCAAAGCCGGCGTCACCGTATCGCCACGTCCGGCAAACTGAGCCGACGCATAGCGTTGCTCGTCATGATTTTCGAGGAACGTAAGCATTCGATCTCCGATGCCGTCGAGAGCCTGCCAACACGAGGTCAATGTCGCCGCCGACACGCTGTCGGTGACTATTCCGCGCAAAGTATCATAAAGCGTAACCTTGTCATAAAGGTAGTCAAAACCGGCTTCAAGATAAGGACGATACAGCGACACATCATATATCTCGGCAATAAACCTCAGATGCTTGTTCATACACTTAACCTGAGGTATCGCCCAACGCCAAAACTCGACAGACACCATATGAACCATGTCGCAACGGAAGGCATCGACACCCTTACCCGCCCAATAACGCAATATGTGTAACATCTTGCGCCATACTCCGGGAATAGGCATGAAATGACGCGAACCGTTCCACGGATCTACACCATAATTAAGTTTCACCGTGTCAAACCAATCATTCGCCGTCGGAAATGCCGTGTAGCAATCGTTGCCCGATGCTTTCGCCGGGAACTCGACATAAGCATCGGCACCTTCGCCTACACCTGTTGTCGGCGCAAACTTTTGGCGCGTTATATAATAGAAATCATTTGTCGGTGCAAAAAACATCTCGGTGTCATCACCCACGCCAAAATCGGCGGGAGCATCAGCAGGACGAGCATCAGACTTATACTCACGCGCCACATGGTTGGGCACAAAATCGATGACCACACCCATACCGGCGGCATGCGTGCGACTTACCAATGCCTCAAACTCGTCCATACGATGAGGCACATCGACAGCCAAATCCGGGTCTATATCATAATAATCGGTGATGGCATAGGGACTGCCGGCACGTCCTTTAACAACATAGCGATTGTTGCGAGCTATGCCATAACGCGTATAATCGGCATCATGCGCATGCTCTATAACGCCGGTATACCACACATAGGTGACGCCCATCTGCTTTATGGCATCGAGGACAACGGCGGTGATGTCATTGAGTTTGCCCGCGCCGTTGACCGTCAGCGGTCCCCACGGTTTGGAATTGTCACAAAAATTGGTGAATAAGCGCGGCACAAGCTGATATATCACCGGACGAAGCGTTGACGCACCGCTCTGAGATATCCAACTTTGAGACTTCTGTTCTGGTATCACTTTGTGTAGTAATTATTAAAATCACAAACTCCGTCACCGGCAGCACCGCCAGCACTACCACCCCACACCATACAATGACAAAACATGCACGATAATGAGACACTACGTACGTGGCGCACTCCGACAGACGATTTCGGATTGCTCACTGCAAAGGTAACATTTTTTTATCTCATTCCCACCTTTCCCCCACACCTTTTTCCCCCACCTCACATTTTTTCTCCCCCACCCAACACTCACTCCTCATAACCTAAATTTGTTTTTGTGAGAATGTTTTGAGGTATGAAGTGTGTGTCATTTAAAAATAATTGTTAATTTTGCAACGTTGTGGCAAGAGTTTGGCATATTGCCTTGTACTCACGCTATAATCTTATGAGTTAAGCAACCTAATTGTCTAACCTAAAACAATACTTTATCACGAAACAGAAATAATCAAACCGAAACGCCATCAGTTATTCTCTTCTCAATAAGTTGAGTTATACAGCTTTGCAATAAACCGGCGTTTCCGTTCTATACATTTTGGATATTGAGCTTTAAGCTCTTGTTCTCTCATCTATGAATACCGCCATTATTCGCACAATGAGAACAAGTTGCAAGAGAGTTCACGCAGCAAGGGGCGTGAGCTGTTCTGTGCTTGTTATTGTGCAGGTCACTTGGCGGTAACCGATAGATGAGACAAGCGTAAGAACGGTTACACGCCTTTTTCATAACACATTTATCCAAAACACAATGGAACAAAAAAATTACTTAAAACTTTTATGGGTTGGCGGTTTTATCTTATTCGCCGCCGTTAGCTGTTGGGCAACAGCCGAATCTTTACATTTATTATTGTCAACATGGCCGTTAGCGATGTGCTGGATTGTCACCATAGGCTTCTTCATCATTGCATCTCTCGGCACAAAGATGATTGTCGACAGCATGAACAAAAACATATACCTCGAAAAACGCGGCGCACGTCTCATCGGCGGTATCATCATTGTCATCGTCTTTTGGTTAGTGTGCAGTATGCCGACAAACACACATACATTCTTCTATCGCACTGTAATCAGCGACAAAGTTAACACCGACATCAATACAACTGCCGGCTATTTGGAACAAATAAAACACAACACAAACAATAAAAACCAAGCCGAACTACAAATCAACAAGCTCAACAATGATGTTGACATTCTAAAAGGTGAATTAAAAGCCGAGATTCAAAATGAGGCAAATCCCGGTTTCGGTCCCAAATCCAAAGAAATTTTGAGAAAATTTGCAGATGTATTACACTGTGAACAAATAGAACCTCTGAGCTATAAAGGTGTATCCAAACAACAACGAGACCAACTTATTGATGCATATAGCTCCAAAATTGAAATTCTCAGAAAATCTCGCGAAGATGCTATACGCAAACACATTATGACTCCAAATCCGGATATTGTCAAATTGGTCAACACCGAATTAAAAAATCTGAGGTTGACTCAGCAATACATAGAAAACAAGACAATCGACATAAACAAAGCAGAAGACATAAAAAAAGTTTGTGATCAATTGAACAATGACTATAACATCATCAAGCAAAACAGTGACTTTGTAAACTTCCATTCAGACGAGGACAAAAAAAACTACACGGCTGACAACCCAATTACCAAAGTCAAGAGAATGATCAGCGTGTTTGATGTATGGAAAGATTATTTTGCAGGTGAATATGCCGGACATGGTTTTATGTTCTGGATTATCATTTCCATATTGGTTGACATAGCCGCCTTCATATTCTTTGATTTAGCTTTTAAGAAACGTGATTTTTAACCCTTTAATATCATAACATTATGCCAAATTATAATTTCGATGACGAAGCCCAAAAACCAACAACGACAACAAATACCCCTATCGATACTATTGATGACGATAAAACACAAGAGTATATAGGCAACTCGACTGACGATCTTTCAAACGGTAACACCATTGACAACACCATCACGACCCAAAACCCTGCCGGAATGAGTGACGCTGAAGTCAATGATGCCAATATAATCAAAGTCACCATCGCCGATCAAAGGACACCGATAGTCGTGTTGTTCGGTCCTCCGACGTGCGGTAAAACAATGACAATGATCAGACTTGCTCGTTATCTTAAAAGCAAAGGGTATTCGATCTCTCCCGTAACTTCTTTCAGACCTTCAACTGATACCCATTATAAAGATATGTGCGATCAGTTTGATCAAATGGTTTACAGCGAAAAAGCAGCAGAGGGCACCGACCGAATAAACTTTATGTTAGTCAAAGTTTCAAAGAATGGCAGACCTATATGCCAGATATTAGAGGCTCCCGGCGAACATTATTTCGATCCCAAAAATCCTAAGGCTCAATTTCCAAAATACATAAGCAACATCATTAATTGTAATAACAGAAAGATATGGGCCATTGTGGTGGAATCTGACAACACAGCAGGAATGGACGATGTGCAACGTAAACAGTATGCCACCAAAATTGAACAACTAAAAAAGAAAATGCACCCTCGCGATCGCGTCATTTTTGTTGTGAACAAAATCGACACTACAGACTTTGTTATCAGTCCGGGAAAAGTGCACACCGGTCAGGCTTATAACGAAATTGGCAATCTATATCCTAACATCTTTTTGCCTTTCAAAAACCAGATACCTATCATAAGCTGGTTCAAAGAAAACAATTTTGATTTTATTCCATTCCAAACAGGAGATTTTCCGGTGGCAAGTAATGGCACAAAGACTTTTGAACAAGGTCCGGATGCTTATCCGCGCAATTTATGGAATGTTATTCTTAAACGTGTAAGAGGATAATTATGAACATAGAGGTATTTATTCATGGTACTCCCAAGGGACATGACATATACAATGGCAGTAACATTCAGGATCGTTACTTTGAAAGACTTTATGCCCCGTCCAAGGATAATTTTAGGTTTCTCGTTGAAATATTTTCTGTCAACAGCAAAAAATATTGCTATTATAATTATCTGTTATACAACAATGTAATTGATCAAGGAAATCGCCCTGGC
>CAVCBR010000036.1:22426-22806 GCA_963600695.1 bacterium
TTCAGATTAGATGCTTACATAGATTGTTCTGTTGTTTATAATGTTTTAGACAACATATTTAAGACACAAATACTCGGCAAGGTTCTGAAACGAAATGGTGATAAGTATATCTTCACTATTTCTGACTTCAAGAGTTTGCCAAATATAAAGGACATCTATGATAAAGCATGTCTCGCTTTGGCATCCTACGCGCTACAACCAGTTAATTTAGACAGTTTTGCCATCACCAACAATGCTCCTGTCTCTGCCAATATCAACGAGGTTGACAATGACAAACTTGAAGCACATTTAAAGCAATATGGTTCCATCTTGCTCTCGCCATACTATCCGAAAAAAAAAAAAAAAGCATTAAGGCAAAAATATGATGCAGAAATCAAAGA
>CAVCBR010000037.1:0-22427 GCA_963600695.1 bacterium
GTGGTAACTCTTTGTGTATCTATTATTTACAAGCCAAACTGTCAAACTCGGGAAAGTTACAAAATTTTCACGGAACTTTGAGTATCAAGTGAAAAGATAATTATAGGAATGGGCAAAATTCGGGCACACCTAAGTTAAAAACGTGGGATGCGCGTTTTTCCGCGTTAGGGATGGAAGCCTTTCGGTCAAGACCTGAGGACTTGATTCACGACAGCCAACGGCAATGTCGCAACGTCAAACTTAAAGGATATTGCCAAGTCCGGGTATATTTGTAATGAGGGTGGAGAGTATTCCGCTAAGTGTGTTATTGCCAAGATTACTCAACCATTCCTTAATATCGCCTCGCTTATTCTTTTTCAGCAGGGATTTAAGTTCCTCTATTTGGGCAGAACTCAATTCGTTTGTAATAGCCTCCTCTACCACTTTTATATTAGTGACCTGCGAATTGGAGTTGGTGATGCTGATTTGTGAGGGAGTCTGTTTTTTCTTCGGCAATCCCATAACAGTAATACTATCGGCAAATTCCTTGATACATAAAACAAGATTCTTTCGGTCAGAATGTCTGTCGAAATGGTCGGCAGAATCTCTAAGTGTGTTTATTGTCGCCTCCGAATAGCCACACCCATCCAAAAAGCACCAAAGATTATTAAGTTTAGCACCGACAACTTCATCATTGCACACAAGCAGTGATTCGGCACACGTTCTAACGTGAGCCGCATATTTATCTTTCAGTTCTTGTTCGTAATCCCATGCAATCATAAAAAGATAGTGTTTGGTTTTAAGACAAAATTACGAAAAAATCACCCCAACAATTTGAAACGATTATCTATCAAATTGAGAATGAAATATACATTTTACAGTTTATGATTAATACTTGTGCTTGTGTATGACTTGGCTATGGTAGAGCGTTGTATTCGGTGTCGGTTACAGGCTCGAGCCAAACGTTAGAGGTATTCTCGCCAGGAATTTCGAATGCAAGATGTGCAAACCATGTGTCGGCAGCGGCACCATGCCAATGTTTAACGTTGGCGGGAATATGGATAACTGTGCCCGGGAGTATTTCTACCGCCGGTTTGCCTTCTTCCTGATACCAACCGCGACCGGCAACGCCAATCAGCATTTGTCCGCTGCCCGACGTGGCTTTGTGTATATGCCAGTTGTTGCGACAACGAGGTTCAAATGTAACGTTGGCGATAGGTACTTGCTCGGTGGAGATACGAGCCAGATAGCTGTTGCCGGTGAAGTATTTGGCATAAGCGGTATTTGGCTCTCCGATGGGGAATATCATTTGACGTTGAAAGTCATCGCGCGCCGAGGCATCGGTAATATCATCGGTCCATATATCTTTGGCTAATCTGAAAGCTGCCCAAGCCTTAGGCCACCCGGCATAGAATGCTATGTGTGTGATGATTTCGGCAATTTCGGCGCGAGTGACGCCGTTTGCTTTTGCGGTTTGCAAGTGATGTACGAGTGATGTGTCTGTAATGCCCTGTGAGATGAGACATGTTAGGGTGACAATGCTGCGGTCACGAAGACTCAGCAGGTCATTGCGACTCCAAACTTCACCAAAGAGTATATCATCGTTGAGGTGGGCAAACTCAGGAGCAAATTCGCCGAGTTGTTGATGCCCGGCAGTTTGAACTATTTTTTTCTGTGCCATAATAGACGTATTGTTAGCGAGTAATAAGAGTGAGATAATTGTTGTGAGTAACTTCTTCATTGGCAGTGACAGTGTCGGAGGTGAAACGTTCAAATGTAGCGACAAACGATGCCTGAGAGGATTTCTCGTTCAGGCACTACAAAATTACAACAGATAATTGTCGGGTTTGTGACTAAATCGTGGTATTTTTTACCAAAAACAACGATTGATTATTTTTTTTGCATATAAGCCATTTTTATCGTTGATATTCCGCTATGATTTGTGGTTATGAAAAAGATGGCTCGTTTTGATACGTATTTCGTTGAATGCTGAGTCTATCGGTGTGATTATTGGGCGAAATGGCGTTTTTCCCGAGGGGACGAATAGTTTTAGGGCTGCCGGATGACATACAACATCAAGTTTTTCGCCAAAAGTCGCCGGCTCGCCGTCAAGGTGTGCCGAGCCGGCGGCATCGCGTGTGATGACGGCATGGCGCACGCGATGCACCTCGACCATATCATTACTTTCAATGAGCCCTGACATTAAGTCAAAGCCGAGAAATAATGTGCGCAAGCGTGATGCCCGTTTAACGATGATCACATCTAACAAGCCATCGGTAATGGAGGCATGAGGGGCAATATAGGCATTGTTGCCGTATTGAGAGGCATTACAACAAGCGATTAACCATGCTTGACGTTCTATTTGTGTGCCGTCAAGTTCAAGCTGATAAGTTTGTGGCGAATAATGGCGAAATTCGTACAGGGCGCTTTTTATGTATGTCATCTTGCCTCGTGCAGGGGCGGCGGCAAATCGGTCTGAGACGGCGGCATCAAAGCCTACGCCAAAAGTACAGAAAAAGTCTTTCCCATTAACCGAGGCATAGTCACAGTCAACAATATTGCGTGCGACAATGACGTCAAGTGCTGCCATCGGGTCAATGGGTATGGTTATGTGGCGCGCCAAGCCGTTGCCGGAGCCTGAGGGTATGATGCCCATAGGTATGGGCGCACCAATCATAGCGCGTGCCGTCTCATTGACTGTGCCATCACCTCCACATGCGATGACACCGTCAAATCCAGCATCGACAGCCTGTCGGGCAAGACGAGTGGCATCGCCGCGAGCCGTGGTGAAAGCGGTGTCAACGTCAAAGCCCGATTGGCTTAACCGTGCCTCAATGGCATCTGCAAGCCTTTGCTTGTAATGCTTGGAACGTGTGCCTGATATCGGATTGACAATGAGCCGCAGTTTCATATTATTTTTTGTTGACGGTCTATTTAATAGTCATTTCGCCACAGGTGGCAGTGGTTAATTGCCTCAAAATTTCGTCATGACTGAGGTTTTGTCCGAACAGGAACATCATCTTTGCTATTGCCGCTTCACAGGTTATGTCATACCCTGACAATACGCCGGTTGACGACAGGGCATCGCCTGAGGCATAGCGGTTGGCGTGCACAGAACCATTGACACACTGTGTGACGTTGAGTATAATTATGCCTCGATTTACAGCATCTGAGATGGCATTGATGAACCATGGCGCCGTGGGTCCATTGCCGGCACCATATGTGCGCAACACGACTCCTTTGATGTTGGGTGTGTTCAGTTGATGTCTCAAGGATTGCTCGTTAAGCCCGGGAAACAGGTCGACAACAATCACTGATTGATCGAGATTGAAATTTGCGCGTAATTTACCTGTCGGATTGGGACGAGCCAGGGCTTCATGATTAAACGTTATGCCCAACCCGATACGGGCGAGAGACGGGTAGTTGTTGCTTTGGAATGCGTTGAAGTTGTCAGCCGAGCGTTTTGTCGAGCGGTTTCCGCGCCAGAGATAGTTCTCAAAAAGTATTGCGACTTCGCGCACCATAGGCAAGCCATCGCTGTCTGTTGCAGCAGCGATTTGTAGGGCAGTGATAAGATTTTCCTCACCGTCGGTCCTCACCTCGCCAATGGGCAGTTGAGAGCCGGTGATAATTACCGGTTTGGCAAGGCCTTCAAGCATAAATGAAAGCGCAGACGAGGTGTATGCCATGGTGTCTGTGCCATGCAACACAACAAAGCCATCATAATCGTCATAGTTGTCAGCTATGTGTCGCGCCATCTCCTTCCAATGTTCGATATTCATGTCGCTGGAATCGATAGGCGGATTGAATTGAATATTGTCTATGCGATATTCGAGCATTTTGATTTTAGGCACGTTGTCAATCAGGTGGCTGAAATCAAATGGTTTTAGCGCGTGAGTCCTCGGGTCTTCAATCATGCCGATGGTGCCTCCGGTGTATATAATTAAAATGCGGGGTTGAGACATAGCGCGAAATCAGATTTGGTGACTTAATTATTTATGAGCTGTTTATCTATGAGAGAGTGATAGCTGTTTTTGATGTGAGATGTTTGTTTTTTAGTGCGTGGTCTTTTATTAGCGGATTATTTAACCTGTGCTCCAGGGGTGACATAGCCCGAAGGCGAGATGACGACGAGCGAACCATCAGGATTTTCGGCAGATAAAATCATACCTTGTGACTCTATGCCTTTGAGTCGGCGTGGCGGCAGGTTGGCGATGAAACACAGTTGTTTGCCGATGAGATCTTCGGGTTTGTAATATTTGGCGATACCTGATACTATGGTGCGATGTTCGCCACCATCATCTATGACAAACTTCAAGAGCTTGTCTGCTTTGGGCACACGTTCACATTCGAGCACGGTGCCGACGCGAATGTCGTTTTTTACAAAAGTATCGAAATCCACGTCAGGTTTTTGAGGTTCCGGACGCCAAGCGGCAAGTCGATTTTGTTCTTTGGCTTTTGTCAGACGTTCGATTTGTGCATTGATGGCGTCGTCTTCAATTTTGTCAAAAAGTAATACGGGTGATGCGAGGGCTGTGCCATCGGCTATGATGTCGGTCTTTCCGAGCAGATCCCAATCAAAATCGTTAAGCGACAGCATTCCGGCAAGTTTGCGCGATGTGAACGGCATAAATGGTTCGAAGGCGATAGCTATATCGGCACAGAGTTGCAGTGCCGTGTTGAGGATTGTTGCGACACGAGGCATATCTGTCTTTGCCAATTTCCAAGGCTCGGTGTCTTGCAGATATTTGTTGCCCAAACGTGCTATTGCCATTGCTTCGCGCAGAGCGTCGCGGAAGTGGAAGGTCTCGATGGCTTCGGACAGACGCTGTTTTATGGCTTTGACTTCGGCAAAGGTTTCGTTGTCGATGTCTTGCAAAGCACCTGCTACCGGAACTATGCCGTTAAAATATTTATGAGTCAAGACTATGGCGCGATTTACGAAGTTGCCGGCAATGGCGACAAGTTCGTTATTGTTGCGAGCTTGGAAGTCTTTCCATGTGAAATCGTTATCTTTGGTCTCGGGGGCGTTGGCTGTGAGCACATATCTCAAAACATCTTGTTTGCCGGGGAAATCGCGTAAATATTCGTGGAGCCATACTGCCCAATTGCGTGATGTCGAAATTTTATCGCCCTCGAGATTTAAAAATTCATTTGCGGGGACATTGTCAGGTAACTGATAGTTGTCACCATAAGCCATAAGCATTGCCGGGAAAACTATGCAGTGAAAAACGATATTGTCTTTGCCGATAAAGTTGATGATACGGGTTTCGGGGTCTTTCCACCAAGTTTCCCATGTGTCGGGATATAATTCTTTGGTGTTGGAGATATAGCCGATGGGAGCGTCAAACCAAACGTACAAAACTTTGCCGTCGGCGCCGTCTACCGGCACGGGAACGCCCCAGTCGAGGTCGCGAGACACGGCGCGAGGTTGCAAACCGAGGTCGAGCCATGATTTGCATTGACCATAGACGTTTGTCTTCCACTCTTTGTGCGTGTCAAGAATCCAATGACGCAGTTTTGGCTCCCATTTGTCGAGGGGCAAAAACCAGTGGCGTGTTTCGCGCAACACCGGAGTGTTGCCGGTAATGGCGCTCTTGGGGTTTATCAAGTCAGTGGCGTTGAGAGAGGTGCCACAAGCTTCACATTGATCGCCGTATGCTCTGGGGTTGTGGCAATGCGGGCATTCGCCGGTGACATAGCGGTCGGCGAGAAATTGATCGGCTTTTTCGTCATACAGTTGCATGGACGTGCGCTCGATAAATTCGCCTTTATCATACAGACGACGAAAAAATTCAGAGGCGGTAGCCGAGTGTATGTCACTGGTGGTGCGAGAATATACGTCAAAAGATATACCTAATTCTTCAAACGAGTCTTTGATTATTTTGTGGTAACGATCAACGATGTCTTGGGGTGTCACGTCCTCGGCTTTTGCTTTGATGGTGATGGGAACACCATGCTCGTCAGAGCCACCGATGAGTGTCACCGGACGATGGCAAAGGCGCAAGTAGCGTGCGTATATATCAGCCGGCACGTAAACACCGGCGAGGTGACCGATGTGTACCGGACCGTTAGCATAGGGGAGAGCTGTTGTTATAAGGGTGCGTTTGAATTCTGACATTGTTATATATATGTTGAGTTTAAACGATTTTATTTAGTTCTGATTGTGGCTGAATGCGATGGCTTTGAGCGGTGAGGCTAACCGGCGTTTGTGAACGTCAGCGTCAGCTTGTTACCGGGCACCGGACGTTCGGGTCTCGCTCCTCCTTTGTGAGGAAATTTGAGGCTCTTTACAAAGTTCTCGCATTTTCGCCTCAACTCACCATTCAAGATGTTGGTGCCGGGACCGATTTTAGTGCTCTGCACGCTACCATCCGGATTTATGGTGAAAATGATGACTATTTTACCATTAATGTTTGTCGCTTTGATGTCTGTGCTGAGCGTTGGCCATGCAAAACCGCCGTTAAGCACATCGCCTTTTGCTCGTGAGTGAGAGTCGCTGCGTCCGTGAGAGTCAGCGACACCGTCTTTTCTGCCTGATTTGCCGGTGTCTTTGTCTTGGCTGTCGGCATTGTTTTTTGCATTGTTGTTGGCAAATGCGCTTTCAATGTCGTTGTTGGTGCGTTCGTCGAGCTCGCGATCGCGTTTTTGTTTTTCTTTATTGGCGCCTGACTCTTGTGGCTGAGGTTTTGTCTGTATTTTGACCTCTGACTCACGTTCTGAGGTGACGACTTGTGCCGGTTTCGCAACTTTGCCTTCGGCAGAGATATGCGTGCCGGTTTCGGGGGCGGTGCTCGAAGGGTTGTCCAAGTCCTCCGGCGTGAGTGCCGGTGCTGCTTCCGTGCCGGGAGTAATCACAGGCTGAGGCAGCACGATTGGCTCGATAAATTCCTCAACTTGCGCCAATTCGATATATGGCTGTGGCTTTGGCGGCCATTCTTCGGTCCTATGTGATAGATATGTGACACACAACAGCACAAAGCACAGCACCGTTATCAGAGCCGTGAACATCAGTGATATTTGTTGTGAGCGCGTCATAAATTTATGAGGGTTATTTTGCCGGAGTCAAGTCTTCTTGAGCCTGACCGGTTTTATTATTGTCAGTGACGGGTGTTGTGGCGAGTACCATACGCAGATTGTTCTCGGCACCGATATTCAAGACCTTCACGACTTCGCCGTAGGGAACGGTTTCGTCGGCATACAAGGCTATTGCCGACTCGGGATCTTGTTGTTTGAGTTGGGTGAGATTGGTAACAAGGTCTTGTGCCGATGGGCAATGTATTGCCTCGCCATCGCCATATTGCACATAGAAGTCTTGTTTGTCATCAATATATACACGTGTCGTGGGCTTGAGTTGTGTTTGCTCGCTGCTTTGAGGAAGGTTGACCTCGAATGCCGTCGGAAAGATGTATGTCGATGTCACCATAAAAAACACCAGTAGCAAAAACACAACGTCTGTCATCGAAGCCATCGAGAACGTGGCGAGTATGTCGTGTTGTCGTTTAAGAGCCATTGCTTGTTTCTTAATGCGAGAGAGTTAATTTGGAGTTTTGATTTATTTTGCCGGCTCGTTAAGCAGATCCATAAATTCCATCGTGCGAGCCTCCATGTAGTTCATAACCTTATTGACGCGAGCGACAAGGTAGTTGTAAGCAAAGAGGGCTATGATGCCAACGATAAGACCGGCAACCGTTGTGACAAGGGCTGTATAGATGCCACCGGCGAAATCGCCGATTTGTGCCGAACTGCCACTGTTTGCAATATCAAAGAATGCTTGAACCATACCAATCACCGTGCCGAGAAAACCGACCATTGGCGCTCCGCCGGCGATAGTCGCCAACCATGCGAGACCTTTGGAGAGGTTTGCTATTTCGAGGTTACCTGTGTTTTCTATTGCTACGAGAACATCGTTCATAGGACGACCTATGCGCGAGATGCCTTTTGCTATTAGGCGAGAGTAGGGGGTATTGGTTTGTTTGCAGAGGTTTTGAGCTGATTCAATTTCGCCATCGTGTATATAGTCTTTTATGCGCTTCATAAATGTGTCATCGTGACGAGATGCTTTGGCGATGACGATGTAACGCTCGATGAACACATATATGGCGACAATCATCAATAGAGCGAGGACAATCATTAGCCAACCGCCTTTGAGACACAAGTCCCAAAGTGAAAGTTCTGTAACCGAAGTTTGTAGCAATATCATTTCGTTATAAGTTATAATGAGTTTGTTTATATTGTTGCTGTTTGTTTGTACTTTATGGTTTTAGGCAGTCGAGATAGCTGTGTATGGTATTTTTGAGCCCCAAATACAGAGCATCGCAAATGAGAGCGTGACCGATTGACACTTCGTCAAGATATGGCAGCCGCTCGGCAAACCACTTCAAGTTGACAAGACTCAGGTCATGACCGGCATTTACACCGAGGCCGCAATCGTGGGCAATCTGAGATGCCGAAACATAAGGAGCGACTGCTAATTCTTTATCGCTTGGGAATATGTCGGCATAGGGCTTGGTGTACAGCTCTATGCGGTCGGTACCGGTGAGCACTGCCTTTTTGATTTGACCGGCATCGGGGTTGATGAATATTGACACGCGTATGCCTGCTGATTTGAATTTCTTGACGACATCACATAGAAAATCAAAGTTACCAATGACATCCCACCCGGTCGATGATGTGACGGCAGCCGGCGCATCGGGCACGAGCGTTACCTGATTTGCACCTCCGGCGATAACAAGCTCGATGAAATCTGTCGAAGGGTAGCCCTCGATATTAAGCTCTGTTGTCACAATCTTGCGCAAATCAAAAACATCGGCATGCTTGATATGCCGCTCATCGGGTCGCGGGTGTATGGTAATACCCTGAGCTCCGAAAACTTCGCAGTCATGAGCCACACGGCAGACATTTGGGTTGTCTTCGCCACGAGCATTGCGCAAAGTGGCTATTTTGTTAATATTTACACTTAGTCGAGTCATTGTTGACAATCAAAAAAACAAATGATATTCGCCAATGTCAGCTATGTTTCGAGAAAAATATGTAAATTTGTCTCATAAACAGAGTACAAATATAGGCACAAAAATTCTATTTTTGGAAAAAATCTGCTCAAAAGATGTAAAAACGATAATTTTGACCGTGCAGCTTGCAATAATCGCCGATTATAACATATTGTCGTTGACAGATGATAAATGTGTGATGTGCTCTGTGAACTAATAAATTGATATGTGTATGAAAGTCGCTTTGTATGGCAGTCGCCAACAACAACCTTATACGAATGAGATAAGCGCACTCTTGCGTCAACTTGTGTTGATGGGTGCAAACGTTGGTTTGCATCGCAAGTTATATATACATCTTGATGAGTTGGGCGTTTCGCTTTCGGGAGTGAGCTTGATGGACGGCTTGTTTCCGGATGATGTTGATGTGGCGATAAGCATTGGTGGCGATGGCACATTTTTGAGAACCGCGGCATGGGTCGGCAGCACCGGGACATCCATTCTTGGCGTTAATACCGGACATTTGGGCTATCTCTCGGGCTTGTCATTTGAGCAACTCTTATCTGATATTGAGTTTTATGTATCAAAAGACACGCCTGTCGAATCTCGCACACTCATTGCTGTTACACGACCTCAAATACGAGGCGTGCGCTATGCCTTAAACGAAGTCTCGGTATCGAAAGATGATAATGCCTCAATGATCTCGGCATACACAATGGTCAATGGTCGAGAACTCGCCCAATACAAGGCTGACGGGTTGATAGTAGCCACACCCACAGGGAGCACTGCATATAACCTCTCTGTCGGAGGTCCGATAGTAGAGCCGACGGCGCCGGTTTGGGTGCTGTCACCGATAGCTGCACACTCGTTGAGTATGCGTCCGTTGGTAGTCAATGACAATTCGGTGATAGATATACGAGTAGATGGTAGAGGACACTCGTTCCGCCTCACGCTTGACGGGCGCTCGACGACATTGCCGATGGGTGAAACAGTTTCGCTGGCACGTGCTCCCTTTGTTATAAATATTGTGACGTGTCCGGGCAGTGAGTTCCCCGAACCGTTGCGACGCAAATTGATGTTTAATTAATGCTTATTTGATGCACGATAATTATGAGCGATTTTGTCAGATCAGGATTGTTTGAAACACAATATTTTGATTTTGTTAGAGTGACGGTGCGCACCAATGCACGCAATGTCACCGGACGATGGAAGAATGGGGTGTTTAGTGTTTCGACTCCCCCTTGGGTCACTGTTGACCAGCTGAAACAAATATTGGATAAGTGGGCACTGAGTGATGACAGCCCGTTAAAAAGCAAAGAAGTATCAATTTATGAGTTTGACAAATTATATGAGTTTGACTATTTTTCGATTCGCATAATTGAAAATCGTAATGACGCAGACCTGCAATATCGCTTGTTACAACGAAACGAGAATATGTTTACTATTGTGGTGCCGAAAAATGAGAACTTAAACGAGCCGCTGGTGGCAGATGTCATTTCGCGTTGTTTTAAAAGATTGGCAAAAAAGTTTGGTCAAAAGCTTATAAACGAAGCAAGGGAAGAATATCGCCGTTTGGGCGTAAAACCAAGAGATGTAACCATTGGTATGGGCATAAATCGCTTGGGAACATGCAATGCCCGAGGTGAAATATCACTGAGCTGTTGTCTGTTGTTTATGCCGCGCGATTTACGTCGCTACATTATTTGTCATGAGGCGGCACATTTGAGCGAGTTTGATCATTCTCAGCGCTTTCATGACTTGCTTGACAGCTATCTTGACGGACAGGAAGCCGAACTATGGGAACAGGTGCGTAACTTTAAATTGCCGGTGATATAAATAGGATATAATTTATGATACAGAACAACAGACGAATGGATTGGCAACGATTGATAAACGACAAACGCCTCGGGCTCGAACATTATCATGATCCCAAACATGGTCACGCACGCACAGATTTCAGACGTGACTATGATCGATTGGTATTTTCATCGCCATTCCGCCGTCTGCAAAATAAGACACAAGTATTTCCATTGCCGGGCAGCGTTTTTGTTCACAATCGTTTGACACATTCGCTCGAAGTGTCATCTGTCGGTAAATCACTCGCCGATGAAATAGCCATACGGCTCAAAGATAAATATGCCGGAGTGATGGATACTGATATATTCGGTCATATTGGAGACATTGTATCGGCGGCGTGCTTGGCTCATGATTTGGGCAATCCGCCCTTCGGACATTCCGGAGAGAAAGCCATTGCCACATATTTCAGCGAGGGAGCAGGACACCGGCTTGAAAGTCTTTTTACGCCGATACAGTGGAGTGACCTTACAAATTTTGAGGGTAACGCAAATGCGTTTCGCACGCTCACGCATTGTTATCATGGGCGACGTCCCGGCGGCTTTGCTATGACTTATTCCATGCTCGCTTCTATAGTGAAATATCCATACGACTCGTCACTCGCCGGCAGTAAAGGCAAGTTCGGCTTTTTCTCTACCGAACGAGAGTCTTTTGAACGTGTCGCCACCGAACTCGGGCTGTTGCGCCTCGATGCTCCCAATGGAGCCTTGCACTATGCACGACACCCATTGGTCTATATTGTTGAGGCAGCCGATGATATTTGTTATGAAGTGATGGATCTTGAAGATGCTCACAAACTTAAAATATTGTCTACGGAGGAGGTTATTGACACACTTTTGCGCTATTTTGATGATGAACGCGTGTCGCACTTAAAAAAAGTGATGAATTGTGTCGATGATCCAAACGAGCGCATTGCTTACCTTAGATCAAGTGTTGTCGGCAGACTTGTCGAGTTGTGTGCCAACGTGTTCTTGGATAATGAAGATGTTATCCTTGAAGGTGGGTTTGCCGGCTCGCTGCTTGACAATCTTGACGGTCGCGAGGGTGATGCCTATCGTCAGTCATCACGTCTGTCATGGAATAAAATTTATTGTGCGCGCGACGTTGTTGATATTGAACTTGCCGGTAATCGGATACTGACATTTTTACTCGATAAATTTATAAATGCCGTCGAAAAGCCTGCGCTTAACTATTCGCGATTGTTGTTAAGCCGTGTTCCGGAGCAGTATAATGTGTATGCAGATACTCTGTTTGAACGTGTTCAGGCTGTTGTCGACCATCTCGCGGCAATGACCGATGTCTATGCCTTGGATTTATATCGCAAGCTTAACGGTATGTCTCTGCCCGCAGTGTGATTTGTGTATAATTGATTATATTTAAACAAGATGAAATTCTCTGTCATAAGTAATAAATATTATCGTGTTATTGCGGTTGCCGCATTTTTGCTCGTTGCGGTGTTGCCATCGTTGGCAAAAGGCTATACCGTCGATCAAATACCTAATGTGGTGCTTGCCGACAGCACAAAACTGGTCTCAGACCCTGATGGTGTGCTCACACCTGAAGTCCGCAATCAAGTTGATTCGATACTCGTTGATATACGCCGTCAATCGACAGCCCAGGTGGCGATTGTTATTATCGGTAATATGGAACCCAAAGATCAAACAGACGTAGATGCGTTTGCCACCGAATTGTTCGAGAAATGGGGAATAGGCATGAAAGATAAAGACAATGGTCTGCTGTTGCTCATTGTTAAAGATGAAAAGAAGTTTTGTTTTCGCACCGGTTATGGCGTCGAAGGCATTATGCCCGATATGATATGCCGTCGTATCGCTGACGAAAAACTTGTGCCGGCTTTCAAACAAGAACAATATGGCGAAGGCATACTCGCAACCGCCGAGCGACTGCATGAATTAATGACGTCTGAGGCGGCTCGCAACGAACTTTACAGTCAGATAGAATTGGAACAGCAACAGGAGTGGGAAGATTTTTGCAACTTCTTATGGCTATGCGCAATTTGTGTTACGATATTCTCAGCGGGTCTGCTCATATTTCGGTGCTATCTTGTCAGCGATAAAACCAACTATGACAAGTATCAATCGTTGCGTCCGATGAGAGGACTGTTCTTGGTGCTGACTGTTTTCGGTCTGTTAATGCCGTTGCCGGTATTTTTGATTTTGCTGTACTTACTTCATAAGTGGCGCAATGGAAACCACCTTTGCCCAAATTGCAAAACCGCGATGAAAAAGCTTGATGAGGACACTGACAATCAATATCTGACACCGGCGCAAGATGCTGAGGAACGGCTCAAATCGGTGGATTATGACGTGTGGCTATGCCCTAATTGTGGTACAACTGATATTTATTCGTTTGTGAATAAGGCTGTCGCGCTGAATGAATGCCCGTTTTGTCATGCTCGCACTATGCACCTCGAAGGAGACAGGGTCGTTGTGAATCCCACCGAACACAGACAAGGACGTGGAGTCAAAGAGTATAGATGTCTGAATTGCGGACATCATCAGAATGTCAGCTACGTAATTGCCAAACTTGCGTCGGCAGTTGTCGTCGGCGGCATCGGTGGCGGAGGCTTTGGTGGCAGTGGTAGCGGAGGCGGTGGCAGCTTCGGTGGCGGATCTACCGGCGGTGGCGGCTACTCGGGTGGCTGGTAATGTCAAGCGTATCTTTCTTGGTATAGACAAAACCCTCTTAATGTCGCAAAAGGCGGCGCAGTGATGATAATATACCGGTGTCGTCACTGCGTATGTCTATGGCTGTCTCTGACGATGTGCGATTTAAAAATATTATAGACGCGCCCAAAACGACTGCCAACCATTCTTCAAATGGAATGATTGCGTGAATGACATTCAGCGGTATAGCGTGAAATGGTGACTGCGCATCGATTGAGGAAATAATAAGCTGACGGCTGTCGGGGTCGATATAGACACCATGATATTCTGAGGCATTATCAAACAACAATGCCAAGTCAAGCATATCAATCGACTCGGGGCGATGGGGATAGCTTGCATATATGCGTTCTATGTTTTCGCGCGTTATCATAACTCTGTCTCTGCCGAAAGCGTTGTGATGACTAAATTATCGTAAGGTGTGACACATAATTATAAACCAAAAAATGCCACAAATGTTCTAACGAGAATATGACGTTTTTATTATGCGTCAGTTTTGTTAAAGATATTTTTTTTGAAAAAATATAGTACTTTGTATTGCATAGTACTATAAAAGTTATTACCTTTGCGGCGTGATTAGTTCATGTCTGGTTTCTCATTGTGAATTGTATTGTGCATATTATGGTGAGAGATAGATTGATAGGGCTATGACTCATTTTCTTTTCTCCAAAATCATTTAAATAACATTTATTGTGAATGTCGATAATTTAAAATCTCAGATGCGCAAGGGTATGCTTGAATTTTGCATACTGTTGCTGTTAAACGAGAGAGATGCTTATGCCGGCGAAATCATATCGCGGCTTAAAGATGCCCGACTCATTGTTGTCGAGGGCACGCTTTATCCTTTGCTCACTCGTTTGAAAAATGATGGGGTGCTGACTTATAAATGGGTTGAATCTCCATCGGGTCCGCCACGCAAGTATTATACATTGACAGATGTCGGGCGCGATAATCTTGGTTTGTTGCGCGAGGCGTGGACTGAAATTGCACAGTCGGTTGAAATGCTGTCATCGGGCGATGACGGAGACACACCGGACAAAAGTCTCCAATAATGTCAATTTTTAATCTCTTATTAATAAATAATTCTAAAAATGAAACGTTCTTTTCCGGTCAATATCAATGGCCATATATTTAATATAGACGAAGATGCCTATGAACTTCTCAATAATTATCTCAATCAATTGAAATCCACATTCGCCTCTGACGACGAGCGAGAGATTGTTGATGACATTGAAGCTCGCATTCATGAACATTTTGAAAGCAAAATTTCAGACACCTCGATTATCAGCATTGACGATGTTAAGGCTGTAATTGAAATTATGGGTAAGCCCGAGCAGATTGCCAGCGATGACTCTCAGAGTGATGATAAGAACAATAATGACACTGACGACCAAAACAGGCAAACGACACCTCCGCCATTTAATCCGTCACAATCGTCTGCCCAAAAGTCAAGTCAGCCGTTACAGCGCAAATTATATCGTTGCATCGATGATAAGGTGTTTGGCGGTGTTTGCTCGGGATTGGCAACATACTTTGAGTTTAACGTGACCTTGGTGCGTTTGTTTGTGTTGGCTGCGGCTCTGTTAACGGGTATGTTTCCGTTTATCGTGTGCTATATGTTGGCATGGATGGTGATCAAACCTGCTGATACTCCGCGCCGTCGCCTCGAAATGTTAGGGTTGCCGGTGACGCCGGAGAATATCGGACGCAATCTCACTCTTGGTGCTGACACCATATCTGATTTGGATAAAAGTGATCAGAATGATAATGTCTTATCGACACTTGGCACTGTCGTAAATGTCTTTGTTAAGGCTGTGGCGGCATTTGCGGGTATAATAGCGGCAGCCATAGGGTGTGGCACGCTTATCGCCGCGTTTGTTTGCCTGTTGACGTCGTTGGGATATGCCATTACTTCGCCACAGTGGATGTGTGATATGTTCGGGTTGTCATTTGGCGATTGCTATCTTAATCCTGATTTCTCGGGAGGATTGGTGACACTGACATCGTCAATCGTATTGCTTGCCATATCGTTGCCGGCGATAGCTGTGGCTTGGGCTGGGTGTTGTGTGTTGTTTAAGGCTCGCATACCGTCAAAGGGTGTGATAATCACGTTCGCGATTATTGAAATACTGTTGATTATCGCATCGATAACACTGGTGGCAATGTCTCGCACGCATGTCTTGACTATTGAGGGTTATGGTATTTAACACACAAACAATTGAGATTATGGTCGTTTCTATCGTAATGTTTTTCTTGTCGCTGTTTGTGGCGATGTAATTTCCGATCGCTAAACCGATATTGTCGAACAACTGATATGTCAAGCGCCCCGAAAACTTATGGGTTTTCGGGGCGCTGTCTTATATTGGAATGAATGCTAAGCTAAGCCTTAGGCGAGGAAGCCGAGGAGCACACCGGCGGCAACTGCCGAACCGATAACACCTGCCACGTTCGGACCCATAGCATGCATGAGCAGATAGTTCTGCGGATCATATTCAAGACCGAGGTTGTTTGAGATGCGTGCCGACATAGGTACTGCCGATACGCCGGCATTACCGATGAGCGGGTTGATTTTCTTCGATTTGGGCAACACAAGGTTGAATATCTTGACAAAGAGCACGCCCGACGATGATGCAATGACAAACGCCATGAAGCCGAGGAAGAAGATACCGATGGTTTGAGGCGTGAGGAATTGTGATGCTTGTGTCGATGCACCGACAGTCATACCAAGGAGGATTGTTACGATATCGGTGAGGGCGTTAGATGCCGTCTTGGCAAGACGTGTCGTTACACCACATTCGCGCAGGAGGTTACCGAAGAACAGCATACCCAACAGTGGAAGACCGGAGGGTACCACGAAGCATGTCAGCAACATACCGACAATCGGGAAGATAATCTTTTCGTTCTGTGAGACGGCGCGAGCCGGTTTCATACGTATCAAGCGTTCTTTCTTTGTCGTGAACAGGCGCATCAACGGCGGTTGGATAACCGGCACGAGTGCCATATATGAGTATGCCGAGACGGCAATGGCTCCCATAAGGTTGGGTGCGAGTTTTGATGACAAGAAGATAGCCGTGGGACCGTCAGCGCCACCGATGATGGCGATGGCACCGGCTTGGTCGGGAGCAAACCCGATGAGCAGGGCGATCATATACGCGCCAAAGATACCAAACTGTGCGGCAGCGCCGATAAGCATGAGCTTGGGATTGGCGATGAGTGCCGAGAAGTCGGTCATCGCACCGATGCCCAAGAAAATCAGGGGCGGATACCAACCGGCAGACACACCGTTGTAGAGAATGTTGAGCACAGACCCTTCTTCATAGATGCCGACTTCGAGACCGGCGGTGGTGTTGAAGGGCACGTTGCCGATAAGGATACCAAAGCCGATGGGTACGAGCAACATCGGCTCAAAGTTTTTCTTAATGGCAAGCCAAATGAAAAATATACCGACGGCGAGCATGACAAAATTGCCGAACTCGGCGTTGGCGAAACCTGTCAGTTCCCAGAACCGTCTTAGGTTTTCCATCAAAAAATCACCTGACATAATGATTTGTTTTTATCCTGTGGGTGATTATTCGATTGTCATGAGGAGTGCGCCTTCGAGCACGGCGTCACCGGCAGCTACTGATATTGATGCCACGCGACCATCGCGACCGGCGTGTATGGCATTTTCCATTTTCATCGCTTCGAGCACGAGCACGGTGTCTGCGGCTTTAACGGTGTCGCCGACTTTCACAGAGATAGACATTATGGTGCCGGGCAGGGGGGCTTTAACTTGATAGCCTGCGCCGCCGGCGGCTGCCGGTGCTGCTTTGGCAATGACTTTTTCGCCGGTTGCCGTGCGCGGTGCTGCTGCCGGGTGAGGTGTGGCAACTTTTACCGTTGATGCAACTTTTTTCTCGAGTTCTACTTTGTATGCTGTGCCGTTGACTTCGACTTGTGCGATATTATCTTCGATGTCGCCGACAGCCACGGTGTATGTCGAACCGTTGATTTTGTATTTATATTCTTTCATTTTTGTTTTAGTGAAATGTTATTTGTGAGGAAGTTCGCGCATGGAGTAGATCTTCGAGCTCCAGGGTGAGTAGGCGCGTTTTACTTTATTGATGGTGAGTACTGTGCTCTCGGTATCGTGAGCATTGAGATGCTCGTGGAGAGCCATGACGATGGCGGCGATTTCTTCGCCCGAATCATGTGATTTGGGGTCAACGTCGGCGAGTGTCACACCTGTGGCGCGCGCTTTGTTGCGACGTGAGAAGTATTTGCCGATTTCACCAATGCCAAGGAAGCAGAGGCTGAGCACGAAAAGGGCGAGGAACACAATGCCCATAGCGAGAATTGTCATCTGAAAGCCCGACGCATCATTTTCGGCAAATTTGTCTACTTTGGGGTTGGTCGGAGTTATAACATTGGTGCTCGCCGGTGTCACGTAGTCTAGCTTGTTCTCATCGCGTGAACCATGACGTATTGACCATGTTTCGCCACCATCGGTGGTGCGTGCATACGATTGGTTGGCAGCGAGATTGGCAGGTACTCTCACTGAGTCGATGAGCGTTTTGCCGTCTGCAGCATAGATACCTATCCAGTTTTCGTCATTTTTGTTAAGCGTAAAATTGGTGTGGAATGTACCACGCTCGTGTTTGCCGTCAGCCCAAAATATCACGTGTTGGCGTTTTGCGAGTTTTGTGCGCACATCACCAAGAGGCACGGCATACATCTTTTCCTTTGAGGGGTTGTCGATGTTTGTCCTGTCAGTGGTGATAAAAATACTCGAGATTTGGAGCGGAGCAAAGTTCTTGTTGAACAGCTCTATCCATGCCGAGTGCTCGCCAAAATCATCAACGGCAGATGAGTCGTTGATGACCATCACCTCGTTGATGCACAGCGATCTCAGTCCCTGAGCATAGGTGGCTGATGCCATGCACACAACGGCGGCAATGATTAATATCAGTCTTTTTTTCATAATGGGGATCAAAGAGGTATGTTACCGTGTTTTTTAGCCGGGTTTACAACTTTTTTGGTCGCGAGTTGCTGGAGGGCGCGTATCACGCGGAAACGTGTGTTGCGCGGCTCGATGACATCGTCGATATAGCCATATTTGGCGGCGTTGTAAGGATTGCAGAAGAGTTTGTTGTACTCGGCTTCGCGCTCGGCAAGTACTTTCTTGGGATCGTCAGAGGCTTTGGCTTCTTTGGCATAGAGCACTTCGACGGCACCGGCACCGCCCATAACGGCGATTTCGGCTGTCGGCCAAGCATAGTTCATGTCGCCACGCAGCTGTTTACAGCTCATCACGATGTGAGAGCCACCATAGCTCTTGCGCAGGGTTACGGTCACTTTGGGCACGGTGGCTTCGCCATAAGCATAAAGCAGTTTTGCGCCGTGGAGGATAACGCCGTTGTATTCTTGTCCGGTGCCGGGAAGGAAGCCGGGAACGTCAACGAGTGTTACCAACGGAATGTTGAAGGCGTCGCAGAAACGAACGAAGCGGGCACCCTTGCGCGATGCGTTGCAGTCAAGCACGCCGGCGAGGTATTTGGGCTGGTTGGCTACGATGCCCACCGAGCGACCGTTGAAGCGTGCAAAGCCCACGATGATGTTTTTGGCATAGTCGCGTTGCACTTCCAAGAACTCGCCATTGTCGACGATGGCGCCGATGACTTCGTACATGTCATATGCGCGGTTTGCCGACTCGGGAATAATCTCGTTGAGAGAGTCTTCGAGACGGTCGATGGGGTCGTTGCATTCAACCAGCGGAGCTTCTTCGAGGTTGTTTTGAGGTATGTATGAGAAGAGTTTGCGTATGATGCGTATGGCGTCTTCGCCGTCTTCGGCGGCAAAGTGACATACACCGCTCTTTTGTGAGTGAACTTCGGCACCGCCGAGAGCATCTTGGGTGACATCTTCGCCGGTAACAGTCTTGACAACTTTGGGACCGGTGAGGAACATATAGGAGATGCCTTTTGCCATAATGGTGAAGTCGGTGAGGGCGGGAGAGTAAACTGCGCCACCGGCACACGGACCGAGAATACCCGAGATTTGGGGTATCACACCCGAAGCCATGATGTTGCGTTGGAAGATTTCGGCATAGCCGGCGAGAGCGTTGATGCCTTCTTGTATGCGTGCGCCGCCCGAGTCGTTAAGACCGATGACCGGAGCACCCATCTTCATCGCCATATCCATGATTTTGCAAATCTTCAATGCCATGGTCTCTGACAGCGAGCCGCCAAAGACGGTGAAGTCTTGTGCAAAGACATAGACGAGACGACCGTCGATTGTGCCGTAACCGGTGACAACGCCGTCGCCGAGATATGATTTCTTTTCTTGACCGAAGTTATGGCAACGGTGGCGCACAAACATATCGAGCTCTTCAAACGAACCTTCGTCGAGGAGCTGGGCGATACGCTCGCGAGCTGTATATTTGCCGCGTTCGTGTTGTTTGTCAATGGCTTTCTGACCGCCACCGAGACGTGCCTCGGTGCGCAGTTCGATAAGTTCTTTAACTTTTTCGAGTTGACTACTCATAATTTGTTGTTGTATGAGGGTGATTTAATTCTTGATTATTGTGACGCGTCAGTGATGACGTGTAATATCCTGTTACAGACAATTATTTGTTGGGGTCTTCGCAGAGTTCAACGAGGGTGCCCACTGTCGATTTGGGGTGGAGGAAGGCAATGTTAAGACCTTCGGCGCCTTTGCGCGGAGCCTTGTCAATGACGCGGCAACCTTTTTCTTGAAGTTCGTCGAGCGCATTTTGCACGCCGTCTTGCACGGCAAAAGCGATGTGCTGTATGCCACCACGACCGCCGTTGTTGGCGATAAACTTTGAGATTGCGCTTTCGGGAGCCGTACCCTCGAGGAGTTCGAGTTTTGTTTGACCTACTTTAAAGAAAGCTGTACGCACTTTTTGGTCGGCGACTTCTTCGATGGCGAAGCATTTAAAACCGAGCATTTTCTCGTAAAAAGGAATAGCCTCGTCAAGCGAGGGAACGGCGATGCCGATGTGTTCGATATGGGAAATATCCATAACTAATAAATTTATAATGAGTTAATAAATTAATTAATATTCAAGGGCGAACATCTGCCCGACTATGCCCTCAGACAAGAGTCGGCAGTGATTACCGCGCAAAAATAGTCAATTTTTTTGACATATCCCCACAATACCAACAAAAAAGCACAAACCTCACGCCGAACAAACTCATCGAAATGCAAGTTACAATTCTTGTCGCATACTCTGACTCAGCACTAATCATAGCGGTCACGCATCAGCACAAAGAAAAAACGCCTGAAACTGAGAGCCTCAGACGTTCCGTTTGATATTGGTAGTCGGGGTGACAGGATTCGAACCTGCGACCACCTGGTCCCAAACCAGGTGCGCTACCGGACTGCGCTACGCCCCGCCGCTTTTGAGCATCAACTTAGCGATGCCCTCCGCTTTTGTGACGGCAAAGGTATAATTATTTTTTGAGATGACCAAAAAAGATTTTTGACCGTGATTTGAAGTGCACTTGCTCCGACTCTCGTAAAATGCGTATGCGCATTATTATGAATTCGATGGTCGGAAAGATGCAGCCGTCGGGAAAAACAGCGAGGATGCCCATAATGCGAGCAAGGTAGCTCTCCCCTCGACGGACTGTCGTGCGGAGCCATGCTCATCGCCATATTTATAGCCCTGTTCATCGCCATACAGCCCCGAATGCAGACAGCAAAGCCGGTGAAAATCTCACGACAAACCTTACTCTCAAACCCCGGCACAGACTCCTGATTTTATGTTTGCTAAATGCAAATAAATGTGTAACTTTGCCGTGCAGACCGCCTCGCCGCCAGCCCGTCCGCGGGCACAAGCGGGCGCGAAGCAGACATTTTTTTGAAAAAGCGTGTACTCGACGCTCTTTCTTGACACTGCGAAATCTGGAAAATTTCTTTGGTATAGTCAAGAATGAGGCAAACAGTAGATGTCTTGTGGATATGTATGTACCGCCAACGGCTGATGCGTGAGCATCGGTTGTGGTGTGTAGTCATATTTGCGTGAGGCTTCTGCAAGTTTGTTCGTTCAACTATACCGGGCAGTTCCAGAGCCTCGCAGTGATGAACGAGCAACAAGTATGGCTCTCACGCAATTTCTTTATCCACTTAACGCCAAGAGTGAGCCCGCGGCATAAAAATTTATGAAACAAATATCTTTACCGCTTCCGTTAAAGACAAACTGTGTGGCTCATTATACGTCATTATCCTGTTTAAATTCAATACTAAAACAAGACAATATTGTATTATGGGCAACACGATATGGCTTCTTTGAAGATGAAACTGAATATAAATGGGCATTGAGCGCCATTAGACCTCATTTAAAGGATAT
Organism: bacterium; assembly: GCA_963600695.1. Classification (GTDB taxonomy): domain Bacteria; phylum Bacteroidota; class Bacteroidia; order Bacteroidales; family Muribaculaceae; genus CAG-873. The sequence continues at coordinate 21,855 of CAVCBR010000037.1, forward strand.
TGCCAATGAACTTGGTGTTAGTTATGATCCTGGACATTCATTTTATCCTTATATTCTTTCATTTTCAAATTCATTGGACTCAAAATATTTGTGGGAACATTTTGGAGGTGAAGTTATGCTGGTTTTTGATAGAATGCTGTTGCTTACGTATTGTCATCGTTATGTAGAAAGTGAGGGTAAAGTGACGATGTGTCATAATGTCAATTATGCTAACGATGGTGATATTCATCAAGTTATAGTAAAAACGTATAACGAGTTGCAAAAAGAATTTCCAGAAGATGCTTTAGATATGTTTTATGAAGTGCCGGCATTTGTTAAAAACAAAAAACACTTTAAAAAAGAGGAAGAGTTTCGCCTTGTTCGTGGCTTTTATGAAATGTTGTCATTTTCCGGTTCGACAGCAATTTTTACAGAAGGCGAAGAAATACCAAAAAATCTTAAATTCCGCATAAATAAAAAGGAAAAACTGACACCTTACATCGAAATAATGTTACCAAAAACTGCATTGGTGGGATTATGTTTAAGTAATGCTGTTAAAAAAGAGAATATAGAAGCCGTCAGATTGATGCTGGC